>DASZVL010000030.1:0-26482 GCA_035547035.1 Mycobacteriales bacterium | reverse complement strand
TCGCCCGCGACGATCCGGTCGACGATGGTCGGCTCGCCGTCCTCGCCTCTGCCGTCGGAGAGCTTGCGGACCACCGTAGCGGCGACCCCGTTGCGCCGGAGCACTTCCGCCGTCCCGACCGTCGCGAGCACTTCGAATCCGAGGTCCGCGAGCCGCTTCGCCGGGAAGATCAGGTGCCGCTTGTCACGGTTCGCGACCGACACGAACACCCGGCCCTTCGTCGGCAGTGCGCCGTACGCCGCCTCCTGCGACTTCGCGAACGCCGTACCGAACCCGGCGTCCACCCCCATCACCTCACCGGTGGACTTCATCTCCGGGCCGAGAACGGTGTCCACGCCGGCGAAGCGGTTCCACGGCAGGACCGCCTCCTTCACGCAGATCGGCGCGTCGAGCGGCAGATCGGCGCCGTCACCGGCCGGCAGCATTCCCTCCTCGCGCAGCTGCGCGACCGAGGCGCCCAGCATTACGCGAGCGGCCGCCTTGGCCAGCGGGACCGCCGTCGCTTTCGAGACGAAGGGAGCCGTCCGGCTCGCCCGCGGGTTGGCTTCCAGGACGTAGAGCACGTCACCGGCGATCGCGAACTGCACGTTGAGCAAGCCGCGCACGCCGACACCGCGCGCGATCGCCTCCGTAGCCTCGCGGATGCGCGCGATGTCCGCGCGGCCCAGGGTGATCGGTGGCAGCACGCACGCCGAGTCGCCGGAGTGGATGCCGGCCTCCTCGATGTGCTCCATCACGCCGCCGAGGAACAGCTCCTCGCCGTCGTACAGCGCGTCCACGTCGACCTCTATCGCGTCGTCGAGGAACCGATCGACGAGCACCGGGTGCTCAGGGCTCACCTCGGTTGCGCGGTCGATGTAGTCGTGCAGCGTCGCGTCGTCGTAGACGATCTCCATGCCGCGCCCGCCGAGGACGTACGACGGGCGGACGAGGACCGGGTAGCCGATCTCGTGCGCGATGCCGACGGCCTCTTCGAACGACCGTGCCGTGCCGTGCTTCGGCGCGACGAGTCCCGCTTCCGCGAGCACCTGACCGAACGCTCCGCGTTCCTCCGCAAGATGGATCGCCTCCGGCGGGGTACCGACGATCGGCACACCCGCGTCCTTCAACCGTTGCGCAAGCCCGAGTGGCGTCTGACCGCCGAGCTGTACGACGACACCCACGACCTCACCACTGCGCTGCTCCGCAGCAACGACCTCGAGCACGTCCTCACAGGTGAGCGGCTCGAAGTAGAGCCGGTCCGATGTGTCGTAGTCGGTCGACACCGTCTCGGGGTTGCAGTTGACCATCACGGTCTCGTAGCCCGCGTCGTGCAACGCGTAGCACGCATGGACGCACGAGTAGTCGAACTCGACACCTTGCCCGATGCGGTTCGGTCCGCTGCCGAGGATCAGCACCTTGGGTCGCTGGCCCGGCGAGACCTCGTCCTCCTCGTCGTACGACGAGTAGTGGTACGGCGTCTTCGCCTCGAACTCTGCCGCGCAGGTGTCGACGGTCTTGTAGACCGGTCGAACGCCAAGCGCGTGACGCAGCCGGCGTACGTCGTCCTCTGCGACGTCACCGCGGATCGCCGCGATCTGCGCGTCGGAGAAGCCGTGCCGCTTGGCGGCACGCAGCGAGTCCGCGTCGAGCTGTGACGCATCCTTGAGCTCATCAGCCACTTCGCCGAGCAGCACGAGCTGGTCGAGGAACCACGGGTCGATCCCGGTCTCGCGATGCAGCAGCGCGACGTCCGCGCCCGCCCGCATCGCCTGCACCACCGCCTGCAGGCGACGGTCGTGGGGCCGTTTCGCCTTGGGCAGCCACTCCTCGACGGCGCCGAGCGGCGACGCGAAGTCGAGCTCGGCGCCCTTGGCTTCAAGTGACCGAGTCGCCTTTTGCAGCGCTTCGGTGAAGCTGCGGCCAAGGGCCATCACCTCGCCGACGCTCTTCATGTGCGTCGTGAGAGTCGTGTTGGCGCCGGGGAACTTCTCGAAGGCGAACCGCGGAATCTTCACGACCATGTAGTCGAGGCTCGGCTCGAAGCTGGCCGGTGTCTCCCGGGTGATGTCGTTCGGGATCTCGTCCAGGGTGTAGCCGAGCGCGAGCTTCGTTGCGATCTTCGCGATCGGGAAGCCCGTCGCCTTCGAAGCGAGCGCGCTTGAGCGCGACACCCGCGGGTTCATCTCGATGACGACCTGGCGTCCGGTCGCCGGGTCCACGGCGAACTGGATGTTGGAGCCTCCGGTCTCGACGCCGACCTGCCGGATGACCGCGAACGCGGTGTCCCGCATGACCTGGTACTCGCGGTCGGTCAGGGTCATCGCAGGCGCGACCGTGATGCTGTCGCCGGTGTGGACACCCATCGGGTCGAAGTTCTCGATCGAGCAGACGACGACGCAGTTGTCGTTGCGGTCGCGCATGACCTCGAGCTCGAACTCCTTCCAGCCGAGGACGCTCTCCTCGACGAGGACCTCGTGCACCGGGCTCTGCGCGAGACCGGCCGCGAGCATCGAGCGAAGCTCGCCCTCGTCGTGGGCGAAACCGGAGCCGGCGCCACCGAGGGTGAAGGAGGGACGCAGCACAAGTGGGTAGCCGAGCTCGCCGGCGACGGTCACGCCGTCCTCGACGCTGCGCACCAGGGTGCTGCGCGCGTAGTCGGCGCCGATGGCGTCGCAGACGGCCTTGAACTTCTCGCGGTCCTCGCCGGCGTGGATCGCATCGACCGAGGCACCGAGCAGCTCGACGCCGTACTTCTCGAGGACGCCTCGCTCGTGCAGCGCCACTGCGGTGTTGAGGGCGGTCTGGCCGCCGAGCGTCGCGAGCAGCCCGTCGGGACGTTCCGCGGCGATGACCTTCTCGACGTACTCCGGCGTGATCGGCTCGACGTAGGTCGCCTCCGCGAACTCCGGGTCGGTCATGATCGTGGCCGGGTTGGAGTTGACCAGGCTGACCCGCAGTCCCTCTTCGCGAAGCACCCGAAGCGCCTGGGTGCCCGAGTAGTCGAACTCGCACGCCTGACCGATGACGATCGGCCCCGACCCGATCACCAGGACGCTGTTGATGTCGGTGCGTTTGGGCACTAGCGAGCGCCTTCCATCAGCTGGGTGAATGCTGCGAACAGGTTCGTCGCATCGTGTGGTCCGGGTGCGGCCTCCGGGTGGTACTGCACCGAGAACGCCGGGATGTCGAGGCAGCGCAAGCCTTCGACGACGCCGTCGTTGAGGTCGATGTGGCTGACCTCGACCTTGCCGTACTCCGTGGTTGCCGGACCGTCCGTCGGCGCGTCGACCGCGAAGCCGTGGTTGTGGCTGGTGATCGCGATCTGCGCAGTACGACGGTCCTGCACCGGCTGGTTCACGCCGCGGTGCCCGAACTTCAGCTTGTAGGTCCCGAAGCCGAGCGCGCGGCCGAGGATCTGGTTGCCGAAGCAGATACCGAACACCGGCTTGACGCCGAGCACCCCGCGCAGCGCGGCCACCGGCCCGTCAGCGGTCGCCGGGTCGCCCGGACCGTTGGAGAAGAACACGCCGTCGGGCGACACCGCGAGGATGTCCTGCGCGGTCGCGGTCGACGGCAGCACGTGCACCTCGCAGCCCTGCTCGGACATGTAGCGCGGCGTTGACGCCTTGATGCCCAGGTCGACGGCAGCCACCGTGAAGCGCTTGTGGCCAACGGCGGGAACGACGTAGGCCTCAGGCGTGGTGACCTCGCCGGCGAGGTCCGCGCCTTCCATGCCCGGGCTGGCCAGCACGCGCTGAAGCAGCGCGTCGGTGTCGGTCGCGACGCTGCTCACGCCCACCCGCATGGCGCCGCGCTCGCGGAGGTGGCGGGTGAGCGCCCTGGTGTCGATGCCGCTGATCCCGACGACGCCTTGCGCAGCAAGCTCCGCGTCGAGAGTGCGTTGCGAGCGCCAGCTGCTCGGCACCCGTGCGGGGTCGCGGACGACGTACCCGGAGACCCACACCCGCCGCGATTCGGGGTCCTCATCGTTGATCCCGGTGTTGCCGATGTGCGGGGCCGTCTGGACGACAACCTGGCGATGGAACGACGGGTCGGTCAAGGTCTCCTGGTAGCCGGTCATGCCAGTGGTGAAGACCGCTTCGCCGAAGGTCTCTCCGACCGCACCGTAGGACCGGCCGCGGAAGGTCCGGCCGTCCTCGAGCACGAGGATCGCCGGTTCAGTCATCGTTGCCGTCCTTTCCATGCTTGACGCGCTGGATCACGATCCACACTGCGAAGGCCAGGAAGACGACTGCGGCGGCAATGCCGACGCCGAGGCTCCCCCATGCCGGGTGGGGATCGATCAGCACCTTCTTAGTGCTGTCCGCAAACAGCTTGGTGCCGTCCGCAATCAAGAGCGCTGTCACGTCGGCTTGCCGTCCAGGACGGTCGGCTTGCCGCGCAGGAACGTCGCGACCACTCGCGCCGCGAGCTCGCGGCCCGCGAACGGCGTGTTGCGGCTGCGGCTGGCTGACGCCGTCGGATCGACCGTCCAGCGGACCGCCGGGTCGATCAGGACGAGGTTGGCGGGGGCGCCGGGCTCCAACGGCCGGCCCTGTCGCGACAGCCTGCCGATCGCCGCGGGTCGCACGCTCATCCGGTCGGCGACGCCGGCCCAGTCGAGCAGACCGGTCTCGACCATCGACGTTGCGACCACGGACAGGGCGGTCTCCAAGCCCGTCATGCCGAACGCCGCGGCGGCGAACTCCGTCTCCTTGTCCTCGAGCGCGTGCGGCGCATGATCGGTCGCGACCGCATCGATCGTGCCGTCGGCGAGCGCGGCTCGCAGCGCCGCGACGTCGTCGTTCGTCCGCAGCGGCGGGTTGACCTTGTAGACCGGGTCGTACGACGCGACCAGCTCGTCAGTCAGCAGGAGGTGGTGCGGCGTCACCTCGGCGGTGACGTTCCACCCCTTCGCCTTCGCCCACCGGACGAGCTCGACCGAGCCGGCGGTCGACACGTGACAGAAGTGCACCCGTGAGCCGACGTGTGCGGCGAGGAGACAGTCCCGGGCGATGATCGCCTCCTCGGCGACCGCGGGCCAGCCGGCGAGACCGAGAGTGCCGGACCACTCGCCCTCGTTCATCTGCGCCGACTCGGTCAGCCGCGGCTCCTGCGCGTGCTGCGCGACGACACCGTCGAACGCCTTGACGTACTCCAGCGCCCGGCGCATCAGCAGCGGGTCGTGCACGCACTTGCCGTCGTCGGAGAACACCCGTACGCGGGCCGCGGAGTCCGCCATCGCGCCGAGCTCGGCGAGGCGCTCGCCGGCCAGCCCGACAGTCACGGCGCCGACCGGATGAACGTCGCAGTGCCCGGCCTCCTGGCCAAGCCGCCAGACCTGCTCGACGACACCCGCGACGTCGGCGACCGGATCGGTGTTGGCCATCGCGTGCACGGCCGTGAAGCCACCAAGTGCCGCCGCGCGGGTTCCGGTCTCGACGGTCTCGGCATCCTCTCGACCTGGCTCGCGAAGGTGCGTGTGCAGGTCGACGAAGCCGGGCAGCGCGATCAGGCCGTCGGCCTCGATGACCTCGGCCTTCGTCGGCGCCTCGTCGACCAGCTCGCCGCCCTCGACGTACAGGTCGCGAGCCTCACCGTTCAGCGGCTTGGCGCCGCGAATCACGTAGCGCCCGATCATCTTTTGGGGCCCCCGCGGAATCGTGAGCGAAGCGAGCTCGTTCGTGCGGCGTTCATGCGGCCACCTCGTCCTGTCCGGAGACGTCGATCAGGCCGCCGAGCAGGAGGTAGAGGACGGCCATGCGCACCGATACGCCGTTGGCAACCTGCTCGACGATCGTCGATCGCACGCTGTCCGCGACCTCTGCCGCGATCTCCACGCCGCGGTTCATCGGTCCGGGGTGCATCACGATCGCGTCGTCGGGCAGCGACGCCATCCGCTGCGCATCGAGGCCGTAGCGACGCGAGTACTCGCGAGTCGTCGGGAAGAACCCGCCGTGCATGCGTTCGTGCTGCACGCGCAGCATCATCACGACGTCGCTCTTCGGCAGCACCGCGTCGAGGTCGTACGACACCGAGCACGGCCAGCTTCCGAGGCCGACCGGCAGCAGGGTGGGCGGCGCGACGACGGTGACCTCCGCGCCGAGCGTCGACAGCAGGAGCACGTTGCTGCGCGCGACTCGCGAGTGGAGGACGTCGCCGACGATCGCGACCTGCAGGCCTTCGAGCCGTCCGGTACGACGGCGCATCGTGTAGGCGTCGAGCAGCGCCTGGGTCGGGTGCTCGTGCGTGCCGTCACCCGCGTTGACCACGCTGCCGCGAATCCAGTGGGCGAGCCGATGCGGTGCGCCGCTCGCCGAGTGGCGCACCACCACCGCGTCGGAGCCCATCGCTTCGAGCGTCAGGGCCGTGTCCTTCAGTGACTCGCCCTTGCTCACGCTCGAGCCCTTGGCGGAGAAGTTGATGACGTCCGCCGAAAGTCGCTTCGCCGCCACCTCGAAGGACGTGCGGGTTCGCGTCGAGTCCTCGAAGAAGAGGTTCACCACGGTGCGGCCGCGCAGCGTGGGGAGCTTCTTGATGCTGCGCCCGGCGAGTGCCGCATCCATGTCCGCGGCAGTGTCGAGAACGAGCAGTGCGTCCTCGCGAGTGAGGTCTCCGGCGGAGAGCAAGTGCCGATTCATCCCGCGACCTCCCGCTTCAGATCAGCCGGACCCAGCAGCACCGCGTCCCGCCCGTCGTGCTCGTGAAGCAGGACGTGCACGGTCTCGGTGAGCGACGTCGGGATGTTCTTGCCGACGTAGTCGGCCTTGACCGGCAGCTCGCGGTGCCCGCGGTCGACGAGCACCGCGAGCTGTACGGCGCGGGGCCGGCCGATGTCGGACAGGGCGTCCAGAGCAGACCGGACGGTGCGGCCGGAGAAGAGGACGTCGTCCACGAGCACGACGATCAGGTCGTCGATCCCCGCGGCGGGAATGTCGGTCTCCTCGAGGGCACGCACACCTCGAAGCCGAAGATCGTCGCGGTACATCGTGATGTCGAGCGCTCCCACCGGCACCTCGACGTTGTCGATCTCCGCGATCCGGCCGGCGAGACGGCGCGCGAGCGTGACGCCACGAGTCGGGATGCCGAGCAGCACGATCTGGTCAGCGCCGTTGCGCTCGACGACCTCGTGCGCGATCCGGGTCAGCGCGCGTTGGACGTCGTCGGATTCGAGGACAGGTCGGGCGACCGATGGATCACCAGTCACCGGGCGCTCTGCCGAAGAGCGCGCTGGACGCGCGTGCGTCACCTGGACACCCCCTTTGCCGCCTCACGGGACGGGATTAAAGGACGTTGCCGTACGACGACCAACCTACCAGGCGGCCGGCCTCCGGGATCCAGCACCTGCGGCGTCACGTTTGTGCACAGCCTGTCCGAGCGGTCGGTTACCGCCGCTCGGTCATGCCACCGTGCCGGATTGACCCACCGTCATCCGAGGAGCATCGTTGACCATCAGCGAGACCGCGCGCCGCGAGATGCACACCCGCCTGGTCGAGATCCTGGGGACGGAGGTGGCGGACACCCTCATGGAGCATCTGCCACCCGTCGGCTGGGGCGACGTGGCCACGAAGCGTGACATCGACGCCCACCATGCGATGACCAAGCGCGACCTCGATACCCATCGAGCCATGACCAAGCGCGACCTCGATACCCACCATGCGATGACCAAGCGCGAGCTCGATGACCATCGAGCGATGACCCAGCGCGACCTCGATACCCACCATGCGATGACCAAGCGCGACCTCGATACCCTCGCTGTGGACCTGAGGGGTGAGTTCCACTCCCGTTGCGACAGGCTCGAGCTCGCGGTCACGGACAGGCTCAACCAGCAGACCCGCACGCTCTTGCTCGGCGTCGCCGCGATGATGGCCGCAACCGTCAGCGCGGTGAGCGCCTTGGTCTCGGTCGCTCACTGATCAGGCGCGCTCACGTTCTCACGCGCGATCCGGGCAAGAAGCCCGTTCACGAAGGCAGGCGACTCGTCCGTCGACAACGACTTGGCCAGCTCCACCGCCTCGTCGATCGCCACGGCGGTCGGGATCTCGTCGCGCCACAACAGCTCGTAGACGCCGAGCCGCAGCACGACCCGGTCCACCGGCGGCATCCGGTCGATCGTCCAGCCGTCGGAGCAGGCGGACAGCAGCTCGTCGATGCGCCCGCAGTTCTCAGCGACTCCGACCACGAGGGTCTGCGCATACTGCGGCACCGGCGGGTCGGCCCGGCCGACCCACTGCTCGAGGGTGGTCTGCGGGTCGGCACCGCGCTGGTCGGCCTCGAACAGGACGTCGAGGGCGCGCTTGCGCGCCTTGCTGCGAGCCGGCACCGAAAGAGAAGCTAGGAGTTGACGCGACCGATGTAACGGCCGTCGCGGGTGTCGACCTTGATCTTCTCGCCTTGCGTGACGAACAGCGGGACCTGCACGGTGGCGCCGGTCTCGAGCGTCGCAGGCTTCGTGCCACCGGTCGAGCGGTCTCCCTGCACGCCAGGCTCGGTATAGGTGATCGTCAGCTCGACCGAGGCCGGGAGCTCGACGTACAGCACCGTGTTCTCGTGAACCGCCACCGTGGCGTTGGTGTTCTCCAGCAGGTAGTCCTTGGCCTCGCCGACGGTCCCCGCCGGCACGTGCATCTGGTCGTAGGTGTCGGTGTCCATGAAGACGAAGTCGGAGCCGTCGGCGTAGAGATACGTCATCTCCCGCTTGTCCACGGTGGCGGTGTCGATCTTCACGCCCGCGTTGAACGTCCGCTCGACGACCTGACCGGTCAGGACGTTCTTGAGCTTGCTGCGCACGAACGCGCCGCCTTTGCCCGGCTTCACGTGCTGGAACTCCACGACGTTCCAGAGCACGCCGTCGAGGTCCAGCGTCATGCCGTTCTTGAGATCGTTCGTCGTCGCCACGGCGACCAGACTACGTAACCGGGTTCAGATCTCGATCAGCTCGCGCGGTGACCTGGTGAGCGACTCGCACCCGGACGCGGTGACGAGAACGCTGTCCTCGATCCGTACGCCGCCGCGCCCCTCGACGTAGATCCCCGGCTCGACCGTGACGACCATCCCCGCTTCGAGCGGTGGCGCGGGTGAGCGATCCGTCAGGAACGGGTCCTCGTGGATCTCCAGGCCGACGCCGTGGCCGAGGCCGTGCGAGACCGAGTGCCCGGCTGACGTGATGCGCTGCCGCATGTCCGCGTCGAGATCCGCCGGCACGACGCCTGGCTCGACCATCGCCGCCAGCGATCCCTGGATGTCGCGGACCTCGTCGTGCAGGTCGCGCTGCCAGGCGGAGGCGCGACCCAGGACGACCGTCCGGGTCATGTCGGCGTGGTAGCCGTCGACCAGTGCCCCGAAGTCGAGCTTGACCAGGTCACCACGCTCCAGCTTCCGGTCGGTGGGGTGGTGGTGCGGGACCGCCGCGTTGGACCCGAAGGCCACGATGGTCGGGAACGACGCTCCATCCGCGCCGGCGGCACGCAGCTCCGCGAGCAGCGCCCACTCCGCGTCGACCTCGGTGATCCCGACCCTCAGCCGGCTCAGAAGCGCCTCGTAGGCCTGGTCCGTGGCCTGACACGCTTGCCGCAGCGCCTCGATCTCCACGGCGTCCTTGACCACCCGAAGCCGCTCTACCAGCCGACCGGCAGGCACCAGCGAGACGCGGCCTGCGGCCGCCTCCTCGAGGGTCCGAAGCGCCTCGACGGTGACGTAGTGTGCCTCGAAGCCGAGCCGCAACCCGCCGGCTCCACCCGCTCGCGCCACGAGCGCAGCCGCGACCCGGCTCGCCTCGAGCAGCTCCAGGGCCGGCACCTCGGCGCCCGCTTGGAGAACATATCGACCATCAGTTGCCAGAACGGGCGAAACCTCCCGACCTACGAGCAATGCGCCGTTAGATCCGGTGAA
The DNA here is from genome assembly GCA_035547035.1 of Mycobacteriales bacterium. Lineage (GTDB taxonomy): Bacteria > Actinomycetota > Actinomycetes > JAFAQI01 > JAFAQI01 > DASZTV01. The sequence goes on along the minus strand of DASZVL010000030.1, from coordinate 16,609 downwards.
TCCGGACAAATAGCGCACATTCTCCGGCCGACTGACGAGCAGGCAGTCGATCTCATCGGGAAGCGCCGCGGCCCCGCCGCACGGCGTGACGAGAATCGGCTGTCCGACGCCAGAGATATTACTCCATTCGGGTGACCGGAGTACAGCGCCCCAAGGGGACCGCCGATGCCAGAAGCGACGTCTGTGACGCGCGTCGCCCACCAGCAACAGGGAGTTACATCGTGGCACTGCTTCGCCGGATCACGCTGATCACCACGTCGATCGCCGCGGTCGCGGTTGGCGTCGTAGCCCCGGCAACCTCGGCCAGTGCCGCGAGCGTCCCGGCGCCGGGCTCGCTCAAGACCTGCGACCTCTACCAGGCGAGCCAAGGCGACGGCGGCTGCTTCAGCGACTCCAGCGTCTCGGACCCGACCGACATCCCGGTCAAGGGCCTGATCCTTCGATGGGGCCGGGTTGCCGGCGCCTCGCAGTACCAGGTGCAGATGAGCCGCAACGAGGACTGGACCAACAACCTGGTCACCGGCCTTCCGAACAACGGTGTAACGATCGCGCCACTCCTCGAGGTTCCGCTGGGCCTGCCGCACGAAACCTACTTCTGGCGCGTCCGCGCCCAGGTCGGCGGGGTCTACGGCGCCTACTCGGCGCCTCAGCAGTTCCTGCGCGAGTGGGAAGCACCCATCACGGTGGTGCAGACACCCACCAGCACCGACCCGACGCTGGCATGGGCTCCGCTGCCTGAGGCATCGAAGTACGCCGTGGTGTTCAGCACGACGCCGGTCACGGCAGCGAACCTGCTCAACGGCGCCGCCACCGCGCAGACGCCCGCGACGGCGTACACGCCGACCTCGTTGACCGACGGTACGTCGTACTACTGGGGTGTCGCGGCCTACGACGACACCGACGGCGGCGGGGTCAGCGCGCAGTCGGGTGCGGGGTGTGGCGGAACGAGCGACCCGCCGGAGTGCGACGCGACCATTGCGTCTGGCGGTCCGTTCACCTACAAGGACCCGGCGGGCGGAGGCTCGACCCTCAGCAACCTCACGACCACCTGGCACAGCGGCTCGGGCGGTCACACCTGCGACACGTCGTCTCCCTGCCCGACAACCCCCACCTTCTCCTGGAGCCCGGTGGCCGGCGCCGACGTGTACGACGTATCGGTGTACCTGGATCGCGACGCGACCAACACCTTCAAGTCCTACACGTCGCAATGGCCCACCCTCACGCCCACCGACTTGTACCCGGACGCCCAACCCGGCAAGCCGTACTACTGGCAGGTCAACGCGGCGACCTGCGGCGGCACCGGGATCTCGTGCACGCCGCCATCAGCCGCCGCGCAGACCTGTGCCACATCCACCACCACCGGCGGTACGACGGGCGGCACGACCGGCGGCACCACCGGCGGCACGACCGGCGGCACGACGGGCGGAACCGGGTCGGGTACGACCGCACCCCCCGCCGCGTCGATCACCGGGGTAGCCGTCACTCCGGCCGGTCCCACGGGCAGCCAGTCCATGCAGGGCGGCGCCACCGCAACCATCCAGCTCGTGGGGTCTGGCATCGTGCCCGGCTCCTGTGTGAGCGCCAGTGACGGAGTCGTCACCACCGTGCCGACGACGACGACCACTTCGATGTCGTTCTCGTACTACGCGCCCGTGGCCGGCGGCAGCGTCACGTTCGTGATCATCAACCCGGACGGCACGAAGAGCGCCGTGAGCGCACCGATCACCGTCGCATCGTCGGAGAAGAGCCTCCAGCTCAGTGCGATCAGCTCGTTCGACAAGCGCAGTGGTCCGGTCACCTTGACCGCACCCGCAAGCGGTGCGGTCGAGCACGGCAAGGCCTTCACCTTCAGCTGGGACGACTATCTCGCCAACGGCTCTGACGGCAGCCTCGAGGCAAAGAACTACCACCTCCAGGTGAGCGCGGACGACACCTTCGCTAGTCCCGTGCTCGACGTCAGCACCATCGATCTCCCGCAGTACACGGATCAGACCGGTGCGCTCACCGACGGTCACTACTTCTGGCGGGTGTCGGCCATCGATGAAGACGACAACCAGCTGACGTGGAGCGCAGCGAAGCAGTTCACCGTCAACGCAACCGGTCCGGTTGTCTCGCTGACGAGCAAGAGTGGCATCACGACGCTGCACCCCATCCACATCGCGCTCACCGAGGCCCTCCACGGTGTCAGCTCGCACAGCGTCAAGATCGTCCCCGACGGTGAGTCGGTCTCACACGCCGTCCCCGGGACGGTTCATATCGGCTCGTCGCCCCAGCACTACGTGTTCATCCCCCGCAAGCCCTATGCGACGGGTGGCACGTACGACCTGTGGGTCAGCCCGTCCCTGGTCGATGCCAACGGCAATGCAGCGGAGGTCGGAGGTACGCCGATCCGGATCAAGCGGGCGGCCAGCAACCGCAACAAGGGCTGGAGGTACAGCAGCGGCTGGAAGCGTTACGCCGCCTCGGGTGCGCGTAGCGGCAGCTACGTCGCGGCATCCGCCGGCCGCACGGCGCGCATCGTCGTCGCGGGAGGGCAAGCCAGGCTCTACGCCTGCAAGGGCCCGAACATGGGCTCGATCACAGTCTCGGTAGCTGGGCACAGCCAGACCGTCTCGGAGCGGCAGAGCTTCACCCGCTGCGGCGTCCAGGTGTGGCACCGTGCGATCCCGGACGGGTTGCAGACCCTACGCGTCACCGTGCACAGCGGGACGGCGAACCTCGACGAGGTTTCGGTCTCGTAACGCTGGATTGAGCTAGCCGGAGAGGCGCTCGGCCAGCGCGCCGAGCGCCAGCAGGTAGGAGCTGATCCCGAAGCCGGCGACGACGCCGTAGGCAAGACCGGCCGTGTATGACGTGTGCCGGAACTCCTCACGCGCGAGCGGGTTCGACAGATGCACCTCGATGAAGGGCACGCCGACCTGCGCGGCCGCATCGCGCAGCGCGACGCTCGTGTGCGTCCACGCGGCCGGGTTGAGCAGGGCGCCGTCGTACCCGCCCGAGGCCAGCTCGTGCAGCCAGCCGAGGTACGTCGCCTCGTCGTCGGTCTGCCGCGCCTCGACATCGAGACCGAGCTCTCGGCCCGCCGTCGCACATGCGGCTGCGAGGTCGTCATGGGTGGCACTGCCGTAGACGTCGGGCTCACGAGTGCCAAGGCGGCCGAGGTTCGGCCCGTTGAGCACGAGCACACGCTTGGTCATGGTCGGCAGACCTCTCGATATGCGGCTTCGAGCATCGCCGGATCAGGATCGTCGAGGATCACCGGATGCGCGACACCTTTGAGGACGACGAAGCGCAGCTTGTCCCCTCGCGCCTTCTTGTCAATGCGCATCAGCTCGACCAGATCCGGCAGAGCGTCCCTGCGATAGGAGGTCGGCAAGCCGGTCGAGGCCAGCAGCACCTGGTGGCGCATCAGCGTCTCGCCGTCGATCGTGCCGGCCGCCTTGCCCAGGCCGGCGGCGAAGACCATGCCGATCGACACGGCGTGGCCGTGCGGGATCCGGTAGTCCTCGAGCCGCTCGATCGCGTGGCCGAGGGTGTGACCGTAGTTGAGCATCTCGCGCGGGCCCGCCTCTTTGAGGTCGCGCGACACGACATCCACCTTCATCGCGATCGCGCGCTCAATGAGCTCTCGCGCTGCGGCGCCGGTCGGCACGGTGGCTCCGGCGAGGTCGGTCTCGACCAGCTCGAGAATGGCCGGGTCTGCGATGAACCCCGCCTTGAGGACCTCGGCCATCCCGTTGACCCACTGCGCGGCAGGGAGCGTCGCGAGGACATCGAGGTCGACAACGACGCCCGCCGGTGGATGGAACGACCCGACGAGGTTCTTGCCGGCCGCGGTGTTGATGCCGGTCTTGCCACCGATCGCCGCATCGACCATCGCCAGCAGTGTCGTCGGCACGTGTACGACGCGAATCCCTCGCAGCCAGGTCGCCGCCACGAACCCCGCGACGTCAGTAGTCGCTCCCCCGCCCACCGCGACCACCGCGTCGTTGCGGGTGAGCCGCCCCTCGCCGAGCTCGTCCCACAGCCGCGCAACCGTGACCAGCGACTTGGCTTCCTCACCTGCTGGGATGTCGAGCACGCGAACGGCAACGCCGCTGGCGCCCACCGCCTCGGCGATGCGGGTCGCGTGGCCACGCACGGTCGGATCGGCGATGACGGCGACCGTCGTCGCTCCGCCGACCATCTCGGCGACGAGCGCCGTCGTGCCCGGACCGATCGCGACGTCGTACGGCGCCGGCCCGCCGACCCTCATCACGGTTGTCACAGCGCCGCCTCGACGGCGTCGGCGACCTCGTCCGGTGTCCTGCCGTCCGTCTCGACCGTCGTCGCGGCGACCTCGGCGTAGAGCGGACGGCGCTCGTCGAGCATGACGCGAAGCTGCGCCCGCGGATTCCCGAGCAGCAGCGGCCGGTCCCGGTTCAGCCCGACTCGCGCCGCGGCATCCGCCAGCCCGACGGCCAGAAACACCACTCGCTGGCTGCTGAGCAGCTCGCGCGTCGTGACGTCGAGGACGGCGCCGCCGCCAAGCGCGAGGACACCATCGTGGTCGGCCACGGCAGCCCTCACGGCCGCCCGCTCCAGCTCACGAAAGGCTGGCTCACCCCGGCTGATGAAGATGTCGCTGATCGTCTCCCCCGCCGCGCTTTCCACGTCATCGTCGGTGTCGCGAAAGCCGACACCGCGCCGCGCCGCCACCAGCCGGCCGACGGTTGACTTGCCGGCACCGGGCGGACCCACCAGGACGACCAGTGGCGTCACCGGACGACCAGCGACGCCAGGTAGGCGTCTCGGTTGCGGCGGGTCTCGGCGACCGAGTCGCCCCCGAACTTCTCGACGGCGGCTTCGGCGAGAACCAGTGCGACCATCGCCTCGGCGACGACACCGGCCGCCGGGACCGCGCAGACGTCGGATCGCTGGTTGATCGCCTTGGCTGCCTCCCCGGTCTCGACGTCGACGGTGTCGAGCGCCCGCGGAACCGTCGAGATCGGCTTCATCGCCGCCCGCACCCGGAGCAGCTCGCCGGTGCTCATGCCGCCTTCGGTGCCGCCGGCCCGACCGGTACGCCGACGAAGCCCCTCCGAGGTGCGCTCGATCTCGTCGTGCGCCTCGCTGCCCCGCCGGCGCGCCGTGGTGAAGCCGTCACCGACCTCGACCCCCTTGATCGCCTGGATGCCCATCAGGGCGGCGGCGAGCCTGCTGTCGAGGCGTCGATCCCAGTGCACGTGGCTGCCGAGCCCGGTCGGCAGCCCGTAGGCGAGCACCTCGACGACACCGCCGAGCGTGTCGCCGTCGGCTTTGGCGGCGTCGATCTCGGCGACCATCGTGGCGCTCGCGCCCGGATCGACGCAGCGGACCGGGTCGGCGTCGACTGCCTCGAGCTGACCACGCTCCGGCACCACACCGTCGGGCGCGCTGACCGTGCCGATCGACACCACGTGGCTCAGGATCTCGACCTCGAGGGCCTGCGCCAGAAACGCCTTCGCCACCGCGCCGAGAGCGACCCGAGCCGCGGTCTCCCGGGCGCTCGCCCGCTCGAGGACCGGGCGGGCGTCGCTGAAGCCGTACTTCTGCATCCCCACCAGGTCGGCGTGTCCAGGGCGTGGCCGGGTGAGCGGCGCGGCGCGGCCGAGCCCTTCGAGCTCCTCAGCCGCCACCGGGTCGGCCGACATGACCGTCTCCCACTTCGGCCATTCCGTGTTCGCGACCCGGATCGCGATCGGGCCACCGATGGTCAGCCCGTGGCGGACGCCTCCCGTGAGCTCGACCTCGTCCTGTTCGAAGGACATCCGCGCACCGCGCCCGTATCCGGCGCGCCGTCGCTGCAGCTCGGCGGCGATCTCCTTCGTGGTGATCGCCGTACCGGCCGGAAGACCGTCGAGCACGGCGACAAGGGCAGGGCCGTGCGACTCACCCGCGGTCAGCCAGCGCAGCACCAGACCATTCTGCCGGTTCCGCCGCTTGAGCGGGCGGGCATCTAGTCGGAACGGGTCACCCCGAGATGACTTTGGGCCCTGGCTCGCCGGTCGCGTCCCGCGGACCATGGCCTAGATGGACTTCCTCGGCTTGGAGCGCACGTGAGACGAATCGCAACGGTCGTGCTGGCGGCCGCCACCTGGGGAGGGATCGGCGCCGGTGCCGCTGCCTACGGCGCCGTGCCGACGCAAAGCCCCTCCCCCGCGGCCACCCCTTCCGCTTCAGCTGACGGCTGGCCGGGTAGCGGCTCGCCGGCGAACCGGTGCAGCGGCTATGTCGGACTCACCTTCGACGACGGCCCGACCCAGCTGACACCTCAGCTGCTGTCCATCCTGCGGTTCAACGACGCAACGGCGACGTTCTTCGACGTCGGCGCGAACATGCAGCAGTACCCGGGCTCGGTCAGGGAGGAGGCACGGCTAGGCGAGATCGGCAACCACAGCTACGACCACCCGTACCTGGACGAGCTCAGCTTCACCGACATCTTCAACGAGCTGCTCGGCACCAACCAGATCACCCAGCAGCTGGTTGGATACGCACCGGACCTGTTCCGGCCGCCGTACGACCGGATCGACTCCGACGTCACGGCCGCGCAGTACAGCCTCGGCATGGTCACCGCCTTGTGGAACATCGACAGCGGGGACTACGACGGCATCTCACCGGCTGAGATCCTTCGCAACGTGTGGAGCGCTCGCGCCGGTGATGTGATCCTGTTCCACGACGGTCTGCGCAGCACGCTTGCAGCCCTTCCGTTGATCCTGGCGCACTTCAAGTCCGAACGTCTGTGCACCGGAGTTCTCGTCCCGTCAGCGACTCCCCACTTCGCGTGGCCGACCGAAAGCTTCGGCAACGTCGTCTTCTACGCCCAGGTGGCGCCGATCGGCACCCCAGCGCCGACAGTCGCGAGCCTCAACCTCACGCCGCAGCAGGAGTCGACCGGCGTCGGACCTGACGCCGCAGCCGGCGGCGACTGATCACCCGGCCGCGTGGGACGGTCGCCGCGTGGCTGGGCCGGCGAGGTCTCCTCCGTCAGCCGGGGGCGCCGTTGCCGTTCGTCGAGACCTGCTGAACGTCCGAGAGACCGGGTGTCGGGTTGTTCGGCGGCGCGTTCCACTTGAGCAGCAGGTCGTTCTTCACCGCGTCGGCGGCGGACGGCACGTCGTCGCCGTCGCAGTTGGTCACGACGATCTCGGTTACATGGCTGCTCGGGTTCAGCTGCGACGGGTCCGCCGCCATGCACATGCCGGTGCCCTTGTTGACCAGCAGGTAAGAGTCCGGGTAGTCACCTGCCAGGTCGCCGCTCGCCTCCCACAGCTCGGTGTCGGGGATGGTCCCGCTCGGGCATTTCACACCGGTGACCTGCGTGTTCTCCGTAGTCGGGGAGACCAGGCAGTCATTCTCACCGCTGCTCGTCGAGCCACCGACGCAGCCGCCCGTGTTCGCGGGGCACTTGGAGTAGAAGATCCCATAGACAATGCCGGAGACGGTCTTCTCGGCCTGGAAGTACCACAGCTCGTTCCACGCGAGGGTGTTCGCGTTAGGTGCCTGCTTGCACGGGTAGGCGATGAGGTTGTTGGCATAGTTCTGGCCGCTGACGTCGAGGCAGCGTCCGTAGAGCTCGTAGTTGACGAACTGGTTGGTCGGCGAGCCCGGCGAGCCGGTCGTGTTGCCACCCGCCTGGCCCGCGCCCACCTGGGCGTCCGGGTACCACGACGACGGGTCGGTCGATGAACCCGCCGAGCAGGCCGCCGAGCTGAGCGTGAGTTGGGTGCCGGCCGTAGCGGGGTTCTTCGTCCCCCCGTTGCCTGACAGGCAGATGCCCGCGCCGACCGTGCCGGTCGCGGTGGGCGCCTGGAAGTGGCCACTGTCGTCGTAGGCCCACTCCTGGTCTTCCTGCGCGGTGCCGCCCGGGTACTTGTTGGTGGTGCTGTTGTAGGTCTGCGAGCTGCCGTTGGTGACGCAGGTCTCGAGCTCGGGGGTGCCCGCGCTGGTGGCCGGCGACTCGGGCCCCGACGAGCCCTCGTTGGTGAGACAGAGGTTGAGAGCCGTGTTCCCGCCGTACTGGATCGTGAGGTCGGATCGGTACTCCCAGGTCTGCTCCGGGCTGCCCAACGCGAGACACGGCTGCATGTAGAGCTTCTGCCCGGCCACCGGGTCGGGAGCGCTCGATGTTGCCGTCTTCGACGTGTCGAGGCACATCGAGTCCGGTGCGCTCGAGTTGAACTGCGCGATCCGGCCGCCGGAGACGTTGGGATTCGCCACCGCGTTGAACTGGTAGACCGCGTAGAGCGTTCGGTTGCCAGAGCTGCCGTTCACCCCGACCGCCTGGCTGTCATAACCGTAGGACTCGAGGAACGCATACGTCGGCACCGAGTCGACGATCCCGCTCGCGCAGCCGATCGCGTTGTTCTGCAACCAAGTCAGGTCGCTCGCCGTGCCCGCCTCGTAGGATGTCGGATCCGAGGCGAAGTAGGCGATCGATGCCTTGTAGGTCTCGGTCGCTCCGGCGCTCGACGTCGTGATGACGGTTCCTGACAGCTGGTCACCCGCCACTGCCACCGTCGTCGGCGGGTTTCCCAGCTGCAGCGTGACTCCGCCGGATCCGGAAGGCGCCGTGCATGGCAGCTTGGTCAGGTCACCCACACCGTCGGTGACCGTGTTGCGCAGCACGCCGAGCGCCGCCTGCAGGCCGGCTCCGGCCGCATCTCCGCTCTGGACGGCTTTGCGGGCCAGCCGCGTCGGCCGCAGCTCGCTTGCGAAGATCCCGGCAACCGCGATGCTGGCGGTCGCCAGCACGAGGATCAGGAACAGCGCAAAGATCATCGCGAAACCTGCCTCGTCGCGGCGGCCGCTTCGGTGAGCGGCGAACTGCGCGACCTTGCCGATGAGCCGGTCCATGATCATGTCGGTCGTCCAATATCGGTACAGGTGTTGGCCGGCGGCGTAACGCTCGTGGAGTTGATGGCGGTCAAGGTCAGCTGGTACTGCTGCGTGAGCTTCGACTGGACGCCGTTCGTCACCTTGAAGTCGACGGTGAAGGTCTCTTTCGTGGTGCTCGCGTCCGCGGCTGAGCCGGACGGCAGCGCGTTGATCTGCCAGATCGGGGTCGAGGACGCCTGCGAGACGCCGGTCGCCGCAGTGGCCCAGCCGGTGAGGGTGCCGCTCGCGGAGCCTGCGCCCTCGAAGGGCGGCTTCCACGTGCGCCACTGCACAGCCCCGCTCGACGGCTGGAACCGCCACTGATGACAGGTCTGCTGCTGGTCGGTGTTACCCGTGCGGAACTCGACGTAGTAGGCGCCGTCGGAGCCCGGACCCGGCGTGTTGACCTCGTTGGCGTAGCGGACCTGATGATCGAGCAGGGTCAGGATCTTCTGGCCCGCGGTCAAGTCGTCCGTTCGGCTACCCGCACGGCTCATCTGCTGAAACATCGTGATCACACCGGTCGCGACGATTCCCACGATCAGCGCGAACACGATCGTCACGACGATCGTCTCGATCAAGGTGAAGCCTCGATCATCCGCTTGCCCGGACGCGGACCGGCTGCGGACCCCCATCACGAGACCGTGAAGTTGCTCAAGGTGAAGCTGGCCTGCGAACCACTCGGGTTCGTGACCGTCACCGTGTAGTTCGCTCTGCCCGTGTTGAACGGAGTCGCGTTGAACGTGAGCTGGCTGCTGCTGTTCACCGTGACCGCGCTGACCGTCAGCGACCGGGTCGTACCGCTGGCCGTCTCGGACAAGGTGACGGTTGGAAGGCCAGAGGTTGAAAAGGCCGTGCCCGTGACCGTCCAGGTGTAGGTCGTGGTCCGGCGGACCGTCTTCGAGGACTCCGTCATCCCACTGATCGAGATCCTGGTGACGGTCTCGGTAAACGACGTCGTGCCACCGTCGGGATTGGTCAAGGTGATGGTGCAGCTTCCGGTGCTCCCGGTCGATGTCAGGTTCAAGGTCGCGCTGGTCGACGGGTACGGTCCGGGGACGCTGACGTTGGTCGCGGACGAGCACGAAGACCCCGATGTAGTCGCCGTCATCCCGCTTTCGAAGCCCGTCCCGACAAGTGTCAGCGTGGTGGTGGTACTGACCTCGACGAACGTGGGCGACACCGAGCTCACTTGCGGCGGGTACGGCTCGTTGGTCACGCTGAAGGTGCTGGTGCTGCCGCCGTCCGAGTTGATGAAGCGGAAGACACATTTGGTTCCGACGGTGCCACCCGTGAAGCTCAGGCTTGCCGAGCCCGTGCTGTTGTAGGCGACCGATGACCCGGTGCAGTTGCCCGACACCAGCGAGACAGACATTCCGGACTGGAACGCGCTGCCCGCGATGGCGAGGTTGTTCGGGAGCTTCCCGTAGGCGGTCAACCCGGACGAGGTGACCTTGGGCGCGTAGATCGTGTACGTGATCGACGTGGTGTCTGGGTTCGTGATGGTGATCGTGTCATTCGCACCGTTCGTCGGCGGGGTGTAGCTGGGAATGACGGCGGTGTCGAAGGAACCGCTGGAGTAGTTGTTCGTGATGCAGCCGGCTGTGCTGCAGCTCGAGCTGCCCGAGTCGGCAACGGTGGCGTCGGGCTCGAACCCGGTACCGGTGAGGGTCAGTGCCTGGGTTGCAGAGTTCCAGGCCGCACTCGTGACGATCCCGTTCTCGGTGATCGGTTCGTTCGCGTGGCCACCGTCGGGGTTGAGAACGGTGACGAAATAGTTGCCAGGCGTGTCGGCCGTCTGCAGGCAGAAGTCGATCTCCGAGGTGCCCACCACGGCATAGAAGGTGGGCTGCGCGCTCGCGCCACCAGTCGAGACCCTGATCGTCGCACCGGCATCCAGGCCTGACGAGGTCACAACCTGCACCAGGTCGCCGCTGTTCGGGTGGGAGACGCCATTCACCACGCAGGGCGTCGCGGCGTCGACGAGGGTGTTGTTCGTGTCAAACGAGCTCGGGGTGAACGAGGAGATGACCGGGATGTCGAGGTCGCTGTTGAACGTCGGGTCCGACGACGGGTCGATGAGGGTCGAGGTCGAATAGTCGCAACCGGCGTGACAGCCCCCGTTGGACACCCAGTACACGTCGACCGAAGCCCGGTACTCCTTCGTGGTCGAGTCGCCGTTCGCCGGGCTCTGGTTCGGGCCGCACGTGCCGGCCACGACGTCCATCCAGCACACATCGATGAAGTTGTACAGGTTGAAGAAGGTGCCGTTAACCGTACGGCTCGTCTGCGTCGGGATGTAGGGCGTGTGTGTGGTGACGCTGTCGTAGTCGCTGGTGCTGGACTCATCGTCCTGGGAGGAGATCTTCAGCCTTGTCGCTGCCGCCGTCGCCCACAAGGCAGTCACTGCGGTCTTGGTGCGGCCGAAGACCAGGTCGCTGGCCGGAAGGGAGGTGATCTGCTCGAGCTCCTCGTCGGCAACATACGCAGCCGTCGTGCGGGTCTTGTTGCCGTTGGACCCGCCGAGACTCGTGATGAAGAAGGCAGCGCTCGCAGCCGAGGCGATCGCGATCACGATCAGTGCGGCCATCATCTCGACCATGCCGAAACCGGCGTCGGCGGCGCAGCCGCCTAGCCGCTGGCACATTCGGTCGAGCACCTTTGGCCCTTCGGTTCCCAGCCCGGCGATGGGTCTTGGGGGTAGGTGTCGGCTTGACTGGCGGCTCACTTGAGGATGTCCAGCGACCGACAGGCCGAGACGATGGCTCCCGAACCGGGGAACGCCGCGACTCACCCGAATGGCCCAGTCAGCCGTTCGAGACCAGCCGGCCACGGCCGGCCACAGCCGGCCCCCGGCAACCGAGCGCCACGCCTCAGATGTTTCGGGTCGCCCCCGGCCGCAAGTCGAACGGAGTGGCGTCGCCGACCTGGATCGTCACTTCCTGACCCTGGATCCCGAGCAGAGCGAAGTCCTGGGCGAACTCGGTCCCGCGCGGACTGCTCGACGACGGCGCGAGGACGTCGTAACGGAAGACCTTTTTGTGAGCGTAGAAGACATCGAACACCGCACTCTTGTCGCCTCGCACCCGGAGCAGGCGCACCGCCTTCGGCGCTCCGAACGACTCACTCGGCCCCCCGCCGGCTGTCGGGCTGGTCGGCACGCCCACGGGTGCCGTCGTGGGCGCAGGCTGGACGGTCGACGTCGAGACCGGCGTCCCGGCGCCGCCTGTGTCGTCCGTGACGAGCGGAACGAACGGGTTGCGTCCGAGCTTCGTCTTGCTCTTCTTCGGCAGGACGGTCCCCGCCTTGTTGGACCCGTTGCCGGAGGCGCCACCGTGACCGCTGGCCGGCGCTGTCGCGGCCGGACTGACGGAGGCGGCCGGCGTGCCGCGTGGCACCGCGCCGGTCGAGGTGTCACTGCCGGACGATCCACCGCCCTTGAGCAGAAGGTAGGCGGCGATCGCGATCACGACGATGCCGATGATGCCGCCGATGATGAGCAGCCTGCGGCGATCGTCGCCGCCGTTGTCGTCATCGAGGCCCGGGGGCACCGGGACGCCCGTGTCCTGGCCGCCCGTGGCGGCGGTCGGAAGGATCGAGGTCTCACTCATGTCGCGGCCTCCTACCCGTTCGGCTGAAGTGGAGGCTCGGAGGCCTGGGTGGTTGAGGACACAGCTGCGGGCGGGGTGCTGGCGGCACCCGTCGGCGGAGACACCGGAGCCGGCGTACCGGTGGGCACGGGCGCGCTTGAGGCCGTCGGCGACGGCGTGGGGATCGGGATCGGCGCACTGCCGGGGGCGAAGAACACCGACCCGGACATGCTGGAAGCCATCTGCATTTGCGGGCCCGAACCCCCACTGCTCCCGCTGCCGGCTAGCGAGAAGGTGGTGACGATGAGCGCACGAGGCAGATGCTCAAGGCCGTTGAACCACGACTCGATGTTCGCATAGGTGCCCGTGACGTTCATCGAGAGCGAGATGGAGAACAACCCGGCGCTCGGCGATGCCGCGGCAGCGCCGAGCGACTGCGTGGCAGGCGCGGCGGCAACGCTGACCTGGGTCGGCGCGCCCGGCGCGAAGGACGTGAGATCGACACCAGCGGCCTTGGCCGTCGCCGACAGCTGGCGGATCAACGTCGGCTCCGCCGCGTTGTCCGGGATCTCGGACGAGAACTTCTGCTCGATCAGCTGTTGCTGAGGCAGCTCCTTCTGCTCGGCCTGCAACGCCCGGACCTGGGTCAGCAAGAGCGCATTCGACGAGAGCTGCGACTGGGTCTGGGTATGAAGGCTCGCAATCTTGCTCTTCTGCGGCTTCGCCAGCAGGAACCAGCCCGCTGCCACGATGACCACACAGACAATCGCCGTTGCCGCGACCCACTTCTGTGTCTTGGTCATGGCGCGGTAGTCCCCGGTGTAGCGGCGGGGGCGTCGAACCGATGGGACAACGCGGCCGAGCTCAGTGCGAGCGTGCCCGCAAAGGTCACGATCGGATGTGAGCCGATCTGCCCTTCGGTCGATCCGCCGAACGTCGGGGTGAGGAAGTACTTGTTCTTCGCCATCGCATCGAGCCATGCCGCCACGTCGTCGTGGACGAAGCCGGTCAGCGACATGCTGACCGAGCCGATCGGCACGACCGTCGGTGCGGGGGCAGCAGCGGTCGACGAGCCGAGCGTGCCGGTCGTCGTCGGCGCCGCTGCTTGTGGGCCGGTGTCGGTGACCTCGAGACTCGACATCCAGACGTTGCTGGGAAGGGCGAACGTCAGGTCGTTGAGGAAGAACGACCAGCGGACCTCGTCGCCCATAGCCGAAGACAGCTCTGCCTGCTTGGCCTGAACGTCAGCGAACGTCGCCTTCACACTGGCCAAGCTGGTCAGCTGTCCTTGCAGGATCGTCTGCTGCTCCTGCGCCTGGCTCAGCTGGTCCTTTGCGGCCGCGACGCCGGCATGCTCGTGGTGGTAGAGGAAGAAGGCGAGCGCCAGTGCGACGACGATCGCCCCACCGAGGGCCGCCTGCACCTGGCGGAACTTCGCGGCTTCCGCGATCTCCGGCGGCATCAGGTTGACCCGCGGCATGGTCGCCGTCGCCTTCGGTGCCGACTGAACGGTTTCGGTTGTCACGACGCAACTCCCAGCGCGAGACCGACCGGTACGGCGATCTGCGGCTCGACGTAGCTCAGCTGCTCCGGTGTGAGGCCGGTCTTTCCGACGCGCAGGGCCGACATGGCGGCTCCGGGATGGACGGGTAGCCGGCTCGCGGCTGCAAGCCGCTGCGCGAGGCCTCCGAGCCGGGCTCCCCCACCTGAGAGGACGATCCGGCTGATCGGAAGCGACGCGGGCTGGGCAAGGTAATAGTCCAGCGAGCCACGGATCTCCTCGAGGTAGGAGGTCGCGGAGGCCTCGATCACGCGTGCCGCCGGGTGCTCGCTCACGATCTCGCCGCGTACCGGCGACATCCCGAGCTGCTGCTTGACGGCGACGGCCTGCTCGAAGGGGACGCCGAGCCGCTCGCTCACCGCGTCCGTCACATGGTCGCCGCCCATGAGAAGGATGCGGACGAAGCGCGGCACGCCGTTCTGGTGGATCACGATGTTCGTCACCGTCGCCCCGACGTCCACGATCGCCTCGGCGCCGTTGTGCGCGCTCGGCTGAGCCCCGACCTGGTCGACCTGGGCAAGCGAGCGAAGCACCGCGAACGGCGTCAGGTCGATCTGGACGGGCTGCAGACCCGCGCCGGTCACCGCTGACAGAGCGGTGTTGATCATGTCGCGCAGTGCGGCGACCAGCAGCACCCGCATCGACTGGACGCCGTTCTCGTTGGTGACGGCCTCGATCGGGTGGAAGTCGAGGATGGCCTGCTCGACCGGGATCGGGATGAAGTCCTGCACGTGGATCGGGAGTGACTTGCGAAGCTCGGAGTCCGACATGTACGGCAGGTCCACCTGGCGGACGATCACCTTGGGGTTCGCAACCCCGAGCACGACCCGCTTGGTCGAGAACTTGGCCGTCGACCACAGGTGCTTGATCGCCTCCGTCACCGCCGTGACGTTGACGACCTCACCGTCACGCACCGCGCCGACCGGCAGCGCGACCTGACCGAAGCGGTGCAGCGTTGCCGGGCCCTTGCCGACCGTGAGCTCGGCAGCACGGACGCCCGAGGTCCCGATGTCGAGACCGACCGCGTTTCCTGCCACTGGTCCGTCCTCCCGAAGCGGTCGAAACCGCCACCGAACACGCCTTCTTTAACTCTGTCCTCAACGGGATCGGTAGGAAGGCAGGCCGCCTTAAGCCCAAAGCGGTGACTTGCTGAGCCGTCCGGCCTAGGACAGGACGTCAGTGGCGCAGCGAGTGGACGTAGGCGTGCGCGACCGGGTGGCCGGCGAACATCCCGATCAGCACGCCGAGCAGCATAAAAGGCCCAAACGGGACTTTCGTCTTCCGGTTGCCGCCGCGGGCGACGACGACCGCCACGCTGACCACGGCGCCCACCAGAAAGGCGGAGAAGGCACCCACGACGAGCGCCCCCCAGCTGAGCCAGCCGAGATACAGGCCCAGCACGCCGGAGAGCTTGACGTCGCCGAGCCCCATGCCGGCGGGGTAGACGAACCAGACCGCGCCGTAGAAGCCGAACAGCACCGCCATGCCGATCAGAGCCCGGGCATACGGCCAGCCGGCGCCCTCGGCCGCGGCCGCGATCCCGAGCAGGATCAGCCCGACGGGGTACGACGGCAACGTGAGGGCGTCGGGAAGTCGTTGGACGTCGAGGTCGATCATCGCCAGCGCGACCCCGACCGAGGCGAGGTATAGGAAGGCCGGCAACGCAGCGTGCGGCCCGACATGCACGGCGAACGCGATGAACAGGCCGCAGGTGGCCAGCTCGACAAGGGGGTACCGCACCGAGATCCGCGCCTGGCAGTGCCGGCAGCGGCCACGCAGCAGCAGCCACGAGACCACCGGCACGTTGTCGCGCGGCGCGATCGGAGTATCGCAGCTCGGGCAGTGCGACGGCGGCCGCGCGATCGACTCGTCTCGCGGCACCCGCCAGATCACGACGTTGAGGAACGACCCGATCACCAAACCGAACACACCGCACACGACGTCGACGAGGGCGCCCATGCGTGCATGTTCCCATTCGGCGGGGTGGGGCTGGGGGCGAACCGCGCTAGAGCGGCGGCCCACCGGAGGTCGAGTACTCGGAGGCGCAGCTGCTGTTGGCAGGTTGAAGGCCGCCGTTCGAGCTGTCGTAGTACCAGGTGTTGGGAGAGCCGGCGGCGTGTGCGGACAGGCAGTACCCGATCGGGCCCTCGAAGCTCACCACGCTCAGCGTGTCCGAGGCGCTGACGTCCACGGTTGGCTCGTCAGCCTCGATGAGGGCCCCAGTCGTGTAGGTCCCGTAGTCGTCGAGGTAGATCTCCTCGAAGTTCGCGAGGTTGCGCAGGTCGCTCTTGGCGGCTGCGTCATGGGCCTTCTGCCGTTGATGGAGGAACACCGGGATGGCGATTGCCGCCAGGATGCCGATGATGATGATGACCACGAGAAGCTCGATCAGGGTGAATCCTCGATCGGGGTCTTCCCGGTGGCTCTCACAGAGAGCTTCTCGGTAGCGGGTCATGTCGAGATCATCGTCGTCCAGTTGATCCCACTGAGCGGCCTAATGGCCCAATTTCAGCACACGCACTGCCACACCACATAGCACCGGGGGCCCGCAGCGTGTTCGCTG
>DASZVL010000029.1:0-6937 GCA_035547035.1 Mycobacteriales bacterium | reverse complement strand
CAGGTCCAACGGTTCCTTCACGTGGCGGCCGTGCCGCCTGCGCTCGGGGTCGCCGCGCTGACCTTGGGGGTAGCGGCGCTGGTCCCTGTGGAGCCTGCCGGCGAGATCGGCAGCATTCGTGCCATCACGCACGTGACCAATCAGAATCTCACCTTGTATCGCTGGTCCTCCGGCATTCGCACCGGCGTCGCGCTCATGGCACTCGCCTTCGCGGTGATCGGAATCCTGATGCTCATGGGCCGCCGTCCGACGCTGACGGTGGAGGTGGCCGACTTCGAGTCCGACGATCGAATCGACCAGCTCGAGGCAGCGGCCATCGCGTCGCGTCCGGCGCCGCGCACCTGGCAGTCCACATTGCTCGGCGCCGGGCTGATCGTGAGCCTGATCGCGCTCGCGCTCGACGTCGCATCCTTCACCTACGCGATGACCGCGCATCTCCCGTCGAACGGGGCCGGCTTCTAGTGGTGTGTCAGGGAAATGACTTGTGACTGCCTGCGCCGCCCAAGCGCCCGCTCGCGGCGTTGTCGTCGGCGTCGATGGCGCTGCCATCGCCACCTTCTCCGCCTTGCGAGCCGACCCTTGGATCGACGCATCCAGTCACGCATTTCCCTGACACACCACTAGCTGGCGTGCGAGATCGAGTCAGTCGCCGAGTGCCGCTGCTTCGGCAACCGCGTCACGTCCGACGGGAGCAGCGAGCGCGCCGGTTCCGGGCGGCCGATCGCGTAGCCCTGCGCGTATGTGACCCCGATCTCTTCGAGGATCTGAAGCGTCCGGTTCTCCTCGACGAACTCGGCAACGGTCTCCAAGCCGAGCGCGTCCGCGATCTGAACCAGCGCACGCACCACGTGCTGGTCGTGTGCGGAGTCGGCGATCTTCAGGATGAACTCACCGTCGATCTTCAATGAGTCGAACGGAAGGTGCTTGAGGTAGTAGAACGACCCGAATCCCGCGCCGAAGTCGTCGAGGGAGAGCCCGCAACCGTGGCCCCGCACCATGGCGGCGAAGCGCTGCGCCTGTGCCATGTCGGCGATCGCACTCGTCTCCGTGATCTCGAAGGTGATGCACTCGCCCGGTACGTCGCCGAGCGCAAGCTCGCGGCGCACCAGCTCGAAGATCGTGGGGTCCGCCACCGACGCGCCGGAGACGTTGACCTGGAGGTTGCAGTCAAGGCCCGCGGCGAGATGGGCGCGGACCAGGTCGAATGCGGCCCGAACCACCCACGAGTCGATGTCGCCGATCAGCCCCACCTGCTCGGCGACGGCAAGGAACTGTGACGGCGGGATGCCGGCGCTGTCGCCACCGAGCCGCAGCAGCAGCTCGTGTCGGGTCACCTCGCGGCTCGCCAGGTCGAGGATGGGTTGCGCCCAGAGCTCGAAGCCGTCGTGGTCGAGGGCCGAGCGGATCTGCTCGACCCACGACTGGCGGGTCTGCATCCGCTCGCGGCTGGTCTGGTCCTCGCTCGCGAACGACACCCGGTTTCGGCCGGCGTTCTTCGCTTCGTAGAGCGCGAGGTCGGCGTCGACCAGCAGTGACTCGGGCGTGAGGTTGGGGCAGCCGCCGAACGTCGCGACCCCGGCGCTTGCGTTGACGCGGATCATGCGGCCGGAGGAGTCGGGGACGATCGTCGTGAGCGCGACAGCGGAGATGAGGTCGTGAGCGATCGCGATAGCCGTGTCCTCGTCGCAGTCGGGCAGGATGACGGCGAACTCGTCACCGCCGAGCCGCGCAAGGGTGTCGCCATCCCGGAGCCGTTGTGCGAGCGCGTTGGCGACACTGCGAAGCACCGTGTCGCCGAGGGCGTGGCCGCGGGTGTCGTTGATCATCTTGAAGTTGTCGAGGTCGATCAGCACGAGCGCGTGCTGCACGCCGTTCTTGCGCGCCGTGTCGATGCTCTCGGCGACCTCGATCTGCAGCCGGCGGCGGTTGAGCAGACCGGTGAGTGGATCGTGGTCGGCGAGATGGACGAGCTGGGCCTGAGTGCTGGCCAGCTGGTTGCGGGTGCGGTCCAGCGCCTCGCTGGCGACGTGGATTCGTTCCTGCATCGTGTTGAAGTGCATGGCCATCGTGCCGAGCTCATCCTTGGTGCGTACCTGCACCGGAAGCGTTTGTGGCTCGGTCGTCTTCGCCTCGTCGAGCCGACCCTCGCCCAGGGCGACCATCGCTCGGGTCAGGTCGGGCAACGTGCTGCGCGCGAGTGACCGTGCGGCTTCGCCCACCTCGGTGACCAGATGGCTGATGATGCCAGGCAGGACGAGCCCGACCGACACGGTGAGCAAGGCGACCGCGACGAAGATGTCCTGCAACGCCGTCACCAGTGCCGACTCGGTCGCCGGCACGTTGTGCACCGCGAGCAGATAGCCGGTGCCGTCCAGTCCGATGACTCCGATCATGGCGCCGGACAGCTTGGCGTGCAGGGACAGTCGGTGTGGTCGCGGGAGACCGGCGAGCATTCGGTCGCTTCGTCGTCGCCAGGCGAAGGCGATGGACCCGCTGTAGGCGAGGGCGAGGCCGAGCAGCACGTAGGTCAGGCCGTACTGTTCGAAGCCGAAGACCGTGGAGATGCCCCATACGCAGGCGGCCGCGACACCGAGCATGATGGTGCCGCGCGGCGCCCGCCACGGTCGCTCCATGCCGGGCTCGTTGCGTCGCAACAGCCAGACCGCGATCGAGGGCAGGCAGATTCCGATCAGATAGGTGAAGTTCGCGGCTGCGATGACGCTCGGCGGGTCGTCGCTCAGCAGGAACGCGATCGCCATGCCGGCGGTCAGCAACGTCGCGACGTACGGCGCGTCGTACCGGTTGCGCTTGGACAGCGAGCGCGGCAACAGGCCGTCGTCTGCCAGCTGCGACAGGGTGCGCGCTGCTCCGGCGACCGGCTGCAGCGTCCCGTGCAGCATGTTCGACACCATGAACCAGACTGCGAAGGTCTTGCCTGCGACGCCGACGGCGGGAGAGAACGTCGGGCCGAGCACGCTCGCGAGGTTCCCTTCCAGGGGACGTGATCCCAGTACGCCGAACCACACGATCGGGATGACCAGGAAGTAGAGCGTCGCCATGCCGGCCGCGCCGAACATCGCCCGGGGGAGCGCTCTGGTCGGGTTGCGCATCTCGCCGACATGGCAGGCCGCAGCCTCGAAGGCGGGTGCCGCGAACCCGATCAGGTAGAGCCCGGCCATCGTGCTGGTCAGCGCTCCGAACATGCCGTGGAACGGCGTGTCGAGATGCCACGACCCGGCCCGCTGCCAGTCGACCTTGCCGGCGATCACCGGGATGACCGTCGAGGCGAGCGCGAGGGAGGCAGAGGCTGCACCGATGACGGTCGCGGTCCGCGTGGCGTGCTTGATCCCGCGCAGGTTCAGGAGGGCGAAGCCTGCGACGATCATGCTGGCGAGCAGGTGCACCGGAACCATCGGCAGGTACCAGGAGTGGATCGCCTCGCTCGCGAGGATCGCGGTGAGCCCGCAGGTCGGGATCCAGCCCCACCAGTACGACACGCCGGTCAGGTTGGCGAGCACCGGACTGTAGGGACGAAATGCTTCTGCGCACGTCGCGGCGATTCCGCCGACCCGGTTCGGCCACATGCACACGAGCTCGGTCCAGCCGGGCAGGGCGGCCCAGGCCAGCAGCAGACCGAAGATCAGGAGCGGGACCGCCGCGCTGCCTTGCGCGAGGAACAGCGCGCCGATGATGAACAGGCTCTGGTTGCTGCCGCCCATCGCGAGAGCGACAGTCTCGACCACGCCGAGCACACGAGGATGCGTCGGCGCGATGGCAGCGGCATCCTGGGCGGCGGGGCGCACGGGAATCCCTCCGGGCTGGGCACTCGGTTGGTGATCTTGATCCACCGTCGAGTCTCAACCGGCTCGCCCCGGTGCGGAAGATCAGAACTGACTAGGGCCGATGACCAATCCCGCCCGACTTCCCCGTCATTCGAGACATATCGGCGCGAGCCCGCGGCAACGGCGAGCCGGCTCGCTCAGTAGTAGTCCAGCTCGATGTGCGTGCCCTTCGCCTGCGGGCTTGTGGGGGTCTCACGGAACACCTTCTGCGGGCCACCGGGAGCGAACGCCTTCGGGTCGGCCTTGAAGCCGGCCTGCACGATCTCCGGGATCGCCTGGCTCAACGGCTCGCCGACGACGTTCGGGACCGGATAGAGGTGTGGGCCCTTCGACACGACGAGGGTGATGCTGTCGCCGTCGTGAGCGGTCTTGCCGGCACCGGGATGCGTCGCGATCGCCTGGCCCAGGGGGACCGAGGAGCTGTACCTGTCGGCCCGGGAGACGACCAGGCCGAGGGCTTGGAGAGCCTTCGTCGCGTCGTCGGCGCTCTCGCCGCTCACGGGCGGGATCGTGATCGGCGCCGGCCCTCGACTGACGTAGAGCGTGACCTTGTTGCCTTCCGCCACGGAGTCGCCTGCCGCGGGGTCGGTCTTCACGACGTCGCCTTTGGTGACGGTGCTGTCGTAGATCCGCTTCGTGTCGCCGACGCCGATGTGAAGGTCGCTGAGGTTGGCGGTGGCGGCCGAGATCGTCTCGCCCGACAGCGACGGGAGCTGGTGGTGGATCGGCCCGAGTGACATCCGCAACGTGACGGTCCCGCCGTGGGCGATCCGGTCACCGGGACCCGGGGTCTCCTTCGCGACCTCGTCCTTCGCGTAGCGGATGCTGTGGATCGGCGACAGGTACTTCACGTGCAACCCGGCGTCGGACAGCGCCGCCTCGGCCGACTGCTGCGTGTCGCCGAGCAGCTTCGGCGTGTGGGTGTAGCGCCCGTCGGCAAACCACCAGCCGAGGATGGCCGCGGCGACGACCGCCAGCACAACGATGCCCGCGACGATCGGTCCACGCCGGCCCCACCGGTCGCCGATGCTGCGGCGCTCTCGCGGGCGGGCCGTGACCGCGGGCTTCGCGCCGTCCGGTGCCGCGACCGCCTTGGTGACGGCCGCCGTCGACGTCGGACCCGCCTCGGAGATCGGCGAGGTCGCGGTCACCGGCAGTCCAGGTACGGCGGCGTGAAGGCCGAGCTTGTCGCGCACGTCGACCAGCTCGGCATGGAGCTCGCCGGCATCTGCCGGACGCTCCGCCGGGTCCCGCGACGTCGCCCAGGTCACGAGCGCGTCGACCTGTGGGGGGATGCCGGCGGTGCGGGTGCTCGGGGCGGGGATGTCCTCGTAGGCGTGTTTGTGCAGCACGGCGTACGCGCTGTCGCCCGTGTAGGGCACACCTCCGGTGAGCAGCTCGAACATGACGACGCCCGCCGAGTACACGTCGGAGCGCTCGTCTGCCGTGCCGTGCTGGAACTGTTCGGGTGCGAGGTACGCGGCGGTGCCGAACAGCACGGAGCCGGTGGTGGTGACGGTGCTGCCCGCGACGGCACGTGCGAGCCCGAAGTCCGCGACCTTCACCCGGCCGTCGGCAGTGATGAGGACGTTCTCCGGCTTGATGTCGCGGTGGACCAGGCCGGCCCGATGTGCGACCGCCAGTGCGGCCAGGACATGGTCCATCACCGTGAGCGTCTCGGCGGGTGACAAGGTGCCGCGGTCTCGGAGCACCTGTCGCAGCGTCGCGCCCGGTACGTACTCCATGACGAGGAACGGCCGATCGCCATCCGTGCCCTGGTCGTAGACGGCGACGACGTTGGGGTGTGAGAGCCGAGCCGCAGCACGGGCCTCGCGCTGGAAGCGGGCGAGTGTCTCGCGGTCGCCCGCAAGGTGGGCGTGAAGAACCTTGACCGCCACGCGGCGCTCGAGCCGGGTGTCCGTGGCGAGGTAGACCGAGGCCATCCCACCGTGGGCGATGAACGACTCGACGGCGTACCGGCCGTCAAGCAGCCGACCGACCATCGGGTCGCTCAGCGTGGAATCCATCACGACGAGTCTAGGAGGGGAACTAGAAAGTGCCGCGTAACGCCATCACGTTGGCCACGTACTGCTTGGTCGAGCGGTACATCCCGTGGTCGCGGACCGACTGCAGGCCCTGGTAGTACCCCGCCACGGCCTGCCGCTCGGACCTCGCCTCGTGGGTGAGCACCGACAGCAGCGCGACGCCCGCCGTGATGTTGTCCGACGCGTCGTACAGGTCGAGATCGCGGTGTACGACGACGGAGGACACGTACGACCCGGTGTAGGGCATGACCTGCATCGTCCCGATCGCGCCGACCGGCGAGACCTCCCGCATGTTGAAGCCCGACTCCTGCCAGGCGATCGCGAGTGCGAGCCGCGGGTCGAGGTGCCAGCGAGCCGCGATCGCGCGGATCAGGTGCGGGACCTCGTCCCGTGACGGCTCGGATCGGTGCTCGAGATAGCGGCGCTCGCGCACGATGGAGGCACCGACGTGGTCGACTCGCCCGCGCACGTGCTGGGGGATGGCCAGGCGTTGCCCGAGCATGATGACCAGCGACTTCGGCAGGTGGTTGCGCCGCGCGATCGTCGCCGGCTTCACGTGGTAGCGGGCCGCGAGGCCGTTGACGGTGTCGCCGACGACGACGGTGTGCCAGCGGACCACGGTGTGGCTGGGGCTTCGGTGGGAGTGGTGGTGCGACGTGTGGCGGCTCGAGTGACCGGTGGGCACCCGCAGCGTCTGGCCGGCGTAGATCAGGTTGCCGTTGCCCGGCAGGTCGTTGAGCGTGATCAGGCGGGCGACCGTCGTGTGGTAGCGGACGGCGATGGCCGACAGCGTGTCGCCGGGGTGGACCCGGATCAGCGTGATCCCGGAGGCCGACGCCGTGACGACGGCAGCGAGTGCCAGCGGCAGGACGACGAAGCGGAGCGGCAGCTTCACGGGGTGGAGCTCCCTGCGTGGGGGAAGACGGGCGCCTGAGCGTTGATACACGTTATGCGCATGTTACTGGTGTGACAAACGTGACAGGCGTGAATCTGGCACGATCTCGCACATGACTGGCCCTCTGGCCCATCCAGCCCGTGGTGGGGGGGGGG
>DASZVL010000028.1:0-206697 GCA_035547035.1 Mycobacteriales bacterium | reverse complement strand
GCGGCGCCGGCGAGGGTGGCGAGCGCGTCGGCGCGGCGCTGCGGGACGGTGCGGTCGTCTTCGGGTCCGAGTTTGTGGGCGAGCGGTTCGATCGCGGCGATCACCGCCGCACCGGCTTCGGGGTCGAGCATCCCGTCGAGGTGAACCATCCCGTCGAACGTGGTGGAGAGGTGGAGGTAGCGGGTGCCGTGCAGGCGTTCCCGGCGGGCGTCGGCTTCCTCGTTGGTGCAGGCGGCTTCCTCGGTCGCCTGGCACAGCGTGCGCAAGGTGTCCGGGTCGATGTCCTTCGCTGCCTCGAGGAGGATCTTCTCGTCGACGTCGCGATCGGCGGGGGCCAGCTTGGCGAGGGTGCGGAGGATCGGTGCCGCGTGCTCGACCGACATCTCACCGGCGGCCAGCGCGTCGTGGATGACGGGGCGGATCGGAAGCTGCCGGGACACCTTCAGCAGTCGTCCGGCGGCCGCGGCCGGCAGGTGCTTGTCCTCGATCAACCAGCCGCGGGTGGCCCGCCCATAGGGCTCGACGGTGGCATCCCGCACGTCGACGACAGCCAGGTGGCGCGCGATGGCGACGTCGAGCAGACGTCGGGCGTCGAGCAGCTGGTCGAGGGCCTCCAGCAGCGGTTCATCGGGCAGCGCGTGCGGGTCTGCGGCGACCGCGGCTTTTGCTGCCGCGAGCGCGTCGCGGCTCGCCCCACCACGAACTGTCAACTTCCACTCCTGATCGAACGTATGTTCGAATGATAGTCGATGCCAACGACAAGATCAAGAGCTCGGGACCGATATTCCGATGGAATACAAACGAAAAGACCTCTACAAGGAGTTGTTCAGGCTTCGTGGCATCGATTACCCGAGCACCGATGTTCACCGACCGAAGTACTTCGGGCATCTGACGAACAACATTGTGTACAAGCGCCTAGCACCTGAGGCGCTGGACGAGTTGAAGCGCGTGCAACGCCGTAACGACAGCGGGCAACCGAAGGACAAGTTGTTCCAGCGCCTGACGACCAACGCGGGCTACCCGAAGCTCCGCGAGCACCTTGGTTCCGTTGTCACGCTGATGAAGATGAGCAAGGACTACAAGGAGTTCGAACGACACCTCGACAGGATTCACCCGAAGATCGGCGAGACGATGCCGATGTTCTTCCCCGGCGACGACGACGAGGAATGGGCCGAAGACGGGAAGGGCTTGTAGGCGACGAGAGCCCCTTCCCCGGCGACGACGACGAGGAATGGGCCGAAGACGGGAAGGGTTTGTAG
The DNA here is from genome assembly GCA_035547035.1 of Mycobacteriales bacterium. Lineage (GTDB taxonomy): Bacteria > Actinomycetota > Actinomycetes > JAFAQI01 > JAFAQI01 > DASZTV01. The sequence continues at coordinate 205,438 of DASZVL010000028.1, read as the reverse complement.
GCGACGGAGAGCCGCCAGGACTCGCGTCCCAACGGCTCTCGATCCGGGCCGGGCGTCGGTGCGCACGGTCCCCTTGGCAGGCTCCCTCTACGGGTTCGACTCGCGTCCGGTCCACCAATTTCGACACGATCAGTCAGGTGCCGCCTAGAGCGACGGCATCGGCGTACCGTGACGGCGTGGGCAAGAAGCAGCGCGCGCCCGAGTTAGTCGACCTTGCCGATAAAGACCCAGTGGACGTGCTGCGCCGGATGCTAGCGATCAGCCCCGAGGACCCCGAGAAGGCCCGCGCAGGGGCTGCCGAGGCCGCGAAGTCGAGCAACGACTCGAAGTGACCGGTCTCCAAGTCGCCGGGACGCTCGCCCTCGCCGTGTTCATCCCCGGCGACATCTGGCTCATTCGGACCCGGTGGCGGCGAGGCGACCGCGATGTGGTGCCAGCGGTCATCGGCACGGTTGGCTTCGCCGCAGTGATCGCGTGGATGGTGTTCGGCTCACACTGACCCGCATGTGGCAGCCCGCATACAGCCCCGATATCCACAGGAGTTGTCCCCGGCTCGGGGTGAATATGACCTTGGTCCCTAACCGGTGATCTAGCTCCTTTTCGCCGCGACCGTCACCGCCACCGCCTTCGCGCCGGGCCGCGACCGCAGGTACGCGTGCAGCTTCGTGCGGCGTACGACCTTGCCGCCCTTTACCTTGATCGTGCAGCCATGGTGGCAGGTCAGCGCGGGCAGGAAGACGTCGGTGAGCCCGGTCGAGCGATTCGGCACGTAGCCGAACCGGAGGGTCTTGGCGGTGGCGTTCCACGACATCGAGGTCGGCGTCCCGGCGATTGCCTGCGGATAGGGATGGACGAGGACGGCGAGCTTCGCCGTCTTGACCGAAGACAGCTTGGAGTCGTCGGCGAACAAGCCTTCGTTGCCGCCGCCGGTGGGGTCTGCCCAGTGCTTGTACTGCCAGTACATCCACCCGCTGAGGTGTCCGTCGGCGAGCGACGTCAGTCGCGCCAGGTCGCTCAGGTCGTCGCCCGCGCCGAACTCGCTCATGATGCCGCCACCGCCCATCGCCTTGATCTGTGCTGCAGCGTTGTCCATCACGCGAGGCTCGTTGATCTGACAGTCGAGGTCACCCGGTACGACGCCGCCTTCGACGAACGCCGGCGTGCAGGCGTAGTCGTGCCACGACAACGCGACCTCGGGATCGTCGACGTGCGTGAAGTTGGACTGCGAGATCGCGTTGAACAAGAACTGCGGCTCGTAGAAGACGAGCCCGCGGTGATCGACCGTACGGATGGCGGCTCGCACATAGTCGTAGAACTTCTCGAGCCGCGCGTCGAAGATCGGGCAACCGAGCGGGTTCGCACAGGTCAGCATCTGCGAGCCGGCGTTGGGCTCGTTGAACAGGTCGTAGCCCATCAGGTACGGCTGGTCGCGCCACTTCTTCGCGACGGCCTTCCACGCCTGCGCGTAGTAGTGCCACAGCCCGGTGTCGTCGTTCCAGAGATGGTCGTACGCGTGCTGCACGGCCGGCGTCTGGTCGTTGACGAAGAAGCTGCCGAGGTTCACGAACGGCAGCCCGTCGTCGTTCGTCGCCCACGCCGGGAATCCCTCGCCGTCGAACCTCTCGTTGAAGGCGTCCTGATGGAAGTCGAGCAGCACCCAGATGTGACGGCTCGCGAGCAGCTGCACGATCCGGTTGACCTGGTTGAGGTAGTGGTGGTCGATCACGCCGGGCTTCGGCATGACGCCCGCAAACAGCACGCCGAGCCGCACGCCGTTGAGCCCGTTGCGTGCCAGAAAGTCCGCGTCGCGCGCCGTGAAGCCGCGCGCGCTCTTGGGCGCGACGTACGGCGCACGCTTGTAGACCGCGTTGACGCCGTGGATGAAGACGACTCGACCCGCGGCGTCGGTGAGGAACGGACCACGGTGCGACAGCTGGGGCAGCGAGGTCTTGCCGACCTGGCGGGAGTGGGTCGGACGTGCCGTCGCCGCCGGGCCGGCAAGGACGCCAACTGCGACCGCGGCTGCCATGGCGAGCCGAAAGCAGCGGAGGGGAGCCGAAGCCACCCTGGCAGGCTAGTGGGATGTCCGCAGACAGCACCCGCACCGTCGTCGTCGCCGCGGTAGCCAACCTCGGCATCGCCGCGGCCAAGGGAGTGGCGGGCGCCCTGTCGGGATCCGCGGCGATGGTGTCGGAGGCAGCGCACTCGGTGGCCGACACCGCCAACGAGCTGCTGCTGCTCGTGGCGGTCAAGCGCAGCGATCGGCCGGCCGACGCGAGGCACCCCTTCGGCTACGGCCGGGAGCGCTACTTCTGGACGCTCCTCGCGGCCGTCGGCATCTGCGTCGGCGGCGGTGTCTTCTCCGTCATGCAAGGCGTCAATGAGCTGCGTAGTCACAGCGGTGACGGCGGCCACTACCTGCTGACCTACGTCGTCCTGGCGATCTCGTTCGTCCTCGAGTCAGGCTCCTGGTTGCAAGCACGCTCGCAGCTGCGCGAGGACGCCGAGAGCACGGGACGCGGCGCGCGCGAGCAGCTGATGGCGAGCTCGGATCCCGCGGTGACCACAGTCTTCCTTGAGGACAGCGCCGCCTTGGTCGGGCTCCTGCTTGCCGCAGCAGGGGTGGGTCTGCACCAGGCCACCGGCAGCCATGTGTGGGACGGGGTCGCGTCGCTTGCGATCGGCGTGCTGCTGGTGACGGTCGGCGTCGTCCTCGGTCATCGCAACCGCCACCTGCTGATCGGCGAGGCAGCAGACCCGACGCTGCACGACGCGGTCGTGCGGCAGCTGTCGGCGTACGACGAGGTGGACTCGGTCGATGAGGTGCTCACCAGCGTCATCGGCCGGGGCCAGGTGTTGGTGGTCGCGCGACTCGACCTTGAGGACACACTGACGGCGGCGCAGGTCGAGGCACTGGCACGTCGGATGGAGCACGAGGTGACGGAGACCAACCCGACGGTGCGCCACCTGTTCCTCGACCTCACGGCCGACCACCACGCACCGCCGGCCTGAGCCGGCCGCGTCATGGCGAGCAGCCCGGGATGAGGCTTGTCGTGAGCAGGATGTCGCCGAGTGCGTTCCAGGCGTCGCCGTAGTACGTCGACTGCTTCGTGATCGTCTGGCTGGACAGCTTGAGCAGCGCGGCTGACTGCGTGTCGTTGCCCGCAGCCTTCGCCACCGCAGACGCCGCGACGAGACTCAGGGCGGACGGGCCCGCTGTCGTTGGCGCGCCTTGCAGGCTGCGGGTGAGCGGACCGAGGCGCGCGGTCGGCGCGACCGCGTGCCACCACCGGACCGCCAACGCGTGAGTGGCCGGCAGGCACGACGCCCAGACCATTGCGCGCAGCCCGTCCTGACCGGAGGCCGGTGCGGCGCCGGTCTGTGGGGCGCTCGCGGGCGCGGGTCCGGCGCCGTTGCCGAGTGTCGCCCAGTCCGGCGGGAGCGCCGCGCCACCGCCGGTCAGTGCGGTGAGATGCGCGGCGTCGCTGGCTTCGAGCTGTTGCCAACGATGGTCGCCGGTGAGCTTCGCAAGCGCGGCGTACGCCGGGAAGGTCCAGTAGCCGGGCTCGACCTGGACGGGCTGACCGCGTGAGATGGCCCACGGACCGGCGGCGAGGGTCGGATGCCCTTGGTCGTCGTATCCGATCTCGTGCTGCGCGATGGCCTCGGCGATCCGGCGCGCCGCGGCGGTGTCGCCCGGCAACGACCAGCTGCTTCCGGCGAGGTCGAGCGCCCAGGCGATCTGGGTGTCGGCGTCGGCGGCCGGCGTCGGGTCGGCGATCGCGCCGCCTTGCCAGTGGTAGGCGAACAGCCCATCGGGTTGCTGCAGGTTCGCGCGCGTCCACGCCCAGATCTTGGCGAACCGTCCCGGGTCGTCGAGGGCGAACGTGAGGAGCATCGCGTAGCCCTGGCCCTCGCTGACGACGTCTCCGCCTTGGTCACGGCGGATGACTTCGCCGGCAGGCGTCACGTATTCGCGCAGGAAGGTCTGCGCGGCTGCCTTCGCCACACTGTCCTCGACGTGCTGCGAGTGCGAGCCGCCGCACCCGGTGAGCGCGACGGCGACCAGCAAGCCGAACGCGGCCACCGCAGCCCGGGCCGGCCGCGGCCCCGACATCAGGCGCTGGAGGCCGCCGACGGAAGCTGGATGACGCGGGTTGCGTCGGGATCGGACACCTCCGCGTCTCCGCCGGCGGCAGCCGGTTGCGTCGCGGTCAGGTCCACCGCTTCAGGGGGAGTCGACCCATCAATCGAAGCTTCGTCCGCCGGCGCCTGACGCAACCCGAGCGTCGCGAGGACTTCCTGCACCCGGCGCAGCTCGGAGACGACGGCATCGCGTCGCTCCGACACAGCCGTCAGGTCGCGTTCGGCGGCCTCGCGCTCGGTATCACCGGACCGTCGCGCGTCGGCGACGATCTCTTCGGCCTCGATCCGCGCCTGCTCGCGGATGTTGTCCGCCTCTTCGCCGGCCAGTCGAAGCATGTGCTCGATCCGCTCGCCGAGCCCCTCGTAGGGCTCGCCTGCGCGCATGTGCTGCCGGCGGTCGATCGCCTGTCGCAGCTCTTCGGTCAGACGTTCGTTGCGACGAATCACGTCGGCGACGCTGCGTTCGGCTCGCTGGGCGCGCTGCTCCGCGTCAGCCAGGAAGTCGTTGAGCCGGGCGACGTAGTCGTCGACCTGACCGCGGTCATAGCCGCGCATCACGGTCGCGAACTGCGGCAGCTCCGTCTCACCGCTGTCCATGAGCTGGTCGAGTGAGTCAGAGGGACCTGTCATCGCTGTCTCCTGGGTGTCGTCGCTGTGTTGACGCGTTCGATCACGATCCGGTTCGCGCCTTGGCCGAATGTCGCCACGGGTGTGGCGTGGGACAGCGCCAGCCGAGCCAGCTCATAGCGCGGTGCCGGGCTCTGGGCGAGGCCGCCGCGCACGATCGGACTTGAGACGACGTACCCGAAATCACGGAAGTCATGAATCCGCCGGCGTACCGAGGGGTCGAGGTTGTCGACGTAGTCGAGCTTGTAGAACCAGATCACCTGTCGTTGCGGGAAGCCCTGGGTGACCAGGTCGGCCCACATCGTGTCGTCGACGAGGACATCTCGGCCGAATCCGGTGCGGTTCGCGCTACGCGACAGGACCGCGGTGCGGGCGTGTGCATCGAGCCAGTTCTCCGCGGCCGCGATCGGCGCTGACTGATCAGGTCCGGCCAGCGCGGCGTCGCCGTGCAACCATCCCGGTACGACGATGGCTGCGACGGCGACCGCCGCGATGGTCGCGCCGGCGCGACCGGCTGCAAGCAGCCGCGCTTCCTGCCGGGCTCCGGCGCGGATCGGTACCGGCGGACGCGCGTGCAGTGCGCTCCACCCGGCATCAGCGACGCCCGCTGCCGCGACTGCGGCGAACGGAAGGAACGCGATGATGTACGGCTGAGGCAGGTACCCGGGTCGCAGCCCTGCCGCGAGCAGGATCAGCAGTGTCGCGCCGAGCGGTCGCAGGCGTGCCCAGACGAGGCAGCCGAACCCGCCTACGACCCCGAGCCATGGCAGCCACGAATCCAGGCCCAGCCACGAGTCGAGCAGTGCGCGGGAGGGCGAGTGCGGCGACAGCGCGCTGCCGGTGGTGGGCCGACTGAAGAACTGCCACTTCAACGCGTCGAGCAGCGACACGTGTGCGGGCCCCGGCAGCAGCTCGCCTCGCAGCGCCGCCATCAGCGGATAGATCGCAACGACGAGGATGCCGGTCGCGCACATCCCGACGAGGCAGAAGGAGCGCGTGCGCCGATCGGTGTGCCGCCACGCGAGCCACAGGAAGGCCGGCAGCAGCAGGATCATCGTCTCCTTGCTCAGCACGCCGAGCGCGAACATCGCGCCGGCAAGGGTGTGCGCCCACAACGACTTGCGCGGGGTGGCCGCGAGGACGAACGCGCCGAGCACCCACGGAAGGGCGACGTTGTCGAGGTAGACCATTCGCGAGTACCCGACGGCGAGAGGCGACAACGCCCACATCCCGACCGCGACCGCAGCCCACAATCGTGCGATGCCGAGCCGCCTGGCGAGCATGTAGATGAGGCCCGCGTCGATGACGGCGTAGCCGACCATCATTCGGCGTACCGCGACCACGTGCAGCGCGCCGCCGTGGAAGGTCCCGGTCAACGCGGTGTAGGCCGCGATCTGAATCCAGCCGAACGGCGGATGGTCGTACCAGTAGGTGTACGGCGCGAGCGCGTGTCGCACTTGGACGGCCCACGCCTCGGCGACGTACGTGCCCTCGTCGTCGGCGAGCCCGGGGCCGTGTGAGAGTCCCCAGAACCGGACCAGTGCGACGACGATGAGCAACGGCGTGACGATGAGAAGGCTGCGTCGGTGGCGCCACACCCAGGCTTGGGTCTTGGCGCGAGTGCTGCGCCAGCCACCGACCGGGTCCCGCGGCGGGTCGACCGGAAGATCGAGCTCGCGGCGCTGGTCGGCAGAGAGATCGACGAGCTCGGTCATGAGACGCGCACCGCCTGGCCGGCGAGGTGGGCACCGCTGTGCGCGGTCTTCTCCCAGCTGTTGTTGCCGGTCATCTCTCGGGCGACGGCTCGCATGGCGGCCAGTCCCAGCAGCAGCATGTAGACCGGAGTCCCGACGATCAGCGTGACGTAGTCGCGGACGTGCGCCCGCACGTAGTACACGCGGCAGAACTCCCGCAGCCCCGCGATCTCGAAGCAGATCATCGCGATCGTCGGGATGGCAGGGATGAAGGTCGTCAGCGCGATGACGAGAGGCACCTTGGCGAACAGCGCGAAAGCGATCGAGGCAGGGACGCAGATTCCGGCAAAGGCCTGGAGGAACGGCTGTGCGAGCGTGAACCGGGCGAGCAGTCGCTGCCGCCGAGTCGGGAGCTCGCTCCACACGCCCTTGCGCAGCACCTGCAGGAAACCTTGGTTCCACCGCGTGCGCTGCTTCACCAGCGCCGTCATCGAATGCGGCGTCTCCTCCCGGGTGACAAGGTGAGGGTCGTAGGCCACGGCCACCCGCGCGCCGAGCGAGGAGAGGCGTACGCCGAGCTCGCAGTCCTCCGCCAGGCATGCCTCATCCCAGCCGCCGACGGTCTTCAAGAGATCGCTGCGCACGAACACGGTGTTGCCCCCCAGCGGGATGAAGCCGTGCCGTGCGTGGAGGTGCAGCCGGGAGCGGAACCAGAAGAAGTACTCCAGGCAGTTGCGCAGCGAGAACCACGAGGAACGGAAGTCGAGAAGCTGGACGCCGCCTTGGACGACGTGCGCGTTGTTCTGGCGGAACGCGGTGTCGACGACGCGAAGCAGGCGGGGATCGACATCGTCCTCGGCGTCGAAGACGCCGACGATGTCGCCGCGGCAGGAGGGGAGCGCGGTGTTCAGCGCCTTGGGCTTGTTCTTCGGCTCGTTGGTGTCCACGACGACCCGGATCAGCCCGTTGGATCGCTCTGCGGCGGCGCGGGCGACCTGCTCGGTCCCCGGGTCGTCGTGCCCGACGATCGCGATCACCTCGTAGTCGGGGTGGGCGAGCCGTGTCAGGCGGTCCAGCGTCGTCGCGAGGACCGCCTCCTCATGACGCGCCGGGACGAGGAGGGAGAACGACAGCTGCGGCGCATCCGGCCGCCGCTCGAACTCGGTCCGGCGCATCGCGATCGGCGTGCGCCAAGCGTGAAGCATCCACCACACCGTGGCACTTGCGACGACAGTGAGAGTGGCGGACACGACCAGCAGAACGATGGAGAGCGCGGCTGTCACCGGTACAACGTCGCCGCTGAGAACCGTTGGAAACGTGAATGTTTGGGGGCGTCACTGAGGTGACGCCCGCCGCTACCTAGTCCCCTTCGTGGCCGTGTTCCTTCTTGGCCTGGCCGGGAGGCACGTGCGCCGGTCCCGGGTGCGGCTTCGGCGCTTTCGCCTTCGGCGCCTTCGGATCCGGCCCTCGCGGACCGGAGCGCGCGACGACGACGGTGATGGTGGAGCCCTTCGTCACCTTGCCGGTCGGGGCCAACCCGACGACCGTCCCGGCCGGGCCGCTGCCGGAGAACTGGGCTTCGGGATCGACTCCTAGTGCCTTCAACGCAGGGCGCACCGTGTCCCAGCTCCGTCCGAGGTACAGCGTCGGATCGATCGTCACCTTCTGGGCGGCGACATGGGGTGAGGACGAGGGATGCGAACCTGCCGCAGCAGATGGCTGCAGGCCGCTCGAGCCGCCGGAGAGCGCCACGGCAATGATCAAGGCAAGGACCGCGACGCCTGCCGGGAAGAGCAGCAGTCGTGGCCGCAGCAGCGCCGATCGCGTCTCGTGCAGGTCGCGTCCGGCGAGGCGGTCCTTCACCCGCTGGCGCGCGGCGAGGACCACCGGCATCACCGCGGTTGGTTGAGGACTCGCCGTCGCCCCTGCCTCGGGGATCGTGATGGTCTTAGCTCGCGGGTCGGCGAGCCGGCGCGCGACCGCTGCCGCACTCGGTCGGTCGTCCGGCGACTTCGCGAGCATGCTGCGCACCAGCTGCGAGATCGGCTCGGGGACGGTCGGCGGGAGCGCCGGGATCGGGTTGCGCAGGTGCGCGAGCGCGATCGCGACGTCGGAGCCCGCGTCGTACGGGACGGTGCCCGTCAGACACTCGAAGGCAACGACGCCGAGCGAGTAGACATCGCTCGCCCCGGACGCGCCGCGCCCGTCGGCTTGCTCCGGGGAGATGTACCGAGCCGTCCCCAAGATCAAGTCGGTGGCGGTCAGCGCGACTGCGTCAGCGGCGCGGGCGATGCCGAAGTCGAGGACGGTGACCCCGCCGCTCGTGTCCACCATCACGTTCGCCGGCTTGATGTCGCGGTGGACGATCTGCTGCTCGTGAGCCGCGGCCAGTGCGGAAGCCGACTGACCGATCACGTTCCCCGTGCGCTCAGGAGTCAGCGGGCCTTCCCGCAGGATCGCGGACAGCGGCTGCCCGTCGACCAGCTCCATCACGATGAACGCCCGGCAGCCCCCGGCCGGGTCCTTCTCCTCGCAGACGTCGTGGATGCGTACGACGTGCGGGCTGTTGATCGCGGCGATCGCGCGGGCTTCGAGCCGCAGGCGTTCCCGGAAGGTGGGGTCGTCGGCGTACTCGGGGCGGATCAGCTTGATCGCGACGTCACGGCCGAGCCGGTGGTCGCGGGCGCGCCACACCACGCCCATTCCGCCGGTCGCGATGCGTTCCTCGAGGTGATATCGATCGGCGAGCAGCTCCCGTGTCGCCGAAACCACGCCATCTCCCCAGCAGTCGATCGGCCCAGCAGATCCGCTCGATTTCCTACCCGGAACATCGTGGCGATAACGATTTGCGTTACGCCGTACGGGGGAAGGACTCGTCGTGTCAGACGCACCGGCTGGCTATCTCTCGAGTCCCGGCAGCCGCACTGGCCCCGACGGTCCTGCGCCGCTTCGCGACGGCCTGCTGCTGGGGCGGGCCGCGCATGCCGACGTCCGTCTCGACGACCCGTCGGTGAGCCGGGAGCACGCCGTGGTGCGTCGCCGCAACTCGACCTGGACGGTGACGGACAACGGCAGCCGCAACGGGACCCTCCTCAACGGGACGAGGATCCCGATGCACGCCGACTGTCCGCTGCGCGACGGGGACCGCCTCGAGCTCGGCGGCGTCGCGCTGTCCGTGACGATGACGCCGCAGGATGCCGAGGTCGGGGACCAGACGACTGCGATGTCGCTCACCGGCCTCCGCGAAGCCCGGGCCTCCGAGGGTCTGTCGCACTACCAGCTGCAGGTCGTGCAACGGCTCGCTGAGCCGTGGGTGCGTGGCGGCGAGCCGGCGACCAACGCCGAGATCGCGGCATCGCTGGGCACGCCCCGAGCCGTGGACGCGGTCAAGGCGGCGTTGCGGCGGGCATACGTCAAGACCGGACTTGCCGCAATGCCGACGCACACCAAGCGGCGCGAGCTGTGCCGCGTCGCACAGACCCGCGGCTGGGTGTAGCCGGGCGCTACGTCGCCGGGCGTGAGCTGCGCGCCATCTGCGCCGCAGTCCCGCGAGCAAGACGCCGAGGATCCGCATCCAAGGAGTTGGTTCGGCCGCGCCGGCGGTTGAACCGACCGCGGGTTCGGTCCGTGAGAGGCGGCAGAACCTGACGGTTCGGGAGCGGGGCTACGGCCACTACAAGTGCTACCAGGAGGCGTTGCGCGTGAGCTTGTCCTTTCTGATCCATCGCAGGTCTGTCACCGCAGTCGCAGTGGCGGCGGGACTTGGGCTCGCGGCCGGGACGGCGACGGCCGCACCATCCCATCGCGAGATCAAGACGGTGAAGATCTCAGCCGGTCGGGTGCTGGCCGCTTCGAACAACCACGTTCTCTACTTGTTCGAGAAGGACGGGAAGAACGTCTCGCACTGCGACTCGACGTGTCGCGCGTACTGGCCACCGGTGAGGTCGAAGGGATCCGCGATGGCTGCCGCTCACGTCTCGGCGCGTCATCTCGGCCTGACGAAGAAGGGTCAGGTGACCTACTACGGCCACCCGCTCTACTTCTACGTCGGTGACACCGAGCCGCTCCAGGACAACGGCCAGGGCAGCACCGCATCCGGTGGGGCGTGGTACGTCGTCGGCACGAACGGCCACGCCATCGACAGCGACTGACGCAGGTGGTTGCTCGCCGCGGTCGCGTGACCGCGCTCGCATGTCACATGCGTGTCGTGAAATGCAGCCTCTGTGTGACATGAGGGTGGTGAATCGCGACACCTATGTGACATGCGATCACCGAGGCGCGAGGTGGCAACAACTCGCCGGGTCGGTGCACTAGGCGGCGCGGAACAGCCGAAGGTCGCCGCTGACGGTCTTGCCTCGTACGACGACGGTCGGGCCGTTGCCACCGGCCGGCTTTCCGCACAGCGGGACCTCGGAGCTGAGCGAGCCCGACGCCGACATGGCGTCGACGTCGAGGTTCGTCCCAGGGGCGATGCCGAGCTCGACGTCACCGGACACGCTCTGCACGTTGACCTTCCCGTCGCGAACCGAGCCGATCCGAAGATCGCCGGACACGGACTTCACGGACACGCAGCCGTCGACCTCGTCGGCGGTGACCTTGCCGGACACCGACTGAACCGACAGGTCGCCGCCGACGTGCGGCAGGCGGCTGTCACCGCTGACGGTCTTCACGTTGGCGTCGCCGGCGATCTCGCCGCTGACGCGGACGTCGGCGGAGGCTGACTTCGCGTCGAGCCGGGCGAACCGGCCGTTGAGCTCCGCATCGCCCGAGGCGGTCGCGATCTCGACGCGGCTCCCGTGCGGGATGCCGACGCGCACTTCGAGCTCCGCGCCGTTCGTCCGGTGGGAGAAGCCACCGAACAGCTTGCGCTGCATCTCGATGACGAGCCGGTCGCCGAGGAGCTCGACCTTGGTCGCGTCGAGCATCCGAGCGGTGCCGGCGACCGTGACGGTCGACTCGCCGGCCTCGTGGGTCGTCACCTCGAGGTGACCACCGACCGGAAGCCTGACGTCGAGCCGGACGGGGGCCGGGGTGTGGAATCGCTCGTCGATCATCGGGTTCTCCTGACTGGGTGTGGGTCGGCGGCCTACGCCGTGCCGAAGCCGGTAAGACGGTGCTGGCTCACGACGGCAGGGCGCGAGTCCAGGGCGCGGCCAAGGGCTTGAACCAGCCACGTGTTGACCGAGACGCCGGCGACGGCTGCCGCGTCGTCGATGCGCGTCTTCAGCCGCTCGGGGAGTCGCAGCGTGATGCGGGCGTCGAAGGCCTCGTCGGTCGTGGGCGAGGCGGCCGGTTCGCTGTCGACGTACACGAGCTCGGGATCGCCGCCTGCGACGCGGACCTCGACACTGCCGTGCTCGAGCTGCCCGGACAGCTCGAGGGCCGCCTCGGCGAGCGCTTCCTGCAGCCGCCGGGCGAGGGAGGACTCGAGCGCGACGGACAGCAGCTCGGCCGCCCGTGCCGTCGCCTCGTCGCCGACGGCGGCGATCCGGCTCAGGTCGTCACGGACCAGCTGGACGTACCCCTCGAGTTGCATGACGCCATGCTGACATCATAATGATGTCATAGTCAAGTCATGATGATGTCGCTGGTTCGCCGGTGACGGGAGCGCACGGCAACCTGTGGCTGCGGGACACTTCCGAGGCAATGAACCGGGTCCGGCTTGGGTGCCTCGTGGCGGTCGTCGCAGGCCTGGCGATCGTGCCCGCCACGATGTCCACGGCTCGACCTGCCACACCCGCGCCGCACGATGCCGTGCGTGCCGGCCATGCCCGGTTCGAGGTGCTCAGCCCGACGCTGATCCGGCTCGAGTACGCCCCGGACGGCCACTTCGAGAACCGCCCCACGATGGTCGCGCTGGACCGGAACCCGATCTCGGCGTTCACGACCTCGCGCTCACACGGCGTACTGACCATCCGCACGTCCGCGCTCGTGTTGCGCTATCGCGTTGCGGGCGGCCGGTTCGGCCCGACGGATCTGCGAGTGCACTCGCTCGACGGCACGTGGTCGGCCCCCGGCTGGTCGAAGCGCAGCGGCCCGGCCGAGTCGCCGCGGTCGATTCTGGGTGGCTGGATTCGCGCGCTGGACGACCGGCAGGGACCCGTCCCGGTCCACCGAGCGCTGGTCGACCGCGGGGGCTGGTACCTGCTCAAGGACTCGACCGACCCACTGGTCACCCAGGGGACGGCCGCGAACCACTGGCGGCCGAGCTTCAAGGTCCGCCACACCGCGGCCGGCTACCAGGACGGCTACTTCTTCGGCTTTCAGCACGACTATGAGCAGGCGTTGCGCGACCTGCGGACGTTGAGCGGGCCCGCGCCGCTGTTGCCGCGTACGGCGTTCGGCGTGTGGTTCTCGCGCTACCACGCCTACTCTGCCGCCGACTACCGCACGCTGCTGCGTCAGTTCCGTACGAACAAGGTGCCGTTGGACACCCTGTCGATCGACACGGACTGGAAGCGACAGCCCAGCCCGCTCTCGCCGGTTCTTGCGGGTGCGGTTGTCGGCAAGACGAAGGCCTGGTCGTGGAACGGCTGGGAGTGGAACTCGACGCTGTTCCCGGATCCCAAGAGATTCGTCACCTGGGCGCATCGCCACGGCGTCGCGATCGCACTCAACATCCATCCATCGATCGACAGCACCGACCCGCAGTACGACGCGACGGTCGCGAAGACCGGGCCGCTGAAGATCGATGCGATGTGCACGCTGCAGCAGATCGACCCAACCGGTCAATGTCACGTGTTCGACCTGACCAAGCAGCGCCAGATCGCGGCGTACTTCGCACTGCATGCGCCGATCGCCGCGGACGGGATCGACGAGTGGTGGCTGGACTGGTGCTGCGACGCGACGACCGCATCGGCGCCGGGACTGACCCCGGACACGTGGCTGAACCTGCTCTACGCGAACCAGCTGCACCAGCAAGGCGATCGGTGGCTCGTGCTGTCCCGCGTCGGCGGATCGCACCAGGGAGACGACCCGGCTGCCGGGCCGGGGCCGGGGATCTTCGCCGACCACCGCTACGCGATCCACTTCACCGGTGACACCTGTGCGACGTGGGGGATGGTCGCCTTCGAGGCCCGTCTCACCGCAGAAGAAGGCAACGTCGGCTTGCCCTATGTCAGTCACGACATCGGCAGCTTCAACGGTGCGCCGATTCATGGGCAGTGCGGCGCATCAGCCGGCAGCTCCGGATCGAAGCTTCCCGCGCAGATGTACGTCCGCTGGGTGCAGCTCGGTGCCTTCCAGCCGATTCTGCGACTGCACTCCAACCACGGAGCGCGGCTGCCGTGGGAGTACCCGAAGGCCGCCGATCGGGCAGCCGCGGATGCGCTGCGGCTGCGTGAGTCGCTCGTTCCGTACCTGTACTCGGTGGCACGCGACAGCTACGACACGGGCCTTCCGCTCGTCCGCTCGCTCCCGCTGCAGTGGCCGAGGCAGCCCGCGGCGTACCGGCATCCGTCGGAGTACACCGTCGGGCGCGACGTCTTGGTGCGCCCGGTCTCGGCTCCGGGCAACCCGGCGCCCACCAAGGTGTGGTTCCCGCCCGGCAAGTGGGTCGACTACTTCACGGGTCGGACGTATGCCGGCCCGTCGCTGCGCCGGTTCTCGGTGCCGCTCGACCGGATGCCCGTGTTCGTCCGCGCCGGCGCCGTGCTGCCGACGCAGCCCGCCGCCCCGCACTCGACCGAAGCCCCGCGCGACCACCTGACGCTCACCGTCTTCGGTCATCACGACGGGTCGGGCCGCCTGTACGACGACGCCGGGCAGGGGTTCGGCTATCAGCACGGCCAGTACGCGTGGACGGCGTTCCGCCACTCCGTGAGCGGCCGGACTCAGCGTCTGCTCATCGGTCGCGCCGTCGGCGACTTCCGGGGCGCGCTGACGAAGCGGTCATGGACGATTCGGTTCAGCGACGCCAACCGGCCGACGGCAGTCACGGTCGGTGGCAGGCCGGTGAGATGGCGCTACGCGGCATCGACCCGCACCCTCGTCGTACGCACCGCAGAGCTGAGCACCCGGAGCGCAACGACGATCCACGTGATCGGCTAGCCCATAACCGCGGTGATCTTGACGAAAGAGGCCCTTAGCGGCAGTTGTTCGGCCCTTATCGTCAAGATCACCGGATGTAACCGGGCGGATTGGAGTACGACGTGTTCGGACGTGACCGCCATCAACGTGACTCCGGCGAGCTCGAGGGGGAGCTGCGAGAGAGCGGGCAGGCGGCGACGCTCATCCCGGCGTCGAAGGTGCCACATGTGTTGGCCGACGGGTCCGTCGAGTGGACCTTCCACGTCACGCTCCGCGCCGACAACGAGACGCACAAGGTGGAGTTCAGCCAGCGACTCCCGGCCAGCTACGAGCTTCGATACCCGACCTTGGAGCTGCCGGTCCTCTTCGACCCGAATGACCCATCGCGGATCGCACTCGACATCTCGAGGTTGCCCGCCGCCCTGGCTGCAGCGGCGTCGCGCGCCGGACAGACTGCCGGCGCTGCCCAGGACCTGCCATCGGGCTGGACCTTGCCGGCGCTCTGCCCGCATTGCGGTGCGCCGGTCGACCAAGCCGTCCAGTCCGGACGTGCGGATCCGCACTGCGACTTCTGTCATGAGCCACTGCCGGTTCAGGGCAACCCGGCGACTGGCTGACCTGCGGACTCATCCTCTCGAGAGGTGAGGATCTACCGTGCCCTTCTGGGCCGGGATGAACATGGTGGGCTTCTGGCCGGCGACCTCTGCACGGTTACGTCCGCGTTGTTTGGCGAGATAGAGCGCGTCGTCGGCCTGCCGCGCCGCCGCCGCGCCGCCCTCGGCGTCCACGATCGCCACCCCCGCGGAGAAGGTCAGCTCCGGATGCGACGCCGACCAGCCTCGGCGGAGGCGTCGTAGCAACGTCTCGACGCCGTCCAGCGGGGTGCCGGGCAGCAGGATGAGCACTTCCTCGCCGCCGTACCGAACGGCGACATCGTTGGGCCGAAGCACGGCGAGCACGATGCGTCCGAGGTCAGCGATGACGCGGTCACCCGCTTCGTGGCCGAGCAGGTCGTTGACCGCCTTGAAGTGGTCGAGATCGAGGAACACGACGGCGTCGCCGACCTCGGCTGCCGCCAGCAGGTCGTCGAGACCACGCCGGTTGCGCAGACCGGTCAGCGCGTCATGCGCGGCTTGCTCCTCGAGCTGTGCCTGCTGAACCTGTTGTCGGGTCGTGACGCGACTGAGCAGCTCCGCGAGCAGCACCCAGAGGCTCACGGCCACGGGAATCCCGGCAACGACCGTGTGGTCGATCGGCCGGTTCATCACCAGCCAGCCCATCGCTGCCGGTGGGACCAACCACAGCGAGGTCCAAGGCGGCTGCGTCAGCCCGACGTACACGAACGTGATCACGAAGAACCCGCCGAGCACGGGTGCCAGCCCGGCCGTTGTCGCGCCGACCACCACGAGACCGCAGAGGCCGACGATGGGCGGCAACAGCCGGGTGAGACGCGACCTCTCGGGTAGCGGCAGCAGGAGCGTTCCGGCGCCGATGATGACCTGCGCCCCGACGTTGACGCTCGTCAGGATCGCGCGGTCGTGGATCCCGGGCCGCAGGAAGGCAAGCGAGATCTGGCTTACGACGATGCCGGCGGCGTAGAACTGCACCCACAGTCGAATGTGCGGCATTTGAACCAGGCGCCGGAGCGGTCTGTGGAGTCGAGTCCTCGCCGTGGCGCGGCGTGTGGGGGTCGTGGTGACCATGGCCCCTCCGTCGCGCAGAAGCTCGACCTCCGGACAGGCCGACGTCCAGTTCAGTCTTTGCGCGACGTACTCCGCGGTACATAGCACGATGTGACCAAATCGGGCCGTTGGTCACATCGTCCCGGCCGATGTCGAAATCGGCCGGTTTCACCTGATCTGTCAGGCGTTCCCGAGCGGGTCGCAAACCCGGCAGGGCTTCATTCGGGCTGCTTCGGCTGCGCTCACGTTGCGCAGCTGACCGGAGCGACTCGCGATGAGCGAGCAGTCCGGACGGTGCACGCTCGTGCCGGTCTTCGTCGCGACCAGCGACGTCGGGGTCGCGCCGGCGGCTGATGTCGCCGCGGCAACCGCGGGGACCGTCGCACCTTCGCCGCGAAGCTGAAGCAGCGCGCGGATCAGCTCGGCCTGCTGCCGCATCGCCTCCTCGTGGTGAAGGTCAGCCTGGTCGTAGATCCGGTAGAGCCAGTGCGCCCAGAAGAAGAACCCGCCGATGATCACGGCGGCCAGACCGAGCAGGCCACCACTGATCAGGTACGGGAACTGCTGCTGCTCGACGCGGCCGTGCGCGGCGCCGGACCAGCCGAGCAGGATCACCGCGATCCCGAGTGGCAGCAGGATGGCGCCGGCGACCACCTGCCAGGTGTTGCGCAGGTCGAGACCGCCCTCCCGGACCATCGTCGGGATGCGTCGTATCCGGCCCGCACCACTCTTTCGCCGACCGCGCAGCAGCCAGGCGTCATCCGTCGACGTGGGCAGGTCGTTGCCCTCCGAGGCCACTGAGCTCACGACGTCCTCCCACGCAGTAGCTGCCAGTTCGCATAAGCAAGAAGCGGTCCCGCCGCGAGCAGCGAGAGCAGAAACGCCCAGATGACCCAGGACTTCTGGAGTGGTTTGCCGAACGCGGACACCGCCGCGGCCGGCGGGAACTCAGGGCTCGCGGCGCCCGGAGTCGTGCTGGTCACGCCCGGCCCGGTCGGCAGCGTCGACGGCGAACCACAGCATGCGCTGGTGGTGCCTCCGCCTGTCGTCGTCGGACCGCTGGACGCAGGGGTGGTCGTCGGTCCGGTCGCCTCGCTCGGCAGCTGCGTTGCCGCGGCGCTTGCCTGACTCCCGCCGAGGTCGACCTCGAGGCCGAGCGAGTTCGGCAACGGCAGAGGCACCTGCGGAAGCAGCGCGCCCAGGTTCGGGATGTTCGGGTCGTTGAAGAGGAGCTGGACCGCGCCCGACGTCGACGTCGCTTTGTTGCCGGTGTCGACACCCTCTGCGGGCAGCAGCTTCAGCGTGATCCCGGCCTGCTGCAGCGCGGTGAGCGCCGTGTTCGCGACGTTCAGCAGGTCGATGGGCGTCTTCTGCGGCTGCTTGTTCAGCTCGAGGCCGTCCGGGCCGATGCTGGCCGACAGGCCAGCGACGGTGACCGCGCCGACGTGGAGCTCAGCCGAGTGGTGACCCTTCACCCCGTCTGACGATGCGATCGCATCCGAGTCGATGCCGGCGATGTCGACGACGCCCGCGATGGTGATGTGCCCGACGTGCGTGTGCGCCTCCGTGGACACCGACGAGGCGTTGACCGTCACCGCGGTGTCGGCCGTCGTCGATGCGACGTCGACGAGCGACGCCTTCTTGTTGCCGAGCAACGAGAGATCCGTGAGCACGGCGTGCGCGGTTCCGCCGTCGGCGTGCGAGGTCGTCGTCGCCGTGCCGATGCCGCCCGGGTTGAAGGTGTCGGTCTCGTGCGTGTGCAGCTGTCCCGGGTACGCCGAGTGCGCGGCGACCGGGTCGTTGAGCAGGTTGATCAGGGCTTGTGGCGTCGACGGTGAGAAGGTTGCCGCTGCGTTGCCGAGGTTCGCGACGACCGAGCCGGGCCAGACCGGAGCAGCGGTGCCCCCGGTCGTCGGTCCGGTGCCGGCCTGGGAGTCCGCGTAGGGCAAGGACGCCTCGACGATCGTGCCGGCGACCGCGTTGCCGAGCGGGGCGATGCCGGGCGTGAACGTGACGACGCGGGCTGCTGCCGAGGTGGCTTCGGTGTTGATCCCGGCGAGGTCGCTTCCGGGCGAGCCGCCGCTGGCGCCGGTTGCCGGCGCTGCCCAGAACGCGACGCCGGGTGCGCCGACCATCAGGGCCGTGGCGGTGAGAACCGCCCAACGCCGATGCCGCGGAACGCGGTACCGATGTCGTCGGGCGCTCACAGCTCGGCTCCGAGGTAGGCGGATGCGAGCGCGTCGCCCGCGCGAAGGTCTCCGGCGTCGCCCATGTCGACTATCCGCCCCTTCTCCAACACGTAGCCGTAGTCCGCGAGCTCGAGCGCCGCGTCGACGTACTGCTCGATCAACAGCATGCCGACTCCGGTGGCCGCAACCGCGCGAATCGCCTCAAACAGCTTTTCGGTGATCAGCGGCGCCAGGCCCATCGAGATCTCGTCGAGCATCAGCAGTGCGGGCCTGGCGGCGAACGCGCGCGCGAGGGCGAGCATCTGCTGCTCGCCGCCGGAAAGCGTCCCGGCGAGCTGCTTGAGCCGCTCGCCCAGGGCCGGGAACTGCGCGACCGCCTGGTCGATGACCGAGCTGTCCGCCTTGCGCCCCTGGCCGTACTCGGCCATCTCGAGGTTCTCCGCCACGGTCAGGCTGCGGAAGATGCCGCGACCTTCCGGCACGTGGGTGATGCCCATCGCGGCGATCCGGTGTGGCGCGGCGCGCTCGATGCTTCGCCCGCGGAACCGGATCTTGCCGCTCTCGGAGCGGACCAGGCCGGAGATGGTGCGCAGCGTCGTCGTCTTGCCCGCGCCGTTGGCGCCGAGCAGCGCGACGACAGCCCCCTCCGGGATGACGAGGTTCACGTCCGACAACGCGCGCATTCCGCCGTAGGACACGGACAGCCCGTCGAGCTCGAGCAGGGGGGTGCTCATGCGGCGCTCTCGCCGAGGTACGCCGCGACGACGGCCGGGTCGCTGCGGACCTCCTGCGGGCTGCCATGCGCGATGCGCTGGCCGAACTCCAGCACTGTGATCTGCCGGCAGACCTCCATGACCAGCTTCACGTCGTGCTCGACGAGGAGGACGGCGGGCGCCGGCCGGCCGAGGAAGTCCGCTCGGGTGATCTCGAGCAGCAGGTCGCGGAAGTGCTCGGTCTCGCCGATGTCGAGCCCGGAGCTCGGCTCGTCGAGCAGGAGCAGGCGGGGTCGCGTGCACAGCGCGCGACCGAGCTCGACCATCCGTCCGAGGCCGGTGGAGAGCGTGCCTGCGCGGCGGTCCGCGATCGCGGTGAGGTCGAGCCGCTCGATGAGCGCGTCGACGAGCTCCCGGCCGTCTCGCGCGTGCCGGCCGAAGACACCGCCGGGCGCGCTCGCCTCGTAGGCCGCCCGGAGGTTGTCACGCACGGACATGCCGACGAAGAGATCGAGCCGCTGGAAGGTGCGCGCCATGCCGGCGCGACCGCGACGATGCGGAGACCACCTGACGATTTCGTGGCCGTCGTAGCGAACGGTGCCGGTCGACGGCGCAAGGAGGCCGGTGATGACGTTGAACAGTGTGGTCTTGCCCGCGCCGTTGGGACCGATCAGCCCGGTGATCCCCGAGGGTGCGACCTGCAGGTCGACCTCGCTCAGCGCCACCAGGCCGCCGAAGCGGATCGTGACGCCCGAGACGTCCAGCAGCGGCTCAGGCACGTCCACCACCCACGAGCGGAGCCGGCTCCGCCGACCGGCCGCTGGCCACCGAAGGCGTCGCGCGTCCGCCTCCGGCAGGTAACCGCAGCCAGTTGCGAATGCTTCGCCGGTAGAGGATCGCGGAGCAGTACTTCAGCTGCTGCACGCTGACCCGCGGCAGGCCGTCGGGTTCCTGCGCGACCATGATCACGCTGAGCGCGACGCCGAGCGGCAGGTACTTGTGGACGTTGGCATCGAGCGGCAGTAGCTGCACGAGCTGAACGCCGCCGGCGAAGACCGCGCCGCTGATCAGTGACCGGCCGCCGAGGACGACCGCCAGCAGCAGGGCGAGCGAAGTCTGTGACGTGAAGTTGCTTGGATCGACCGTCGCTTGCGTGACGGCGAGCAGCGAGCCGCCGATCGAGGCGACCGCCGTGCATCCCGCAAAGACGGCGATCGTGGTCAGCGTGAGGTTCGCGCCGAGCGTCGAGGCGGCCTCGGGAGCGTCGCGGACCATCTGCAGTCTTCGGCCGATCGGGCCTTGCCGCAGCCACACTGCGCCGAACCCGGCGAGCACCAGTACGGCGCCGCACAGGTAGAACTGCGAGTTCGGCGACTCGAACGTCAGCGGCCCTATCTTGGCCGCGGTCAGGTTGAGGCCCGTGATGCCGCCGGTGACCGACTTCAGCGCGAAGATGAGCCCGTCCATCAGCATCGCGAACGCCAAGGTGGACAGCGCGAAGAACAGGCCGGACAACCGCAGTGAGAGGAACCCGATCACGAGGCTGACCGGTACTGCGATCAGCACGCCGTCGAGCATCGCGAGCGGGAACAGGCCGCCGTGGGTGCCGGCGACGTGTGCGGCGGTGAAGGCGCCGATGCCGGCGAAGCTCATCTGGGCGAGTGACACCTGGCCGGTCCAGCCCGTGAGTACGACGACGGTGAGCGCGACGACGGCGTACGCCATCGCCTCTGCGATGTCGTGCACGGTGGAAGCGGCGAACAGCTGGGGGATCGCGACTGCGCCGATGACGGCAGCCGCCAGACCGGTCACGGCGGTGCGGCGAGTGTGGTTGCCGATCACATGCGCCCCGGTGAGGGTGCGCACCGAGGATCGAAGCTCCACCAGGCGCTTTCCCAGCACGATCAGCAGCAGGAACAGCAACAGGTTCGGGATCTGGGCCACCAGGTTGGCCTTGAAGTCGCTGAGGCTGTACTTCTGCAGCACGTCGATCAGTACGCCGAGGGCGAAGGCTCCCGCATACGCCACCGGCAGGCTCGTGAGCCGGGCGAGCACGGCGGGCGCGAACGAGTAGATGACCAGGAACGGCAGTACGTAGGTGACGAGGTTGTTCTCGATCGACAGCAGCACGCCGGACAGCGCCGCGAACATCGTCGCGATGATCCAGGCGACCTGACCTACCTGGTTGGCGTTGATCCCGATCAGGCCGGAGAGGTCGCGGTTGTCGACCACCGCTCTGGTGGCCGTGCCGAAACGGGTCCAGCGCAGCAGCAGATAGAGCAGTGCGCCGGCCGCGAGCGCGAGCGCCACGGTGCCGAGCTGCGTGGCGGTGATCACCGTCCCCGCGATGGTGACCGACCTGGTGGGCGGGAAGATCGTCGGCAGCTGGTGCTGGTCGTTGCCGAAGATGATCGGCACGAGTGCGGTGAAGAAGGCGAGCATGCCGACGGCGACCACCAGCTGCACGTCAGCGGTGCGTGACGCCATCGTCCGGAAGAGGCGCTCGAGGATCAGCCCGAGGATCGGTGCCGCGACGAGCAGCAGCAGAGGAATCGAGATCCACTGCGACAGCCCCCACTGGTCGCGAAGCTGCCAGAACACGTAGGCGAGGAACATCGCGATGCCGCCGTACGCGAAGTTGAAGAAGCCCGTCGTGCGGTATGTCAGGACGATGCCGACCGAGGCCAGCGCGTAACTCGCTCCAGCTACGAGGCCAAGGACGATGAAGGGCAGCACGGATCAGGAGGCTGCTGGACAATGCCGGCCGCAGCGAGCGGCGTTCCGGGCGGCGGCTGGCAAGGCGGAGGAGGAGCGCGTAGCGGAGCTACGCGCGACGACGACAACGAAGTCCAGGCGTCGCTCCGGACGACGCGTGGTAGGCCAGTGCATTGTTCAGCAGCCTCCTAGGCGGAGCCGACGTCGTAGAGGTGCTTGTCGCAGACGAAGCCCGTCTTCGGATAGCCGCGCACGAACGCCGAGCCCTTCACGACGGTGTCGAGGTAGCAGAGCGCGGTGCTGTGGGAGCGCGGCGAGTAGTTGCCGAACATGCCGCCGCCGTTCCAGACCGCGATGTTCTGCAACGCCTTGGTCAGCCCGGCGCGGGTCGGGTTGCGGCCGGCCTTGAGCAGCGCGTAGATGAACAGCTGGGCGTCGCCCCAGGACTCGGTGCCGAACTCGTTGGTCGGACGACCCGGCTGGTACGTCGTGAGCTCCTGCTGGAACTGCTGCATGACGGGAGACGGGTCGCCGAGCGGCAGCGTCGGGATCGGGATCCGCAGACCCTGTGCGGCTGTCTGCCCGGCCAGTGAGATCTGGTCGGTGGTGTAGGCACCCTGGGTGCTGAGGACCGTGCCCGGTCGCCAGTTCTGCGACTGCATGTCGCGCAGCATGTCGGCGTTGCCGACCTGGTCCATGACGGTGTAGACGCCACCGCAGTGGTTCGCCTTCATCGAGTTGACGATCGCGCCCATGGTCGCGCCCGGTGCCGGCGGGATCGAGACGTTCTTGTAGCAGGTGCTGACACCGGCGCGGTGCATCATCACCTCGTAGGTGTCTGCGACCTTCGCGCTGATCGGGATGTCGTAGGCGAGGAACGCCATTGACTTCGGGAGCACGCCCTCAGCCTTGAGCAGCTTCGGGATCGTGGGCGGCAGGAACGACCGGCCGTGCCTGATGACGGTGCTTCCGCCGTCGACCGACCAGTAGTTCGTGGAGTTCGTCCGGTTGGCGTTGGCGGCACGTCCGATGTCCGGCGTACCAGCCTTCTCCATGTCCGTCACGCCGCCGTTGTCGCCGTCGGAGGTCGACCCGACGAATGCGAGCACCTTGGGGATCAGGAAGTCGATGTCAGAGGTGTGCGCGCTCGAGGTCTGACCGTCGTCCTCGACCTTGAGCTCGAGCTTGCGGCCGCAGATGCCGCCGAACCGGTTCACTGCGCTGAACGCTGCCTGCACGGCTTGCGGCGCGGGGTCGAAGGTGCCGGAGACCGGGCCGGACAGGCCGCTGACGTTGCCGAGCGTGATGGTCGTCGGCGTGACCCCGGGAGCCGAGGCTTTGTTGCCCGTTGTTCCGGTGCAGTAGGACGCCTGGGTCTGCGGGTCGTAGGAGAAGTTCTGTGGCGTGAGCGAGGCGACGGTCGCCGGGGTGACGCCGCCTCCGGTGGTGCCCGCGGCGGTGCCGCCGGCGTTGTGCTTCGACCCACCGGTCGTCGGGCCCCCGCGGGTCGGGGCCACGCCGCCGCCACCCGTAGGCGTGGTCGGGAGCGCGCTGCCTCCGGTCGTCCCGCTGCTCGGCGCCGCCGAGGCGACGGGCAGGCCGTTGCCCGTCTGCGAGACCGTCGCGCCGTTGCCGAGATACGGCTGGACCCGCGCGCCGCACGCTGCGGTGACAAGCGTCAGCACGGTCACACCCGCGGCCGGACCCAACCGCCGGCGGGCGTGCCGCGCGGGAGCGAAGGGGGTTCGCGTCACGCGGAGTCTCCTATTGGGAGATGGGGTTTCCGAAAACAAGAGTGGCCTTCTCCCGGTGTTGGCCGAAGCGTAACGGTCGTTCCAAAGTGTGGCAACGACCATACTTCGGCTTCGTAGTATTTGCCGCCCAGGTGGTCAGGCGCGGCTATTTGCGGGCCCGCGCCGCGGTAGCCGCATCGACCGCGGCCCAGTGCTCCGGCGCGGCCCACAGTCGCGCGAACAGGTCGACCGCCTCGTGCCGGCTGTGGTCGTGCACCGCCGGAGCCACAGACCTGACGACTGCTTTGACCGATGCCGTGGTCCCGGGCGCGGTCGCGGCGAGACCTTGGGCGAGCGCCTGCCAGCGCTGGTCGAACTCCGCGCGCGGGACGACGAGGTCGACCAGGCCCATCTGCGCAGCCTCGGTCGCGTCGTACTGCGTGCCTGTCATGATCGCGAGCATTGCCCGGCTGCGCCCGACGAGCCCGGTGAGCCGCTCGACCCCGCCCCATGCGGGCATGATGCCGAGCGTCACCTGGGTGAACCCGATGCGGGCGTCATCGGCGGCGATGCGGATGTCGGCCGCGACCGCCACCTCGGCGCCGCCGCCCAGAGCGTGGCCGTTGAGTGCGGCGATGACCGGGATCGGGAGGCCGGCCAGCCGGTCGAGCACAGCGCGCACCGCACGCGCCATGTCGGCGGCCTCGGAGTGGGTGCGCACGGCACTGAGCTCCTTGAGGTCACCGCCGGAGACGAACGCACGGTCGCCGCCACCGCGGATCACGACGACCGCCGCCTCGGATGCCTCGATCTCGGCGAGGGCGACGTGGAGCTCGTCGACGGTCTTGAAGCCGATCGCGTTTCGGACAGCGGGCCGGTCGATCGTGATGACCGCGACGCCGCCGTCGATCGAAAGGCTGACGCCACCAGGACCGGGCTTCGTAGTCACGGAGCGAGAATAGTGCTCTCGACTATGCGAGTACCGTTCTCGCCATGGCTGGTGCAGGTGACACAGCTCGTCGCGGCGACACGGCTCGTCCCGGTGATGCAGACCGCCCGGTGACCTCGGAGTCGGGGATCCCGCTCAAGGCGAGCTATGGGCCCGATGACCTGCCGCCGGCGACGGACCTCCCCCCGCCCGGGCAGTTCCCGTTCACCCGGGGCAACTTCCCGACCGGCTACCAGGGCCGGCTGTGGACCTTCCGGCAGTACTCCGGCTTCGGCACGGCGGAGGAGTCCAACGAGCGGTACCGCTACCTGCTCGCGCAGGGCGGCACCGGGCTCTCGGTCGCGCTCGACCTTCCGACGCAGTGCGGTTTCGACTCCGACAACCCCGACGTCGAGGAGGAGGTCGGCCGGGTCGGCGTGGCGATCGACACTCTCGCCGACGCCGAGCTGCTCTTCGACCGGATCCCGCTGGACCAGGTGAGCACGAGCTTCACCATCAACGGCACGGCTGCGATCCTGCTCGCGTTCTACGTCGCGGCGGGGGAGAGGCAGGGCGTCGCCCGCAAGCAGCTGCGCGGCACCATCCAGAACGACATCCTCAAGGAGTACGTCGCCCGCGGCACGTGGATCTGGCCACCGCGGCCATCGCTGCGGCTGATCGCGGACACGATCGAGTTCTGCGCCGCCGAGGTGCCGAAGTTCAACGCCATCTCGGTGGCGGGCGCGCACTTCCGCGACGCGGGCGCGAATGCCGCGCAGGAGATGGCGTTCACGCTGATGGACGGCGTGACGTACTGCGACGAGGTCGTGTCACGCGGCCGGATGACGATCGACGAGTTCGCGCCGCAGGTGTCCTTCTTCTTCTACACGCATGGCGACTTCTTCGAGGAGATCGCGAAGTACCGCGCCGGGCGGCGGCGCTGGGCACGGATCGTGAAGGAGCGGTACGGCGCCAAGGACGAGAAGTCGTGCATGTTCCGTGTCGGCTGCGTCGCGGGTGGTGCGTCGCTCTATGCGCCACAGGCGCACAACAACATCGTGCGCGTGGCCTACGAGGCGCTCGCTTCGGTGCTCGGCGGCGTGCAGTCGATGTTCACCGCGGCGTGGGACGAGCCGTTCGCACTGCCGACGGAGGAGTCGACGACGCTCGCGCTTCGGACGCAGCAGGTGCTCGCCTACGAGACGGGTGTTGCGAAGGTCGCCGATCCGCTCGGTGGCTCGTACTACGTCGAAGCGCTGACCGATGCGATGGAAGCCAAGGTCGTCGAGATCATGGACGATCTCGAGCGGCAGGGCGGCATGGTGGAGGCGGTCGAGAAGGGCTACCTGCACTCGTTGATCGCCGACGAGGCGTTCCGGATCGCGCAGGCGCTCGACAGCGGCGAGCGCCCGGTGGTCGGCCTGAACAAGTTCGCGACCGACGAACCGGTGCCCGAGGTCGAGGGCTTCGAGCCCGACGAGAAGGGCCGGCTGCGCCAGCTCGAGCGGCTGGCCGACGTGAAGCGCACGCGCTCGGCGGCCGACGTCACGTCGACACTGAGCGCGCTGGAGTCCGCGGCGGCCAAGGACGACGTCAACCTCATGCCACTGCTGGTCGATTGTGCGAAGGCGTACTGCACGGTCGGAGAGATGGTCGACGTGTTGAAGAATCAGTGGGGGGAGTTCTCGCAGCCGGTCGTCTTCTGACCGACACATCTTCTTGAGTGACGCATCTTTCGATTGACGGAGTGTTCTAGCGATGCCTGCGCGCGTTCTCGTTGCGAAGCCCGGTCTTGACGGTCACGACCGTGGCGCGAAGCTCGTCGCCCGCGTCCTTCGCGACGCCGGCTTCGAGGTCGTCTACCTCGGGATCCGGCAACGTCCGGTCGAGATCGCGGCGATCGCCGTACAGGAGGACGTCGACGTCGTCGGGCTGTCGATCCTGTCGGGCGCCCACGTCGCGCTGACCCGCAAGACGCACGACGCGATGGTCGAAGCCGGCGGTGACGACATCCCGCTGGTGGTCGGCGGCACGATCCCGCAAAGCGACGTGCCGAAGCTCAAGGACGCAGGAGCGGTCGAGGTCTACCCGACCGGCACCCCGATCGACTCGATCGTGGCAAGCATGACCAGCCTCACGACGACCACCGGCGATCACCACCGACGGCAAGTTACGAAGTAGCACACAGTGACCGTGGGCCACGTGGGGCCGATCTCGGACGTTCAGGCACAGAGCGCCGTCGGGCGCGGCGGGACGTGTGCTACTTCGAACGGACGAGGCCGTGGAACCGTCACCAGCGAATGAGCACCGGAGCGGCGGGGTCGGTGTGCTCGACGACGATGCTCGCTTTCGTCAGAGGCTGTTCTTCGCGGAGGTAGATGCGGCACGCCTCCATGTAGCGGGCGTCGTACGCGGTCCGAGCCGCCGCAGCCCCGCCGAGCGCGGAGGCGTCGCGAGCGATGCCGCGCGCAAGGGCGGCCTCCTCCGTCGCGTCGAGATAGACCACCTCGTCCCACAGCGCACGCAAGTCGCCTCGCTGGATGAAGGTGGCGGCGAGGAGGACGACCGCGTCGGGCGCTGCCTTCGCGGTGGCCTCGGTCACGACGGCGTCTGTCGCGAGGTCGTGGACCTTGGCGGCGTAGATGAGACCTCCGCCAGGTCCCAGTGGTCGCAGGACCTGGTCGGCCAGCGCGCCGAAGTCGTACGCATCGTCGTAGTAGCCGCGCGCGGAGTCTCGACCCTGCCGGTATCGCCGCGCGCGGATGTGGTGAAAGCCGTCGGAGTCGAGCAACACCACGGCGCGGCCCTCGCTCGCTAGGGCGGAGGCCAGCTCGTCGGCGAACGTGGACTTGCCGACGCCGCAGACTCCGTCGATCCCGACGCGAAGCGGATGGCCGGGATCGTGACCCGCAAGGCGTCCTGCGATCTGACGCATCACTGCCGCGCGTGGCCCGTCCGCCGGAGTGGCGTCGACAGTCACGACTAGTCCGCCGGCAGCGCGGGCGCCTGCGTCGGATCGAGATCTGGATCGAGCTCGACGCCGAGACCGTTGAACACCATCGCGAGGCTTGTGTAGGTGCCGACGATGAACATCAGCTCGACGAGCGCCTTCGCGTCGAGCACTGCGGCGAGACGCTGCCAGATCTCATCGTCGACCCGGTACCGGTCGAGCAGCTGATCGGTGGCCGTGAGTACGACGGCCTCCAGCTCCTCGAAGACGCCGTCGTCGCCGATCGCGATCGCCTCGACCTCTTCCGGCGTGACGTCATAACGCTGCGACAGCTTGGCGTGCTGCACCCACTCGTACGGCGCTCTGGTACGGCGAGCCACCCGCAGGACCACGAGCTCGCGCAGCCGCGGCGACAGCGCCGGGTCCCACAGCAGCTGGCCGTTGAAGGCGAGGAACTTCGCAGCGAGCTGTGGGTGATGCAGCAGCGTCGTGATCCCGTTGGCCAGTCGCGGCGCGTCGGGGTCACCGGCCAGGAAGCGCTCGGCAGCGACGGCCGGCATTGCGGCGCGTACCGCAGCAGCACTCTCGTCGTCCCACTCGGAACGTGGCAGCGGAGGTAGGCGGGGTGTCATTGAAGTCCTTGACCTTCGGGGCCCCCGCGGAGTTGTGAGCGAAGCGAGCAACTTCGTGGGGTCATAGGTACCAGCCGCCGTTGACGTTCAGCGCCTGGCCGGTGATGTAACCGGCTTCCTCGGAGCAGAGGAACACGCACGCGGCCGCGATGTCCTGCGGAGTGCCCGCGCGGCGTACCGGGGTCTGCTTGGCGATCAGGCTGACGTCCGGCAGGTCGCCCTTGTCCTCCGCGCGGCGGACCATCGGGGTGTCGATGAAGCCCGGCGGGATGGTGTTGACCGTGATGCCGTGCGGAGCCAGCTCGACCGCGAGCGCCTTGGTGATGCCGATGACGCCGCCCTTCGACGCGACGTAGTGCGCCATCCGCTTGGCGCCGCTCTGCGCGCTCGAGGACGAGATCGTCACGATGCGGCCCCAGCCACCCGCGAGCATGTCAGGCACCGCCGCCTGCAGGCAGTTGAACGTGCCGGTCAGGTTGACCGCGATCATCCGTTCCCACTGCGCGGCGGAGATGTCCGTGAAGTCGCGGAACTCGTCGAGCCCGGCGCTGGTCACCACGATCTCGATCGGCCCGAGGTGGTCGCGGACGGCGTCGTACGCTGCGTCGATCGCGTCGCGGTTCGCGACGTCGGCCTGCAGCCCGATCGCCGTGCCGCCCGCCTCGGCGATGCCGGCGGCCGCCTTCTCGGCGGCGTCCGCGGACAGGTCGACCACCGCGACCTTCTCGCCGCGCGCCGCGAGCTGCTTGCAGATCTCCAGGCCCATGCCGGACGCACCGCCGGTGACCACTGCGACTCGTTGCATCCGGCGAGTATCGCCCAGATCGGGCGTTGTGCAACAGCGACTCTCGCTATTGAGAATGGGATTATCGCTCGGTATACATTGACCTGTGCGCATCGGTCTGATGGTCGGCCCCGACCCCGGCCGTTACCGCGAGTCGGTGGCCAAGCTCGAAGCCGACGCCGTTGCGGCGGAGGCCGCCGGCTTCGCCTCCATCTGGATCGCCCAGCCGCCGGATGACTTCGATGCGCTGACCGGAGTCGCCTTGATGGGGCGGGTGACCAACCGAATCGAGATCGGGACGGCGGTCGTGCCGCTGCAGAGCCGGCATCCCGTCGCGATGCTGCAACAGGTGCTGTCGACGCAGGCGGTGTGCGAAGGCCGGCTGACGCTGGGGGTCGGTCCGTCGCACCACTGGGTGATCGAGGACATGCTCGGCCTGCCGTATGAGAAGCCGGCGCGTCTGGTGCGCAGCTATCTCGAGGTGCTCCACGCCGGGCTGTCCGGGCCCGGTCCGGTCGACGTGGAGAACGAGCACTTTCGGGTGCACAACCCGCTTGCCATCACCGACATCACGCCCACGCCGGTCGTCCTCGCCGCGCTCGCGCCGCTGATGCTGAAGATCGCCGGGACGACGGCCGATGGCACCGTGCTTTGGATGGCTGACGCTCACAACATCGGTGAGCACATCGCGCCGAGCATCACCAAGGCCGCGGCTGATGCGGGTCGTCGCGCCCCGCGCATCGTTGCCGGCGTACCGGTCACGCTGTGCCGCAAGGACGAGGTCGAGAGCGCGCGCGAGTGGGCGCGGAAGGCGATGAGCCACTCCGAGTACTCGCCCAACTACGAGCGGCTGCTCGAGCACGGTGACGCGACGGACGCCGGCGACTTCCTGGTCGCAGGCGACGAGGCCGACGTACGCGCAAGTCTCGAGCGCTATCGCGACGCGGGCGTCACCGACTTCTCGGCGCGGCTGCTGCCGTACGGCAAGACGCGTGAGGCGCGGATCGAGTCGCGTGACCGTACGACGGCGTACCTCGCGTCGTTGTGCCCCGAGCTCTGAGCACGTGAGTCTCGACCACGTCGTCATCCTCGTGGCGGATGCCGAGCGCAGCCTCGCCTTCTACCGCGATGCTCTCGGCCTCGGCACGATCGTCGATCGCGAGTTCGACGGGCCGTGGCCGGAGATGTTCGACGGCGTCGCAACGTCGAGGCTGCGGGCGATGATCCTCGGCGACCCGGACCATCCCGAGCGCGGCAACGTCGAGCTGCTGACGTTCGCCGAGCCTGTCGATCGTGGACCCGGGGCGCTGCCGATCCGGACCGGGACCGTCATGCTGTCGTTCATGGTCGACCTGTCCGAGGTGCTGCCGAAGCTGGAAGCGGCCGGTGCGGTCGACGTACGACGCGCAACGCTGAAGAACGGCATCGATGTCGCAACGTTGCGCGACCCGGACGGCACGCTTGTCGAGCTGCTGAATGTCCGGTCGCGCTCCGCGCGCCAGGGGACGTCGCGCTCCGCGCGCCAGGAGACGTCGCGCTCCGCGCGCCAGGAGACAGAGTGAGCGGACCGCTCGCCGGGCTGCGCGTGCTCGAGGTCGGGCACATCCTCGCCGGGCCGTTCGCGACGATGCTGCTCGCCGACCTCGGCGCCGATGTGATCAAGGTCGAGTCGAAGACCGGGGACCTGTCGCGCGAGGTGGGATCGCAGTACGTCGACGGGCACAACGTCTACTTCGCGAGCATCAACCGGAACAAGCGCAGCGTTCACATCGATCTCGTCACCGAGGAAGGCCAGGCGCAGCTGCACCGGCTGGTCGGCGAGTCGGACGCGCTGCTGGTCAACATGCGGCCCTCGGCGATCCGCAAGCTGGGCCTCGACTACGCGTCGTTGCGCGGGGTCAACCCGAAGCTCGTGTGCGTGTCGGTGACCGGGTACGGGCTCGACGGACCCGAGGCGGAGTGGCCGGCCTTCGACTACGTCATCCAGGCAGGTGTCGGGCTTGCCGCGATGACCGGCGACCCTGATGGTCCGCCGATGCTGCCGGGTTACTCGGCGGTCGACAACTCCTCCGCCATCATGGCCGCGCTCGGGCTGCTCGCGAAGGTCCACGAGGCGTCGAGGTCCGGTGTCGGGGGACAGGTCGACGTGTCGCTGTTCGACACGATACTGAGCCAGCTCAACTACAAGGCCGCGGCGTACCTCAACGGCGGCGCCGTGCCGCCGCGTCAGCCCGCCGGCGGTCACAGCTTCTACGTCCCGGCGCAGCTGTTCCCGACAGCCGACGGGTACCTCGCGTTGTTCGTCACACACGACGAGTTCTGGCGGCGACTCTGTGACGAGATCGGCGAGCCGGGTTGGGGAACCGATCCTCGGTTCGCGACGATGCACGCGCGCAACGACAACCGCGCCGAGCTCATCGCGCTGCTGGCGGCGAAGCTTGCCGAGATGAGCGCGGTCGAATGGGCGGCTCGGCTGCGGCCGCTGGGCCTCGCGGTCGGCGCGGTGGTCAGCCTCGACCACGCGCTGGACAGCGACTACGTCGCGCGACGTGGGATGGTCGTGACGATTCCGACGGACGACGGCCCGCTACGCATGGTGGGCAATCCGATCAGGACCGGCGAGGCGGCGGACTTCAGCCCGCCGCCACGACTCCACGAGCACACCCAAGACCTGCTGGGCGAATAGACATCCGCGAACTTGCACATTTCAACGTGTTTCG
The DNA here is from genome assembly GCA_035547035.1 of Mycobacteriales bacterium. Classification (GTDB taxonomy): domain Bacteria; phylum Actinomycetota; class Actinomycetes; order JAFAQI01; family JAFAQI01; genus DASZTV01. Next base: position 173,897 of record DASZVL010000028.1, on the reverse strand, counting down.
AGGCCTCAACACGTTGATTTGTGCAAGTTCGCGGAAGGGGTCTAGCTGAGGTCGCCGTACATCGAGCCCGACAGGAAGCCGACGACCGGCGCGGCCGCCTCGAACGACTCGACCACCCCAGAGGCGAAGTACCCCGCATCGGTCACCATCGTGATGCCGGTGACGCCGGCCGCTGCGTCGCTGCACAGGAAGACCAGCGGGTACGCCTGCTCGAGCGGCGTCGAGGCCTCGATGCCGGTCTCGTCGCGGTAGTCCTGGCCGAAGCCGAGCCACATGTCCGCGTTGGCGCGGGCGAGCGGCGTGTCCGTCGGGCCGGGCATGATCGCGTTGATCCGGATGCCCTTCTTGAGCAGCGGAAACGCCTGCTGCGCGACGTAGGTGTTGATCGTCAGCTTGCTGAACATGTAGTCAGCCTTGCCGTTGTCCTGTGTCCATTTCGTGGCCTCGTCGAAGTCGGTGATCGCCAGGAACTCCTTGGTGATCTTCAGGTTGTTCTGCCAGCCGAAGCCCGCCGCGGATGAGATGAAGCCGATCGCGGCGCCCTTGCCGACGTAGCCCTTGTCGATCGCCCGCTCGACGAGGTGGCGGTGACCGATGAAGTTGATCCGCTCGATGCCCGGTGTGCCGTCGGCAACTCCGGCGCACTCGAACAGCGCATGGAGCGGCCCGCCGCACTCGTCGATGGCCGACTCGATCGAGGCCTTGTCCGACAGGTCGAGGCGGATGAACTTCACGCCGTCGACGTCGACGTCGGCGCGGTCCATGACGACGACCTCGGCGCCGGCGTCCTTCACCACCTGTACGACGGCGGCACCCATGCCGGTCGCACCACCTACGACGAGGACTCGCTTGCCGTCGTACCGAAAGGCGTCGAACAGACCCATGCCACTAGCTCCTGACGAGATGAAGGCGTCCGATCTCAGACGCGGTTGGATCCTTGCACAAGCTCTTTCGACTAGCTGACCGAGCGAGGCGTCACGACGACGCTCGGGATGGAGGTGCCAGGCGCGCTGTGCAGCACGTGCTCGACCGCCCGGATGAGCTCCTCGACCGGGAGCAGCGCACCTGCCATCAGGCCGCGCTGCATCCAGACCTGCGAGATCTCGCCGAGGAACCCGAAGTCCCAGTTGTCGGCGAACCCGGTGACTGATTCACCCGGACCGCCGGCACTGTCGCCCATGACGACCCGGGTGAAGTTGATGGCCGGGTGCTCCACCCGGTAGGCGTCGACCAGCTTGTCGAGCGCTGCCTTGCTGGTGAGGTAGGCGCCCAGCCCGGGCCACGGTTTGCTCTCCGAGGCGCTGACCGAGGACAGGTAGATCGCGTGACCGGTGGACGCCTGGAGGTGCGGCAGCGCGGCGGCCGTCGAGATCGCGGCGCCGACCACGTTGGTGTCGAACGTCTTGCGCCACGTCGCGGCGTCGACGGCTTCGATCTTCGACAGCGGGCCCATCCCGACGGTGTAGATGAAGCCGTCGAGACCGCCGAGCCGTTCGACCGCGGTGCCGATCGCCTTCGCGCAGTGGTCCTCGTCGAGCACGTCGCAGCTGACGGCGAACGACGTCGCGCCGGCTTCTTCGACAGCGCGCTCGAGCCGGTCCTCGCGGCGCGCCAGGAGGGCGACGTCGTTCTTCGCCTCCTGCGCGAGCGCAACTCCCAGCGAGCGGCCGAGTCCGCTCGATGCGCCGAGCACGATCAGCTTCATGGGGTGGTCACCGGCAGCTTCTCCCATCCACGCACCGTTGACGTGCGGGCCTGTACGGCGTTGGCGTAGTCGACGTCCCACGTCGGGAAGCGCTTCAGCACCTCCTCCAGCGCGACCCTGCCTTCGAGCCGCGCGAGGGAGGCGCCGAGGCAGAAGTGCACGCCGTACCCGAAGGAGACATGCCGGTCGATCTTGCGGTGGATGTCGAAGGCCTCGGCGTCCGGGAACTTCCGCTCGTCGCGGTTCGCCGACGCGGTGAGCAGCAGCATCACGTTGCCCGCGGGCACGGTCCGCCCGTAGTGCTCGACGTCCTTGGTGATGTAGCGCGCCTGGACCGGTGAGGGCGCCTCGTAGCGCAGCAGCTCCTCGATCGTGTTGGAGATCAGGCTCGGATCGGCCGCGATCTCAGCGCGCTGGTCGGGGTGCTCGGCGAGCACCTTGCCGGCCCAGCCGATCAGCCGCGTCGTGGTCTCGTTGCCGGCCGCCGCGATCAGGTTGATGTAACCGAGCAGCTCGTCGCGGTTGAGCCTGCGCATCGTGCCGTCGACGTCTTCGAACTCGGCGTTGAGCATCTCGGTCATGAGGTCGTCGGACGGGTGCTCGGCACGCCAGTCGATGTACTCCTCGAACAGCTGGCTCATCGCGCCGATGTCGACCTGGTCAACCGCCGGCTTGCCGTCCTCGCCGATCCGAAGGGACGCGTCGACCGCCTCGCGGATCGCGACCTGGTCCTTCTCGGGGATGCCGAGCAGGTAGCCGATCGTGCGCATCGGCATCTCGGCGCCGAGGTTGCCGACGAAGTCGAAGCCGCCGGCGCCGATCAGCGGGTCGAGGCTGCGGGCGCAGAACTCACGGATCTTCGGCTCGAGCTCCGCGATCTTCTTCGGACGGAACACCCGCGACAGCATCGCGCGGTGCACGTCGTGGTCCGGCGGGTCCTCGAAGATGATCGAGCCCGGGGGGATCGGGAAGTCCATCTTGATCAGCTCGAGCAGCGTGCCCTTGCTGGAGACGTACGTCGGCCAGTCGCTCGAGCACTTCTCGACGTCCACCCATCGCGAGAGCGCGTAGAAGTCGTGCTTTTCGTTGTAGTACAACGGCTTCTCGTCGCGCAGCCGCTTCCAGATCGGGTACGGATCGGTGTCGATCTCGAAGTCGTACGGGTCGTAGTAGACCTCGGAGTCGGCGACCGTCATAGGACCTCTTCAGGAGCGTTTCTGGGATGCAGGAGCTAGAAGCAGAAGTATTCTTACACGTCGCGAGAAGCAGATTCTCAAATCCGGTAAGAGGGGTGCAAATCCGGTGGCTGAGCGAGTGCCGCAGACGATTCCGGAGCTGCTCGAGGCCACCGCGTCGCAGTTCCCGGAGACCCCCGCGGTGATGGACGGCGATCCCATGCTGACCTACGCCGGTCTGCTCGCGCAGTCGCGAACGTTCGCCGCGGCACTCGTGGCGCGCGGGATCCGCTCGGGTGAGCGCGTCGCGATCTGGATGCCGAACAGGTGGCGCTGGATCGTGGCGGTGCTCGGCATCTGGCAGGCGGGCGGCGTACTCGTCCCGATCAACACCCGCTTCAAGACGGCCGAGGCGTCGGACATCCTCGGTCGCGCCGGCGTCCGCCTCCTGGTCGCGGTGACCGACTTCCTCGACACCGACTACGTCGCGTTGCTCGAGGGTGCCCATCTGCCGGAGCTCGCTGACATCGTTGTCGCGAGTGGGCCGGTGTCCGGCGAGGCGATCGGCTGGGGCGACCTTGTCGGATCAGTGACCTCGGACGCGGTCGCGGCGGCCGCCCAGCGACGCACCGCGATCACTCCCGACAACCCGTCGGACATCCTGTTCACCTCCGGCACGACGGGGCAGCCGAAGGGCGTCGTGATGACGCACTCGCGGACGCTGCAGGTGGCCCGCGACTGGGTCGCGATGACCGGGCTGCGGGCCGGCGACCGCTACCTGATGGTCAACCCGTACTTCCACATGTTCGGGTTGAAGGCGGGCATCCTCGCGAGCATCACGGCCGGCGCGACGATGTATCCGCAAGGCGTGTTCGATGCCACCGCGGTCCTGCGCCGGGTCGCGTCGGAGCGGATCACAGTGCTTCCCGGCGCGCCCACGATCTACCAGTCGATCCTCGACCATCCCGAGCGCGACGAGCACGACCTGTCGTCGTTGCGCGTTGCAGTCACCGGAGCCGCCGACATTCCGGTCTCGCTGATCCGCCGGATCTATGACGAGCTGCCGTTCAAGGTCGTGATCTCCGGCTACGGGCTGACTGAGGCCGGTACGGCGACGGGTACCGGGCCCGAGGACGGACCTGAGGAAGTTGCCACAACTGTTGGGCGTGCCCGGCCCGGGTTCGAGATCCGGCTGGTCGATCCCGCCGGTGGCGATGTCTCCGAGGGAGAGGCCGGGGAGATCCTGCTGCGCGGACCCAGCGTGATGCTGGAGTACCTCGACGATCCCAGGTCGACAGCCGCAGCGCTGTCCGACGACGGGTGGCTGCGTACCGGGGACATCGGCCGGCTCGACCCAGATGGACTGTTGCGAATCGTCGGACGCGCCAAGGACATGTTCATCGTCGGCGGCTTCAACGCCTACCCGGCGGAGATCGAGAACCTGCTGCTCGGCCATCCCGCCATCCGCTCGGTTGCGGTTATCGGCGTCCCCGACGAGCGGCTCGGCGAGGTCTGCATGGCGTTCGTCGTCCTCGAGGCCGGCGTGGCTGCATCCGCCGAGGAGATCATCACCTGGAGTCGCGACCACATGGCCAACTACAAGGCGCCGCGGCGCGTCGACATCCTCGACGCGCTCCCCCTGAACGCGACGGGCAAGGTCATGAAAGAAGAGCTCCGCGCCCGCGCCCGCGCTTGAGCGGATCGCAATTGCCATCTGAGCACCCTCTAGGGTGCTCAACTCGCAATTGCGGGACGGTATTGGCGTCAGAGGTCTGGCGCGAATAGGCTGGCGGACCTTATGCGTGACGATCGGAAGTCAGGTGCCCTCGGCGAGCTGCGCGTGAAGGCCGACCCGGGGGCGCGGGTCGTCTCCGGGTTCGACACGAGCCGCGCTGTGCTACGCGCGCCGAGCATGCTGCAGGCCGGCGCGGGGGCGAAGCAGTTCTCGCGGGATCCGCTGCGGGCACCGGTCTTCTTCCTCGACGGCGAGCCGCACAAGAAGCGCCGTACGGCGATCGCGAAGTTCTTCACGCCGAAGGCGATCAGCACCAGGCATCGCTTGGTGATGGAGGCCAAGACCGACGAGCTCGTGGCCGGATTCCGCTCTGCCGGGACTGCGCAGCTCGAAGACCTGAGCTACCTGCTCGCCGTTGCGGTAGCGGCCGAGATCGTCGGACTGACGAACAGCGAGCAGAAGGCAATGGCGAAGCGGATCAATGCCACGTTGATCGGTACGCGGCTGCGCGCGATGCATCCGGTGTTCCGCTTCTTCGCCCAGTTCGCCACCGGCGCAGCTGCGATGCGCTTCCTGTTCCGCGACGTGAAGCCCGCAATCAAGGCGCGTCGGCGCGAGCCGCGCGAGGACGTCATCTCCCACCTGCTCGAAGAAGGCGCCTCGGAGAAGCAGATCCTCATCGAGTGCATGACGTACGCCGTCGCCGGCATGGTGACGACGCGCGAGTTCATCGTCATGGCGGCCTGGCACTTCTTCGACAACGACGTGCTCTGCAAGCGGTTCCTTGACGGCGACGAAGCGGAGCAGGTCAAGATCCTCGAGGAGATCCTTCGCCTCGAGCCGGTCGCCGCGATGATCCAGCGCGAGTGCCTTGCAGAGACGGACCTCGGCTCCGACACGGGCAAGGCCGGCGAGGTGCTTGCGATCAACATCCGCAAGGCGAACGTCGATCCCGCGGCGGTCGGGGAGTGCCCGTTCGAGCTCGACCCGGATCGCGCCGAGCGGGTCAGGATGGTCGGCCCGTACATGAGCTTCGGCGACGGTGCGCACCGCTGCCCGGGCGGTCAGGTCGCCATCGCAGAGACGCGGATCTTTCTCGACCGCCTGATGCGGGTGCCCGGCATCCGTCTCGAACGGAGACCCGACATGTCGTGGGACGACGGCGTCATGAGCTACGAGCTGCGCGGCGCAACGATCGCCTGCATCCGCGCCTGAGCTCGTCCCTCGCCTCGATCGTCTTCAAGGCTCACACTCAACAGCATGCGCACCCACGCCTGCGTGCTCGTGCTCGTCGCCGCCTCGATGTCGATCGGCTCTGGCCCGCTCGCGTCGGCTGACGCATCGACGGGTTACTGCGCGCCACCGACCGACACTGTCCCGCCCGCGATCACCGGTGTTGCGTTGAGCCGTAGGTCGGTCGACCTCCGACATGGGCCGCAGACCGTCACCGTCACCGTGCAGGCGGAGGACAAGTCGGCGGGCATCGTTAGTGGTGTCCATTCCATCCGCGTCGCGCTGTATCGGGCCCGCGAGGAAAAGGACATTCACCTTGCGCTGACCTCGGGTACGTCGGCCGACGGCACTTGGAGGGGTTTGTTCAGGTTCAGCCGCCACGACATGTCAGGTACCTGGCACTTGCGGCTGTTCCAGATCCGCGACGCGGCCGGCAACGAGATCTTCTACATCCGCAACGTCGGAGCGGCGCCGGACCAGCCGTATGACCCGCGGCTGCATCCCGACTGGGCCTCGACGGTCACGGTGTCGGGCACTCCCGGCAAGGCGTGGCTTCACTCCGGTCACCCGGTCGCGCTGACGATGACCCCGCGGGCGATCAACACGACCAAGCGCGCCGGCGCGATCCACGTCCGTACCCGGATCAGTGGACCGACGCCTCGCGTCGTGCAGTTCCAGGTGGGTGCCGTCGACCTTCACACCGGGCACTTCGTCGGCCGCATTCATCTCACGCGCCGCGGCAAGGTCTGGTCTGGGTCGTTCCCGGTCCCGCGTTGGGTCGGAACGGGCCGACGGCAGGTGATGGTGATCGCTCGCTACCACCCGAACGTGCGACCGCGGGATCGCTTCAGCTATCCGTCCAAGCTCATTGCACACGGCCTGAACCCAACGCTGAAGATCGTCAGCGGTCGTGAGACCTCTACTCCGACACTCACGAACTTCACCTTCATGCCGACGTCGGTCGACACCACGACGCAATCGCGGCTCGTCAACGTCACGGCAGACACGCAGTCGCAGTCCGGCCCTGCCGCGATCTACGTGCGCTTCGCCTACGGCACCACAAAGCCGGTGCCGATCCGGGCGGGCCCGGCGCCGTCACTCCCGCCTCGTGCGCACGCGCTGACCAACGACGTCGGTACGAGCAACGAGCCATTCGTACGACTCGTACCGGACGGCACGTCCTGGAGTGGCTCGCTGACCATCCCGGGCTGTGTCACCAACGGAGTGTGGAAGGCCGGCGTCTACATCCAGGACCAGGCGGGCAGGCATCGCGACTACGACGACGCAGCACTACGCAACGCCGGCCTGCCCGACACCTTGAACGTGACATCCAATGAGGTCGACACCGATGCCCCCGGAGTCAGCTCGGTGTCGGCAGATGCCACGACACACACGATCTCGGTGAGCTTCAGTCCCGGGGTGTTCAACATCGCGCCGGCGGCGCTGACCGTGTACCGCTCGACGCCGGCCGGCCCGCAGTACGAGAGCCCCCTGTCGATTGCCGGCATCAGCTGCCGGACCGCGGATGTCGCGATCGCTTGCAATGGCTCAGCGGGTGCAGTGTCGACAGCCGTGCTGCAGGTGCCGTCGGTCGTCGCGGGGGAGACCTACGAGGTGTGGGCCAATCTCAACCAGGTCATTCCCCCGATCAGCGACGCCGAGGGCTATGCCGTCGACCCTGAGTATGGGCCGCAAGGCACCGCCACGGCATGACGGCTCAGTTCTTCTCTCGCCTCTCGGTGAGGATGCGGAGCTCGGTGATCACGGCCTGTCCGGCATGGAAGACCGGCGACAGCGGGTGGCGGTCGTAGCCGAAGTCGTCCTCTGGCGCTTCCACCGTTCGGCGCCCGTCGAACGTCAGCGCACGAATGACCGCCTGTCCGTCAGTGGGCAGCGTTGTGGTGGTCTCGGGCTCTAGCTCGTCGAGGGCGGCTTCGATCGCGACGAGAAATTGCCGCGTCGCGTCGACGACCTGTGAATGTCCGCCGCCGCCGATGATCACGAATCCGGTCGTCGTATAGAGGCTCGTCGTCCCGTCGGACAGGCTCAACAGTGTTGCGACCTCGGTGCCATAGCCGGTCTCGAGCAGCGCGCCCCAGACCCGGGACAGCTCCGCAGTTGGTTCGAAGCCGTCGCGCCGCGGGTCGATCTCCAGAGCCTGACCGCGGAGCCCGTCGTACAGCTCGCGGGGTGACTGCTCGCCGTTGGCCTCGGTCCGGCGGCGACGGAACACGGACTAGTTGCCCGTCGGCGGGTCGCAGGTTTTGGGTGCCCAGTGCCAGACGGCGAGTACGTCGGACGGGATCTTGACCGGGCACTGGCCGCCTTCGCGTGCCTGCGGCCCGTCGAGCCCGGTGTCGAAGATCTGCCACGTCCCGCCGGGCTTGAGCTCGAAGATGTTGTAGCCGCCTTCGTCCTGGCTCGAGACCTGGGCGCGGATCGAGTGACGGCTGGGAACGACGCTGGCGCCGGCCCAGTACGTGCCGGTGTCGTGATCGATGGCGTAGAAAGCGGAGCCCTTGTAGAGGCTCACGAACGCCGAGTCGGAGACGTGCACTTCCTGCGCCTTCGCATGGATCAGCGCCTGCCGGAGCGGCTGAGTCAGGAACAGGTTGGACGCGCCTGACCTCGGACTAGGAGTCGGCGTCTCACTGGCGAGCGGGGCGAAGCTGTCGGACGCCGAGACCGTCACTGTTGGCTGGGGCCTAGCCGATCCACCGCTTCCGGTCGAACAGCCGACCGCAGCGATCGCGACGACGAGCCCGATGGCGATGCCCACCCCTTGCTTCACGGTTCGGTTATCTCATGAACCCGCAGCCCTGCGCTTGTCGTCGGGCGCCGCAGATGGTGTCACCATGCATGCGTGAACGAAGGCCTCGGTGTCGGCTGGCTCGGCGTCGTTGCGGAGAGGGAGGTCAGCCCATGTGGCTGATCGGGGCGCTTCTCGCAGCATGCTGGCTGGCCGTCGCGGCCGAGCGGTACCTCAAGCGCCGGCGCGCCAACAATGCGCGCGAGCAGGCGTTCGTCGCGGATGCGGCTGCTGCGGCGTGGGCGGAGAAGCGGCGACGGGATGCCGAGCTCGCTGCGCTGGCAAGCTACCCCCCGCCGGAGCCATCAGCCGCCTTACCAACGGAAACGCAGTAGGCGCGCTGAAAGCAATGTGGCATTGCATCCGGATTTGAGCGGAATTCAGGGCAAAACCCGGATGCAATGCCACATTGCTTCGGTCGCCTAGGAGCTAGTCGATCTCTCCACGGGCTCGCGCCAGGATGCCGCGCGCGATGACGAGGCGTTGGATCTCGTTGGTCCCCTCGCCGATCATCATCAGCGGTGCGTCGCGCAGGTAGCGCTCGACCGGCAGGTCCGTCGTGTAACCCATCCCGCCGTGGATCCGCATCGCGTCGGTCGCAAGCTCGAACGCCGTCTCCGATGCGAACAGCTTCGCCATCCCCGCCTCGACGTCGCAGCGCAGTCCGGCGGCTTTGCGCTCCGCGGCGTTGCGGGTCAGCAGGCGCGCTGCCTCGAGCTTCGTCGCCATGTCGGCGATTCGCAGCTGGATCGCCTGGTGCTCCGCGATCGGCTTGCCGAACGTCGTGCGCAGCTGTGCATACGACACCGCGGCGTCGAACGCTGCCCGCGCGACGCCGACCGCGCGCGACGCGATGTTGATGCGTCCGAGCTCGAGCACGCTGAGGATCTGCGGCAAGCCCCGCCCCGGCACGCCGATCAGGTTCGCCGCGGGCACCCGGTGGTCGGCGTACGACATCTCCACCGTCTCGATGCCGCGGTAGCCGAGCTTGCCGACGTGCCGGCTGACGCTGATGCCCTCGTACGACGCGCCCGGCGCCTTCTCGACGATGAACGCCGAGATTCCCTCTTCGGTCTTGGCCGCCAGTGCGATGACACCGGCGCGCTCGCCGTTGGTCACCCACGCCTTGGTGCCGTTCAGCACGTAGGAGTCGCCGTCGAGCACGGCGCGGCAGGAGATGTTGCGCGTGTCGCTACCGGCATCGGGCTCCGACAGCGAGAGCGCGCCGCGGCGCTCGCCGGTCGCCATCGTCGGGAGGATGCGCTGCTTCTGCTCGTCGTTGCCGTGCTTCATCACGAGCGTCGCCGCCATCGTGTGGGTGTTGACGATGCCGGTCAGCGTCATCCACCCGTACGCGAGCTCCTCGATGATGCCGACGTAGGTGAGCAGGTCGAGGCCGAGACCGCCGTACTCCTCCGGGATCGTCACGCCGAACAGGCCGAGGCCGCGCATCGTCGCGACCAGGTCGGCCGGGAACTCGTCGGCGTGCTCGAGCGCGGTGGCGTTGGGGATGACGTCTTTCGCCACGAACTTGCGGACGCTGTCGATGACCTCGCGACGTACGTCGGGATCCGTTGCCACGACGACGTCAGGACTGCTCATTTCACCACCACGGCGGGAAACGATACACGCAATGTTTACGCCGCTTTCGCCGAGCGTTGACGGCGATTCCGAAAATGAGAACAATGTTTCCGTGCCTGTCGTCCCCATGCATCGCGGGCTGGAGAGAGCCGCGGAGCTGTACGGCAGACGGGTCGCGATCCGGTTCGAGGACACCGACTGGACCTGGGAGCGCCTCGACGAGGCAAGCAACGCGTTCGCACGTCACCTGCGCGGATCGGTGAACCGCGGTGACCGCGTCGCGGTGATGAGTGGCAACCGGCCCGAGTTCGTCGTCGCGGTCAACGCGATCAGCAAGCTGCGTGCCGCGACGGTCCTCGTCAGCCCGGCGTGGAAGCACCTCGAGGTCGACCACGCGCTCGCGATCACCGGTGCGAGGTACGCCGTCGCGGACGAGGCGTCGTACGAGCTGCTCGCGGCGCGGCTGGGCTCGCAGTACGTCACCAACCTCGACGACAAGCCTGCGCTCGACGCGATCCTGCGTCGCGACTCCTCACCGCTCGGTCTGCAGCCGCCGGTCGCCGAGGACGAGGCCGTGCTCGTCTTCAGCTCCGGGACGACCGGCCTGCCGAAGGCAGTGCGTCACACGCATCTGTCGATGGGACACGGCATCGACCATTGGGTCGCCTCGCTCGGGCTCACTCGCGACGATCGGTTCCAGATCGCGACGCCACCGTCGCACATCCTCGGCTTGCTGAACTTCCTCACCGCCGCTGCAGCCGGCGCCACCGTGCGGCTGCATCGACGCTTCGACCTCGACGAGCTGCTGCGCCGGATCCAGGATGAGCGCATGACGCTCGAGATGGCCGTCGCGCCGATCGCGCTCGCGATGGCCGACCACCCGTCGATCGAGGACTACGACCTCTCCTCGCTCCGCTACATCATGTGGGGCGCGACGCCGGTCACGCCGAGCGTCGCGGAACGGGTGACGGCGCGGACCGGCGTGCGGTGGATGCCGGCGTACGGCGCGAGCGAGCTTCCCGTCATCACCTGCAACCCGATCAACCGCCCCGACGAATGGCGGCTGGATTCAGCGGGGCTTCCGGCGCGAGGCGTGCAGGTACGAGTCGTCGATCTCGACACCCGCCAGGTTCTTTCGCCCGGCCCCAGAAACGTCGGCGAGATCCAGGTCCTCAGCCCGTCGGCGATGAAGGGATATCTGCCGGAGGGAGACACTGCGGCCGCGTTCCATGACGGCTGGTACCGGACCGGTGACGTGGGATGGATCGAGCCAGAAGGCTGGGTCCACCTCACCGACCGCGCCAAGGAGATGATCAAGGTCAAGGGCTTTCAGGTCGCACCGGCGGAGATCGAGGGTGTGCTGCACGGACACCCGTCGGTCCGTGACTGCGCGGTCTTCGGTGTTCCCGACCGGGCCTCTGGTGAGCTGCCCGTTGCCGCGGTGCTGATCGACCCGGACCACCCGACGTCAGCCGACGAGCTGCGCGCCCTCGTCGCCGAGTCGCTCGCGACGTACAAGCACCTGCGTGACGTTGTCGTCGTCGACGACATCCCACGGCTGCCATCCGGCAAGGTGCTGCGGCGCGTCCTGCAGGAGCACTGGGTCGAGCACCACCCGGATGCTTCGGGCTGATGGACGTCCGCCTCTCGGCCGAGCAGCGCGCACTGCGCGACACCGCTGTCGACCTCGTCGGCTCGTTGCGCCCGCAGTCGGTCAGCGACCTTGTCGACACCGAGCGAATCGCGAAGCTCGACGCGGCAGTCATCGCGACCGGTTGGCGCACGCTGCGGGAGGCCGATGACGCCGGTGCACCGTATGCGTCCGCCGTCGAGGTGGCGATCGTCGCGGAGGAGCTTGGTCGGGGTCTTGCCGACACTCCCTTCATCGGGCCGGTCCTTGCCGCCGACCTGCGTCGGCTGGCCGGTTCGCCTGCTGCAGACGGTGCCGAGACAGTCGCGGTGTCGACCGATCTCTCGGCGCTTGCCCTCGCCGGTCATCCCGCTGTCGCAGTCGACGCCGCGGGGGCTCCCGAGGCGCTTCTGCTCGGGGCCGATGGACTGGTCACGGTCACGGTCGCGCTCGGCGACGCGAGCGCGACCGTGGATCTCACCCGACCCCAGGTGCTGGTCGCTCACGAGCCGTCCGCCGCGGTCGCCGGCGTACCGAGTGCGGAGTCGCTGGCGAGATGGACCGCGCTCGGGCTTGCGCTGACCTGCGCCGACCTCGTCGGCGTCATGCGCGGCACGATCACTCTCGCCACGGACTACGCGAAGGCTCGCAAGCAGTACGGCGCGGCGATCGGGTCCTACCAAGCGGTGCAGCACCTGCTCGCCGACGCGTTCGTGGCGATGGAGGGATCGCGAAGCGCGGCATTGCACGCGGCGTGGGCCGTCGACGCGCTGCCGGCCGAGGAAGCTCTCGCAGCCGCTGCCGGCGCGAAGGCCTACTGCGCGCGCGCTGCACGGACGGTGTGTGAGACGTCGATCCAGGTGCACGGTGGCATCGGCAACACCTGGGAGTGCCTCGCCCACGTCTACCTGCGCCGTGCTCTCGTCTCGATCGACCTGTTCGGCGGCATCGGGGCGAACCTCGATCGCGTTGTCGCTCACACCCTCGCGGGAGCCACCCGATGAACTTCGGTGACTCGCCGGCCGAGGCGGAGTTCCGCGCGCGGCTCCGCGACTGGCTCGAGGACAACAACCCGGGACTGCCGGCGTCCTCGACCTCGGACGAGTACTGGGCCGGCCAGGCGGCGTGGCACCAGTCCTTGTACGACGCTGGCTTCTTCGGTCTGTCGTGGCCGCGGGAGATCGGTGGCCACGGCCTGCCGACGGTCTACGAGGTGATCGTCGACGACGAGCTCGCAACGGCTGGCGCGCCGCCGCGGCCGAGCCTCGGCTACCTCGTCCAAGGCATCCTGCATCACGGCAGCGAGGACATTCGCTCGCGCCTGCTGCCCGGGATCGTCAACGGGCGCGACCGCTGGTGCCAGGGATTCAGCGAGCCCGAGGCCGGGTCCGACCTTGCGTCACTTCGCACGACCGCGGTCCGTGACGGCGACGACTACGTCATCACCGGGCACAAGGTGTGGACCAGCTACTCCGACGCCGCCGACTGGTGCCTCGTCCTCGCTCGCACCGACCCCGCCGTACCCAAACATCGCGGTATCTCCGCCTTTCGCGTGTCGATGCACCAGCCCGGCGTCGTACAGAAGCCGCTGAAGATGATCAACGGCATCACCCGCGAGTTCGGCGAGGTGCTCTTCGACGGCGCCCGTACGCCGGCCGCCGACATGATCGGCGAGCCGGGCGAGGGCTGGCGGCTCGCGATGACGGTGGTCAGCCACGAGCGCGAGCCGGGGGAGCTCGGCTACGTCGCGCGCTACCGCAAGGTCGTCAAGGAGCTGGCCCAGCGGGTGCGCGAGTCGCCGGAGGACTACGGTCCGGAGCAGCGGCGCGACCTGGCGTGGGCGATGGTGGAGTCGGAGATGCTCCGGCACCATGTGTCGCGACGGTTGTCGGATCGGCTCGACGGCATCACGCACGGCCCGGAAGGATCGGTGGACAAGTTGCTCATGACGCAGGTCGAGCAGAGCGTCGGCCATGCCGCGCTCTCCGTCGGTGGAGCATCCGCCGCGGATGACACCTGGCTGAAGCTCTACCTCTACAGCCGGGCGCAGAGCGTCATGGGCGGTACGTCGCAGATCCAGCGCAACCTGGTCGCCACTCGGATCCTCGGGCTTCCCGCGTCATGACCTACGACCTGCCCGACGAGGTGCTCGTCGAAGCCGACGGCCCGATCCGGCTCATCACCCTGAACCGGCCAGACCACCTCAACGCCACCAACCACGTCCTGCACAGCGGGCTGGCCTCACTGTGGCCGCAGCTCGACGCTGACGACGACGCGCGGGTCGCCGTCATCACCGGCGCAGGCCGTGCGTTCTCTGCGGGTGGCGACTTCAGCTACATCAGCCAGCTGTCCGACGATCCGGCGCTCCGCAAGCTGAGCCTGACTCACGGCAAGCAGATCGTGACCGGGATGGTTGCTTGCCGCGTCCCGATCATCGCCGCGGTCAACGGGCCCGCGGTGGGTCTCGGCTGCAGTCTTGTGGCGTTGTCCGACGTCGCGTTCATGGCGGAGAGCGCGCACTTGGCGGACCCGCACGTGCTGATCGGTCTGGTCGCGGCCGACGGTGGACCGATCACCTGGCCGCTGCTGACCAGCCTGATGCTCGCCAAGGAGTACGCGCTGACCGGCGACCGCATCCCCGCGGAGCGCGCCGCCGCGATCGGTCTGGTCAACCACGTCGTACCCGACGACAAGGTGCTCGAAGAAGCGATGGCCTGCGCGAAGAAGATCGCGAAGCTGCCGAAGCAGGCAGTCGAGGACACCCGTCGCGTGATGAACCTGCACCTGCAGCGCGCGGTCACGGCGACGATCGACTACGCGCTGACGGCGGAGTACCGCTCCTTCGACTCCGAAGAGCTGCGCGCGAACATCGAGCGAATGGCCAAGCCGTAACGGTTTGTGCAGGAAACCCGGCGTCAGGACGCCGGATCCCCTGCACAAACCCGTCTCACCAGCGATACCAGCGTGCGCCGCTGCCACCTCGGGCGACGAAGCCGAGCGCCCATATCGCAAGGACGACGATTGCGACGATCCACAACGCATGAAGTGCGAAACCGCCGGCACCGAACAGAATCGCGAGAAGAAGAACTGCCAGAACGAGGCCCATCGTGTGCTCCCTTCGGCCCCCGAACTGTCTTGTGACCGAAAGAATTCCGCATCTCGGTACTGATCAAACCTGTGCGCGGCTACCCGAGTTGGGCCGCCGGCTTGTTGATCGGGCTCGTCAGCTTGGCGGGGTCGACGCTCAGTCCGAACACTGCGCGGTACCCGTCGGTGACTTCGCGATGTACGTCGTGAGCGGCTGTGTCGATCCGCGAGCCCGGGCTGCATTCGAGCACCTCGCGGCCGTCCTCGAACTCGATGCGCAATGTGCCTTCGAGCATGAAGATGAGCGCTTCGAAGTCGTGCCAGTGCCACTCCGAGACTTCCGCGCGAGCCGGGAAGGTCAGCGGATACCAGCCACGCGCCTCGATCTCACGGACGGCATCTGCCTCGGTGTCGAAGGCGTTCGGCTGGATCGCAAACGGCATGTGTCCTCCTTACCAAGGACTACGGCGACCGTACCGGGTTCGGTTCAGGATGCCGGGTATGACCGGGTCGGCGTGACGAAGACGGCTGCGCTGCGTTCGTCGCGCATGGTTCGGTCGTACTCATCCCAATTGTCGTGCGTTCCGCCGGCCGCTGTGAAGACCTCGCGAAGCAGCCGTCGCAGGACCTCGTCGTCCACGCCCACGTGAGGGTCGTCCGGGCCGATGACCGTTGCGGTTCCTTCAACGGCGGCCCACTGCCAGCCGTTGCGGGCAACGACAGTCAGGTTCGGATTCGCGCGGAGGTGCTCGAGCTTGCGGATCCCGCGAGCGACGAACGCCACGACATCGCTGTCGCCGTTCTTGGCGGGGCTCGGCATGACGCCGGCGTTCACCACCGAGGCGACGATGCTGCCATCACCTCGCAGCATGCTCACGACCACAAGGCCGTTCTCCGACGACGCCATCTCACGGAAGCTGTCCAGCGAAACCGTCATGACGCCAGTGTGCTCCTGCGGCAAGGTCGTCGAGTCAGAGACGGAGCATCGCGGGGATCTCGCGATTGCGGATCGCTGCCGCTCCCATCTCTTCACTGATCTCCGCCGTGGACCCCAGCAGCTGGTCGAGGACGAGCACGCGCCGCAGATAGCGGTGGTACGGATGCTCTGCGGTGAAGCCCATCCCGGCGAGCACCTGTTGGGCGTGGCGCGCCACGGTGCGCGAGCTCCGGCCGGCGATCGCCTTCGCCATCGTCGCCGTATAGAGCGTGGTCTCCTCCCACCCCGCGTCGACCACGGCCTCCGCGGCGGCGACCGCGATCAGGGCATCGGCGAGCCGATGGCGAACTGCCTGGAACGACGCGATCGGCTTGCCGAACTGGATCCGGTTGACGGCGTGGTCGCGAGCGAGGTCGAGCATCGCGCGCGATGCGGCGGCCAGCTCGGTCGCGATCGCGAGCCGGCCGGCAGCCAGCGCCGCATCGCGCGGTGGAGGTGGGACACAGCCGCCCATGACATGAAGCTCGAAGCTGCCGCTGAGCTCGACCCAGCCGCCCGCAGGATCGATGCCGCTTGCCTGTCGCAACGTCGGAGCGTCACGCGGGATCGGAACCACCCCGTCGACGTCGACGCTGATGATGCGAGACGCCGTCGCCAGCCGCCGGGTGCCGATCGGGTACGGCGCCATCAGCACGGCCGTTTCGGGGTCCGGTCGTTGCCCGAGCGCTTGGAGCAGCACATCATCCAGTGCCGACGACGCCAGGTTCAGCTTGCCCTGTATCGCGAACACCGCTCGCGCCGCCGCCATGTCCTCCGCCAGCGCCTCGCGCCAGCCGACTGCCTCAAGCCCCGTGTCGAAGTCGGCTGCGTGGCGCTCGGCTGCCTGGCGCACCGATGCAGTGAACGCGGCGAGGTCAGCGGCGTCCATCACGACTCGGCTCCGAGGTCGAGCAGTCGCTTGGCGATGATGTTGCGCTGGATCTCCGCGCTCCCGCCGTAGATCGTCGCGGCGCGCGAGTAGAGGAACTCGCTACGCCACTCCGCGTCGCCGTCCGCGTCGCCGAACACCACGTTCGACGGGAGACCCTCGGCGACGAGGTCGAACAGCGACTGCTCCGAGACCTGCAGCATCACCTTGTCCAGCGATGTCTCGGCACCGAGCTGCTCACCCGCGGCGAGCCGGTAGAGGGTCCGGCGCGACATCGCGCGGAATGCATAGACCTGTTCGAGCACGTTGCCGACGTCGCGCGCGGCCAGCGCACCTTCGGGCGCCTCGCGGACGAGGTCGCCGAGTCGCCGATGAAGGAACGCGCCGCGGTGCCACAGCGCCGTACTGCGTTCGTAGGGGAGCAGGTCCATCGCGACCGCCCAGCCCTGCCCTTCGGCGCCGAGCGTCCGTGACCCTGGTACGTCGACGTCGTCGAAGAACACCTCGCAGAACTCCGGCGCGCCATGCATCGTCTCGATCGGCCGCACCGTGATGCCGGGAGAGTCCATGTCGACGAACAGCGCCGTGATCCCGCGGTGTCTGTCCGCGGAGTGGACGGACTCCGGCGAGCCGGTCCGGGTCAGCAGGACGCAGCGTTGCGCGTACTGCGCGAGGCTGGTCCACACCTTCTGCCCGTTGACCCGCCAACCTGTGTCTGTCGCAACAGCTCGGCAGGTCAGCGCGGCGAGGTTGCTCCCGGTGCCCGGCTCGGAGAACCCCTGGCACCAGGTCTCGTCGCCGCATAACAGCCGCGGCACCATCTCCGCGGCAAGCTCCGCAGGCGCGAAGTCGATCATCGTCGGCGCGAGGACCTCGACCATCGAGTAGATGCCCGCCTCGATGAAGCCGCGCGCGGTCAGCGCCTCGCCGAGATAGCCACGCAGCAGCGGCGATCCGCCGAGACCTCCGACGCGCTCCGGCCAGCCGTACCGCATCCAGCCGGCGTCGTAGGCGAGCCGCTTCACCTTCGACAGGTGCGTCATCGCCGCGTCGAGGCCGTGGCCCGACGGGGTGAGCCCGGCGGCATGCTCATCAAGCCAGGCGTCGAGCGCCGGCCGAAACTGTGTCAGTTCCACAGCGCTGCAAGGTCCACTAACGACTCGGCGCGGGACGGCGCGGGTCATGAGGCTTGCCGGAGTCGGCTGCTCCGCTGCGCCGAAGGAACGTCATCGACCGCGTCGCCAGCCGCCAGCCGAGCTCGGTACGACGGTAGGTGTCGGTGTACCAGCCGATTCGCATGTCGTGGTTGGTCTGGTCGACGAAGCACAGCGTCTGCATCCCGGTTCCGCTGTCGCCGTCGAGGTCGAGCTGCGGCGTGCCGGTCATGAACAACCCCTTCGGCGCGGCCGCAACCAGCTCCGGGAAGTCCGCGAGCGAGTAGACCTCGCCGAACGCGCTGTAGGTGCCGTCGGGCGTGAACACGTCGATCACGGACTCGACGTCGTCGCGGGTCATTCCGACGGCATAGCGAGCAAGGAGCTGCTCGATCTCGATGACGTCTTCGATCGGCGCGGCCAACTCGTCTACCCCTCGTATCCGTAGATCACGTGCACCGTAGGTGTTGTCGGCTCGGACTGGCACGTGAGGATCCAGCCGTCGGCGACCTCGTCCTCGAACAGCGCGTCGTTCACCCGCATCGTGACCTCACCCTCGACGCACTTGGCCATGCAGGTCGCGCAGTTGCCGGCCTCGCACGACGACGGCGGCTTCAGGCCCGCCTGCCGCGCGGTCTGCAGGATCGTGGCGCCGCGGCGGTACTTGGTCGTCTCCTTCCTGCCGTCGATCTCGATCGTCACATTGATCTCGCTCACGGCCGCATCCGCCGACGGATCCACCGGAGCGTCGGGAGCCGCGGTCTCGGCGACGTTGAAGCGCTCGATGTGGATCTGGTCCGCGGCGACACCAACGGCGAGAAGCGCGGACTCGACGACGTCCATGAAGGGGCCCGGACCGCAGATGTACACGTCGCAGTCCCGCGCCGCCTTGACGTACTCCGCGACCGCTGCGGCATCGACGAAGCCGTCGACCTCGTCGTACCGGTGCCGCACGTCGAGGCGATCGCCACGATGCGCGAGCAGGTCGGCCAGTCCTTCGGCGAAGATGACCGAGCCGGGACTGCGGTTGGCGTAGAGCAGGCGGACCGGGCGGCTTGTCGTGAGCATCGCGCTCTTGATCAGCGAGTAGATCGGGGTGATCCCGCTACCCGCCGCGAACGCGACGATGCCCCGCTCCTTCGGGCCGAGCCGGAACTTTCCTGCCGGCGGGCTCGCGTCGAGCACGTCACCCGGGGACAGGTCGTTGATCCAGTTCGAGACCGCACCACCCGGGACGCGCTTCACCGTCACGGCCAGCGCGCTGTCACTCTCCGGCGCCGACGACATCGAGTAGGACCGGTACACGGTCTGCCCGTCGATGCTGACCCGGAAGGTGAGGAACTGTCCCGCGGCGTAGGAGTACGTCGACCGGAGCTCGGCAGGAATGTCGAGAACGAGAGAGACTGCGTCGTCGGTCTCTCGCACGACCTTCGAGATCGTCAGCGCGTGGTAACCACGGTCGTGCGGCTGCGCCGCCAGTCCGATGGAGCCAGTCCCTGCGGGGGCCGATGGAACTGCCATAATCGAAAACGATAATCCGATTCTCACCAACCGGCAACGAGGGCTGAGGGGACCAGGTGGCTGACCGGAGCTGGGGTATCAGGACGGTCCCGGACGTGCTGGTCAAGGAGTACGTCGAGCGCGGGTTCTGGACCGACGAGAGCCTCGGCGACCTGGTCGCCGCGGGGCTCGGGAGCAAGGCTGACGCCGCCTTTCGCGTCCACTCCCAGGTGCACCCGTGGTCGGGCACTTTCGGCGACGTCGACCGCGCCGCCCGTTCCCTCGCCGCATCGCTCCGCGCGCGGGGTGTCGGCCCCGGCGACGTCGTCGGGTTCCAGATCCCCAACTGGGTCGAGGCCGGAATCGCGTTCTGGGCGGCCGCCTACCTCGGCGCCGCCGTCGTGCCGATCGTCCACTTCTACGGACCGAAGGAGGTCGACTACATCCTGCGCGTGACGCAGCCGGCCGCGATGATCACTGCCGATCGGTTCGGGCAATCCGACTTCGCCGCGACGTATAGCGACCTGTTGCCGAAGCACGGCTCACCGCACTGGCTGCTCGTCGACTCCGAAGGCGGTGCGCTTCCGCCCGGCGCGACGCGCTTCGTCGACCTGCTCGACGAGACACCGATCGAGCGGCAGGCGAAGGTCGACCCAGACTCGGTCGCGGTCATCGCCTTCACCTCCGGCACGACGCGCGACCCCAAGGGCGTGATTCACAGCCAGCGCACGATCGGCTGCGAGACCCGCCAACTGCATCGCATGTTCCCCGACTTGCCGCCGCCGCCGATCACCGGCGCCCCGGTCGGTCACTTCATCGGGATGGTCAACGCGTTCCTCGTCCCGCTGATGCGTACGACGCCGGTCAACCTCATCGACGTCTGGGATCCGGGCCGGATCCTGAAGCTGATGCTCGAGGACAACCTCGCGGTCGCGGGCGGCGCGACCTACTTCCTGACGAGCGTCCTCGACCACCCGGACTTCACCGAGGCGCATCTGCCGCACATGCCGTTCTCCGGCCTCGGCGGCTCGACCGTCCCCGCTGCGGTGACCGACCGGGCGGAGCGGCTGGGCATCAAGTGCTACCGCTCGTACGGCAGCACCGAGCACCCGTCGATCACCGTGTCCTACATCGACGAGCCGCAGGACAAGCGGTGTACGACGGACGGGCATGTGATCGAAGGCGTCGAGATCCGGCTTGCTGATGACGGCGAGATCTTCAGCCGCGGCCCCGACCTCTGCCTCGGCTACACCGACCCGGAGCTCACCGCCGCGGCCTTCGACGCCGATGGCTGGTACCGGACCGGTGACGTCGGCGTGCTCGATGCCGACGGCTACCTGTCGATCACTGATCGCGTCTCCGACATCATCATTCGCGGTGGCGAGAACATCAGCGCGCAGGAGGTCGAAGAGCTGATGCTCGGCATGGACGCGATCGCCGAGGTCAGTGTCGTCGCCGCTCCTGACGAGCGACTGGGCGAGCATGCCGCGGCCGTGATCCGGGTGCGTCCAGGTGCGGAGCCGCCGACGCTGCCGCAGATCCGTGACCACCTCGCGGCGGCAGGTCTCGCCAAGCAGAAGTGGCCGGAGTCGTTGCACGAGGTCGTGGACTTCCCGCGTACGCCGTCCGGCAAGGTACAGAAGTTCCAGCTGCGGCAGGCGCTCCGCGACGGCCGGCTGCCGGCGGTCGAGAGCTGATGGGACTGCCGCTGGAGGGACTGCTCGTCGTCGCACTCGAGCAGGCCGTGTCGGTCCCGCACGCGACCCGGCAGCTGCGCGACCTCGGCGCGAGAGTGATCAAGATCGAGTCGGGAACGGGCGACGCGTCGCGGTGGTACGACGACGCGGTCGGTGAGGTCTCGGCGTACTTCGCCTGGACCAGTCGCGGCAAGGAGTCGGCCGTCCTCGACCTGAAGGAGGCGGGCGACCGCGCGGTCGCGGAGCGCCTGGTCGCGCAGGCCGACGTCCTCATCCAGAACCTCGCGCCCGGGTCCGCGGCGAAGCTCGGTCTCGACGCGGCGTCGGCGGTTGCGCGCTACCCGCATCTCGTCGCGGTCGACATCAGCGGCTACGGCACCGGCGGCACCCGCGACACCTCGCGTGCCTATGACCTGCTCGTGCAGTCCGAGAGCGGCTCGTGTGCGATCACCGGACTGCCGGGACAGCCTGCGAAGCCCGGGGTCGCGGTCGCCGACATCGGCACCGCGATGACGGCCGCCAACGCGATCCTGGCCGCCCTTTACGCGCGCGAGCGCACCGGCGAGGGCGCGGTCATCACGATCGCGATGTTCGACGTGATCACCGACTGGATGAGCTGGGCGTATCACCAGGCGCGCGCGACCGGAGCGGATCCCCAGCCGCGCGGGATGTCGAGCCCGGTGGTGTCGCCGTACGGCGCCTTCGTCACGAAGGATGCGCAGACGATCGTCATCGGCACGACGAACGACGGCGAGTGGAAGCGGCTCGCGACTCAGGTCCTCGGCCGGCCGGACCTCGCTGACGATGCGCGCTACGCAACGAACGCCGACCGCATCCTGCGGCGCGACGCCCTTGATGAGGTCATGTCGCAGTGGGCTGCCTCGATGCCGTTCGACGAGGCGGCCGCGGCTGCAGAGGCAGCAGGGATCGGATGGGCCCGCTACAACACTCCGCTCGAGGTGCTCGACCACCCGCACCTGGCGGCACGCAACCGCTGGGTGGAAACGGCTGCACCGGGGAGGACGTTCAAGAGCCTGCGGCCGCCCGCGGACTCGCCAGGCTGGCAGTGGCAGGTCGGCGCCGTACCGGCGCTGGGGGAGCACACCGACGCGGTTCGCGAGGAGTTCGGGTTATAGCGACGTTCTCAACGTTGAGAGTAGTGTTCTCGCCGTGAGCCCGAGCCCCGAGCAGCCGAAGAAGCGCTCTGCGGTGTCGAGGCGCGAGGCCGCGGTGGCGCGGGTGCTGGACCCGGCGCGCGAGCGAGCCGAGACTCGGGTGCAGGCGTTCCTCGACGCCGCGATGGAGCTCATGAACTCCGGCTCCGGGCAGGAGTTCACGGTCCAAGAGGTGATCGAGCGCTCCGGCCAGTCACTGCGCAGCTTCTACCAGTACTTCGACGGCAAGTACGAGCTGCTGCTGGCGCTGTTCGAGGACTCGGTGCGCACCGTCGCAGCGCAGCTGACAGAGGAGATCGCCAACGAGGCGACGGCGCTCGACCGGCTGCACCGGTTCATCGTCGAGTACTTCCACCAGTGTCAGCCGGCGATCAAGGGCCGTACGACGAAGCGTGGCTTCGCGCCGGCGTTCGCGAGCTTCTCTCACCAGCTGCTCACCGAGCACCCGGTCGAGGCCTCGCGCGCCTTCGTGCCTCTGGCGACGATGCTCGAAGGACTGCTTGCCGCCGCGGCGGACGAGAGCGCGATCCGATCCGGCCTCGACCACGACCGGCTCGCCGGGACGATCCTGCAAGCCATCATGTTCAACGCGTTCGCCGCGACGATCAGCGGCGTCTCCGCGCATCCGTCCGAGGTCGACCCCGGCGAAGAGCTGTGGGACCTGTTGATCAACGGGATGGGGAAGTAATGCCCGAAGCCGTGATCTGCGCCGCCGTCCGTAGCGCCATCGGCAAGCGCAACGGCAGCCTCGCCGACGTACACCCGGTCGACCTGTCGGCCGACATCCTCAACGCGGTCATCAACAACGTCGGCATCGAGCCCGACGCCGTCGACGACGTCGTGTGGGGCTGCGTGTCGCAGGTCGGCGACCAGTCGAGCAACGTCGGCCGCTTCGCCGTACTGGCCGCCGGCTGGCCGGACCACATCCCCGGAGTCACGATCAACCGCGCCTGCGGCTCGAGCCAGCAGGCAGTCGAGTACGCCGCGCAGGCCGTGATGTCCGGGCAGCGCGACCTGATGGTCGCCGGCGGCGTCGAGACGATGAGCCGCGTGCCGCTCGGCTCGGCGCGGGCCACGGGCTTCCCCTACGGCCCGCGAGTGCTGGCGCGCTACGACAACTTCGAGTTCAACCAAGGGATCTCAGCGGAGCTGATCGCCGAGCAGTGGGGCCTGTCCCGCCAGCAGCTCGACGAGTACTCGGCGCGGTCACACGAGCTCGCCGGTCAGGCGATCTCTTCCGGTGCGTTCACCGAGCAGATCGTCCCGATCCAGGTCGGCGACGCGACGTTCGACGTTGACGAGGGAGTGCGCCCGGGCACGTCGGTCGAGACGCTCGCGAAGCTCAAGCCGGTCTTCAAAGAAGAGGGCGTGATTCACGCCG
Source organism: Mycobacteriales bacterium (assembly GCA_035547035.1). Classification (GTDB taxonomy): domain Bacteria; phylum Actinomycetota; class Actinomycetes; order JAFAQI01; family JAFAQI01; genus DASZTV01. Next base: position 150,170 of record DASZVL010000028.1, on the reverse strand, counting down.
GCAACGCCTCGCAGATCTCTGATGGCGCTGCCGCGTTGATCGTCGCGACGCCGGAGCGGGCGGCCGAGCTGGGTCTGAAGCCGATCGCGCGGTTCCACACCGGCACGGTCAGCGGCGCCGACGCGAAGATGATGCTGACCGGCCCGATCCCCGCGACGGAGAAGCTGCTGAAGCGCTCCGGCATCGCCATCAACGACATCGGGGTCTTCGAGGTCAACGAGGCGTTCGCCCCGGTGCCGCTCGCATGGCACGCCGAGATCGGTGGCGACTTCGACAAGCTCAACCCGCTCGGTGGCGCAATCGCACTCGGTCATCCGCTCGGCGCGTCGGGCGCGATCCTGATGACGCGGATGATCCACCACATGCGTGACCACGGTCTGCGTTACGGGCTGCAGACGATGTGCGAGGGCGGTGGCACGGCCAACGCCACGCTGATCGAGCTCGCTGCCTAGCCCTCGCATGCAGCGCGATCTCTACACCGCCGATCACGAGGCGTTCCGCTCGACTGTTCTCGAGTTCATCGCGCGTCACGTCGAGCCGCACTACGACGAGTGGGAGAAGGCCGGGATTGTCCCGCGCGAGGCGTGGACCGAGGCCGGCAAGCAGGGTCTGCTCGGCACGGACATCGACGAGCAGTACGGCGGCGGCGGCATCAAGGACTTCCGCTACAACGCGGTCATCCGCACCGAGCTGACCAAGGCCGGTGCGCAGGGTCTCGCGATCGGTACCCACAACGATGTCGTCGCGCCGTACGTCACGCGTCTTGCCAACGACGAGCAGAAGCAGAGGTGGCTTCCCGGCTTCTGCAACGGCGAGATCATCTCTGCGATCGCGATGTCCGAGCCTGGTTGCGGCTCGGACCTGCGCGGGATGCAGACCAATGCACGCCGCGACGGGAACGACTGGATCGTCAACGGCCGCAAGACCTTCATCACCAACGGCATCAACGCCGATCTCGTCGTCACCGCGGTCAAGACCGACGAGATCAAGGGCGCGCACGGCCTGACGCTTGTCGGGATCGAGCGCGGCATGCCGGGATTCGATCGTGGCCGCAACCTCGACAAGGTCGGCTGGAAAGCGCAGGACACCGCCGAGCTGATCTTCGAAGACGTCCGGGTGCCAGAGGCGAACATCATCGGCAACCTGCACGGCGGCTTCGTGCACCTGTCGGAGAACCTGCCGCAGGAGCGCATCGCGATCGCGATCGCCGGTCTCGCCGCGGCGGAGAAGGCGCTCGAGATCACGATCGAGTACTGCAAGACGCGTACCGCGTTCGGCAAGCCGATCGGCGCCTTCCAGAACACGCGGTTCCGGCTGGCCGAGATGGCCACCGAGGTCGAGGTCGCGGCGCACTACATCGACAAGGCGATCGCCGAGCTCAACGAGGGCCGGCTGACTGCGGTCGATGCCGCGATGGCGAAGTGGTGGACCACCGAGTTGCAGAAGCGCGTCGTCGACACCTGCCTGCAGCTGCACGGCGGCTACGGCTACATGCTCGAGTACCCGATCGCGAAGTTCTACCTCGACGCTCGCGTGCAGACGATCTTCGGCGGCACCACCGAGATCATGAAAGAGATAGTCGGCCGCTCACTCGGGGTCTGACGGCTCGACGCCCCTCTCGGCTAGTGGTTGGCGGGTGGGGCGGCGGCCGTGCCCAGGCCGGGGAAGCTCGGTGGGCGCTTGTCGCTGAAGGCGGCGACGCCTTCTTTGAACTCCGCACTCCTGGATGCGTCTTCCGTGAGGCGGATCGCGCGCTCGTAGGCGTCTGCGAGCGGTGACTCGACGTCATGCCAGACCTGGCGCTTGATCGTCGCCATCGCCGCCGGCCCGCAGTTGGCGGCGAGGTCGCGCGCGTAAGCAAGGGCCGATGGCAACAGATTGTCGAGCGGTACGACGCGCGACACGAGTCCGATCTGCAGCGCCTCGTCGGCGGTGACGGTTCGCGCCGACAGCAGCAGGTCGAGCGCGTGCTCGACCCCGACGATGCGGGGGAGCAGCCAGGACAACGCGTGCTCGGCCGGCAGACCGCGCCGAGCGAACGCCGTCGTCAGCTTTGCCGACGACGCCATGAAGCGGACATCGCACATCATCGCCTGCACGAGCCCCACGCCCGCGCATCCGCCGTTGATGGCCGCGATGAGCGGCTTGCGGAACTCGAGCGTGCCGGTGAACGGCGGGCGGCCGGCGTAGTCGATGCCGGTCTCCGCGATCTCCTCGAGCCGGCCGCCGCCGGCCCCGGGGCAGAACATCCGGCCGGCGCCGGTGAGGACGGCAACCTTGACCGCGGGGTCGCGGTCGAGCCGATCGAGGACGATGTAGTACTCGCGCTCCAGATCAGGAGTCCACGAGTTGTTCTCCTCCGGTCGGTTCAACGTGACGAGCGCGACGCCCCACTCGTCGATGTCCAGCGCCACCTCTGCCATGCCGCAGACGTTAGTAACTTGGCGGAGCGCTCGATAGCTCGCGGGCCAAGCGATGCCGCATTGCTTGGCCAAACTCGAGCGCTTCATGGCCGGATTGGCCAAGCGATGTCACATTGCTTGGCCGGCCGCGCTCAACGCCTACTGGAGCTTGCTCGGGTCCAGCGCGCTTGGCGTGCGCGAGTAGCGTGCGGCGGGTGAGTGACATTCCGCAGCAGATCCAGGTCGAGGTACCCGAAGACATCCAGGGCGGCGTCTACGCCAACATGGCGCTGGTCTGGCACACGCCATTCGACTTCACGCTCGACTTCGCCGTCCTCCAGCCGACAGTTCCTGATGCGGACGGCGGAGCGGTCACGCCGGCGCGCGTCGTCGCACGCGTGAAGTTCCCGCCGGCGCAGATCTTCCAGCTGCTGCAGGCGATCAACGCCAACATGACCAAGTACGAGGAGTCGTTCGGCCCGATCTCCGGTCCGGGAGACTCGCCGAGCCCTACGTAGATGGCGTCTCAGGGGGTCGCGAGACGCCCGTATGGTTGGGCTCGGCGGCTCAGAGCGTCATCGACGATCCGCCGTTGACGGCGATCGTCTGACCGGTGACCCAGGCTGCGCGTGGGCTGGCGAGTGACAGGACTGCCCACGCCGCGTCGTCCGGCTCGCCCGGACGACGTACCAGGTAGCTCGACATGATCGACCGGCGCATGTCCTCCGCATCCGGATCGGACCAGAGCGCCTCGGTCATCGGCGTGCGCATCGTGCCGAGCGACACCAGGTTCACGGTGATGTTGAACCGAGCGACCTCACGGGCGACGGCCCGGCAGAATCCGGCCGCGCCGGCCTTGGCGGCGCTGTACGCCGCGTACCTCGCGCCGCCGATCCGCGCGGCGTCGGAGGAGATCGTGATGATGCGGCCCCAACCGGATGCCGTCATGTGCGGCAAGACGGAGTGGGTGCAGTTCATGACGCCGTAGAGGTTGACCGCGATCAGCGGCTCCCAGTCCGGCGGCGTCGTACCGACGAACGGTGCGATCGTGCCGAAGCTGTCCACGCCGCCGTTGCCGGCGTTGTTGACGAGGATGTCGATTCCGTCGGACTTGCTGATCGCGGCCGACACGGCCGCGTGGTCGGTCACGTCGAACGGCAGTGGCGTCGCGAGGCCGCCCGCGGCGACGATCTCGGCTGCGACGGACTCCGCCCGCTCGGCGACGAAGTCGTTGACGAGCAGCTCGCACCCCGCCAGTGCGAGGTGCCGGGCGATGGACGCGCCGATGCTCTGGCCGGCGCCGGTGACCAAGGCGCGCTTGCCGGCCAGCATCGGATCGACCCCCGGTGAGCCCACGTCCCGGATAGTAGAGGTACGCAGCGCAATGCTGAGCGTTCGCACAGCGTATGCTGGGGTGCGCCGAGTCCATCCGCGCTCGAGCCGCGACAAGGGAGGATCGCCACGATGAGAGTGGTGCACGACGCGACGCGTTGCGAGTCGCACGGAGTGTGCACGGCGGTCGATCCGGATCGCTTCGAGCTCGACGACAACGACGATCTCATCGTGCACGAGGCCGAGGTCTCCGAGGCAGACCTCGCGACGGTCCGTACGGCGGTCGACAGCTGCCCGAGGCAGGCGCTCAGCCTGCAGGAGTAGGTCCGCGCAATACTCCCTAACCATGTGGGATTTCGAGACCGACCCTGAGTTCCAAGCCAAGCTGGACTGGGCCGACGCCTTCGTCACCGAGAAGGTCGAGCCGCTCGACCTGGTCTGGCCGGGGCTGGAGTTCACCAAGCTCGAGGGCGAGCGCCGCAAAGCCGTCGAGCCGCTCAAGGACGAGGTCCGCGCACAGGGGCTGTGGGCGACCCACCTCGGGCCGGAGCTGGGCGGTGCCGGCTACGGGCAGCTGAAGCTCTCGCTGCTCAACGAGATCCTCGGCCGCTCCTCGTGGGCGCCGATCGTCTTCGGCTGTCAGGCGCCGGACACCGGCAACGCCGAGATCATCGCCCACTTCGGCACCGAAGAGCAGAAGGAGCGATACCTGCAGCCGCTGCTGAACGGCGAGCTGTTCTCCTGCTACTCGATGACCGAGCCGCAGGGAGGCTCCGACCCCGGCACCTTCACGTGCGCCGCGGTGAAGGACGGTGACGAGTGGGTCATCAACGGCTGGAAGTTCTTCTCGTCGAACGCGAAGACCGCGTCGTTCTTCATCGTGATGGTGGTCACGAACCCCGACGTCGAGATCTACCGCGGCATGTCGATGTTCCTCGTGCCGGCCGACACCCCCGGGATCACGATCGAGCGCAACTTCGGGATGGGCGCCGAGCACGACGGCTCACACGCGCTGATCCACTACGACAACGTGCGGGTGCCGGCTGATGCGTTGCTGGGCGACGAGGGCCAGGCGTTTGCGATCGCGCAGACCCGGCTCGGCGGCGGTCGCATCCATCACGCGATGCGCACGATCGGGATGTCCCAGCGGGCGCTCGACATGATGTGCGAACGCGCGCTCTCGCGTCGTACTCAGGGCTCGCTGCTCGCGGACAAGCAGTTCGTGCAGGGCTACATCGCGGACTCCTACGCGCAGCTCAAGCAGTTCCGGCTGTTCGTGCTCTACACCGCGTGGTCGATCGACAAGCACAACAACTACCTGAAGGTGCGCAAGGACATCGCCGCCATCAAGGTGCTGATGCCCGGGGTGCTGCACGACATCGCGCAGCGTGCGCTGCAGGTGCACGGCGCGCTCGGCGTGACGAACGAGATGCCCTTCACTCGAATGATGGTCGGCGCCGCGGTGATGGGTCTGGCAGACGGACCGACCGAGGTGCACAAGGTCACGGTCGCCAAGCAGGTGCTGCGCGACTACAAGCCGTCCGAAGACCTCTGGCCGACGCGCTACGGGCCCACGCTCAAGGCGGCGGCGCGCGAGAAGTACGCCGAGTTCCTCGAGCACGAGGTCGGCAACCTCTAGTGGCAGTCGGCGTCTGATGGCGGGGATGTTCGAAGGCGGCGACGAGCCGGAGCTCGACGCCGATCGCCTCGCTGGGTGGCTCGACGGCATCGATGTCCCTGGCAAGGGTGAGCCGATCGACCATCGCTACGTCTCGGGCGGATCGCAGAACGCGATCTACGAGATCCGCCGCGGGGAGCTTCACGCGGCGCTGCGCATTCCGCCGCCGGAAGCGCCGGCCGGCCGCGACGACGGCATCCTCCGCGAGTGGCGCATCATCGACGCTCTCACCGGGACGGATGTGCCGCACACCGAAGCCATCGCGGTCTGCTCCGACCCCGACGTGCTCGGCCGCACCTTCTACCTGATGGGCTTCGTCGACGGCTGGTCACCGATGGGGTTGGACGACAGAAGGTGGCCGGCCCCGTTCGACACGGATCTCGCGGCTCGGCGTGGTCTGGCGTTCCAGCTCGTCGAAGGCATCGCCCTGTTGTCGAAGGTGGACTGGCAGGCCAAGGGATTGCAGGATCTCGGCCGACCCGACGGCTTCCACGAACGGCAGGTCGAGCGCTGGACCCGATTCCTCGAGCGGATCAAGGGCCGTGAGCTTCCCGGGTTCGATGAAGCCTCGGCGTGGCTGCGCGCGCATGGGCCGCTGGACTACGTCCCAGGCCTGATGCACGGCGACTACCAGTTCGCCAACGTCATGTACGACCACGGCGCGCCCGCGCGGCTGGCCGCGATCGTCGACTGGGAGATGGGCACTGTCGGCGACCCGAAGCTGGACCTCGCCTGGACGGTGCAGGGCTGGCCGGCTGACACCGGCTCACCGGACGCCGCGACGTCCGGGTACGTCGACATGCAGGGCATGCCGTCGCGCGACGAGGTGCTCGCCCACTACGCCGACGTCTCCGGCCGGCAGGTCGACGACATCGACTACTACTGCGTGCTGGCGCGATGGAAGCTTGCCATCGTGCTCGAGCAAGGGTTCCAGCGTGCCGGCGACGACCCGAAGCTGCTCGCGTTCGGCGACGTCGTGCTCGGTCTGATGCGCGATGCTGCGGAGCTGGCGGCGACGACGGACTACAGCGGCTGATGCGAGCGGCGGTCTGCTCGTCGTACGGCGGCCCGGACGTCATCTCCATCGACGAGATCCCGACCCCCGAGCCCGGCTCGGGCGAGGCGCGGGTCGCCGTCGACGTTGCGGCGGTGAACTTTCCCGACGTGTTGGTCGCGGCCGGGGAGTACCAGATCAAGGTGCCGCCGCCGTTCGTGCTCGGCAGCGAGTACGCCGGTGTCGTCTCCGCGGTCGGTGACGACGTCGGGTCAGTTGCGGTCGGGGACGCGGTCTTCGGCTCGTGCCTCGTCGGTGCATTCGCCGACGAGGTCGTCGTCGCAGCAAGCGCGCTGACAAAGGTGCCGGAGGGTGTCCCGACGGACGTCGCTGCAGGCTTCGGCGTGGGTCATCGCACGGCGTACCACTCACTTCGGTCCGTCGCGAAGCTGCGTGAGGGTGAGGAGCTCATCGTGCTTGGCGCAGGCGGAGGAGTGGGCCTCGCGGCGGTGCAGCTCGGTTCGGTGATGGGTGCGGCGGTGACCGCTGTGGCGTCGTCGGAGGAGAAGCTCGAGGCCGCCGAATCCTGCGGCGCGACGCGGTTGATCAACCACCGCGGCGCCGATCTTCGTGGGGCGTTGAAGGATCTGCTGCCGGCAGGTGCGGATGTGGTCATCGACCCGGTCGGCGGAGACCTCAGCGAGCCCGCCTTGCGCGCGCTGCACCGCGGCGGGCGGTTCGTGACCGTTGGTTATGCGTCCGGGGTGATTCCGAAGATCCCGCTCAACCTCGTGCTGCTGAAGGACATCGCGATCGTCGGGTTCGAGTTCCGCGGGTGGGCGATGGCCAACGCGGCGGAGATGATCCGCAACGACACCGAGCTGATGGCGCTGCTCGCGGAAGGCAGGGTGGCGCCGTACATCGGTGCCCGGTTCGGGTTCGACGAGGTGCGGGCCGCCGTGCGTCACGTCGCCGACGGCAAGGCAGTCGGCAAGGTCCTCCTCGACCTCAGGTAAGGAAGCAATGTGGCATTGGGTCCGGGAATCGGGCTGATTTGGCTCAGATTCGCGATGCAATGCCACATTGCTTTCGCGCGCCTGGAGTCAATATTGACGTCAGTGTCAAAAACGGCGTACCGTTGACTGTATGACGGACCTCCGCGATGTCGCGATCTTCGACGCCGACAACCACCTGTACGAGACCAAAGAGGCGCTGACGAAGTTCCTCCCGGACGCGTACAAAGGGGTCATCGACTACGTCGACGTGCATGGCCGGACGAAGATCGTGGTCCGCGGCCAGATCTCCAACTACATCCCGAACCCGACCTTCGACGTCGTCGCGCGCCCGGGTGCGCAGGAGGAGTACTACCGCAAGGGAAATCCTGAGGGGAAGAGCCGCCGCGAGATCTTCGGCGAGCCGATCAAGGCCCTGCCGGCGTTCCGGGAGCCGGCCGCCCGCATCGAGAAGATGAACGAGCTGGGCATCGACAAGACGCTGATGTTCCCGACGCTCGCGAGCCTCGTCGAAGAGCGGATGCGTGACGACCCGGACCTGATCCACGTCGTGATCCACGCTCTCAACGAGTGGCTGTACGAGACCTGGCAGTTCAACTACGAGGACCGCATCTTCACGACGCCGGTCATCACGCTGCCGATCGTCGACAAGGCCCTCGAGGAGCTCGACTGGGTGCTCGAGCGGGGCGCGAAGGTCATCCTCGTCCGGCCCGCCCCGGTCCCAGGGTGGAAGGGCTCGCGGTCGTTCGGCTTCCCCGAGTTCGACCCGTTCTGGCAGAAGGTCGTCGACAACGACATCCTCGTCGCGATGCACTCCTCCGACAGTGGCTACGAGCGTTACGCCAACGACTGGATGGGCGGTGGTGAGATGCTGCCGTTCCAGCCGCAGGTATTCCGGATGCTGCAGGCGTGGCGCCCGATCGAGGATGCGGTGTCCGCGCTGGTCTGCCACGGCGCGCTGTCGCGGTTCCCGCAGCTGAAGGTCGCGGTCATCGAGAACGGCGCGAGCTGGGTGGCGCCGCTGCTCAAGGCCATGAAGGACGCCTACAAGAAGATGCCGCAGGAGTTCATGGAGAACCCGGTCGACGTCATTCGTCGCAACATCTACATCAGCCCGTTCTGGGAGGAGGACTTCGGCGAGCTCGCAGAGCTGCTCGGCGAAGAGCACATCCTCTTCGGTTCGGACTACCCACATCCTGAGGGACTCGCGGAGCCTGCGAAGTACGTCGAGGACCTGTCCCATCTGCCCGAGGACCTCGTCCGCAAGATCATGGGCGGCAACCTCGCGAAGCTGATGGGCGTCGGCGTCACGGTCTGACCCTCATCAGAAGCGGCGACAGGGGAGACGGCGTGACGGCAGGCCAGGCGGCAGCGGCTGCTTCGGCGGCGGTCCAGGAGGGGCCGCGGTCGAGCAAGGGTGCGCGCACGCGTGCCCGCCTGCTCGAGGCGGCCAAGGAGATCTTCGAGGAGAACGGCTTCCTCAACGCCCGCATCTCTGACAGCGCCGATCGCGCCGGGCTGTCACACGGCTCCTTCTACCACTACTTCGAGTCGAAGGAGCAGATCTTCCGGGAGGTCGCGGCGACCGTCGACGAGGAGCTCGGCGCGCCCCTCGGCGACGTCGTGCTCGCGCCCGCGACCGGTCTGACGCCGCACCAGCGGCTACGCGAAGGCGTTCGGCTGCACTTCGAGGCCTACCGCGAGCAAGCCCGGATCATGGGGATCATCGAGCAAGTCTCCCGGTACGACGAGCCGGTCGGCGAGATGATGCTCGGCCGCCACCGTCAGTACAGCGAGCAGGTCGCCGACTCGATCCGTGAGCTGCAGCGACGCGGCCTCGCCGACAAGGCGCTGAACCCCGCGGTCGCGGCTGCCGGCATCGGTGCGCTGACAGGTCGGTTCGCCGAGCTGTGGCTGGTGCAGAACGCGATCGACTGCTCGATGGACACCGCCGTCGAGCAGGTGACGAAGCTCATCGTCAACGCGCTGGGAATCGCCGACTAGAACGGGGTCTTGGGCCCGAGCTTCGAGAACAGCCGCGGCACGTTGCCGGCTTCAGCGAGGATCACGCCGTTCGTCACGCTCGTGCATCCGAAGATGCCGACCTTGAGATCGACGTTGAAGCCGCGGGTGTACTCGAAGGCGATGTAGCCGGCTGACCCATCGTCGGCAGGGCAGCCCTGGACGCCGCCGTCGACATGACTCAGCGGAAGCGCGCGCACTCGCAGCATGGCCTGGGTCGCGGCGCGCGCATCGAGAAGCCGGTGACTGATCAGATGGAAGGCGGGCCCGTTCCCGCCTGCGTACCGGCAGAGCAACGCTCGCTCCGGGTTCTGGTCCGGAAGCAGTGCAGCGCCCAAGCCTGGCCGGCGGTTCGAGACGTCGGGCAGCCCCTTGTCGGAGTCCGGGCAACCGTTGGCGACGGTGAAGTGAATGCGCGGCCCAGGTTCCGTGTCCCGGATCGGTCGCGGATCCAGCCAGACGACCTCCGCATCTGCCCTCATGTACGACCGGCCGGCGCTCTCGGTGCCGACATTGATCGACAGCTCCGACGACTGGAACGCCGGGTTCCTGCGGCCGCGGTATTCGATGCCGCTGGTCCGGAATCCGGGACCGCTGCCCGCGCCGGAGCCGTCGGAGGTCAGGTGTCCCTTCGGCCGATGGTTCATGAACCATCTGACCGCCTCGTCGTATGACATCGGAATCGACCAGTACGCATGGTCGTGCGCGAGCGAGCTGACCGCGGGCGTTCCCACCGCTTCGCCGAGATTCGGTGGCGCCTTGTGAATGCGGCGAGCTCCTGCCGGCACCCGGACCAGTGACATCAGTCGACGCGCTTCGACGTTGGCGGCGGCGCGGTTGGCCGCGGCCTGCATAGCGGGCGGCGCCGAGGCGTCTGGGCTGGTGTGTTCGCCGTGCAGGCCGGTTGAGGAGCCGCTGCAACCGGCGAGAGCGATCGCGAGGGCCAGACATGCAGCGAGGCGGGCGATCACGAAGATGTGACGCACCCGCGCCTGCCGTGGTTCGGCGTAGTGGCCGAGCGAACTAGCCTGCCGCAGCGCTCAGCTTGTCTGCAGCCTTGGTGGTGATGCTCGCCGCCGTCGCGGTGTCGAACGGCTTGAACGTGTTCTCGAAGAGCAGCTGAGCGGCGGTGTTGCCCACCCGGATGAAGATCATGTCGAGGTCGACCTCGGCCTTGGTCGTCGAGATCGTGAACGGAACCTTGATCTCGAGTCCGGCCGACTCGTCGCCGTACGACGGGATGTTGGTGCGGGTCGCGGTGACGGTGCCGATCTTCGCCTGCTTGGTCTGCGGATCCTGCGCGAACTTCTTCTTGAGGAAGCTGCTGTAGACGCTCTGCAGGCAGCCCGGCAGCTTGCTGGAGTTGACGACCGCGAAGTCCTGGTCGATACGGTCGGCGGACTCGATGTCGATGTTCTCGGAGACGCTGCCCGACGAGCCGTTGTTGGGCGACTCGAAGTCGGAGGAGTTGACCTCGACCTTGTCGGGGCCTGACTTGGCGAAGATGCTCGCCGAGACGCCGAGGCAGCTGGCGAGCTGCGCGTTGACGGCGGCGTCGTCAGCCTGCGAGTCCTGCGACGGGTTCTCGGTCCAGCCGGCCGGCAGATCCTTGAGGGTCAGCAGTGCTGACTGGGCCTGCGCCTGGGCCGCCGTCTTGTCGAACGAACCCGACGAGGAGGACGAGGAGGTGGAAGCGGGCTGAGTGTTGGTGGTCGTCGTGGTTCCGCCGGAGCTACTGGACCCGCAGGCGGCAATCGCCGAGGCGGAAACAAGCGCGGCAAGAGTCAGACCGATCCGTGGCATGCGCGGACCCTACTGGGTAACGGTGCTTGCCGCACACGTTGAGGTGGTCATCGGCGCGGCGGTCCGCCGGCCGGACCGCGGAGTGGTGGCGCTTGTCGAGGCGGCGGTGGGCCGGGCCACGGCGGCGGCGGCTCGCCAGTCGGCCGTTGCGCCGGTGGATCGGCGACCTGCGGGGCGGCACCTGCCGGCTGGTCGTCAGGCGTCGTTCCGTGGATGGGCGGGCGGCGGTCGTGGGCGGGCGCGCGGTGTGGCGGCTGCGCGTCGTGAGGTGTTGCTGCGGGTTGCGCCGCTGGATGTGGCACCGGGAAGGACGGTCCGCGCGCATCGATCGCCGGCGGCGCCGACATCCGGCGAGGACGATGCCCCACGGGGCCGCTCTGCATCGATTCCGGCGAGGTCGGCGCAGCCGCAGCCGCTGCCGGCACCGCCCCGGGCGGGGACGCGGCCGAGCCGTGCTGCGCGCTCTCACGTGCCGGCGTGCCGCCGACGCCGGGTGCGCGGAAGACGAACGCCTTCCAGCCGTGTACGACGAGCTGTTGCGTCGTCGCCGTGACCACTGCGGTTGCACAGACCGCAGAGATCGACAGCATCAGCCGGTGCGAGCGAGCCTGTCGCGGCAGCCGTCCACGCCTTCGAACGGCATGGCTTCGCGCAGGCAGGACGGTGACGGGCGCAGCGAGCGCGTGAGAGGCCGTCGTCATCAGTCAGCCGGCTGCTGGACGAACGCCTGGGATCCGCTGGTCACGAAGTCGTGCACGAACGGTGCGAGCCCGACGACGAACATGCTCGCGACAAGGACGCTCATGCCGGCTCGACGTCCGCGGTGGGTGCCGGCTTTGCGGGTCGCGACGTACCAACGCCGTACCTGCGGTAGCCGAACAAGCAGAAGCGGCGCACTCACGACGAGCGACCTGATTGCAGGTCCGTGAAATCCGAACAGCAGCACTAGGTGCAACAGGATCGCAACCCAGACGACGTACACGGTCCGGTGCAACGGCTTCCAGTACCTGCCGAGCGACCGCTGTGCGCGCTTGTTGGCGGTCAGCGCGAGCGGCACACACAGCAACGTCGCGAGGGTGCCGACGGCCAGGAAGCTGTGTCCGGCGACTCGCGTCACGAAGCCACCGGGGAACCGGCCGCTCGTGACGATCGCGGCAAGGACGAGGTCGGTGAACGCGATGAGGAACATTGCGATGCCGTAGTCGCGTCGCAGCACGATGTGCCAGCGCCAGCCGGTCATCGTCCAGAGCGGGGTCACGGCCATCGTCACCATGAAGGCGATGAAGCCCGCGTTGCCGAGCACGTCGGCGCCCGAGGACTGCAGGTGGGCGATTGCGTCCGGTCCGTTCCGCAGTGCCGCGACGATCTCCGGTGTCATGAATACGAATGGTGTGATCAGAAGCAGCCGGAAGAACCACACGGCCGGGTGAACTTTGGTCGCGCGCGTCGCCGCGCCTTGGCGGGAACGCGCCGCCGGCAACACGTCACGAGCCGAGTAGCTGCCCACCGCCGACGACACCTGCGAACCTCCTGACGCTCACCTGTGAGGTGATCGCTCGGCCGGGCTCAAGCCGTAACAAGCCGTAACCGGGGCAACCGAAGCAATGGAAGAGGCGTCTCAGGGTCATGCGGTGGGCTACGGCGATCCTCCTTGTGGCGATCGCGTCAGCTGCATGCGCCGGGGGGTCCGCTCCGCGACCGTCGACTGAGCCTTCGTCATCGTCGCCTGGCGTTGTGGCGTCATGGCACCCGCCGCCGCACACCACCGGGACCGCCGAACCGATCGGCTACGCGCTCGTGTCGCGGGACGGACGGCGTGTGACCGTCATGGTGACGGGCGGCGGATGCGAAAAGGCGATACATCTCACCGCCAGCGAAACGGCCAGTCGGGTCATCCTCCGGGTGACGCGGTACGACGTCACGGGAGTGGATGTGGCCTGCCCTGCCAACCTCACGATCGGGACCCGGGCGTTGTTGCTGGGCGCCCCACTCGCGGGCCGGCCCCTCCTCGACGGCTCGAGAAACAAGCCCATCCCGTACTTCGACGGCCGACGGCTTGCCTCGATCGGGTGGCTACCGCCTGGGGCGCGCGGACCGGCCGACAGTCTCGACGGCGACGGCTGGCGTCGTACGTTCACCTTCGCCGACCCGAAGCTCGCGCCCGTCGACATCGAACAGGTGCCGGGCAACCACCTTGGCGAGGCGCAACTCCGCGACCCGGCATACCTGCGTCGATTTGTTGCTGTGCACGGTCACCGAGGGGTGCTCGCGGTTCAGCCGACCGGCGCTCACGAGATCGCGGACGACCGGCTCGGCTGGTACGACAACGGCTACACCTTCACGGTCGAAAGCCTCCCCAGGTGGGCTCGACAACATCCGCTCCGGCCGGCCGTCCTCATCCGCGTGGCGCGATCGCTGAACACGTCGTGGCAGGCGCATACGACTTGCAGCCAATCCGCGCTGAAGGTCCGGCTCGCCGCGAAGGTCTCCGAGATCTCGCAAAACGACACCTCGGAATACTCGATCCGGAACATCGGCGCGACGCCGTGCACCATCGGTCGCGGCTATCCCGCAGTCACCCTGCGCGACGAACGGGGGCGGTTGATGCCGTTTCGCTACGTACGCCGGGGCGACGTCGAGATCACCGACGCCCCGCCGCAGCCCCTTCGACTGGCACCGGGCCGATCGGTGTTCGGCGCGATCAACAAGATGACGTGCGTAGCGCGCGAGGTCCGGCGTGCCCGGACGTTGACCCTCCGCTTAGCCCGCGATGTCGTGCTCCAGCTGCGGATCCGGAGCTACCCGTGGATCGGCTACTGCCCGGCCGGCGACGTCGGCCATCAGGTTGACGTGTCGCCGCTGTCCCCGACCCCTAGCGGAGTGTTTGCTTCGTAAGAGCTCGGTCACGACGCAGGCTCGAAGTTGACGATCTGCAAGAACACTGGCAGGGCATCGAGCTTGAGGATGTCGGCGAGGTTGTCTGCCTCCTGCTGGTTGAAGTCGCCGGTGATCTGAGCGATACCACCCGGAATCCCCGGTTGTTCAACGGCAGGCGCGGATCTCACGACGCCTCCGAGGACGATGCTCACGGCATTGCAGCCTTTGGGTGGTGTGCACGAGCCGAAACCGGAGGACCCCGAGTTGGTTGCCTCGTAAGCGCGCTTGGTGAGAGCGAACCAGGAGCTGGTTCCACTGCTGGTGAATCTCACGGTCACGACCCATGAGCTGCCATTCGCGGTCAGCCCGGCTTCGGCGTCCTTGACTTGGGATCCCTCGACCGAGGCAGGAGCCAGCAGGTACTTGAGGTTGGCGTCTGCCGCAGGGGAGCTGGGGTCACACGCGATCAGATAGTCGACCGGGTTGTCCGCATTGCCACTCGGGTTGGGGTTCTCGGCGCAGCTCCATCGATCGAAGGCGGCCTTCAGCGACGGCGTCAGTGTCGGCGCTTCGGCGTCCTGCGCGATCGGTCCGCCCGCCTCGTGGGTCGGTTCAGGTGCTTGTAGAGAAGCTGGCTGAAACGGCCCGACCTCGAGGAGCTGCCGGAAGCGCAGGAGCGGCACCGTCCCGAGTCGGCGCAGCGCCGCGGCGTACGACGCGGGCGCCGACAGCACGATCTTGGTGCCGGTCACCGAGATCGTGATGCCGCGGATCCCGTTGGCCTCGGCGCGCTGCTGCAGCAGCGAGCGAATGGTCGCCATCGTCGCTGCGCTCACACCCGTCACGCTGTGAGCGCTCGACGATCTCGCCAGCAGCGTTAGCGACGCGGGCGGACCTACCGGAGCCTCGCTGGCGTGACGGTTGATCGGACCGCTGCCGCCGCCACACGCGGCGAGCAACGTCGTGAGCGTCGAGCCGGCAACCGTCGTAAGGATTCGACGATGACGGTGCATCGGATCCCCCAGGTGACCTAGCCCTTCGGCGTGAACTCTAGGTGCAGCTCGCGCAGACCGCGGAGGATGTACGTCGGGACGTAGGAGTAGCGGCGCGCGCCCGCCGGTCCGTGGTGCGACTCAGAGATCCGGATGTCGTCCGCGCGCGCGAGGATCCGTTCGAGGCTGATGCGTCCCTCCGCGCGAGCGAGCGGTCCGCCGGGACAGGTGTGGATGCCGCGACCGAACGCGAGGTGCTGCCGCGCATTGGAGCGGTCCGGCTGGAACTCCTTGGGAGCGGAGAACTTGCGCGCGTCGTGGTTCGCGCCGCCGTTGACGACCATGACGATCGTGCCCGCGGGGATGTCGACGCCACCGACCTTGGTGTTGACCCGCGCGAGCCGGAAGTCACCCTTGACCGGGCTCTCGTAGCGCAGGCACTCCTCGACGAAGTTCGGGATCGCGGCAGTGTCGCTGCGCAGCAGGTCCTGCAGGTCCGGACGCTCGGCGATCAGCTGGAACGCCGTACCGAGCAGTCGTACCGTCGTCTCCTGGCCGGCAGCGAATAGGTTCGCGGCAACCCGTACGACGTCGATCACCTCGGGCAGCCTGCCGTCCTCGAACGTCGCCATCGCCATTCCTGTCATCACGTCCTGGCGGGGTTCGCGGCGGCGGTCTTCGACGTACTCCGAGAGCAGGTCGTAGAGGTACTGCAAGGGGCTGTGCCCCATCGTCTTGCTGGTGCTGCCGACGGTGCCCTTGCGGCTCTTGAACTCGTCGTGAATGCCCTGCTGGTCCTCATCCGGCACGCCGAGCAGGTTGGCGATGATGAAGAAGGTGAAGGGGTTGGCGAAGTCGGCAACCAGATCGCAGCGACCCGAGTCGATGAACTCGTCGATCTGGCGGTCGGCGAGCGAGGCCATCGCCGCCTCGTTCTCGCGCAGCCGGGCCGGCGTGAGCAGCCGCATCAGCAGGCCGCGGTGGTCGCGGTGCTTCGGCGGGTCCATCGTCGGCAGCTGGTCGCTCATCGGAAGCTCGTCGCGATGCTTCTCGATGAGGTCGCTGACGTCGTCGCCCACCAGCGGGACCGGGAACCCGGGGAACGGCCCGCTCACCGAAAGGCACGACGAGAACGTGTCGGCGTCGCCGTAGATCTCGCACGCCTCGTCGTACCCCGTGACCATGACGACGTCGTGGTGCGGCTCGGCGTGGACCGGGCACTTCGCGCGGAGATGGTCGAAGTACGGATACGGGTCAGGAATGAGTGCGTCGTCGCGGAAGAAGTCGATCGCGTCGAAGTCCACTGCCTCGGTCATGCCACTCCCGCCGATTCCGCACCCATGAGAATCACGTTATCGCCAATGGTAACGATGCTTCCGAACGCCGCCTTCGGTTTGTGAAGGCTATTCGGCGTCCTGGCACGTCTAGGCCTGCACAAAGCGGTTGGTTCCAGGTGGTGACGGGCGGTCTGACAGGATTTCGGCGTCATGGCGACGACCCGGCGGCTAGGCGCAGAGGACTCGGCGACGCGGCTCGCGTTGCTCGATGCGGCTCGCACTTTGTTGCTCGAAGAGGGGTACGCCGCGGTCACGTCGCGCAAGGTCGCGGCACGCGCCGGGCTGAAGCCCCAGCTCGTGCACTACTACTTCGCGACGATGGACGACTTGTTCCTCGCGCTCGTCCGGCACGGCGCCGAGATCAACCTGGAACGTCAGGCGAAGGCGCTCGGGTCGCCCGAGCCACTGCGCGCGTTGTGGGAGTTCGCGACGGACCCGGCGGGTGCGACGTTCACCATGGAGCTGGCCGCGCTCGCCAACCACCGCAAGGCGATCCGCGCCGAGCTCGCGTCGTACGCCGAGCGGTTCCGCGAGCTGCAGATCGCGGCACTCCGCGAGATCTCGGGGCGGGTCGAAACCGGTGCCGGCGTGATCACTCCTGAGCTCGTGGCGTTCCTGATGACCGCGCTCGCGCAGGTGCTCGTGATGGAGGACGCGCTCGGTGTCGAGACCGGGCACAAGGAAGCGCGTGAGCTGGTTGCGGGACTGCTCGATCGTGCCGAGCAGCGCTAGCGCTGAGAAGGTGCTCCGCGGGGTACGTCGCGGAACGGCACGTCCTTGTCGATCGACTTCTCCCGCGGCATGCCGAGGACCCGTTCGCTGATCACGTTGCGGGCCATCTCGAGCGTGCCGCCGCCGATGCACGCCGACTGCCGCATCAGGAAGTCCTCGCCCGCGACGCGGCCGGCGCCGTCGTTGTCGCCCCACGCGGCTGCCTGCGATCCCGCCAGGTCGAACTCGTAGGTGAAGATGCGCGACCCGGTGTAGCCGTTGAACAGCCGGCCGATCGCGGCTGCCTGGTCGTTGAGCCGACCGGTTGACATGCTCTCGGCGAGCCGCGGGTTGAGGCTCTGCTTCGCCAGCTCGAGGGTTCGGGCTCTTCCGATGAGCTCGTGCGCGACCGGGTCGTCGTCGCGACCGCTTTCGCGCGAGATCGCCACCAGTGCGGCGCTACCGGCTGCGCCGTGGGCGTTGCCCTTCGGCGTCGTCACCAGTGGCGAGCTGAACAGCATCCGCTCGTGGTACATCCAGCGCGTCCCGACGGTCCAACCGCCGTCGACCTCACCGACCCGGTCGGAGTCAGGGACGCGGACGTCGGTGAGGAACTCCTGGCAGAACTCCTTCGAGCCGTTGAGCATCTCGATCCGGTGGACCGCGACGCCCTCCTGGGTCAGCGGGAAGATGAACACGGTGAGGCCGCGGTGCTTCGGCACGTCCCAGTTGGTGCGCGCGAGGCACAGCCCCCAGTCCGACCACCACGCACCGGTCGTCCAGATCTTGGAGCCGTTCAGGATCCAGTCGTCACCGTCGCGCATCGCCGACGTCAGCGCCGAGGCGACATCGGAGCCGCTGCTCGGCTCGGACAGCAGCTGCATCCAGAGCTCTTCGCCCTTGAGGATCGCCGGGATGTGGCGCTGCTTCTGCTCCTCGGTCCCGAAGTCGAGCAGCACCGCGGCGCACGGCGCGATCGTCGGCGCCTGGAACCGTTGCGGGTACTCGAACCCGCCGATCTCGTCGTTGAAGGCCTGCTGGTGCGCGGGCGTCAGCCCTTGGCCGCCGTACTCCTTGGGGAAGCAGATGCCGGCGAGGTCCGCGTCGAACAGCATCCGCTGCACCTCACGGTCGCGCGCGACGAACGCGAGCTCTTCTTCCTCGGTGCGGTCGTTGCGAAGCGTGCCGAACTGCGAGTCGGGGTTGATCGGCTTGAGGTTGTCGCGAATGAACTCGCGCGCCCGTGCGCGGAAGTCCTCGACACTCTCGTGGCTCACGCGGCCGTCCCTGCGGAGACGGCGAGGCTGCCCACCTTGCGGTAGTGCTCGGCCGGTGTGCCGTACGTGGCGCGGTTGACCGTCACGCGCCGCAGGAACAGGTGCAGGTCGTGCTCGAACGTCACGCCGATGCCGCCGTGGATCTGCACGCAGTCCTGCAGCATCTCGCCGCCGTAGTCGCCGACGAACGCAGTCGCCGCGTGGATCAGGTCGGGGGCGTCGGGCGCTCCGGCGTCGAGTGCGGCGATCGCCGAATCGGTGATCGCGTGCGCCGCCTCACGCCAGGTGACCTGGTCGGCCATCCGGTGCTTGATCTCCTGGTACGACGCGATCGGGCGACCGAACGAGTAGCGGTCCGCCGTCCAGCTCAGCGTCAGCTCGAACGCGCGATGCATCGCGCCGACGGTCTCTGCGTTGTGCATCGCAAGTGCGACGTGCAGCTGCCGGGTCACGCGGTCGTCCGCTCGGCCGAGCTCACCCACTGCAGAGTCGAGCGGCACCCGCACGTCGTCGAACCGAACCGTTGCGAAACGCCGAGTGAGGTCGGCCGACGTGAGTTCCTCGATCGTCATGCCGTCGGCACCGGCAGGCACCAGGACCTGCGACAGCCCGCCGTCGGTGCGACCGGTGACGAGCAGACAGCTCGCATGTGCGGCGTTCTCGACCGGGCGCTTCGCCCCGTTGATGACGAGGCTGTCCCCGTCGACCCGGATGGTGGTCTCGACCGTGCCGAGCGCGTCGTTCGGCGCCGGCTCGCCGTACGCCCACGCGGCCGTCGCCGTACCGTGCATCAGCTGCTCGAGCACCTCGAGCTGCGACTCGGTGCCGACCGCCGACAGCGTCTCCGCGACGACGTTGACCGGGACGAACGGGCCGGGTGCCGCGCGCAGGCCGATCTCATAGGCGATCAGCGAGAGATCGGTCAGGGGAGCCCCGCTGAGGGATCCGCCTCCATGGTCTTCGGAGACCAGGAGCGCGGTCCAGCCCAGCGCGGTTGCCTGCGCCCAGTAGTCGTCGGCGTAGCCGGCGGGCTCGTCACGCAGTCCACGGATCGTCGCGACCGGCATGCGGTCGTCGAGGAACCGGGCGGTGGTGGAACGCAGCGCCTCCTGATCGGAGCTGAGCGTCACCAGCACACCTCATGATGCGTCAGAATCGACGTCGACGTCAATGTCGATGATTCGCTACAGTTCTGTACCGGCCGTTCGGCCAGCCGTTCAGCACTGTGTTGATCCTGCCGAGACACCTTTGACATTCGAGTCGCGCGACCGGACGGGGACGGGCGCGGGGAGGGCACACCAGCATGGTTGACCGGCTACGGGTCGAATCGGCGATTGCGTCGTTCGTCAAGCTCGTCGCGGTCGCGGTTGCGACGGCACTCCTTGCCCACTACACCAGCGGGCCGGTTCACCACCACGCCACGCTGATCTACGCCTGGCTTCCGGTCGGTCTGGTCTCCCCGCTGCTGGTCCCGATCTTTCCGCGGCTCGTGGCGCGCAACCCTGGACTCGAGTGGCCGCTGCTCGCGCTGATCGGCGCTTCCGACTTCGTCGTCGTGTTCGCGATCGTCTCGCTGAGCGGCGGGGTCACGGGTCCGTTCTGGGCGTTGTTCCTGGTCAACGCGACGGCCGGCGCCGTGATCGCACCGAGCCGCTTCCTCGCTTTCGGGCTGTCGGCCGGGTACATCGGCTTGTTGATCGGCGCGACCGCGATGGCGCACACCCTCGACCGGGCGAGCGCAGGTCCGATCGTCGTGGTCTCGATGTCGCTGCCACTCGTCTCGATGCTCGGGTACGCCGTCGCGTCGCGGCTCGAGACGCAACGCGAGCAGTCGGAGATCGAACGAGACCAGCTGCAACGGACCGTCGAAGGGCTCTCAGCTGCGCTTGCCTTGGCGGCGCGCGGCGACCTCTCGGTGCAGGTCGAGTCCGAGACGGTTGCAGAGGAGCTGCTCGCGCACCTTGCTACCTCGTTCGACGACACGCTCGGCAACCTGCGCGGCCTGGTCAACCAGATTCGCGGCGGTGGCGAGCAGATCGTGGCGGCCGCGGTCGAGCTGCTGGCCAGCGCCGAGCAACACGCGGCCTCGGCCACCGAACAGTCGAGCGCGGTGACGCAGACGACGTCGACGATCGAGGAGCTCGCCGCGACGGCAGCGCAGATTGCAGAGACGTCGGAGTCGGTGGCCAGGTACGCCGCGGAGACGTTGCGTCACGCCGAGGAGGGACAGGAAGCCGTCTCGGCATCTGTGCAGGCGATGGACGCGATCGCTTCCCGCGTCGAGCAGATCGGCGGACGGGCGCTGTCGCTCGGGGAGAAGGGCCAGGAGATCGGCCGGATCCTCGACGTCATCAACGACCTGGCCGACCAGACCAACCTGCTCGCGCTCAACGCCGCGATCGAGGCTGCCCGCGCCGGGGAGAACGGGCGCGGGTTCGCCGTGGTCGCCGCCGAGGTCCGCAAGCTCGCCGAACGCGCGCAGCAGTCCACCGGCCAGATCCAGGCCATCGTGTCCGAGATCCAGGCCGAGACTTCGGCGACCATCATGGCCAGCGAAGAGGGCTCGAAGGAGGTCCGCACCGGCTCCGAGCTCGCCCGCGGCGTCGTCGACGCCCTCGAACGGATCTCCGGCATGGTCGAAGAGACGACCACCGCCGCCAAGGAGATCTCGATCGCGACGCAGCAGCAACGATCCGCCTCCGACCAGGTCGTCGCAGCCATGACCCAGGTCTCCGACGTCTCCCGTCAGTACGCCCAAGGGTCCAAGCAGGCCGCGGCGGCGGCAGCACAGCTCAACAACCTTGCCGCCGAGCTGCGCGCCAGCATCTCCCGGTTCAAAGTGGCCTAGCCGGGGCCGGCCTCACACCCGCGGCGCGCAAGCCGCGTGTACTCGAACTCCACTCGGGGATCTTCTGGTGTGACCCGCGCACCGGCAAAGCAACGCAGCGCAACGGTGCGTGGGCCTCGCCGAGGTCGTTGGGTCGGGACGGCTGTGCTCGGGGACTGGTCCGCCTGGATCCGTGACTGGGCGGACCTCGTCAGGCTGTCTTACGCGGCTGGCGCTGCGTACTGCTTCGTCGAAGGGATCACCTGCCACGGCATCCGCATGGTCGTCACCTTTCTCGTGGCGCTGGCGCCGCGCCTGTTGAACACACCCCGCCCGTTCGACCTCTTCTTCACCGTGACCATCGGGTTGCAGGCGTGGGGAAACCTGGTCGGCCTGTTCCACGGCGGGAACCCCTTCGATCGGCTCGACCATGCGTTCTCGTCTCTCGGCATCGCGCCGTTGTTCTACCTGTGGTTCGTCCGCCTCGGGCTGCTGAGGCACACCGCGGAACGTCAACCGCGATCGCGTCACGTCGGGATCGTCGTGATCGGCTTCTGCATCGGGCTCTCGATCGGGGCGCTGTACGAGATCTACGAGTACATCGCCTCGAGCCAGTTCGGCGTGCATGTCTTCATCAGCGAGAGCGACACAGCGTGGGACATGATGATGGACGCTGTCGGATCGGCGGCGGGCAGCGGCCTCCTGCTGGTGTGGGTGTTGTGGGGCTGGGGAACTGAGCGCCGCATGCCTCGCCCGGGTCGCGCTGTGACGGTCAAGCGCGACGCCGTAGGTGCAGCGTGACCGCACACGCTGTCGTCGCTCGGCGCGAGTCAGTCCGGCAGCGAGGTTGGGGCTTCCTCATTCGGCTTGGGGTTCCTGCGCTCGGCATCACGTTCGCGGTCACAGTGGTGTCGACGTACGCACCGGTGCTGATCGGAGGCAGGTCGAACCCGGTTGTCGTGGGGATCATCGTCGGAGGAGAGGGGTTCTTCGGACTGTTCGTTCCGGTCGTAGTCGGGGCCATCTCCGACCGGAGGGCGAAGGTCGCGCAGGATCGAGTACGCGCGATGCTCATCGCCACCCCGATCGCCGTCGCCGGTCTGGTTCTCATCGCCATCGCCGGCAACGCGGTCACAGTCGTCGCCGCCGGTGCCGCGATCTACTTCGCCTGTCACTTCGCCTATCTGGCGCCCTTCGAGGCGCTGTACGCCGACCTCGTCCCCGACGCAGCGAGCGGCCGTTCGCGCAGCGCCGAGAGCATCTGGCGGCTTGCGGGCGCGGCCGGGGCTCTGATTGCAGGGGGCTTCCTGGTCCAAGCGTGGAAGCCGTCGCCGTTCCTGGTCGCCGCGGTGCTGATTGCCGGGACGACTGCGACGGTGTGGCGGTTCCTCCGCCATACCAAGCCGGTGCACGTCGAAGGCAGTAACCGCGGCGCGCATGACCTCTGGCCACGCACTCGCGAGATTCTTGCCGAACGCGAGGTGCGGCTCATCGTCATCGCGAACACGCTGTGGAATGTCACGCTGTCGGCGCTTCGCGCGTTCGTCGTGTTGTTCTTCACGCTGGGCCTCGGGCGAAGCCCATCGTTCGTGTCCGCCGTGATCTTCCCGCTCGTGGCAATCGGCATGGCGGCAAGCGCTCCGATCACCGGTCAGCTGGCCGATCGGTTCGGCCACGTTCGCGTCCTGAAGATCGCGGTACCGGTCTACGGCGGCGGCTTGCTGGTGCCGGGCATCACCCAGGCGTCGTGGGTTCTCGGCATCGTCCCGATCGTGGCCGCCGCCGCAGCGACCACGATGATCGTGCCGTTCGCCGCGCTCATGCGCGTGATGCCCGACCACGACCACGGCGCCATCGCAGGGGTGTTCACTCTCAGCCGCGGCCTGGGAACCTTGCTCGGTCCCGTCATGGCGGGCGCCGCGATCTTCCTGCTTCGGTCACCGCTTCAGCACACCCACGGGTACGCGGCGATGTGGTTCGTCATCGGTACGGCGACGTTGTGCACATGGCCGGTTCTGGTGCGGCTCCCCGCCGATCCTGCCCGTCGTCGACGATGAGGGCGTCGTTCTGGTGCGCCCTCGCAGCGCAGGTCGTCTTTGCGTCGGGCCTGGCGGTCTGCGTCGCGACAGTGCCGTCGTACGTGCTGGGGGAGATCGAGGGCGGAGTCAGCAACTACGGCAGTGACCGGCGAACCGTCGTGCCGTTCACCGTGTCGTTCGGTGGCAACGCAGCGCTGATCGGCGGCGCCGCTGGGGCCGTGTCGACGATGTCGTCCTACCGGAACTTGAAGACGTTGTGTCTGTCCGTCCTTGCCTTCCTGCTGTCGAGCGTCCTCGTCAGCGCGTGGGTCTACAAGCGCGGCCCGCGGCTGCGTACCTTGCATTTCGGTTGCGGGATCGTCCTGCTCGGCTTCGAGGCGGCGTTCGGCCTGTGGCTGGCGATCTCGGTCCGCCCGGCTTGGTTCACCTGGACGCTGTGGGCCGTCGTGATCGCCGCCGACGTCCTGTGCGTGCTCGCCCTCGAGCGGGTCTACCAGAAGCTGTTCGTGGGTCAGGTCATGGCGAACGTCGCGTTCGGAGTGCTGCTTCTCATTGCGCTGGCGTGAGGCTGGCCGGCTGCGGGTTGGACTTGACCGATGCGACCGCAGTCGCGACGTCGCGCGGGTACGTGCTGCGCGCCCGCATCAGGATCACGATGCTCACGCCGAGCGGCGCCAGCATGATCAGGAACGTGGTGCGAAGCCCGGACGCGCCGCCGTGCCCGACGTGATCGGCGACCACCCCGAACAGCAGCGGTGCGAGTGCCTCGGCAGGCTGCTTCACGAGCGTCCGTACCGCCTCGGCGCGGCCCCACAGCAGGGGATGCATGATGTCGAGCCGCCCGGCGTCCACCGGAGGGTTGATCGACGCAAGGCAGAGCGCAGCTGCGCCGAGGGCCGGAATGCCCCCGGCGACGGATGTCACCGTCAGGGCAGGCACGAAGAGCACAGCGGCTCCCGTCAGCCCGGCGGCGGCGAGATAGATGCGGCCCCGAAGGTCGCGCCCACGCCCGAAGTGGTCGCTCAGCCAGCCGCCGGCGATCGCGCCGCCGATGGCGAACACGCCGAGGATCAGCGCCAGCGAGCTGGCGAAGCCCTGACTGATCCCGTACTGATGCTTCACGAACTCGACGCCGAACGCCCGTACGCCGCCGAAGAAGAAGTAGCCACACGCGCCAACGACGATCAGGACGGCGTTCGTACGAACTCGAAGCACGTAGCGAGCGGCACGAAGCAGTCCCCAGTGGGCTGGGTCGTCGGTGATCACCAGCTCGTCGTACGGCCGCACGCCGGCATCCTGCACGGCCTGCTGCGCCTCGCTGAGGGTGTCGGTCTGGTCCTCGCCGACGACCGCGGCGACGGTGCCGCCGCGGTCAGGTTCGGGCAGTCGGCGAAGGAAGAACGCCAGCGCGAGTGCTGGTGGCGCCAGGACCAGGAACGAGGCGCGCCAGCTGACGGAGGCCAGCGCACCGCTCACGGCGAAGCCGACGCCCGTTCCCACCAGCTCGCCGGTGATAACTGCTCCCCAGATCCGGCCTCGTTCGGAAGACGGGAAGTAGTCGC
Source organism: Mycobacteriales bacterium (assembly GCA_035547035.1). Classification (GTDB taxonomy): domain Bacteria; phylum Actinomycetota; class Actinomycetes; order JAFAQI01; family JAFAQI01; genus DASZTV01. The sequence goes on along the minus strand of DASZVL010000028.1, from coordinate 125,304 downwards.
CGACCAGACTGGCGACCGCCGGCGCACCGACCGCCACGGCCGCGCCGAGGATGCATCTGGCGACAACCAGCTCCATGAACGAACCAGCGGCCGCCGAGGCGGCCATGACCACGGCCCAAGCCGCGACACCTGCCGAAAGCATCCGGGTCCGGTTGACGCGGTCGACGAGGACGCCGAACGGGACTGCTGCGACAGCGGACACGACACCGGATGCAGCGGCGAGGACGCCTACGCCGGCGTGGTGAAGGTGCAGCGCTGCGCTGATCTGGGTTGCGCTTGCGCCGACCGTCGCTTGGTCTGCGCCGGAGAGACCGAGCACTGCCGCGAGCGGGATCAGCACTCGCCGGCGCTCTGAATCTCCGATGAGCGGGTGCACACGTGCCCATAGGCCGGATACCGGCGCGGAGCACACAACGGGATCTATCGCCACTCGACCACCCGGCAACCGCCGCGGCGACGGATTGATGCGCGACGGCCCTCAGCGGTCAAGGAAGTCGGCGACGAGCCTTGCCGCCGCCTCGGGCGCGGCGAAGTCCACGGTGTGCGCGGTCCGTGGCACTTCGGCGATCTCGACGTTCGTGCTCTGACGCTGCAGGTCCTCCAGCCAGGGCCGTGGCGCGATCCGGTCCCGCACGCCACGAATCAGCAGGATGGGGTGGCTGACCCTCTCGATCCGCTCTTCCGGGCGGTCCCGCATGCCGGCGCGGAACGCGAGCGCCGGCGTGCGGACCCCGCACTTCAGATAGCTACGGAGCAGCGACACCGCCAGCGACGGCGGCTCGATGGGTGCGGTCAACAGCCACCGCCCGAGCATGTGCGGGTAGCTGCGTGCGCTCGCGTCGAACGTCGGGCCGATCAGGACGAGCCTCCGCACCGCTTCCGGCGACGCATCGGCCGCAGCGAGGGCGATCTGGGTGCCGAAGGAGTTGCCGACGAGGTCGACCGGCCCCGAAGTCTCTGATCGCAGCATCTCGAGCAGTGCGGCTGCGAACTCCTCCACGGTGCGTAGCCGGTGCGACGTACGGCTTCGACCGAAGCCGGGCATGTCCGGAAGAAGCACCCGACGCTCGTCCGCGAGGAGCTCGGCGTGCCGGCACAGGTAGTCGCCCGAGCCCAGGCCGGCGACGAAGACCGCAGTCGGTCTCATGGCGGTCTGCGGTCCGAGATCGCGAATCAGCCATCGGTAGCGTCCGACCGATGGCGTCCGTGTCGCAACCGCCGTCGCGCTCATTCGGTCACCCATTCGACGCCGCGCGTCGAACCCAGACGGGTCACTTCGACGGCGGCGTCGGCGACGGACAGGGGCTCGGGATAGCCGCCCCGTGGTGCGAGCTCATGCAACGCATCGGCATATCGCGCCAGCGTGGCGAAGTCACTCGGCCACTTCTGCGGGTCGACGTCGGCGAGTGTCACCTGCATGCCGTGCTGACGTGCAGCCTCCAGCCATCGGTCGGCGGCGGCATAACCGGCCGATCGCACTCCGTGGGCGAACAACGTGATCGCGATCTCGTTGAAGGCGGGGTTCTCGCTGAGGTAGTGCGAGAAGCCGTCCAGCGCCGGCTCGGTGGCGAAGGTGAGCCAGAGTGGGACCGTACGAGTCGCGAGCGCCCACCCGGGCTCCGTGCAGATGAAGGTCTCGACGAGCAAGCGCGCCGACGGCGGACCGGTCGTGGCGTACCAGTCCCGATAGAGATCCGCGACGACTGGTCCCATGCTGTCCGGCGAGTCGAGCCGGAGGTGCGCGATCCGGTAGCCGTGCTGCGTCGCGAAGGCGCGGATGTCCGCCGTGAGTGCTGACTCGTATCCCCATTCAGCCTCCGTGACCCATTCGGTGACGGGCGGGAAGTGCCACTCGTGGATCCCGGCGCGCTGTTCGGAGAGGAAGCGATCGACCCGCGGGCTGCCGACGACGTACTCCTCAGGGGTGAGGCCGCCTACCGCCCCCTGCTGGTACACGTGCCGCGGACCGCGGCGGGTGACGGGCCAGTGGAGGTCCGTGTCGACGACCAGGATCGTGCCGCCCGGTGCAAGGGTCCGCAGCAGGAACTGCCGGTACGCCCGGGTCAGCGCCCGCATCTTCATGCGGAAGTACGCGATGTGCCGGACCATCAAGCGGTCCTGGTTCGGGTCGTGCATCTGGTGGATCGCGAGCTCCGGATGTGCCGCGAGCAGCGCCTCGCAGGCCGCGTCCGCGAGCCTGACGTCGCCGATGCAGTCGTCGGGGTTGGCGCGCCGCCGGACCGGGACGAGGAAGGTCTGCGGGAGCCATGGGATGCCCATGGCGGCGCACAGGTGCGTGACGGCGCCGTTCGAGGACCCGATCGCGACCGCAGGCGCACCTCCGCGGTCGTACTGATCGGTGACCCACCGGCAGAAGGCCTCCGGCTCGACCGCGGGCAGCGCGTCCGGCGCGATCGCCTCTCCCGCGCCGGCCCGCGAGAAGATCGCCGAGCGCGTTCGCTCCGGGAGCGTGCGAGTGGCGTGAACCGCACCCGCCATCAGCCGCGACCGGCCGAGCCGCAGGTAGGGCTCGCGCCTCAACGCCGATCCGAGCGAGCGCACCAGGCCGGTCGCGGAGTCGAAGTCCGCGACGAACGACGGCGTTGACATCGCTGACTCCGGCGAAGCTCCGGGCTAGGAGACCATCGCCTTGACTGCCTTCTTGAGCGCGCGCGGGTGCGCGGGGCGCCGAGGCGCCTTCTCGCGCAGCTCCTCGAGACGGGCTCCGATATCCTGCAGGTCCTTGCGTCCGAGCTTGTCGCGGACCTTCGGGAACCACTCGGCTTCCTCTTCTTCGATGTGGTGCTCGACGTTCTCGATCAGCACCGTCACCTTGGCATCGAAGTGATCGTTCTCGGGGCTGATCAAGGACAGCTCCATGCAAAGGACGTCGGCGACGTGATGCTCCTCGAGGGACTCGAGGATGTCGTCCTCCAGCTCGGGCAGGAGCATGCGGATGTCGCGGTACATGCCTTCGTTCTCGATGTAGGTGTGGACGGTCAGCTCCTCGAGGATCTTGTCCACGATGCGAGCTTTCGTCGCTTCGGCGTTCTCGCCGGCCCGCCGGAAGTCGCGGAACAGGGCACGGACTCGTTTGTGGTCGTCCTTCAGGATCACGATCGCATCGCGTGACATTCGGGCTTCGCCTCCAAGTTGGTCTTCGACAGAGGAAGTCCCCGCGCGCCTCTGCGAGAAACGCGGTTTGGTCGGGCCGACGGCGGCAACGGGTGACAGATGAAGGCTGTCGTCTGGCAAGGCAAGCGTGACGTCCGCGTCGAGCAGGTTCCGGATCCCGTCATCCAGGAGCCGACCGACGCCATCGTGCGAGTCACCACCACGAACATCTGCGGATCGGATCTGCACCTGTACGAGACGCTCGGCGCATTCATGGACAAGGGCGATGTGCTCGGCCACGAGTCCATGGGAGTCGTCGAGGAGGTCGGAACGCAGGCCGGTGATCTCAAGGTCGGTGACCGCGTCGTCATGCCGTTCGACGTGGTGCTCCGCGCAGCGCTCGGCGCCGACGCTCACGTGGTGGTTGTCGCGGGCGAAGCGCCCGCTGCCCCCAAGGACGGTCTTGGTGCACTGCTGCGCTTCGAGTCACGGCCTCAGCGTCCGCCGAGCGGCTCGGCGTCGTGACGTCCAAGACCGACTTCGAGCTCCCGACCCTGGCCAGCCTCCAGGAGCTGGTTGCCTTGGTGCAGCGACAGGAGCGCGACGTCTACGTGCGTTGGTCGAAGGGGCCTGACGTCGACCGCGACTCGCAGAGCCGCGACGACCTCACCGGCGTGGAGCTCCCGGGCCTGTCGGCGAGTGCGTTGGCGGTCGAAGAATGGTGGCAGGGCCGGTCGCTGGAGACCTGGGTGGCTCGACGCCTATATGACTACCGCCACCTGCGGGAACGTCGCGACGCGCGTCCGTGGCTGCTGCTCGGGACCGAAGTGGGACGAGGTCCGGACAACGAGCCGCTTGTGCGGTGCGAGCGACCGCTCGCCTGGGTTGCGCGAGAGGTGATCGAGGCTAGTGAACAGCTGATCGACCGGCAGTCCGGCGAGTGGGGAACACTCGACCGCGAGTAGCTCAGCGTCTCGACACGACGTACGCCGACCCTTCGGTAGCGCGGATGTCGGCGCGGGCGTCCTCGGCCTTTTCGATGGTCGCGCCGGCGCTGCCGCTAGCGAACTGATCCTGGCGTCGGTGGACATCGCTCATCTGGCCGGCCGCCGCTGAGGAGGCGGTGCTACGGCCGCGTATCGGCGAGACGGAGTCGATCGACCAGATCGAGAAATCCCTGCGCGTAGGGGTTCGCGGCGGACTCCCGCCGTAGCTGCTTCCAGTCGACCTGCTCGCGTATCGCGCGCGTCGCACGCAACAACGGCGTGTAGTCGCAGCAGTGCTCGGTGAGGACCCTGAGCTTCGCCGCGATCACGTCGTGGGGGGCCAGGACGGGTGCGTGGACGGCGTGCAGAAGCCGGGTCTGCGCTCGGCGTAGCAGGTCGTCGGAAACCGGCTCGCCGGCGAGCTCGAAGATCACATCCACGAAGGCGTCCGAACCGGTGCCGCGCCACCACGCTTTGATCAGCCAGTCTTCCGGCGGCTGCTCGATGTCGAAGCCGGCGTCGGCAAGCGCGAGGCGGGCGGCGTCGAGTGACCGTCGCTCGACGACGACATCGGCGTCGTGGTCAGGCTCGGTCGATCCCCAGGCGTAGAGCGCGTAGCCGCCGGCCACCGCGAAGGGCAGCTCCGCGGCCTTCAGCGCAGCAATCGCATGAACCAGCGCTTCACGCAAGGTCGCGACGTCGGGAGATTGCCGCACCCTCTCGTCGTACCCCGAAGATCGCGGTGTGTTCGAGGTTGCGCCGTGGAATGTGTCCAGGGTGCGGCTGATGACGTTCAACATCCTGCACGGGATGAGTCCCCGCGACGGCGTGGTCGAACCCGGCCGGCTGGCCGAGCTGATCGAGGCGACCCGCCCCGACGTCCTCGCGTTGCAGGAAGTCGACCGTTGGCACCAACGATCGGGCGATGTCGACTTCACGGCGGTCGCGGCGGCTGCGATGGGCGCCAGGGACTCGCGGTTCGCCGCAACGGTGCTCGGCGCACCCAACGCTGTGTGGACCGGACGAACCGGCGCGGCCCAGCCTCAGGCAGCCGAGTACGGCATCGCGTTGTTGTCGACGCTGCCGGTCGCGGGATGGCAGGTCACCAAGCTTCCGCGGCTGGGAGTCCGGGTGCCGGTTCGGTCGACTGTCGACGGACGTGTATTCATCGCGCATGACGAGCCACGGGTCGCCATCACTGCTCAGCTCGGCGAACCGGGGACGCTGGCGGTCACCGCCACTCACCTCTCGTTCATCCCGGCATGGAACCGTCGACAGCTCCGCCGGCTGATGCAGGTGATCTCCGCGACGCCGGGACCGCATGTCGTGATGGGTGACCTCAACATGTCGACGGCCGCCGCAGCGCGGGTGTCAGGGTGGCGCTCCTTGGTGTCCGCGCCGACCTTTCCGGTCGGCGACCCGACACGCCAGCTTGACTACGTCCTCACCAACTCCGACCTCTCGGTGGCCGCTGCGCGGGCGATGCCGGCGCGGCTGTCGGACCATCTCGCGCTGGTCGTGGATGTCGTCGGGGACTGCGTGCCCGGGCTGGTCGAGGAGGTCAGTCGGTCTCGGTCGAGTGCCCCCCAGGCGCATGCCTAGTGTCGCCGGCGTGCTGACCACCCTGCCTCGCTCGATCCTTGCGGACGTGGTCGAAGTCCTCGTCCCGCTGGAAGATGAGCGTCCATCCTCCGAGCTGCAGGCGATCGCCATGGTGGATGCCGGTGGTGGTGACACCTCCGGCGACGGTTGCGGATCCGTCGGCTTGTAGTGGCGCGAAGACGAACTCGTCGCCGTCGGCTACCCACTCGATGACGCCCTGAGCGGGCTCCAGGCCCTCGAGCACGATGTCCTGGTCCTCACCGCTGCCGATCGTCGTGCGGCGGGGCTCCAGGGCGAACTCGATCTCGTAGCCGAGCGCCTCCGGGCCACTCGTGGCGGCATGTCCGCCTTCGGGGACGACGACGAGCCGGGGCCGTCCGCCGCCGACGGGCTGATCGACGCTGGGCTGATCGACGCTGGCTCGATCGTCGGGCACCTTCGCTCCCTCCGTCACAGAATCGGCCGTCCGCCGGTCACCGCGATCCGCGCGCCGGAGATGTAGCTGGCCTCGTCCGAGGCGAGCAGGACGTACACGGGCGCCAGCTCTGCGGGTTGCCCCACGCGACCGAGCGCGGTGTTCTCGCCGAAGTGCTCGACCTTCTCCTCGGGCATCGTCGAGGGGATCAACGGCGTCCAGATCGGTCCGGGCGCGACGCTGTTGACGCGGATGCCGCGATCGCCGAGCAGCTGCGCGAGGCTGGCCGCGAAGTTCGCTATGGCCGCCTTGGTCGCGGCATACGGCGCGAGCTGCGGTGACGGCATGTCGGAGTTCACCGACGAGCTGCCGATGATCGTGGCGCCTTCTCGCAGGTGAGGCAGCGCCGCCTTGCACAGGTAGAACATCGCGTGGATGTTCGTGCGGAACGTGTAGTCCCACTCGTCGTCGGAGATCTCCTCGATCGTCTCGTGGGTCATCTGGTACGCCGCGTTGTTGACGAGGATGTCGAGCCGGCCGAACTCCGCGACGGCAGTCGCGACGATGTCGCGGCAGTGCGACGGGTCCGAGACGTCACCCTTCATCAGCACGACGCGGCGGCCCGCCTGCTCGACGTACTGCGCGGTGTCCTTCGCGTCGTCGTCCTCGCTCAGGTAGGAGACGAGGACATCCGCGCCCTCGCGGGCATATGCGATCGCGACCGCGCGCCCGATGCCGCTGTCGCCGCCGGTGATGATTGCCGCCTTGCCGGCGAGGCGGCCGTGGCCGGTGTAGCTGTCCTCGCCGCAGTCGGGCCGGGGCTGCATCTCGCGTTGACGGCCGGGCGGTTCCTGCTGCTGCGCGGGCTGGGACATCGATGCCTCTCATCGTGAGAACTGCTTCCCCGGGCAGTTGCCCGCAGAGGTTCGCGGGAAACGCCGCCCGCCGAGGCGATGCGGACGGCTCGGGAACGCGGCCTAGCCTGACTGGGCCTCGTCAGAGATCGGCATCGATCCGCGCCGCCACGGAAGCACGGGCCGGATGACACGCTCGGCGTGGGACATCTCGTGGAGGTCACGACGCCGGCTGACGAGGAGATCGACCAGCTCGATCGAGCCCACGACGAGCCGGCCGTCCTCACGAGCGACCACGGCACAGCGCGTTTGATGAGCGTCCGCCATGACATACGCCGTGTGACGCAGCGTGTCGTCGACGTACACCACTGGCGCGGTCTCGAGGTCCTGGACATCGTCGCGCATCACGTCGGCGACGAAGGCCATCTCGAGCGGGTCGACGTCGTACTCGCGGGAGAGGTGGTAGCCGCGTCGCGCGATCTTCTCGGTGAGGACCGAGCGCTTGAGGACGAGTACGGAGACGCCGAAGGCGACCGAGGCACCGATCATCAGCGGCAGGATCGCGTCGAAGCGCCCGGTGAGCTCGACCGCGAACACGATCCCGGTGAAGGGTGATCGCATCACACCGCCGAGCACGCCCGCGAGCGCCACCAACGGCCAGAAGCCGGCGCCGACAGTGGGAAAGATGTGCGCCTCGAGCGTGCCCAGCGCGCCACCGATCATGAACATCGGCGCGAGCACGCCGCCTGACGTACCGGAGCCGAGCGACAGCGACCAGATCAGCGTCTTGACGATGAGGATGCCGCCGACCAGCCCGAGACCGATCGAGCCGGTGAGCTCTGCATCGATGACGTCGTAGCCGACGCCAAGCGTCTGCGGCACGATCAGCCCACCGATACCGATGATCAGCCCGCCGATCGCCGGCCACCACATCCAGTGGATCGGCAGCAGCCGGAAGCCGTCCTCAGAGGCGTAGACGAGGATGGTCGCCACGACAGCAAGCAGCGCGGAGCCGATGCCGGAGACGACACAGAGCAGGTACGTCGACGCGGTGATGTGCAGTGGCGCCGTCGCCGGGAAGAGCAGCCCCCCGCCGAGCAGCGGCCGCCGCAGCGCGGTCGCGACGGCTACCGCCGCCGCGACCGGCACGTAGCTGCGTGGCCGCCACTCGAAGAGCAGAAGCTCGACCGCGAGCAGCACCGCCGCGAGTGGGGTGTTGAACGTCGCAGCCATGCCGGCCACGGCGCCCGCGACGAGTAGGGTCTTCCGCTCGTCTGCGGTCAGATGAAGGAGCTGTGCGAACAGGGACCCGACCGCCCCGCCGGTGGCGATGATCGGGCCCTCCGCGCCGAACGGGCCGCCCGTGCCGATTGCGACGGCAGACGACAACGGCTTGAGCACGGCGACGCGCGGCGGCACCTTGCTGCCCCCGATCAGGATGGCCTCGATCGTCTCCGGCATGCCGTGGCCGCGGATCCGCTCGGAGCCGTAGCGCGCCATCAGTCCGATGACCAAGCCGCCGGCGATCGGAGCGAGCAGCACCAGCGCCGGGTTGTTGTGATGGCTGTCCGGCGCGACGAGGGGGGTGGCGAGGCGGTGGTAGAAGACCACGTTGGTGATGAAGCCGATCAGGCGTAGCAGGGCCCACGACACGCACGCGCTGACCGCGCCGATGGGGAGGGCGAGCGCAGCGATCAGCAACAGCCGCGGCGTGGCGCTGAAGTCGCCGAGGTGACTCAGATCGCGTACGGGGGATGCGGCGGAGTCAAGTCGTTCGGCGGACGGGTCTATCTCGTCCACCCAGGCGTCCAATCCTGGTCGGGACCGTCTCCCGCCGCGGCCGTGAAGGCCCGTAACGAGTCGACGACCGGCGCGCGCTGCTCCTCGGGGATTCGCTGGACGATCCGCCCGATGATCTCCTGCCGCCGCGCCGTGACAGCATTCACGATCGCCTCGCCCGCCGGGGTGATCTCCAGCCGGGTCACCCGTCGGTCGTCCGGGTCGGATCGGCTGGTCAGCAGGCCCTTGCGGCGCAGCCGGGAGGCCATGCGGGTGACCGTCGACGGGTTGACGTGCAGCAGGGCCGCCAGCGCCCTGACCGGCTGGCTGCTGTGCTCGGCGAGCGTCGCGAGGGCGCGGAACTGAACCAGGGTGATGTCGGATGACTCCTCGGCCACCGTCCGCAGCGCGATCCCGACGAGTGCGCGGCTGACCCCTAGTACGGCATCGGTGAGCTCGTCACGACCTGCCGGCGCTTTGGCTACCACTTCTCGGCGGCGCGGAGTACGGTGACGGTGAACATCCATGCATTATGCATGCATCGTTCGGGCATCAATACATGGGGGGTGGGTCAGCGCTCGAGGAGGCGACCGCGGATGGATCCTCTACTTGCCGTGATCATCGCGATGGCGATGGTGTTGTTCGTTGTCGCGGTCTATATGGAGTGGCTCGGTCTGCTGAGCGTGGTGGCCTCTCGAAAGGAATCGCGTCACGCGGGCTGCGGTCACCTGAAGCTGACCCCCGCCAACGAGCTCGAGCTGTGCTGGCACTGCCGGCACAAGCATCTCGACCATGCGCTGCACCCCTTCCACAGCGAGGCGCCCACGCCGTTACTCGGGGACCAGACCCGGTAGCGACGCGGAGTGCACGGACATCCCGCCGTCGATCACGATCGTCTGGCCGGTGATGTAGCGGGAGTCGTCGGACGCGAGGAATGCCACTAGGCCGGCGACGTCGTCGGGCCCGCCGACGTACGGCGTGCGCGTCTTCGTCGTATACCGGGCGAGCAGGTCAGCCGGGATGCCGTCACGCGCGGCCTTCGTCAGGATCAGCCCGGGAACGATCGTGTTGGCTCGCACGCCGGCGCGACCGTGCTGCGTCGCGATGGACCTCGTCAGCGACTCGATGCCGGCCTTGGAGGCGCTGTAGGCCGTCCGTGTCAGGTCGCCTTTGAGTGCTGCACCGGATGACATGTTGATGATCGATCCGCGTCCTCGGCGCTCCATGTGCGGTACGACGTGCTTCGCCATCAGGAACTGGCTGCGCAGGTTGACGGCGAACGTCCGATCCCATGTCTCTGCATCGATAGTGGTCACGTCCGCGTCGATCGAGAGCACATCGGCGTCGGTGAGCGCGGCGTTGTTGTCGACCACGTCGATCGCGCCGTACTTGTCGATCGTCGCCGCAACGAGCGCGACGATGCTCACCTCGTCGGCAAGATCCACTGCAACCGCTGTTGCCTCGCCACCTGAGTCGCGGACGCCTGTGGCCACCGCCTGTGCGGAATCTGCATCGATGTCCGCGACGACGACTGAGGCACCGTCCGCAGCGAGCCGCCGGACGACCCCGGCACCGATGCCTCTCGCTCCACCGGTGACGATCGCGACTCGCCCTCCAAGTGACCTCACAGCCGGCCGATGCGGCGCAGCCAGTCGACGAACCTCTGCATTCCTTCGGTGATGGCGATCGGCTCGTAGCCCAGCGCCGCGCGCGTCGGGTTGTCGGCACTGCGCGGGACGCGGGCCTCGGTCACCGCTGCCTCGGCAATCGCGTAGAGCGTCGGGCCGAACATCTCCAGCTCGTTCGGCGACGCGGTGCGGTGATCGAGATCGACCACGCGATGATCCACGCCGGCGAGCTCGCACGCGACGTTGCAGCCCTCCGCCGTACTCAGCTCGTCCTCGGGCCGGCCGATCAGCCAGTAGCGCGCGCCCGCAACACCATGATCAAGCGCGGCGATCGATCCCGATGCGACGTCGCTCGCGGCGACCCAGGTGACCGGGAAGCGGAGGTAGGCCGCGATCTTGCCGCGGATCGCTGACAGCAGGACGCGGTTGAAGCTGGTGCGATGCAGCGCCCGCTCCACGACGAGACCGAGTCCGTAGATGGCGCCGGGATGGCACGTCAGCACGTCGTCGCCGCTTTCGGCCCGGCGGTGGACCTCGCGATACGCCGCCAGCTTCGTGACGGTGTACGGGTCGTCCGGCGGGTCGGCAAGAAGCGGAGCGTCTTCGCGCTGGCCGGGAACCGACAGGTCGAAGAAGGTGCTGGTGCTCAGCGCGACGACCCGTCGCATGCCGTGCGCCTTGCCGGCGTCGAGCACGTGGGTCGTCCCGTCGAGGTTGACCGCACGGAAGTCGTCGAGGTTCTGGCTGGAGCCACCGAGCAGGGCGGCCGAGTGGATCGCGGCCTCGCATCCTTTCGATGCTCGAACCACGTCATCGGCATCGGTGATGTCCCCTTGGACGAGCTCGACCCCGATCTCGGCGAGGGAAGCCGCCTCGTCCGGGTTGCGCACCAGCGCGCGGACCGCGTCACCGCGTTCGACGAGCTGCTGACAGATGTTGGCGCCCGCGAGACCGGTCCCGCCGGTGACGAAGACCCTGCTCATGGAAGGACGCGGCTCATACCGAAGTGGTCTCGCTCGACTCGTGACGGGTGTCGATCTGGTCCGATGAGAACGGCAGCGCCGGCGGGTCGGTGCCGAAGATGTCGAGGGTGTGCACGAACCGGTGCACGCCCATCATCTCGGCGCACGCGAAGCCGAGCTCGACGATCTGTGCGGTGGTGAACACCTCGCTCAGCGACCGGTAGAAGTCGGCATCGAGTGCGTGGTGGTCCGCGGAAAGGAGGTCCAGGAACTCCAGCGCCTTCCGTTCCTGCGGATCCATGTCGCTTCGGTCCTCTGTGATCAGACAGGCGGTGACGTCACCGTCGGTGATCGAGTCGTGCTTGCGCGACTGCATGCACGGCTGGCACTCGCCGAGCTGCGCGCTGCGGATCCGCAGCAGCTCGAGGATGCGACCGCCCAGCAGCGTGCCCTGCCCGGTGTTGAGACGCTTCGCGTGGGTCGCCTCCAGCCGCTGGCTGTTGTACGCGAAGACCTGCAGCGGCAGGGGAGTGGCGTAGAGCCCGTCGGCGCATCCACCTTCGATGATCTCCCGGGACCGTGGCGGGAGCGCCTCGATCGGGATCGGCTCGATGATCGGCATGAAAGTAGGTAAACACATCTTGACGGCTCGTTGTGCAGACAACTGATCATCGGCAAGTTACGGTGCCCGCCATGCCGATCTCTCCCGACGCCGCACGTCTCGACGGCAGGGTCGCCGTCGTCACCGGCGGTGGGTCCGGCATCGGCCGCGGGATCGCCGCCGGCTTCGTCGCGTTCGGCGCCTCGGTCGCGATCTGGGAGCGAACCGCCGAAACCTGCGAGGCGGCCGCGGCGGAGATCGGCGCGCTCGGCATCACGACCGACGTCCGGGACTCGGGGCAGGTCGACGCCGCGCTGGCGGAGACGATCGACAAGCTCGGCACGCCGTCGATCCTCGTGAACAACGCGGGGGGCGTGTTCGCCTCGCCGATCCTCGAGACGAGCGAGAACGGCTGGGATGCGCTGTACAAGTCAAACCTCCGCCACGTCCTGCTGTGCACGCAACGCGTTGCCAGAGCGATGGTCCAGGCAGGCATTGGTGGCAGCGTCATCAGCGTCACGTCGATCGAAGGGTCGCGAGCGGCGCCCGGCTACGCGGCGTACGCCGCAGCCAAGGCCGGCGTCAGCAACTACACGAAGACGGCCGCGCTTGAGCTCGCGCCGCACGGGATCCGGGTGAACGCACTCGCGCCCGACTTCACGATGACCGAGGGACTGCAGGCCGTGGCGATGTCCGGGGTGCTCGACCGAGTTCAGCACATGATCCCGATGGGCCGTGCCGGCCACGTCGATGAGATGGCCGGCGCTGCCGTCTTCCTTGCCTCGGACCTGTCGGCGTACGTCACCGGCCAGACGATCCACGTCGACGGTGGCACGCAGGCCGCGGGTGGCTGGTACCACCATCCCGAAACTGGCGACTACATGTTGGGGCCGACGCGGTGAAACGAGCAGGGCAGTGAAGCACTGGGTGACGTATCCGCTGGTCAAGCACCCCTACGACCCGGCGTTCGTCAGCAAGGACGCGCTGATCCGGTTCGCGCAGGCTGCCGAGGCGGCCGGCTTCGACGGCATCGGTTTCACCGATCACCCGGCACCGTCGGATCGCTGGTTGCAGTCCGGCGGACACGACGCGCTCGACCCGTTCGCTGCGCTGGCGTTCATCGCGGCCGTGACCGACCGGATCCGGCTGATCCCGAACATCGTGGTGCTGCCGTACCGCAATCCGTTCATTGTCGCGAAGTCGATCGCCACGATCGACGCCTTGTCGAACGGACGCTTCACGCTGTCGGCGGCGGTCGGCTACATGAAGGCGGAGTACCGCGCGGTGGGAGTGGACTTCGAGAAGCGCAATGACCTGTTCGACGAGGCGATCCAGGTGCTCAAGGGGATCTGGTCGCAGGACAACTTCGCGTTCGAGGGCTCGACGTTCTCCGCCGTCGGGCAGACGGCTAATCCCAAGCCGGTCAACGTGCCGATCTGGATCGGCGGCAACGGCGCGCGGGCCCGGCAGCGGGTTGCCGACTTCGGTGACGCCTGGAACCCGTTCCCCGCGCCGGCGACGCTCGCCGCAACGGCGAAGACGACGGTTCTCGAGACGATCGATGACCTCCGCGCGTTGCTCGACGACCTGTGGCAGCGGGTGGAGGCAGCCGGACGCGACCGCTCGACGATCGACATCTCGTTCATGACGCACGCCGGCGGATCGCCGGGCACGCCGTCGTTCAATCCCGAGGCTCAGCTCGAAGGGCTCGGTGAGCTCGCCGAGATCGGGGTGACGTGGAACGGCACCGGCGTACCGGGCGACTCGGTCGACCACGCCGTCGACGCGCTCGAGCAGTACGGCGCCGAGGTCATCGCACCTAACGCTCGCTGACAGTCCCTAATGCCGTCAGCAACGCCACAAGTCGGTAAGACATCCCCTCGCAACCCCCAGGCTCAGATCGTCCATTGACGCGGAAACAGCGGTTTTATACGATTCCTGCGTGAGCGAGATGACAGCCAGCAACGCGCGAGAGCACTTCTCCGAAGCGCTGGCGACGGCTGCCCGGGAGCCGGTGTTCATCACCCGCCATGGTCGCCGCGTCGCCACGCTGGTCACTTCCGAGTTCTACGAGCGAGCGGTCGAGGCACTCGAGGACGCGGAAGACATCGCGGCCGCGCATGCCGCCCTCGCCGAGGACGGCGAGTCGGTTCCTTGGGAGACGGTCAAGGCCGAGCTCGGCCTGTCGTGACCTATCGGGTCGAGCTGCGTCCGGCAGCTGATCGCGCGCTGCGCAAGCTCCCTCGCAGCGCCCGTGATCGGGTCGGCAAGGTCGTTGCGCTGCTCGCCGAGAACCCTCGACCGCCAGCCGCGAAGATGCTGGTCAGCAACGACTCACCGCGGCTATGGCGAGTGCGCACCGGTGACTACCGAGTCGTCTACCAAATCCGAGACGAAGTCCTGCTGGTCCTCGTTGTCGCTGTCGGTCATCGTCGTGACGTCTACGAACGCTGAAGCCGCCCTCCAACCGACCTGAACAATGTGACATTGCTGTGTGAAACGTGCGCCTGAGACTGCGGTGTCGTGCCAGCGAGGTCACATTTGTGAGCGGAGCAGAGCTGGGAGCAGGCGAAGCGGGTTGAGCTACCGGGCGCCTTTGATGACGTCGGTGCCCTTCGGCATGTGACCGCGGGAGCTGTCGATCAGGACTGGCGACCGTAGCTCCTGCGTGATCGGTCCCGGCGTCGCCGCACTGGCGTCGTCGAGGGTGTGGGCGATCGTGGCGGCGAGCGCGTCCGGCCGGTCGTTCTGCACGTAGTGGTTGGCGTCCGGCACGAGGTAGATGCGGTTGCGTCCGGGCTTGAACATCAAGAAGTCATCCCACGAGTGGAGTGCGACCCGCGGTGGTGAGACCGGGTCGTTCATACCCCAGATGACGGAGGTCGGCGTGTCGAGCTTGCCCAGTGCCGCGAGCCAGTCGGTCTCGTTCTCTGCGCGCTCCACGAGGTACTGGATGGTCTCGTGAATGACCTGTACGCCGTCGTTGTGCGCGAACGTCGCATCGAGCGCATCGATCTCCGGGTCGCCGGCGCCGCGCGGCGGGGAGAAGGTGAGCATGCCCATGCCGACCGCGAGCATCGCGGGCGTCATGAACTCCTTCACCGTCGGCCAGGTCGCTGGGTCGAGCGCCATCCGTTGGAAGTCGGTGAGGTTCGACAGCGGCAGGTAGATGTTGCCGTTCGTGAGGATCAGATGGTCGACCGTCGTCTTGGTGCGACCGGCGGCGGCGTTGATCGTGTGGAGCAGCGAGACGCTCGTACCGCGGTCGTGCGCGATGACGATCGCCGACTGCTTGCCGAGCACCTCGGCGAGGTAGTGGTCGAGCAGCTCGGCGTCACGGACCAGGCTGTAACCCCAGCCAACGGGCTTGCTCGAAAAGCCGTAGCCCGGGAAGTCGAGCGCACAGACGTGGAACCGGTCGCTGAGCAGGATGCCGAGGTCGAACCAATCGACGCTGCAGGTCGGGAAACCATGCACGAGCACCACGGTGGGCTTGTCGGGATCGCCACCTTCGACATGAAAGATGTCGACGGCCGGAGCAGACCCGTCCGCCGGCGCCCACGAGAAGTAGTCGCCGCGGTCCCGCCAAGCCTGCGCCCGTCCTCCTGACATGGCGCTTACCGTAGCGACGTGCGGAGGGCGGTTCGGAGTCGAGCAGCCCGCATCCTCCTCGTCGCTGGCACTGTGCTGCCACTACTCGCGACGAACAGCGGCTTCGCGGCGCCGTCGACCGCGGCGTACAACTGCGCCGCCGCTCCGCCGGCAGCCAAGCCGGGTACGGCGGCGTGGATCGAGCGGGAGGCGAACGAAGCGAAGTGTGGCGAGCAGCGGTTCTTCGACACCGACACCAACCTGGCGTTCGCTGCGGCCGAGGCGAGCCAGTCGTCCCTGTCCGGCGGCACGCCGCCCGAGGACCCGTTCCGCGACCCCGGCCGGCTTCGTAATCATCGCTTCCGGTTTCGTCAGCTCGAGCTACCGGATCCCAGCGGGACCATGCTGGCGGCGCAGATGTTCCTGCCGTGCACGCCGCACTCGTGTACTCACGAGCCGATCGGGCTGGTTCATCGGCGTGGCCCCTATCCGGCGGTGGTCGTCGTACACGGCGGCAGCGCTTCGATGCAGCACTACCTGTGGGCGGACGAGGCGCTCGCCGAGAGCGGGTACATGGTGCTGACGTTCCAGGTGCCGGTGCAGCAGAACACCGGCTCGGCACCGTTCCCGCCCGACACGGAAGCCGCGCTCGACTTCCTGTTCTCCACGCCGCGCCACCCCGACCAGGGCGTGTTCAACCCCGACTGGCGCAACCTGGCGCGCCACCATGTCGGGGTCGCCGGCCACTCCGGCGGTGCGGTCGGCGCCATTGAGACCGGCCAGCGCGACAAGCGGGTTCGCGCGGTCGTGTCGTGGGACCGGGCCAAGTCGAGCCCGATGCCGCGGAGTCTGCCGCTGCGTCATCCCACTCTGTTCACCGTCTCGGACTACCAGTGTCAGCAGGTCCCGGTGTGCATCTCGCAGCCGTACGCGTCGCCGCCGCCGTTCTACGGTCCGGGCAACAAGGACCACGACTTCACCCGGATGCGCGCCGCGCACGTTGACACCATGAAGATCGCGATCCGCGCCGGAACCCATCTCGACTACACGCAGTTCGTGCCCGGCACCGGCAGCCGCTACGGCGCGGAGGTCGCGCTCTACTACACGCTCGCTTGGTTCGACCACTATCTGATGGGCCGGATGCCGCATCGCGGATCGCTCGAACGGAAGTCGTTGCAGCGCCTGCTCGCGAAGCGGTTCGACGACTCCGCCGACGTCCACAACATCAGCGGCGGCTCGTACGACGCGGCGACCGGTCGCAACGTTCCGGCACACATCGAAGGGCAGCGCGTGGTGGATAGGTTGTCCTTCCACTTCCGCTCCGGCTACTGGCTCGACAATGGCCGTTACCGCGACAACGACATGTCCGCGACAGGGGAACGATGAGCTGGCAGCTTCGCACGACCCAGATCGTGGTTCGCGGCATTCGGAAGGCAACGGGGCCGGCCACTCCCGCTCGGATGCAGAAGCAGATCGACAAGTCGCGTGCCAAGACGGCCCACATCGCGCCGTCGGACAAGGTCGCGCGAGAGCTCGACATCGCCACGCACGAGGTCGACGGTGTGACGGTCTACGGCCTGAAGCCGACGGGCAGCGCGCCCACCCGCCATGTCGTGTACCTGCACGGCGGCTCGTACACCTTCGAGATCTCGCCGTTCCACTGGCGCTTCATCAAGGAGATCGCGCAAACCGCGCCCGCGCGGTTCACGATCCCGATCTACACGCTCGCGCCCGAGGAGACCGCAGGTAACACCGTGCCTGCGATGGCTGACCTGACTGAGCAGGCGATCGACCGGTACGGCGCCGACGCGGTGACCTTGATGGGTGACAGCGCCGGTGGTGGCATGGCCCTCGCGGTCGCGCAGGAGCTGCGGGACCGGGGCAAGCAGCCCAACCGAACGGTGCTGATCAGCCCGTGGCTCGACGTCACGTTGAGTGAGCCCAAGGCCCGCGAGATCGAGCCGCACGACATCATGCTGAGCGTCGACGGGCTGCGCTACTGCGGGCTCAAGTACGCCGGACCGCTGGACCCGAAGGATCCGAAGGTCAGCCCGATGTTCGGGAAGATGAACGGACTCGCGCCGATCGACCTGTTCATCGGCACGCACGACATCTTCTATGCCGACGTCGAGCCGTTCGCCGCGGCGGTGAAGCGGGACGGCGCCGACCTGACGGTGCATGCGGAGCCCAAGCTGCCGCACGTCTACCCGATCCTGCCGATCCCCGAAGGCAAACCGGCGCGGCAGACCATCGTCAACCTCGTCCGCGGCTAGCTGCTCGCACCGCCGAGCCCAACGACGATGGCGCCTCAAGGGCACTTGAGGCAGCCGTAACGTTGGGCTCGACGAACAAACCGGCCGGGTTAGATCCAGCCTTTGAGGAGGCCTGACTCTTTGAGCGCCTTCCAGGGGCGGTCGTCCTGTGGTGGCCTCGCTCCTGGTCCGACGTTGACGCCGCCTGGCGGCAGGATCGGTACGTCGCATCCGCTCGACACGAACTTCGCCGCCTCCGGAAGATCAGGCACCTTCGTCCGCGGGTGCGCGAAGTCCAGTGCGTAGCGAAGGTTGCTGAGGTGCTTGCGTGAGGCGCCCGCGAAGGGAATCGACGCATCGCGCGGGGTGATCGCGTGGAGCTTCCAGTTCCACTCGACGAATCGCAGCACCGACGCGTGGTCGAAGGCGTAGGAGCTGATGCGCGGCTTGTCCGGGCTGCCCTTCGTCCACGGCGAGACCAGGATGCACGGCACCCGGAACCCCGCGAGCACCTTCGAGATGCGCCCGGAGCGGTCCCGTACGACGTCCTGCGTGTCGAGGGTCTGGTTTCCGGGCGCCACCAGCGGTGGCGCGACGTGGTCGAAGAAGCCGCCCCACTCGTCGTAGTTGATGACGAGCAACGTCTTGGACCACTTCGGACTGTTCGCCAGCGCGTGGAACACCTCGGACAGGAACGCGTCGCCGGCCCGCAGGTCCGCAAGCGGGTGGTCGTCACCCGACGTACCGCTGCCCTCGTCCTCGAACCGCGGGTCGACCATCGAGAAGTTCGGCAGGTTGCCGAGCGCGGCGTCGACGAGGAACTGCTCGTACGGCGCGGACTGGGCGATGTGCTTCAGACCCCAGAGCCCGAGGAATGGCAGGTCGTTGAAGTAGTAGCGACCGCTCGGGCCGCCGGGCTGGTTGAGCTGGTCCCAGATCGTCGGGACGGATGACGCGACCACCGGCAGCTTCGAGCCGTCAGGGTGGACGTTGTTGTTCTGCCGGTCGGTCTGCGCCGCGTGCTGGAAGAACCGGTTCGGCCAGGTCGGGCCGAGGTAGGAGCAGAAGTAGTTGTCGCAAGTCGTGTAGCTCATCGCGAGCGGGCTGCTGAACACCCGCGCGGTCGAGTCGTAGTAGCTCAGTGAGTACGCCGTGTTCTCCGGGTCCTGCACGAAGCCGTTCATCTTGCCGTGGTTCCACTGGATCCGGCCGCCGGTGTAGCCGTGGTCCTGGTCGGCGTCAGCGCACGCGTTGAGGACGTCGGTCTTGAAGATGCCGTGCGACTTGCCGGTCCGGTCGCGGAAGCGGAAGGACTCGTAACGCTCGTGGTCGACGACCTTGCCGTCGGGGTCGATCCCGATGCCGTTGGCGCCCGGCAGCCAGCCCATGAAGTGGTCGAAGCTGCGGTTCTCCATCATCACGACGACCACGTGCTCGACCGGCGAGCGTCCCTCGATCGAGGTGAACGACGGCGTCCCGATCGGGCCGAGGTTCAGGAACGGCTGCGCGGCCGCCTGGCCGCTCGCGTTGACGCCGAGCAGTGCTGCGCCCGATGCGACCGCCGCGCCTTTGAGCAGAGTCCGCCGGTCGACCGTCACGCGAGCATCATCCCCGGCCGAAGACGAGCGCGCTGGGGTACTTGGCCGATGAGTACACCGTCACCGTGCCGCCGAGCTGGTTGACAGCCGATGGCAACGAGGGCGTCAGGTGCGGTTCATCCGACGTTTGGATGGCCAGCCGCAGCGAGTCGCCGACCGGGATCTGCGCGGCGGTCGGGAAGATCTCGACGTCGAGCTCGTAGACCTTGCCCGGCTGCACCTTCTCCACCGAGCCGCGGGTGTCCGGATGCCACGGCTGGATCATCATCCCGTTGCGCCTGGCCGACCGCTTCGGGTCGACCTTGCGAAGGCTCAGCATCTGCCAGCCATTCGTGATCGGCGTCGACTGACCGCTGGGTGACAGGTCTTCGAGACGTGCGGTGATGAAGGCATCGGAACGGGTGGTCGACACGAACAACCGCGCCATCGATGTCCCGTTGAACAGCAACGGCTTGCCGCGCACCGGGAAGTCGTACGTCGCCCCGAGCTTGTCGTTGAGCGAGTGGTCGCCCGTGCAGGCCGGTAGCCCCATCGGAACCCCGCCGGCCGTCCACTGCGACGTCGATGAGCTGCACACCCCGGCGATCGGCAGGTAGGGGATCGCCTTGCTTCCTGAGGGCAGACGCTGTGACGTGTAGCGCGTGCCGGCGATCGGATAGCTCGACGACGTCACGAACTTGCCGAGACCGAGGCGGTACACCGTGACCGGCGGGATGTCCCGATCCAGGGTGGGATCCTTCACGCCGCGCACGTAGTGGTCGAACCAGCGCAGCTCGAGCGGCTGGGTACCGGCGCTCGACGCGTCGAGGTGGGTCCACGGCCCGATCAGCAGGCGGGCGGGCACACCCCGAGCACGCAGCGCGTTGTAGAGCATGGGCTCGCCGCGCTGGAACAGGTCGTACTCGCCGCCGACGATGAACGTCGGCACGCCGACCTTGTTGATGATGTCCAGCGGTGAGCGGTCCTTGTAGAACTTGCCGTCGAACTCGCCGTCGGTGGTCCCGACCTCCTGGCCGAGCGCCGCGGAGGCGACGGTGGGGAGCTGGAACGTCGCGACGTTCGTGACGTGGTTCGCAAACGCCGTGACACCCTCACCCGGATCGGAGGTGACCGACGTCGTGAGAAGTCCCGCACCGGTGACGAGTCCCATCCAGGAGGGGATGAACGCGGTGTCGGTCTCGCCGCCGGACACCGTGACGTCGCGATAGGCATCGCCCATCGGCACCACGGGGAAGATCGCGCGCAGGCCCTTCGGGTGGCAGGCGGCGGTGAACAGCTGGTTGATGCCGCCGTACGAGCCGCCGTCGAGGGCAAGGCGCCCGTCGCTGCCGGGCACCTTGACCGCCCATGCCGCAAGCTCGCAGGAGTCCTTCTTCTCTCGCGGACCGAAGGCGGTCCATCCGCCTTCCGACGAGCCCGTGCCGCGGGCATCGACGAGGACCTGGATGTAGCCGCGCTGAACCATGTAGTCGTCTTCCATGTTCAGCCCGGGAGCCTCTTTGTTGTACGCCGTCTGCGTGAGGATGACGGGGAACCTGCCCGGCGCGGGCTTGCCGTCCTGGCCGGCCGGGCGAATCACATTGGCAGACAGCTTCACCCCGTCGTCCATGCGGATCTCGACGTTCTGCTGTTTCACCACGCCGTACGTCGCCGGCCGCGGCTTCCATTGCACCGGCACGACGGGCGCGGCGGCGCCGGCAGGCGGTGATGCCAGCGCCGGCGTCACGAGTGGGGTGAGACCGAGCGCAAGAGCGACGGCGGCGAGGACGGACAGGCGAGCGCGCATCACGCCACCCTCCCAGGTGCGCGGGGCCTACCGGACGACCGGCAGGCTCACTTTGGCGTTGTTGAACACGACGACTCCCGGGGTGCGGCTGCCGAACCCGGCGAACATGTCGTTGGTGGCCGCCGCGATGATGAACAGTGACTGGCCCTGCGGAACGTTGACCGCCACCGATGGCAGCTCCACGCGTCCGGAGACGCCCTGCACCGGTGTGGTCGAGGCCCACGGGTACATGTCGCCCTGCACGATCTTGGCGTCCGCCGGACTGGTCCCGATGCCGAGGGCGTAGAACGCGCGGTTGTTCACGCCCAGCGCGGTGACGTCACCGGAAAGGTACGGCGTCCCGGCGATCCGCAGCGGACCGTCGGCGATCTTCGTCGCCAGCGCCGGCCCGGCGAGCTCAGGCGTCGCGACCGTGCCGACCTTGTAGGTGCGGTCCGGGGTCACGGAACGGGTCGTCGTACAGGTGCCGCCTGCGGTCGCAAGGTGGTACTCGTCCAGGCCGGGCAGCTTGACGTCCTCGTGCTTCAGATAGCGGTTGAAGAACTGCACGGTCAGCCAGGTGAAGTCCTTGCCATGAGTGAGGGCAGAGCTGCACGGGTCGCCGCTGGGCTGGATCGTCTGCGGGAACGCGTTGGGCAGCACGTGGCCGCCGTTGTAGCCGATGAAGATGCTCTTGCGCCGCGCTTGCGGAGTGAGCGCGTAGGCCCAGTTCTGCAACCCCTGGTCGAGCGGGAACAGCTCGTCGGTGATGCCCTGGCCGAAGAGCACGGGAACATTGATCCGCCGGCCCTGCGACACCTGCCACGACGGGCCGTTCTTGGCGAAGAACGCGTTGAGGTTCGCCGTGCCGGGGATCGAGCCGTCGGTCCAGGTGCCGGTCGCGGCGGACTCGGCGAAGCCCTCGAGCACGGACGGTGGCAGCGCCGACACACCGGCTGCGGTCAGCAGCGACGCCCACTCGGTCTTGGCGACTCCTGACGGCGCGAGGGACTGCTTGAGGTCCCACCAGGTGATCTGCGGAGCCATCGCGTCGAAGACCTGCTTGTGCTGGTCGGCGATCTCCCGGAAAGCACCGACGAACTGGTAGCCGCCGCCGTACGACCCCCCGATCGACCCGATCCGCGGGTCACCCGGGCCGTCCTGCACCACCCAGCTCAGGCGGCTGACGAGGGCGACCAGCTTCTCCACGTCGCGGCCCTCGACGTCCGGGTTCTCGACGTAGGCCTTGCCACCGCTCTGGCCGAAGCCGCGCTGGTCGAAGGACAGCACGCCATAGTCCGCGTCGAGGAACGGCTTGACCTGCGAGTCCGTCGCGCTCGTGACGCGCGAGCCGCCCCAGCCGTGGCTGTGGAAGATCAGCGGCACCTTGTGCGACGGCGATGCGTCGGCCGGGCGGAACAGCGAGTAGCAGATCTGCACCGGCGTGGTGCTGCCGGGATCCGGGACGCTGAGCACGCAGCCGTTGGTGGTGATCGGGCCCGCTGCGGCTCCTGCCCCCGGCGCTGCGAGAGCTGCCGCTACCGAAAGAGCGGTGGTGATCAGGCCGACGGTTGGGCGAAGTCGCATTCCCAACTATTCGCCGGTGATCACCACCGCTCCTTCTGTCAGACCCGCGCGGCAGGCTTCGCCGCCCCCGCCCTAGAGGTCGAACCGGTCCAGGTTCATGACCTTGTGCCACGCGGCGACGAAGTCCTCGACGAACTTCTGCTTCGCGTCGTCCGCGGCGTAGACCTCGGACAGGGCCCGTAGCTGCGAGTTGGCCCCGAAGACGAGGTCCACGGAGGTGGCGGTCGCGCCGTTCGAGCCTTCGAACACGTTCGGGTCCGAGCTCGAGGTCTTCCACTCGGTGCCCGGGGTGAGCAGGTTGGTGAAGAAGTCGTTGCTCAGGGTGTCCGTCTTGTCGGTGAACACGCCGTGCTTCACGCCGCCGGCGTTCGCACCCAGCACGCGCAGACCGCCGACGAGAACGGTCATCTCAGGTGCGGAGAGCGCCAGGTTGAACGCGCGGTCGAGCAGCAACGTCTCGGGCGACACCTTGGCATCACCCGCGAGGTAGTTGCGGAAGCCGTCCGCCTTCGGCTCGAGCACCGCGAACGAGTCGACGTCCGTCTGCTCCTGCGATGCGTCGGTGCGACCCGGCGAGAACGGCACCGCGATGTCGACGCCGGCGTTCTTCGCCGCCTTCTCCACCGCGGCGCAGCCACCGAGCACGATCACGTCCGCGAGCGACACCTTCTTGCCACCGGATGCGGACCCGTTGAAGTCCTGCTGGACCTGCTCGAGGACGGGAAGCACCTTGGCGAGCTGCGCCGGGTTGTTGGCTGCCCAGTCCTTCTGCGGGGCGAGCCGGATCCGGGCGCCGTTGGCACCGCCGCGCATGTCGGTTTTGCGGTAGCTCGCCGCAGCAGCCCACGCCGTGCTGACCAGCTCCGAGATGGACAGGCCCGCGTCGAGGATCTTCGCCTTCAGCGTCGCGACATCTGCGGCGTCGACGAGCGCGTGGTCGACCGGCGGGACCGGGTCCTGCCACAGCTGTGGCTCCGGCACCCACGGACCGAGGAAGCGCGAGACCGGGCCCATGTCGCGGTGCAGCAGCTTGTACCAGGCCTTGGCGTAAGCGAGCGCGAACTCCTCAGGGTTCTCGTGGAACCGCTTGGAGATCGGACCGTAGATCGGGTCCAGCTTCAGCGCGAGGTCTGTCGTCAGCATCATCGGCGCGTGCCGCTTGTTCGGGTCGTGCGCGTCCGGGACGGTGTCCTTTGCCTCGGGGTTCTTCGGCGTCCACTGCTGTGCGCCGGCCGGGCTGTGGGTCAGCTCGTAGTCGTAGTTGAACAGGTTGTCGAAGAAGCCGTTGTCCCACTTGGTCGGCTCGTTGGTCCAGGCGCCTTCGAGGCCGCTGGTGATGGCGTCGCCACCGACACCGGTGCCGTACTGGCTCTTCCAGCCCAACCCCAGCTGCTCCACCGGTGCGCCCTCGGGCTCGGGGCCGACGAGGTCGGGGTTGCCCGCGCCGTGCGCCTTGCCGAAGGTGTGGCCGCCGGCGATGAGCGCGACCGTCTCCTCGTCGTTCATCGCCATCCGAGCGAACGTCTCGCGGATGTCACGCGCCGCGGCGAGCGGGTCCGGGTTGCCGTTCGGGCCCTCAGGATTGACGTAGATCAAGCCCATCTGGACCGCGCCCATCGGGCCCTGCAGCTCGCGGTCGCCCGCGTAGCGCTCGTCGCCGAGCCAGGTGTCCTCAGGACCCCAGAAGACCTCTTCCGGCTCGTAGACGTCGGTGCGTCCGAAACCGAAGCCGAACGACTTCCAGCCCATGGACTCCATCGCGACGTTGCCGGCCAGGACGAACAGGTCGGCCCACGAGATCGACTTGCCGTACTTCTTCTTGACCGGCCAAAGGAGGCGCCGCGCCTTGTCGAGGCTGGCGTTGTCCGGCCAGCTGTTCAGCGGAGCGAAACGCTGCTGGCCGCGGCCTGCGCCGCCTCGGCCGTCCGCGATCCGGTAGGTCCCCGCGGCGTGCCAGGACAGCCGCACGAACAGCGGGCCGTAGTTGCCGTAGTCGGCCGGCCACCAGTCCTGCGACGTCGTCATGACCTCGACCAGGTCCTTGCGCAGGGCGTCGACGTCGAGCTTCTCGAACTCCGCCGCGTAGTCGTACTCGCCGCCCATCGGGTTCGACTCGGTCGTGTTTCTGTGCAGAACCGAAAGATCCAGCTGGTTCGGCCACCAATCCCGGTTGGTTCGAGGCCGCGAGGTCTTCGGCTCGGGGGAGTGGATCTTCGGGTTCTCGCTTTCAGACACTCTGGTCCCTCTTCTCGTTGTTGCTCGATTTGCGCTGAAGCTTGGAACAGGACGGGCAGCGGCCCCGGAACTGCACGTCGTACTCGGTCAGGTCGTATCCCGTCCGGGAGGACATATCCGCGAGGGCGCCCCTGGGAAGCGGGGCGTCGACGTCGATCGCGGCACCGCAGTCGACGCACAGGACGTGGTCGTGCCGGCTGACGTTGGCGTCGTAACGGGCGCTGGCGCCCTCACCCAGCGAGAGCACGCGGGCCTGGCCTTCTTCGACCAGCAACGAAAGGGTCCGGTAGACCGTGGCCGCGCCGATCCCGGGCTGATGCTCACGGACGCGGTCGAACACCTGCGCCGCGGTGGGGTGGTCGTCGGCGGCCATGAGTACGTCGAGCACCGCCCGCCGCTGCGGGGTGGATCGAAGCAACCGCGACACCGCCAGATCAGATCCTAGGAACTCGCGAAGCACTAATTGAGACTGCGTCTCAATATCTATACCGAGGGTCCACGTCACCGCAAGAGCGACTGGGTGCAAGAGTTGTGAGATGTCGGACAGCGGGCCACGCAAGCGCGCGGCTGCCATGCGCGAGGAGCAGGCGCGCTCCGCGCGGCGCCGTCGCACCGTCGTGACGTCGTCGGTCGTCGTGGCGGTGCTGGTCGTCGCCGTGGTGATCGTCGTGGTCGCCACCACCGGGGGTGGCGGCGGCAAGACGGCGGCAACGAACAGCCCGCCGGCCCCGACGACCTCCGCGGCGCTGCTCACCGGTCAGCCCGGCCCGGAGGGCATCGTGCTCGAGTCGGGCAAACCGCTGGCTCCTGCCGCGACGCCCGCTGACGGCAAGACCGTCGACGGCATTCAGTGCAACGCCAGTGAACAGGTCGCGTACCACATCCACACCCACCTCGCGATGTATATCGACGGCACGCTGCGACCGCTGCCGGGTGGGATCGGCATCGTCGATCCGCAAGCCCAGGAGACGCCAGAAGGGCCGTTCTTCGGTGCAACACGTTGCTACTACTGGCTTCACGTCCACGCCCAGGACGGCGTGATCCACATCGAGTCGCCGACGCAGAGCACCTACACGTTGGGACAGTTCTTCGCCGAGTGGGGGCAGCCGCTCAGCGCGACTCAAGTCGGGCCGGCGAAGGGCCCGGTCACGGCGTACGTCGACGGGCAGCCGTTCAACGGCAACCCGGCTGACATCAGGCTGGCATCGCGGGAGGACGTCCAGCTCGACGTGGGCTCCCCGGTGGTGCCGTTCCACCGCGTCGACTGGAGCCACTCACAGCTGTAGCCACGGGTCCGCCGGTCACCAGCCGCGCATGTCGACAGGCCACTCGTCGATGATCGCGTCGCCGTCGACGACGTGCATCCGCTCGTGCAGCGCACAGGTCGGGTCGATGTGGGCCGGTTCGAGCCGGACTCGATCGCCGACTGACGGCAGTGCCTGGCCTTCCTCGGCCGAGAAGACGACATGCTCGTCCGAGCAGTACCAGATGAGCATGCCCGGCAGCGCGGGATTGCCGTGATCCATGCCGAACGCCTTGAGTCCTGCGTCGGCCACCACCCACCCGTCGCCTACCGAGATGACTGTCGCGAGCACGGTCAGTGCCTGCTCGAACGTGACATCTGGGAGCTTGCGGTACTCCGTGTCCATCAACGCGTAGGAACCCGCCTGTAGCTCGCTCACGCCGTCGTTCGTCCGCCACGTGCCGGTGCCGCCGCCGGAGATGATGTCGCCGCCGACATCGGCATGCGCGGCGGCCAGCAGGCGCATTGCCTCGTCGGTCTGCCCCTTCCGCTCGCCCGGCTCCTCGACGAACATGACGTGGCCCTCGTAGCCCATGACGCCACGGACCTCGAGCCCGGCGGATCGCGCGCGGTCGGCGAGCCGGCCGGCTTGCTCGGGCGGGCAGCCGCATCGCGGCGTACCGACGTTGACGTCGACGAGCACCTCGCGGACCCCACCCGCGACCGCCGCCGTGACAGTCGCCTCGGAGTCGATGGCGACTGTCACCCGCGCTCCGGCGTCGACGACCGCGCCGAGCCGCCGCATGTCGACGACCTCGTTGGCCAGCAGCAGGTCTATGCCGAGCCCGGCGCCCGCCATCACCTCGACCTCGCGAGTCGTGGCGCAGGTGAACCCGGTGTGGCCGAGTGCTGCCTGACGTTTCGCGATCCCTGTCGTCTTGTGCGCTTTCACGTGTGGGCGCAGCGACCGACCGGGCCAGGCCTGCGCCATGGTCGCTAGGTTGCGATCGAGCGCGGCCGAGTCGACGATCAGGGCCGGGGTCGTGATCTCGTCGAGCCGCACCCGCGCAACGTATCCGAAGGACGGTGATCGTTCGTGGGTCACGAGTTGTGGCACAACTGGGGTCGCAACCAGTCTTCGTACCCTCGTGAGGTCGCCATCCCGGCCACGGTCGACGCCGTTGCCCTGCTCGTCGAGCGCGCCGCGGAAGACGGCCGGACCGTCAAGGCGGTTGGCGCCGGCCACAGCTTCACCGCGACGGCGGTAGCCGAGGACATCCAGCTGCGCCTCGACAACCTCGCCGGCATCTTGTCGGCCGACGCCGAGAGCGGGCTGGTCACGGTTGGCGCCGGCACGCCGCTGCACCGGCTCAACGCCGAGCTCGAGACGCGCGGTCTGTCGATGACCAATCTCGGTGACATCGACGCCCAGACCGTCGCTGGTGCGATCTCCACCGGCACCCATGGGACCGGCGCGAAGCTGGGCGGCCTCGCCACGCAGGTCCGCGGCCTTCAGCTGGTGCTGGCGGACGGCTCCACGGTCGAGGTTGCCGAAACCTCCGATCCCGAGCTGTTCCAGGCGGCGCGGGTCGGCATCGGTGCATTCGGGATCGTCACGGCGGTCACGCTGCAGTGCGAGCCGCTGTTTCGGCTCACCGCGGTCGAGCAACCGATGCCGCTGCAGCAGGTGCTCGAGGACTTCGACTCCCTGGCCGACGGCAACGAGCACTTCGAGTTCTACTGGTTCCCGCACACCGACGTCGCGCTCACCAAGCGCAACAACCGGCCGGAGCCGGGCGAGCCGGGCAAGCAGCTACCGCGATGGCGCGAGTGGCTCGACGACGAGCTGTTGTCCAACGGCGTCTTCGAGGCGGTGCAGCGGATCGCCTATCGCCGCCCGACGGCGATCCCCGGCTTCAACCGGCTGTCCGCTCGCGCGCTGTCGGCGCGCACCTTCACCGACGTGTCGCACCGCGTCTTCGTGTCGCCGCGCCGGGTGCGGTTCCGCGAGATGGAGTACGCCGTCCCCCGCGAACGGCTGGTGGATGTGTTCCGCTCGGTGCGGTCGTGGATCGAGAGCAGCGGCGAGGTCATCTCCTTCCCGGTCGAGGTGCGGGTCGCCGCAGCCGATGACATCTGGCTGTCGACCGCGTCGGGACGGGCCAGCGGCTACCTCGCCGTCCATCAGTGGCATCGGGTGGACTACGAGCCTTACTTCCGCGCGGTCGAGTCGATCGCCGCCGAGGTCGGCGGCCGGCCGCACTGGGGGAAGCTGCACTGGCTTGACGCCGCGACGCTTCGCGAGCGGTATCCGCACTTCGACGATGCGATGAAGGTCCGTGACCGGGTCGACCCGAACCGGGTGTTCAGCAACGTCTACACGAATCAGGTGTTCGGCGCCTAGGTGGTGGTGTCAGCGCGTTCGCATGTCACATGCGTGTCGTGAAATGCAGCCGCTGTGTGACACGCGAGTCGTCGATCACGACATCTATGTGACATGCGATCACCGGCCGCGAGGTGACAGCAACCTGCCGGTTACGGCGCCTAGCTGCCTAGCTGCCTAGCTGCCTGGTTGCCTGGTGAGCGGGCGGGTGAGCTGCCGGCCGAACGCGATCAGTCCGGCCAGGATCAGCAGTGGTGTGAGGAAGACGACCGGGTAGTCGAATCCGTGGCGCCCGACCTTGAACGCCGTCGGTCGCGTCGGCGCTATCTGGGGCGCGCTCACCGCGGCGCCGGGAACCTCGCTCGTCTGCGGCTCGACGTCGACCGGCCCAGCGGGAATCAGCGGCTCGTCGCCAGTCGCGCTTTGGCGTCGGCTTGCCGACTCCGGCGGCGTGGCCGTCGTCGAGGACTGCGGCAACTCGTCCCTGGTGGTCAGGATCAGGACCGGCGTCGTCGCCGACGACTTGGCGCGCAGGTTCGACGACAGCGTCACGTCCCACGTCGCGGCCGGTGAGAGGACCGGCAGCAGCGCGAGACCCGTCCCGGGGTGTTGCAGCCGTGAGCCGATCGGGCCGAGGTCGATGTCGAGCTCGCTGGCGGGAGTGCCGATGACGCGACTTGTCGGGGCATTGCGGCAGTCCGTGGCCGGAGGCTTCGCGGTCGAGCCTTCTACCGCTTTGATCGGCGTGCGCGTCGTACAGGCTTCGACCTTCGCGAGGTCTGGTGCCACCGACCCATCGGCCGGACTGGTGTCGAGGGGCAGCCGCAGGACTCCGCCGGTCACCACAGTGGTGGGGGCGATCGGCTCGCGAAGCTCGAGGTAGGTCCGCGCCGACTCGTTCCCGCCGGCGGCCGCGATGTGAAGCGTGTGAACCGGGTACGTCGTCGTGATGGGCGACCTGATCGGCAGACAGACCTGGGGGATCACGCAGATCTGCGGGCTGCTGTACCAGGCCTCGGTGCCGAGCGCGACCGGCGCGGTCCGGCTGCTTGAGGCGAGGTGCGCCGTCGACGGTGCGACGGATGGGCCCACGAACACGATCGGCACGATGACCAGTCCGGCGAGCGTCATGCGGATGCCCGCTTCGCCGGTGCGCGACCAGTCCGTTGCTTCGGCGGCCGGGCGTCCTGCGCGGCTATCCGTCGCCGCTCGATCTCGGCGAGGGCGCCGATCCGGTCGAGCACGTGGTCGTCGGCGCCGCGTTCCCGTTCGGTGCACGCCCTGCCGATCTGCACGTACCCGAGGACGCAGCCCGTGATCACCAGCGCGATGCCACCGATCCCGCCGCTGACCAATGCCGGGACCTGGTCGAACACGTCGAGCGTCCGCGCCACCATCGCATAGCCGACCGAGATCGACGCGATGCCGCCGCAGATGAGCAGGCCGCACCACAGCAACGTCGTCGCGAGGGGCGTCGGCCGCTTCATCGGCCCTGCTCGCTCAGCCGGACGAGCTCGTCGAGCGCGTCGCTCACGCGTCGTGACTGCGCCTGCCGTGCTGCGGAGTCGCGGAGCCGGACGTCGACGGCGACTGAGGTCACTCCCAGGCACACGAGCGCCAATCCGGAGAAGCCCGCGCTCATGACGTACGGCAGCTGCAGCGGTACGTCGATCTCGCCGGCGGTCTGTCCCCACGCGACGGTGATGAGGACGAAGCCGACCGCGACGAGCACGAGTCCTAGCCACGTCCCGAGGTGTGGAATCCGGCGTAGCGAAGTGACCAGACGTTTCATCCTGCCGTCCTCACCAAGGCGGGCCCGCGGCTTCGTTGCGCGGGTGGTTCTCCGTCGTGCGCGACGCTTCCCGACCGCTGGATCGCGGTGATGCTGCCGCCGAGGTAGGACTCGACCACGCGCGGGTCGGTCCGCACGATGTCCGGCGAGCCTTCGGCGATGATCTCGCCGTCAGCCATGCACACGATGCGGTCCGCCATCGACATGATCATCGGGATGTCGTGCTCGATGACGCACAGCGTGAGGTCGAGATCTTCCTTGAGGGTCTCGAGCAGCTGCTGCAGCGCCTCGGTCTCTCGCTGGGCGACGCCGGCTGACGGCTCGTCGAGCAGAAGCACTTCCGGGCCCAACCCGACGAGGCACGCGATCTCCGCGATGCGACGGGTTCCGGTCGACAGCGACTGGACCTGCATCGAGCGATAACGATCCAGACCCATCCACGCGACCAGGTCACGCGCCCGCTGCTCCTTGCGGCGCTCGCGACCGGTCAGGCCGAGGACGGCTGCCGTCACGGTGCTCGGGTCGGTCCGCTCGAGGGAGAGCTGGACACACTCGAGAACGGTGAGAGTGGGGAACAACGCTGCGTCCTGGAAGCTGCGGATCAATCCGAGCCGGCCGCGGGCCTCCGGGGTGGCCGCGGTGACGTCCTCGTCACGAAGCCGGACCTGACCGGCGTCCGGCTTCGTGAAGCCGGTGAGGAGCTCGAACGTCGTCGTCTTGCCGGCGCCGTTCGGGCCGATGAGCCCGAGCGTCTCCCCGCGATGCACCGTGATCGACACACCCCGGACCGCGTGCACGCCGCCGAACGACTTGACCAGCCCGCTTGCCTCGAGGATCGGTCGGGCACCGATCGGGTGCTTCGTGATCGCGAGGGGTGGTGCGACCGTCGGGGCCGCGAAGTCGTCGGCCGCGGCGCTGCTCGACTCGGCCAGGTACGCCGCGTCGACGTCGACGCCGGCGCGCCGCCCGATCGCCTTCACCACGCGATCGCGAAGGGGCGTGACGAGGTGGCCGATGCCACCCGGGAGGTACATCACGATCAGCAGCTGGCCGAGCGCGGTGCCGGCAAGGGCGAGGCTGCCTAGATGCACGAACGACGGCAGTACGAGGACGACGAGCGCGCCGAGGATCGGTCCGGTGAGCAAGCCGAGACCCCCGATCACCGTCATGACCGTGACCGTGAAGACGCTGAGGTTCGGGGTGAAGCTCGCCTCACCCACCGTGAACAGCGAGTGCGCATACATCGCGCCACCGATCCCGGCGATGAAGCCGGAGATCGCGAACCCTTGCAGCTTCACCATCGTCACCGGGACGGTGAATGCGCGTGCGGCGTCCTCGTTGTCCCGTACCGCGACGAACAGCCGGCTGAGTCCGGCCGACCGGAGGTTGCGGGCGATCAGGAGCGCCAGGACCGTCAGCACGAGTGCGAGCCAGTAGTAGCGCTTACCGGTGTTGAGCTGTGCGCCGAGGACAGACGGTGTTCCGGGCGTCTTCCCGTCCACGCCGAACAACCACGGCTCCGGGAGCAGCCAGTTGGACATCAGCAGCGCGAACGACAGCGTCGTCACGGTGATCATCAGGCCCTTGACGCGGATGGCGGGCAACCCGATCAGGACGAAGGCCAACGCCGCCGCGACCCCGGCGTACAGGAACGACAGCACATAGTCGTGCGTGCGAGACGCCACCTCGAAGCTTGCGATCGCGCCGACTGCGGCGATCGCGAACTGGCCGAGGGTGAGCTGCCCGGCGAGCCCTGTGACGACACCCATCGAGAAACCGACGACGACCAGGGCGAAGATCGAGGTCAGCGTCACGGCGCTGGCGTCCTTCATGCCCATCGGCAGCAGCGCGAGTCCGACCACGGTGACGAGGAGGATCGTCGGGTTGATTGCTCTGACGGTCCGAAGCACACGCAGTCGCGCGGGGATGGCCGGCGGCGCCTGTATCGCGACCCACGACCCCTTCTCCTCGGTCCGTCCGGTCCGGGAGCGCTGCAGGATGAGCGCGGCGACGATCAGCACGAACAGCACCAGGTACTCGACGCCGGAGCCGGGATAGTTCCACAGGAGCAGCTGTTCGATCACGCCGATGACCGAGCCCGCCACGAGCGTCACCGGGAGGTTCTCGGTCCGCCCGATCACCGCGGCCGCGAGGGACACCTCGAGGAGCTGGGGCCCGAAGTCTCCCGGCGAC
The DNA here is from genome assembly GCA_035547035.1 of Mycobacteriales bacterium. Lineage (GTDB taxonomy): Bacteria > Actinomycetota > Actinomycetes > JAFAQI01 > JAFAQI01 > DASZTV01. The sequence goes on along the minus strand of DASZVL010000028.1, from coordinate 92,724 downwards.
ACGCTGTGCGTCGGCGCGGTGAGGATCGCCGCGAACGCCGCGACGGATGCGCCGAGCGCCCAGGCAAGCGCCGACATCCGGCCGGAGAAGATGCCCGCCATCCGGGCCGCCTCGGGGTTGTCGGCGGCGCAGCGCATAGCGACGCCGATCCGGCTGTAGCGCAGGAACAGCCCGAGTGCCGCCACGACGACCGGGCTGAGGATCAGCATCGCGGAGTACGCCGGGGTCACCTGGAACGCGCCGACGCTGAAGGTCGGCATGCCGGGCGGCTCGGGGAACACCGAGCCGGCACCTGCCGAGGGGTAGATGAGGACGCCGAACACGACGAGGAACTGGCCCACGCCGAGTGTGGCGACGACGCTCATGACGAGTGGCGCCTTGCTGAGCCGTCTGATGACGGCGGCGTCGGTCAGGGCTCCGACAAGGCCGGCGACGGCGAGCGCTGGGACCAGCGCGACCCAGTAGGGGAAGTGCGCCTTGGTGACGAGCAGGACGAAGATGACGGCGCCGAAGGCACCCATCTGCCCGTGCGCGAAGTTGATGATCCGGTTGGACCGGTAGATCAGCACCAGGCCGACCCCGAGCAGACCATAGGCGAGACCGGTCGCGAGGCCGAGGACGAGCACCGAGGCCGGGGTCTGCCAGCGGTGGCTGGCTGTGCCGGGCACGTGAATCGTGTGCGGGAGGACGAGCTCCACGAACAGCAACGCAGCGGCGAGCAACCCGGCGGCGAGCGCGGCGTTGCGAATCGTTCGCCTGCGCGTCACCGTGCGCCTGCCTTGGTGGCACCGTCGAGGAAGACGGCGCGTAGCAGGTCGTCGCGGCCGAGCAGGTCGGCAGCGGCTCCGTCGAAGCGGATCTGCCCCTTCTCCATGAAGTAGGCGTGATCGACGAGCGAGAGGGCGATGTTCACCGACTGCTCGACGAGGACGACCGAGGTTCCCGTGGCGTTGATCTCACGGACCAGGTCGAGCAGCTGCCCGACGACCACTGGCGCCAGGCCCAGAGACAGCTCGTCGATGAGCAGGATCTTCGGCTCGAGGATCAGCGCCTTGCAGAGGCCGAGCATCTGCTGCTCGCCGCCGGACAGCGTCGCGCCGAGCGAGCCCTTGCGCTCGTCGAGGCGCGGGAACACCGACAGGCAGCGGTCGATCGCCTCGTCGACCCGCTTCTTGTCGGCGCCGAGCGTGTAGCCGTATCCCCGAAGGTTCTCGACGACCGTCATCCGGCGGAACACCGCGCGACCACCCGGGATCTGCGTGATGCCGAGCCGGACTCGCCGCTCGGCGTCCAGATAGGTGATGTCGTTGCCGTCGAGTCGAACCGTTCCTGCCGACGGCAGCCCGATTCCGGAGATGACCTTGAGCAGCGTCGACTTCCCGGCGCCGTTGGTCCCGAGCAGCGCGACCATCTCGCCCTCGTCAACGGTGAAGTCGACGTCGAAGAGGACCTGCAGCTTGCCGTAGGAGAAGTTGAGCCCTCGGGCAGTGAGCTGTGCCGGCCGCCGGCCGCTTTCGTGAAGCGCGGCAAGGTCCTGCTCTTCGAGGATGGTGTCGACCATCGCGTCGATGTCGGCGTCGACAAGCCGTCTGGCCGATCGCACGATGAGACCGCCGGCGAGGCCGGGGAGCAGCAGCGAGACCATCGTGCCGGTCGACCCGTACGCCGAGTACACGCCGCTGAGCAGAAGCACGCCGAGGATGCTCCCGATCGCCAGCGCGATCCCGACCAGCGCGGACGCGTGCGGGCGGTAGCGGGCGTCGACGACGGACAGCACGACCGCGTTGACACCGGGAAGCGTGAGCACGAACGCGGTGATGGCCAGTGAGAACAGCGCCACCATGGCGATCAGCGAAGGCATGATCGCGGCCAGCGCAATGAAGATGCCGATCGCCATGATCGCGTAGCCGATCTGGGCCACGACCTTCGCCGGGTTGGTGATGAAGGTGTTCTCCGCCAGCTTGCTGTAGATCAGCAGGCCGACGATCGCCACGCCGTAGGCGAGTGACACGACCAGGCCGCGCGCGGCCGAGCCGAGATGCCATCGCTCGACGAAGAAGGTCGACATGAACGTCGTGAACGGGATTGCGATCACACCGAAGGCGAGGACGCCGGTGCAGATGCGCTGGATCGTCGGGATCAGCAGCAGCCGTCGGATGATCTCGAAGAACCCGAGCTGCGGCGCGGCGTCGGAGGCCGGTACGGCGGCATGCAGCCGCTCGGTGTCGAAGCGGCCCGGGCCCGGGTCGCGGACCCCGAGCGCGCTCAGCGAGCTCGCCACCGAGATCAGCCCGAGGACGAGGAACACGCCGCGCCAGGTGAGATGCAGCGGTCCGGTCAGCAGGGACACCAGCAGCGGCGCGACGATCTGGCCGAGCACCGTGATGGCGCGGTAGGAGCCCAGCACGCGGACCCTCGCCTGCGGCGGGTAGATGTCGGCGAGCAGCGGAGGGTGAAGGGCCTGGACACTTCCGGTGGACAGCCCGTCGGCGACGAGGACCACGACAAGCGCGAGCAGCGAGGTCACGAAACCCGTGAACAGCGTGACGAGGCTCCAGCCGATCGCGGTGACGAGACACAACATCACGCGGCGTCCTTGGCGCTGCGCGAGTGCAGCCATCGGAAGCGGCGCGAGCGCGAACGCGAGGTAGCCCATGGCGCGGGCAAACCCGATCAGTCCGAACGACAAGCCCAGCGTGCTGCTCATGTCGGGCGCGACGACGGTCAGCGCATTGCCCTGGAACAGGTCGACGAAGCCGAGCACGCCGAGCGCGATCATCGGGTAGAGGCCGACGCCGTGGGACTTGAGCAGCGGCCGGAGCGGTCCGGCGTCGGGTTGCTCGTCCTGCAGCCCCAGCGTTGCGCGGGCGGACCGGCGCCGCTGCGCCATCGACTCGCTGGTCGCGTCGCTCGGGGCGTCGACCGTCGCGGTCACGAGCTGTTCCGCGGCAGGTCGAACGACCGGGTCCAGGCGCTCTCGTTGACCCGGTTGCCGGAGCGGTCGAGCAGCACAACCGTCGCCCAGTGCCGCTGCCGGCTCGATCGGTCGTTGTCGAGATCGGGGATGTTGCGCAAGGTCAGCGACGACGCCGACGTGACATAGACGTCCGCCGCCGCGAACAAGGCGCGGGTGGGCCGGGTGCCGCTGGGCAGCACCGAGTCGACGTTGCGGCCGACCTTGATGGGCTGCTGGTCGACGAACACGCCGAACCGGTACGCGCCGACCGGAGCCTTCATCGTCCACGCCAGCGTGACCGGGAGCTTCGTCAGCTGATCGGACGCGGGCGAGGTGAAGCTGAGCCGCCGATCCTGCTGGAACTCCAGGCCGCTGCATCCGGACACACCGATCACCAAGGCGGCGGTGAGGACCGTCGCGCCGAGAAGCCGGCCGGTGGTCAGTTGCATTCGGTCAGGCGCTCGTTGTGGCGCGTGCGCTGTCGACCTCGGCGAAGAACTCGAGCGCCTCGCGACCGGCACGGCCGATGTCGGACAGCAGGTAGTTGTGAGCCGCGCCCTCGAATGTCGACAACCGGGCGCCTGGAACCGTCTCGGCGATCCGCACCCCGGCGTCGTACGGCACCAGCGGGTCGGCCGTGCCGTGCTGCACGAAGGTCGGCGCCGTGATGCCGGCCGCGTCCTCGAGCGTCATCGAGAATCCGGCGATGCCGACGTGCTGCGCAACGACCCCGCTCGGCGAGAACTCGTCCTTCTTCTGCATCGCGTAGTCCTTGGCCGCGATGTCCGGCGGTGTGTTGCCCAGAGAGCGCTTGCCACCGAGAACGCGGACGGCGCCGAGCGGCAGCCTGGCGAGAATCGACATCAGGATCGGGTGCGCCGTGGTGACCTCGGTCTTGATGGCGGTGCAGCCGAGGATCAGCCCGCGGACCCGCTCCGGGTGCTTGACCGCGAGCTGCTGGGCAATGCCTCCGCCCATCGACACGCCCCAGACGTGCGCCGAGTCGAGGCCGGCGGCGTCCATCACCGTGATCGTGTCCGCGACCATCTCGGCCACGGACGCCGTCTTCGGTGCGTCAGACTTCCCGGTGCCGCGGTTGTCGAACCACACCACCCGGTGCTTCGCGGTGAGTGCCGGAAGCACCGGCCACCACATGGCGCTGCTGTACTTGTGGCCCATGATCAGCAGGACGGGAGTGCCTTCCCCCTCCTCCTGCCAGTGGATCCGGACTCCGTTGTTGGTCGCGAATGGCATGTGGTCCTCGGATCTCGAAACGGGAGGTCGGATCAGAAGCTGCTGAGGCCGCCGGTGTAGCGGAAGCAGCTGCAGCTGGGGGAGTAGGTCAGCGGCCGGAACGCGCTCGCCCCGTTGTGCTGGTGCGCGTCGATGCGCTCGGCGAAGGTCATCGCGTCGGGGTGCGAGGTGCCGAGGGCGTTGTAGCCGGCAAGGATCGCGGGCCCGACGACGCTCGCCGCGCCTGAGGCGTTGGCTGCCGCCTGCACCGACAGCAAGGCGTCACAGAACTGGTAGCCGGCGAACTCGCGGACGTTGCTCGTGAGCTGGCCGGTCGGCTTGAGGATCGAGTTGCAGGTCCTGGTCACCGGGTTGGTGAAGACGTTGTTGCCGTAGGTGCCGACGTCCATCGTTGGTTGCCAGCCGATCCCGATCGAACCGGCGAGCGTTGCCCGCTCCTCCTTGTTGTGCGCGAGGGTCCCCGCCCATGGGGTGTCGAACGACGTGATCGCGTACTTCGGAAACCACTTCTGCTGGTAGGCGTCGTCGATGAAGCTGCCTTCGGCGCCCGGCGCGAGGAAGATCACGTTGGTCACCCCGTTGGCACGGGCGTGGAGCTCGTCGTTCGAGATGGTCTGCGAGGTCGCGACCGCGGCCTGGGTCGACGGGGGGAAGTTGACGCCGTACTGCGTCACAGCGGCAACCCGCCCCTTGAGCTCCGGCACGATGACGTTGTTGTAGGCCCGAACCGCAGCGGTCTCGTTGCTGGCGAGCAGTACGCCGACGTGACTCTTGGCGGTGAGCCAGCCGCTGTTGAGCAGGTGCGGCAGCAGCGCCGACATCACCTCGTCGGTGCCGGCCTCGTACGGACTGATCAGGTAGGGAATCTGCTGGTAGGAGGTGCTGTCGTGGAGGTAGTTGCCGCCCGACAGGTACGGGATGTGCTTGGCGCTCAAGCACTGCGCGAGATCGTTCGGAATGTTGAAGCCGACGGCGATCCCAGCCGCGACTTTGTGGTCCTCCGTCCAGGAGCTGCAGATCGCGGCCATCGTCGTGGAGTACGGCTGCGTGCTGGTCAGCTGGATCGAGTAGTAGACCGGGCGTACGACGTGCCCGGCGAACCCGCCGTGCTTGTTGATGTAGGCGATCACGGCGTTGGAGTCGGTTTCGAGGTTTCCGACGTCTGCCGTTCCGCCGAACAGCTTCGCGAACTGGCCCACATCCTGTGAGACGGCGACTCCCACCTCGACCGGCGCGAGCTTCGCCGGCCCGGTGAACACGGCGGCATGGTGTTTCGGGGCGTTGGTCGGCGTAGTGGTCGACGTCGGGGGCTGCGTCGCGCCACGGCGCGTGCCGCGAGCCGCGCCCGGTGTCACGACCGCGCCGGCTGCCGTGTCGCCGGCGCCGGTCGAGGCGGAGGGATTCCCGCCCGCGACGCCCGGCGCCGATGCCGTGGGAGCGACGCGGGTCGGCGCGTTGCCGAGCGCGCCGCTGTCGTACCCGGCCTGCGCGCGCTGCGCGAGGATCTCGTGTGCATTTCGCACCGTGCTGCCACACGCCGCCGCGGACAGCACGACCAGTGCAGCGCCGGCACCCGCCGTGATGCTGCGAGCTCGACGTCGAGATGGGTTGGGCGTCATCGCACCTCGTTGGGCAACGGTTTGCTGAATCTGTCGTCGTCGACTATCAATCGATCGTTGGCGAGAAGTAAGCCACGACGCCTGCGTTGGCGTCAAGGGAGGCTGTAAATCAGCTGTCTGCGGCTGACTCGGGGCGATTTCGCCGCGTTGGACTATCGAACGATCGTTGACTCCTGGCTTCGTTACCGGTTTGCTGGTGCGCGTGGCGAAGCGCAACGCGGGCCTTGCGGCGGTGCCGGCCGGCGGGACGAGACCTCGCGGCTGGCGCAGCGATCTCGACCCGCGCGCCCTCCCGCCGACCGACCGGTTGACCCTCGGCCAGCTGCGCGTTCTCGAGGCCTGCTTGGTGCTCTTCGCCGAGCAAGGCTTCGCCGCAAGCTCGATCCGTGACATCGCCGGAGAAGCCGGCATGCAGTCAGCCAGCCTCTACAACCACTTCCCGTCGAAGGACGCGATGCTGACCGAGCTCGTGATGCTCGGGTTCGAGACGCACCTCGAGCGGTTGATCGCGGCGATCGTCAACGCCCCGGCAGAGCCGCGCGAGCAGCTACGGGCGGCGATTCAGTGCCACGTGACGGTGCACTGCGAGTTCCCGAACCTCGGCCTCGTGGTCAACCACGAGGCGCGACACCTGCCGCCGGACGCCAGGGTTCATGTCGAGTCGAACCGTCGCCGCTCGGCCGGGCTCGTGGAAGAGGTGCTCGCTCGCGGAGTCGAGCAAGGTGTGTTCGTGATCCGCAGCGGACCTGCGACTCTGTTTGCCATGGCCAGCATGGGTGTCGACGCCGCACGGTGGTATCCGTATCAGTCCGACATCTCCGCAGAGCAGCTGAGCGACGAGTACGCCGAGCTCGCGCTGCGCATGGTGGGTGCATAAAGCGTGCCGTCGATCCCCGCCGCGTTTCGAAGTCTTGCTGCCGTTGCGCCGGACGCGCCTGCGATCACAGACACGAAGGCGACACTCACTCGCAAGCAGGTCATCGAGTGGTCCGACGTCGTCGCCCATGAGCTGATCGCGCGCGGCGTCGTTGTCGGCGACCTCGTGTCGATCGGGTTGCCGACGGACGCGACCTTCTTGGTAGCGGCACTGGCCACGTGGATCGTCGGCGCGACGCCGCAGCCGGTGCCCGCCAACATGCCGCGCGCTGAGCTCGACGCGGTGCTCGAGCTGGCAAAGCCCGCGGTTGCCATCGGCTTCGACGGCGGCGGCGTTGCACCGTCGCTGCTGAGCCTCCCGGAGCCGTCCGGCTCAGCGCCTGCGCCGCTTCCCGATGTCACGTCACCGAATCTGAAGGCGCCGATGTCCGGCGGCTCGACCGGCAGGCCGAAGCTGATCGTCGCGACGAACCCCGCAGAGGCGGAAGGGCTCGCGCTTCTCGGGGCCGCGATGCGCATCAAGGCGGGCGACACCTCGCTGATCACGGCGCCGATGCACCACAACGGGCCGTTTCTCACCTCGAGCGCAACGCTCGCCACCGGCGGGCATGTGGTGCTGCCCGGTCGGTTCGATGCCGAGACCACGCTGCAGCTGATTGAGCGGCACCGCGCCGGTTGGGTCTACCTCGTGCCGACGATGATGTCGCGGATCTCGAAGCTGCCGGAGGACGTCCGGCTGCGCTACGACCTCGAAAGCCTGCACACCGTGATGCACATGGCGGCGCCGTGCCCGCCGTACCTCAAGCAGGCGTGGATCGACTGGCTGGGCCCGGAGCGGATCATGGAGCTGTACGCCGGCACCGAAGCGCAGGCCGCGACCTTCATCAACGGGGTCGAGTGGCTCGAGCACCGCGGGTCCGTGGGCCGGCCGGTGATCGGCCGGATGCAGATCTGCGACTCCGACGGCAACCCGCTGCCGGCCGGTGAGGTCGGTGAGGTGTGGCTGAAGTCCGACGCCGGTCCGACGTACAAGTACATCGGTGCCGAAGCTCGGGTTCGCGAGGACGGTTGGGAGTCCCTCGGCGATCTCGGCTGGATGGACGAGGACGGCTACCTGTATCTCAACGACCGGCTCACCGACATGGTCCTGGTCGGCGGCAGCAACGTGTATCCCGCAGAGGTCGAGGCGGCCCTCGACGAGCACCCGGCCGTCATGTCGTCGTGTGTGATCGGGCTGCCCGACGACGACCTCGGCAACCGGCTGCACGCGCTCGTCCAGCTCAACGCGGAGATCGACGACGACGGCCTGCGGGCCTGGTGCAGCGAACGGCTGACGAAGTACAAGGTGCCGCGGACGTTCGAGCGGGTCGACGAGCCGCTGCGCGACGACGCCGCGAAGGTGCGCCGATCGCAGCTGCGCGCGGAGCGCCTGTCACAGGCGTAACGATCTTGAGCTCCGGGCATCAACTACTCGTGAGCACTACTTCCCCAGTCACCGTCACGTTGGAAACCTGCGACGGCCGGCAGCGCTTCGACACCTACACCGAAGCGGACCGGCAGGCTTGGTATGCCATGGCGCGGCGTCGCCACTTCGACGAGGACTTCATGCTGGCGGCGCACTTCTGCTCTCGCTGCGGCGGCTGGCACGTCGGCAACCCGCGCAAGGACGCCGCCGCCCGCTGGAGCTCGTCGCTCGCCTGATTGCTCCCCGCTACCCGTCAGGGCTTGGGGAGCGGTGGCGTGTACAGCGTCGCAGGCTCGGGCGTCCGGCGGCGGCGCGCGATGCCGAAGGCGGCTGCGGCCGCAGCCAGCCCGCCGATGATCGCCATCATCTTCCGCTTCCCGTGGCGCGGGTTCGGAAGGTGCTCGGCGATCGCGGACGTGTCGATCGAGGGGAGATGCGACTTGACGGCGTCGCGCGCGTCCTTGGCCGAGGGCATCGAGGGTGCGTGCTCGCGGATGGTGGACATCGCGTCGCTCAGGGCTTCACTCATGAGGCACGGATACCCCGCCTCGCGGGGTGGCACACAGCCTGGATCAGCCGATCGGCCTACTTCCAGGTGAGCATCAGGTCTTTCACGTGCCGCAGCCCGGGTGGGTACACGAGCTCCTCGTGGCCCGGCGTGATCCAGTAGTCCGGGATCCGGCTGTGCCACTCGCGCAACGCGACCCGCAGCTCACGACGGGCGAGGTGCGACCCGAGGCAGCGGTGCGGGCCCATCCCGAAGGTGATGTGGCGGTTCTTCGTCCGGTCGAATCGCACGTCGTGGGCGTCCGGGTACTCCGTCGGATCGACGTTGGCCGAACCGTAGGCGCACAGCACCATCGAGCCGGCGGTCACCGGACAGCCGTTGGGGAGCGTGACGTCCTGTGTCGCGGAACGCGGCGAGGAGAACGGGACCGGCGCCTCCCATCGCAGCATCTCCTCCACCGCGTTGTCGATGCAGGCGGGATCGTCCACGAGCTGCTTGCGGTGCTCCGGGCTGCGCGCCAGGAACGCGTACATGCAGGTGAGGGTGTCGCTCACCGTGTCGAGGCCCGCGATCAGGAAGAGGAACAGGATGTCGAGGATGTCCTCGTGCGTGAGGCGCTCGCCGTCGACCTCCGCCGCGAGGAACTGCGAGATGACGTCGTCGCCGGGCTGCTTGCGGCGCTCGTCGATGAGCTCGGTGAACAGCGCGTAGATCTTCTCGCCGGTGCCGTACAGGACCTTCGTCCGCGCTTCGGGATCGAAGGCCGCCATCTCGTCGAGCTTCTCCGGGTGAAGGATGCCGTCGCGGAGGTGCAGGAACTCGTCGAGCCGCTCCTGGGGCAGGCCGGTCAGGTCGAGGAAGATCGTGCTCGGCAGCACGTCGGCGAAGTCGTCGGAGAAGTTGCAGCTGCCGTTGTCGATGAAGGTGTCGATCAACGCGTTCGCGCGCAGCGCGATGTCGGGCTCGTACGCCGTCATCTTCTTCGGGGAGAACAACGGGTCGAGCAGCCGCCGGAAGTTGGAGTGCTGGGGTGGGTCGACGTTCAGTGGGATCAGCGGGCGGATGTTGCCGAGTCCGAGGTCGATCCGGGAGGAGAACAGCTCCGGGTGATGCAGGACGTACTCGATCGTCTCCCGGTCGAACTGCATCGCCATGCCTTCCATCGGCACGAGGAAGCCGCCGGCCTCGGTCAGGCTCTTGAACCGAAGGTGTGGCGAAGAGAAGTCGAGAAGGGCCGTCATGTCGTCGGTGGCCTGCCGTTCGCCCAGACTTGCCTCGGGGATGGCGGCTGCGATGGTCACGTCGGCCTCAGTCACACATCACTTGTACACGTTCTATGACGTCCGCGTCACCTAAGGGTGCGCTGACTTTCGCCGCCCGCCGACGAGGCAGGATGTGTCGGTGACCGACAGCCGAACGTTCCTCGCGCGCGACGGTGAGGCATTTGTGCCTAGTCCGTCGGCCGTAGGTCCCTGGGGCCCGGCGACGGTGAGCGGCCTCGTCGTCGCCGGGCTGGTCGGGTACGCCGCCGAGCAGGCCGCAGGAGACGCCGACTTCGTCGGCACCCGGCTGACCGTCGACATGGTGCGCATGGCGCGGATGGGAGAGCTGCGCACGGAGGCCACCGTGGTGCGGGAGGGTCGGCGGCTGCGCATGGTCGACGTCACGATCACGCAGGACGGCCGCGGCGTCGCGCACGGCCGGGGCGTGTTCGCGCGTCGCTCGAAGCCGCCCTCCGGAGAGGTGTGGACGCCGTCGGTCACGATGCCCGACCCTCCGGCCCCGGAGCAGACGCCGGCTTTCGGACCCAAGCCCTACGTCGGACCGGACGCGAGGGCGGCCCGCGACTTCGAGCCCTGGCGTGACCCCAGCCAGCAGAAGTACGTCTGGTACGACTTCGACGCGACCCTGGTGGAGGGTGAGCCGACGTCGCCGTTCGTACGAGCCGCAGCCGTGGCCGATGTCGCGAACCCGCTCACGAACTGGGGGAGCGACGGCCTGCAGTACGTGAACTCCGACGTGACGCTGCTGCTCAGCCGTGAGCCGCAGGGAACGATGCTCGGGATGACCGCACGCGACCGCGTCGATGCCGATGGGGTCGCGGTGGGCTCGGCCGTCATGGTCGACCGGTTCGGTCCGATCGGCCTGGCGACGGTGGTCGGGCTGGCCTCCGAGGTGGAGATGCGCCCGCCGAACCACGCGTCGGCCGTGCAGTAACGCGAGCCCGGCTAGCGGATCGTCAGCGACCCGCCCGGCAGTGACCCCTGGTTCGTCCGGCACGGCTGGTTGAGCAGCGTGTCGCAGGCCGGGTAGCCGCGCTTCGCGCGCCCGCCCACGAGGTGGCCGAGGACGAGCTTCGACGCATGCTGCGGCTCGGCGTACACCGTGTTGACCGCTGCGTCGTTGATGAAGTTGAACGACCAGAGCCCGGTGAATCCGGTCGGGGCATCAACCCACAGCCGCAGCCGCGATCCCTTGCGGAACACGTAGTCGAACGGCCACAGCTGGACGCGCATGTAGGTCGGCTTGCCGGGCGTCAGCGACTGCGTGTCCGACTCCTGGTCGGAGTGGTACGGCGCCAGGGCGGTCGAACGCTTCTTCACCAGGCTCCGGTGCGAGGCGCGAAGCCACCCGCGCGCGACGTACACCTCCTGCCCGTCGGGGCGGACCTCCGTGAGCGTGATCTGCAGGTCGGTGTCGGGCGCCGTCGAGCTGACCCAGAGGTTCGCCGAGCCCGAGCCGAAGAACTCGGCGTCGTGAGTCAGGCGTGGTGTGGTGTAGGAGACCGATGCGCCCGGCGGCTCCGGCACCTTCCACAGCTTGTTCTGCTGGCCGACTACGACACCGTCCTCGTTGCCGAGTGACGGCCCGGGATAGACGTAGCTGTTCGAGCCGCCGTTGCCGTTGGGTCGGGCGAGCGACAGCACGCCGTTCGGGTGGAAGTAGAGAGCGAGCGGCCGCACCGGGATCGACGACAGCGACTTGTAGTCCGAGATCCAGCTAGGAGTGTTGTCGCCGCCCTTGACCGCGGTGTCGTGCCAGACCTGGACGTGCGGCGTCTTCTGCTCGAAGCCGTTGTGCTCACCCTTCACGAACCGGTTGAAGAACGCGACGAGCTCGCTCGCGATGCGCGGCGCTGACAGCTCGCACATCGCGTGGTAGCCGTTGCTCGCGACGACCCACGTCTTCGCGGGGTCCAGACCGCTCAGGTAGGTGGAGCCCCGGCTGCCCACCTCGTCGTCCTGCCAGCTCTCGCACCCGAACGTCGGGATGTCGATCCGCGCCGCGTTCGCGCCCGGTTCTCTTGCCTGCCACCACGCGCCGTCGTACTGGTGCAGCAGACCCTGCAGGGAGAGGTTGTGCGCCGTCGCGAGGTTGGCGGCATGAACCGCCTGCGCCTGCGCGCAGTCGGCGTCCCCGGTGGACAACGTCTGCCGGACGCCGCTCTGGAAGGACGCGTTGGGCTGGTCCACGAGCGGCCAGAAGGCGCCGAAGGCCAGGTTCGCGATGCCACCCGGGTAGCCGACGTCACGGTAGATGTCGGTCGTCACCTGGAACGGTGCGATGGCATCGAGGTGGGGCGGGCGCAGCCCCGCGACGCCGAGCTGGGTGATGCCGGGGAACGAGTCGCCGAACATCCCGACGTGGCCGGTCGACCACGGTTGGCGCGCCGCCCACTCGACTGCCGCGTAGCCGTCGCGCCACTCCTGGTTCGTCATCGGGTCGAAGTGGCCGGTCGAGCAGCTGGTGCCGCGGATGCTCACGCCGAGTACGGCGAAGCCGGCCTTGAGCAGCGCCGGCGCCGTCTGCGTGTCGTTGCACGACAGCGGTCCGGCCCCCTCGCAGTAGCCGTCGTAGACCAGCGCAACCGGGAACCTGCCGCGCGCGGCAGGGAGGTCGACGGTGTACTCGAGGTGCACCCCGTCCTTCAACGGGATGTAGCCCTGCCTCTGGACGGTGCCGGCGGCCGAAGCGGCCTGCCCCACCGCCGGAACCAGGCCGCAGCCCAACGCGGCGGCGAGGAACAAGCTGCAAGCGGTACGGCGTCTCACCCCAGTTGGGTTCGCCCTCCGGCGCCGTCCCTCCTGCGGCTGGTCGCCCGCCGCCTGTCGCGGCTACTCGCCGTAGGCGCTCGGCGTCCCGTCGAGGATGACGGTCTTCGTCTCGAGGTAGGGCATCAAGCCCTCGACGCCGCCCTCGCGGCCGATGCCCGACTGCTTGAACCCGCCGAACGCGATCCCGAAGTCGGTGCGGAAGCCGTTGTGGCCGACGGTGCCGGAACGAAGCCGGGCCGCCACGGCACGAGCCCGGTCTGCATCCGGCGTGAACACCGAGGCGTTCAGGCCGTAGATCGTGTCGTTCGCGATCCGAATCGCATCTTCCTCGTCTGCCGCCGGGATCACCGACAGCACCGGCCCGAAGATCTCCTCCTGTGCGATCGTCGCGGTGTTGGCCACGTCGGCGAAGACCGTCGGCTCGACGTAGTAGCCGCGCTCGAGATGAGCCGGCCGGCCGCCGCCGGTGACGAGCTTGGCCTCGCGCTTGCCCTGCTCGATCAGGCTGAGGACCTTGTCGCGCTGTCGCTCCATCGCGAGCGGGCCCATCTGGGTCGAGTCGTCGAACGGGTCGCCGACGACGACCTTCGAGAAGGTGCCCGCGAGTGCGTCGACGAACTCGTCGTGCCGCTTGCGCGGAACCACCAGGCGGGTCAGCGACGAGCAGACCTGACCGGAGATCATGCACTCGGCGCCCGCGATCGCTGCCGCGGCCGACGCGAGGTCGGCGTCGTCGAGGATCACAGCGGCCGACTTGCCGCCGAGCTCGAGGGTGTAGCGCGCGATCCGCTCGCCGCACAGCGAGGCGATCCGCCGGCCCGCGGCGGTCGAGCCGGTGAACGCGATCTTGTCCACCCGCGGGTCCGTGACGAGCCGCTCCGAGACCTCGCGGTCGGCGGTCAGCACGTTGAAGACACCGGCCGGCAGGCCTGCGGCCTCAGCGGCCTCGGCGAGCAGGTAGGCCGCTCCGGGTGCCTCGGGGGAGGCCTTCAGGATGACGGTGCAGCCGGCGAGCAGGGCGGGGGCCATCTTGTAGATGGCGAGCTGGATCGGCGCGTTCCACGGAATGATCGCTCCGACGACGCCGACCGGCTCACGCACGATCAGGCCGAAGGAGCCGCCACCGGTCGGCTGCGCGCGCTGCTCCCACTCGAAGGTCTCGGCGAGGCCGGCGTAGTAGTCGAACACCGTGGCGAACGCCGGTGCGGCGTACTTGGCCATGATCGCGAGGATTCCGGACTCGCGCGGCCAGATGTCGCCGAGCGCGTCGCCGCGAGCCGCGACCTCTTTGGCGAGGGCCCGGAGGTACTCGGCGCGCTCGCTGTGGCGCAGGAACGGCCAGGGGCCGTTGTCGAACGCGTTGCGGGCGGCCGCGATCGCGCGTTCCATGTCGTCGGCCTGCGCCTCGGCGACGGAGAAGTAGACCTCCTCGCTGTGCGAGTCGATCACGTCGATCGTCGACGTCGACGACGGCGCGACCCACTCGCCACCGATGAAGAAGCGGTCGGGATGGACAACGGGTGCGGTCACGGGCGGCCTCCGGCTCGACGGTGTCACCACGTTTCTATCGCCTTGCGCCCGCGCCGGCGCGAGCAGGCCTGCTTGGGCGTCAGTCGATGATTTTCGACACTTGTCGAAAGGCGAGCGCCAGGCGTTCGACCGTTGATTCTGACGTCGCCGGGCCGGCGCACCTAACGTGCATCCATGTCATCGGTGCGTGACCTCGCCGACCGCGTCTTCGCCTACCGCGCCGAGCGGGAGTGGTACCTGCGGTTGCGGCTCGGGCTGCCGGTCGAGTCGATCCGGCTCGAGTCGGACGAGAGTGCGCGCGAGGATGCCGCGTTCGCGGCCGGGGCGCGCGCCGAGCTCCGTCAGCTCACCGAGGGCGGCGCGGAGCTCAGCGAGGACGACCGGCTGACGGCCGGCTTCGTGGAGCACGACTTCGACGTCTGGATCGGACAGGCTGAGCACCCGCTGTTGGGCTTCACCGCAACGCCGTACATGAGCTTCGGGCTCGGACTGGCGTTGCAGATGGTCTTCGGCGCATTCACCGGTGAGGCGCCGACCTATCTCTCGCTCGTCGCGGACCAGCGCGACCAGCTGCTGGAGTACAGCCGCCGGCTGGTCCGCCAGCGCGAGGCCGGCATCCTGCTCTCCGCGCCCGCGATCCCTGGCGTGCGGGAGTCGATGGGCCGGCTGCGCAGCGCGTCGGCGGCTGCCATCCCGGCATCTGCGCCGGGCGCCGTCCGCGACCGCGTCGCGGCGCTGGTCGAGGGCGAGCTGCTACCGGCGTACGACGCGTTGCTTGCAGTCTTCGACGACTCTTACGAGTCCGCGGCGCCGGTCGAGCTGGGCTTGGGGCAGTACGACGGCGGCGCTGAGTACTACCGGTTCCTCGTGCGCACGCATACGGCGAGCGAGCTGAGTCCGGAGCACCTTCACCAGCTCGGTCTCGAGCAGGTCGCCCGGCTCACCGAGCAGATGGCCAAGGCCCGCGCCGACATGGGTGTCGCAGGCAGCGAGCAGGACTTCCACAACCAGCTCGACAAGGATCCGCGGGTCCATGCGTCCTCGCCCGACGAGGTCGAGGCGCTGTTCCTGCGCCACATCGCGCGGCTCGAACCGCTGCTCAGCCAGTGGTTCGAGGTGCTTCCCGAGGCGCCGTACGGCGTGGAGCGGCTGGCGCCGGAGGCCGAGGCCGGGATGACGTACGGCTACTACCAGACGCCGACATCCGCCGAGCCCGTCGGCAAGTACCACTGGAACGGCGCCGCGCTGGAGACGAAGTCGCTGCTCACGTATGCGGCGCTGATCTTCCACGAGCTTGCGCCGGGTCACCACTTCCACCTGGCCCGGCAGGTCGAGAACACCGCGCTGCCCGACGGACGCCGTTACAGCGACGGGCTGACTGCCTTCACCGAGGGCTGGGCCGAGTACGCCGCCGGTCTCGGTTGGGAGATGGGCTTGTACGACGAGCCGCTTGATGGCTATGGGCGGCTGGTGCACGAGCGCTTCACGGCACAACGACTGGTGGTCGACACCGGATTGAACTTCTACGGCTGGAGCCGTGAGCGGGCGACCGACTACATGAAGGCCAACACGACGGAGTCCGACGCGCAGGTCGCGAGCGAGATCCTGCGTTACGGGACGGACCTGCCGGCTCAGGCCCTCGCCTATCGTGCCGGCTTCGTCGAGCTGAACCGGCTGCGCCGCAAGACCGAGGAGGCGCTCGGCTCCAGGTTCGACGTGCGCGCCTTCCACGAGGAGGTGCTCGGCCCGGGTGCCCTCCCGTTCCCGGTCATCGAAGGGCACCTCGACCGCTGGATCGTGCAGCAGTGAAGCGGCCTGTCGCGGCGGCGGCACTCGTCCTCATCCTGTCCGGATGCGGCTCCACGGTCGAGATGGGCACCGGGCCGGCGAGCGTCGGGTCGGCTAGCGGGGGGCAGGGACTTGGCGGGCCGGGTGGCGGACTGAGCGTTCCTACGACGACGTCGTACCCGACTGGAAGCGCGTCAGTAGGAACGAATGCTGGGGGAACCGGTGGGATCGCCGCGCCGAGCGGGTCGTCGGTCGCGGCGGGCGGCGGGAACGCTGCGACACCTGGCACGCCACACAAGCCGGCAAAGGGTTCCGGCACGCCGACCGCCGCGTCGTCGGCGGACCACACGCCGATTCGCATCGGGTTGCTGTACGGCAAAGACGTGGGAGCCGCCGCGGCGGCAGTCGGGCTCGGTGGGCTTTCAACCGGTGACACGTTGGCTCAGAGCAAGGCGATGGTCCACTGGGTCAACTCGCATGGCGGCATGGGCGGCCACCCGATCGAGCTGAGCTCCTACGGGATCAGCGCCACCGGCGGCGGAGACGCGGACAGCGCCTATCAGGCCGCCTGTACCTCGCTCACTCAGGACCAGCACGTGCGGTACGTCGTCACGATTCTGAGTCTTCGCCCCGCGAGCCTCCCGTGCTTCGCCAAGGCAGGCGTCGGCGTACTCGATGACGAATCCGGCGTCAGCGAAACGCAGATGGCGGAGTACTCGAACTACATTGCCGGCCCCGGTGACTACTCCATGAGCCGGTCGACCGCGGACCTCGTCGATGACTTGGTGCGTCGCGGGTGGCTGACTTCGAACACCAAGATCGGGGTGCTCACCTACGACACACCGGCGGACCATGCGGTGGTCAGCGGGACGTTGGTTCGCGCGCTGCGCCAGCACGGGTTGCATATCACCGCGGCCGCCGCCGTCCCCAACACCACCGCCTACTGGACCCAAGTGGGCGGCGTTGTGCTGAAGTTCCGAACCGCCGGGGTGGACCGGATCATCTCGGTCGACGCGTCCCCGCTGTCGTTGATGATCTCGGCGTCATCGCAGGGCTACCGGCCGGCGTACTCCGTCGTCTCCAACTTCGGACCAGGTGCGCTGCTCGAAGGGACGGCCCCGAAGGACCAGCTGGTCAACTCCGTCGGGATCGGCTGGCAGCCGTTCCTCGACATCGGCAAGGGAAAGCACCCAGGGCCGGTCAGCTCGAATCAGACGTTGTGCTTCAAGTTGATGCAGCAGGCCGGCCAGGCGAGCACGTCGGCGACGACCCAGGGCTTTGAGGCGCAGATCTGCGACCTGTTCTTCTACCTGAAGAAGATGGGCGACACGCTTCCCACGCTGCCCGCCAACATGATTGCGGCGAGCCGACCGCTCATCGGCGACAGCTTCAAGTCCGCCGCCACCTTCCGAAGCGACATGCGGCAGCACCCCGATGGCGTCGCGGCGTACCGCGATCTTGCTTACGAGCAGAGCTGCAGCTGCTACCAGTACGTCAGTCCGATCAGGAGGACCACGAGTTGACGACGATCGACCTCAGCATCGACTCGGCGGAGTCGACCGAGTGGCAGAACGAACAGAGCGCGGCAGCTGCCGAGCACCTCGCCGCGCTTCCCGGACGTGACGGACTGACCGAACGGGTGGCGCGGTACCTCGTCGACATTCGCCGCTCGCCGGCCATCCGCCGCGGAGACCGGTGGTTCCAGACCACGGCAGTGGACCCCGCCGCCGAGCACCCGGTCGCGGTCGTGCGCGAGACCGCCAACGGCGAGGCGCGCGTGCTGGTCGATCCCAACGAGCTCTCCGCGAAGCGCGGTGAGCCGGTCTCCCTCGGGTGGATGGAGCCGTCGCCGGACGGCACGCTGCTTGCCTACGCCGTTACCGCCAGCGGCACTGAGATGTACGAGCTGTCGGTGATCGACGTGACGACGGGTGAGGCGCTTCCCGAGCGGTTGCCGTGGAACCCGATGGGCGTGTCCTGGCTGCCGGA
Source organism: Mycobacteriales bacterium (assembly GCA_035547035.1). Lineage (GTDB taxonomy): Bacteria > Actinomycetota > Actinomycetes > JAFAQI01 > JAFAQI01 > DASZTV01. The sequence goes on along the minus strand of DASZVL010000028.1, from coordinate 74,684 downwards.
CGGCTCCGGTTTCTGGCTGTCCAGCCGCGAGTTCGCCGACGGCGTGATGACGATGCCGGTCTACCGGCACATCCTCGGCCAGCCGCCGAGTGACGCCGTGCCGACGCCCGAGGGCCTGATGTTCCCCAGGCCGGTGGTGTCCGACGACGGACGTCACGTGGTTCTGGTCGAGGGCAACACCGAGCCACGGATGGACTGGATCTTGCGAGACGGCGAGTTCCAGCCGTTCCTGAAGGACGTCCCGGGTGGAGTTGCCGGCAAGTTTCTCGGCGACGACCTGATCGCTCTCGTCGACGACGGCGCACCGCGTGGCCGCCTGGTCCGCATCCCGGTGGCGACGGCTTCGGATGTGTCGACGTGGACCGAGCTGGTCGCCGAGTCCGAGGACGTCCTTCGCTATGTCGACGTGGTGGGCGACGCGATCGTGCTCGGCTCACTGCATGACGCTGCATCGCGGATCCAGGTGCTGGACGCCAGCGGGAGGCCGATCGACGAGGTTCCGCTGCCCGGGGCGGGCGCGGCGTGCGTCCTCGCGGTCGGAGCGGCCCACCCGCTGATCCCGATGTTCGCCACGGGCGATGACGAGATCTCGTTCGTGTTCTCGACGTTCGACTCCTCGCCGACGGTGTACCGCTATGTGATCAGCGAGCGCCGTCTCGACGTGGTGGGCGCTCCGCCCGTGCGGATCGATGGCCTCGTGATGTCGACCATCACCGCGGTGTCCGCCGATGGCGTCTGCGTGCCGGCGCACGTCGTGCATCGCGCAGATCTCGACCTGTCGGTCTCGCAGCCGACCCTCATCTACGGGTACGGCGGCTTCAACCTCGCCTACCTGCCGTCGCACCTCGCCGAGTACGCGGCGTGGGTGGAAGCGGGTGGCGTGTACGTGCTCGCACACCTTCGCGGCGGGAGCGAGCTCGGCTCTGATTGGTGGCAAGGCGGCAGGCGCGAGCACAAGCAGAACACCTTCAACGACCTGTATGCCGTTGCCGAACAGCTGATCGCCAGCGGCCGGACGACCGCGGCACAGCTGGCCGTCAAAGGCGAGAGCAACGGTGGCCTGCTCACCGGCGCCGCGATCGCACAGCGCCCCGATCTCTGGGCTGCCGTCGTGTCCGACGTCCCGATCTACGACCTGCTCGGGATGGTGCGTGACCCGCTGACCTTCGCGATCGGGCATGTCGAGTACGGCGACCCGACGAATCCCGTAGAGGCCGAGTGGCTGCGCGCGATCAGCCCGGTCGACAACGTGAAGCCGGCGTCGTACCCCGCCGTCTTGGTAACGGCTGGTGAGAACGACCCTCGCTGCCCGACCTGGCACGCGCGCAAGTTCGTCGATCTGGTGCAGCGTGCCCAGACCGGCGACGCTCCGGTCCTGCTCCGGGTCTACGGCGGGCAGGGTCACGGCGCCGCGGGGCTCGGCGCCACGGCGGACAAGGACGCCGACTGGCTCGCCTTCGTGGCGAACGCCACCGGTCTGGCGATCTAGTTCTATGACGACCCCAGACGTCCTCGCCCCGACAGCGCCCGCGGACCTCGTCCGTCAGCTCAGCGCTGTCGCGGAGCAGTTCGGGTCGTTGTTGGCCGAGCTGCGGCTTCACGCCGACGAGCGCGGCACGACCTCGGAGCAGTGCGCTCTGCACCGACTGCTCTCGGGGGAGGCGCGTGCCGACGAGGCGGTTGCGGCTGGGTTGTCGTTCGCGGGTGCGCGCCTCGTGGTCGCAACGGTGCCGGACGCACAGCTTGCGCTGCGCGTCCTCGCGCAGCTGCGCTCCGACAAGTCAGCGGTTGCGATCTGGCAGCCGCCGGAGCAGCTCATCGTCCTGGTCCGCGGCGTTCCGCATCGTGCCGGCGACGATCGCGGGCATCGGGCGGCCACCCGTGTGGCGGCGCTCGCTCAACGGGAGGCGCCGGGAGCTGCCGTGGGTGTCAGCTCGGCAATGTCGAGTGCCGGCGAGGTGCAAGCCGCTCACCGCGAAGCGGTGGAGGCAGCGTCCGTCTCCGCTCGCGGCCGGGCGGACGTCGTCTTTGCCGATGAGTCGTGGGCGCGCGTCGCGATGCAGACGCTCGTTCGCCACGCGCTTCATGCCCTGCCGATCGACAATCCGCTGGTGCGCCTGCAGGAGTATGACGCGACGCACGGCACCGGCCTCGTCCGGACGGTCCGCACCTGGCTCGCGAACAACGGAGACACGTCGGCGACTGCGGCCGCGCTGTCACTTCATCCGAACTCGCTGCGCTACCGCATCCGGCGGGTGCAGGAGATCGCGAAGGTCGATCTCGACGACGCGGACGTCCGTGCGCTCGCTCACGTCGTGTTCGGAGGCTCGGAGCCACGATGACGCGCGACATCCGGGGAACCGCAACCTACGCGTGGGCGCAGGACCACTACGAGCGTGCCCTTGCGCCGGGCTTCGGTCAGGTGACCAACCTGCTGGAGCTCGCGGTCAGCCCGGACGGCAGGTCGATCGCCGGCACGGGTGCGATCCGGGACGCCCTGGAAGCCTCACCAGGCAGCAGGATCGCCGTCGTCGATGTCGCGAGCGGCGACCTCCGGCTGCTGACCAGCGGACCCCATGACCGCTGCCCGATGTGGTCGGCGGACGGCGCGGCGATCTACTTCCTGTCCGATCGTCGCGAGCCCGGTGTGCACCAGCTCTTCGTCATCGACTCCGCGCTCGGTGAGGCAACGCCGGCCGCGGCCATCGACGGCATCGTCGAGTACCACTGGCTGAGTCCGTCCGGCCGTTACGACCTGCTGGCCGTCGCTGAGGCGGGCGCCGACAAGGCCGGGGGTCAGGGATCCGGCACGCTCGGTGGCGTCGCGGCAGAGGAGCTGCCGGACTGGATGCCGACTGTCGAAGGAGCCGACGACCTCGTCGGGTGGCGCAGCCTGCACCTGTACGACGCCGAGGACGGCACTGTGCGCCGGCTGTCACGCGAAGGCGTGAACGTCTGGGAGGCGACCTGGCTCGGCGACGACGAGGTGCTCGCTGTGGTGTCACCTCAGCCGGGTGAGGAGCACTGGTACACCGCAGAGCTCGTCGCGATCGACATCGCCTCGGGCAAGGAGCGACCGCTGCTGGCGTCGCCGAAGCAGATCGGCTGGCCGGCCGGGAACCCGGCGGGGTCGCGTGCGGCGGTCGTGCAGTCCTACAGCTCGGATCGCACGGTCGTGGCAGGCGACGTGTCCGTGATCGATGCGGTCAGCGGCGAGGCGACCGTCGTCGACACCCTCGCGACGGACGTCACCGCGCTTCGGTGGCGCTCCGACGAGGTCTTGCTCTGGTGCGGGATCCGCGGGTTGGAGACCGTCTTCGGCGAGTACGACGCGGTGACGGGGCAGACCACGGAGCTGCTGTCGACCCCCGAGACGTGCGGCGCCCGCTATCCGGAGCTGGGGACGGGCCCGGCGAGCGCGATTGCGGTCACGCTGGAGAGCGCTTCCCGTCCGCACACGGTCTGCCTCGTCGAGCGGGCCGGTCTGCGCGAGATCCGCAGCCTCGCGCACGCCGGCTCGACGTGGATCGCTGAGATCTGCAGGCAGACGGGGCCTTATAGCTGGACGGCGCCGGACGGCCTGGAGATCCAGGGACTGCTGACGCTGCCGGCCGGCGAGGGTCCGTTCCCGCTCGTGCTCTTCGTGCACGGCGGACCGGTGTGGGCGATGCGCAACACCTTCGAGATCGGGCTGCCCTACATTGCGCCGCTGGTTCGCAAGGGTTACGCCGTACTGCGCCCCAACCCGCGCGGGTCGAGCGGTCGCGGCCAGGACTTCATCCGTGCGGTGTATGGCGAGATGGGCGGCGCGGACACGCAGGACTACATCGCGGGTGTCGAGTCGCTGATCGCCGACGGCACCGCCGATCCGGCGCGGCTTGCCGTCACCGGCGGGTCGTACGGCGGCTACATGTCGAACTGGCTGATCACACAGACCGACATCTTCGCGGCAGCGATCCCGATCGCCGAGGTGAGCAACTGGACGAGCCAGCACTTCACCTGCAACATCCCGTTCTTCGACACCTTGTTCCTGGGATCGCAGGTCGACGACCTGGCCGGTCACCATCTGACGCGCAGCCCGGTGTTCTTCGCCGACAAGGTGACGACGCCGTCGTTGCACATCACCGGTGCATTGGATCGCTGCACGCCGCCGGGTCAGGCGTTGGAGTTCCACCGTGCGTTGCGCGAGGCCGGCAAGCACTCCGAGCTGGTGATCTATCCGCAGGAGGCGCACGGGGTCCGTCAGTTCCCGGCGGCGATCGACTTCACCGCGCGAGTGCTGGACTTTCTCGCCGCGCACTGCCCGGCATAACGGACGCCACAAGACCGTCGAGGCCAACGACAAGGGCCAAAAAACGCGCTGCGTTTGGCCATCAACGTTGGCCTCGACGCAGGCGTCTTCAGTCTGACCCTGAGCCGAGGCGCCGAAGGTGGAGCTCGGCGTCGCCGAACAACGCGTCGTTCGCCAGCAGCCGCTTGAGCAGATGGCCCACCGCGAGCTCGTCGGTCATGCCGACGCCGCCGTGGGTCTGGACCGCTGCCTCGGCGAGCGAGCGCCCTAGCCGCCCGGTCTGTGCCTTGAGCTGCGAGAGGTCGGATGGCCGCGCCTGCCCCGCTTCCCTGAGTGCTGTCACGTAGAGCAGCGACGCCTGGGCTTTCGTCAGTGCGATCTTCATGTCGGCGAGGCGGTGCGCGATGGTCTGGAAGCTGCCGATCGGGACGCCGAACTGGTTGCGGGTCGCGGCGTACGACGCCGTCATGCGGAACAGCGCGTCCATGGCGCCGACGGACTCAGCCGCGAGATAGACCGTCGCGTCGCCGACGATCTGCTCGATCACGGCCTGCGCGTCGGGCAGGATCAGCGCGCGCTCCGGCACGACGACGTCGTCGAAGCTGATCCGCGCCGCCCCGCGCCCGTCGATCGTCACGAAGCTCTCGGTCGTGACGCCGTCGGCATGCGCGTCGACGAGGAACAACGCGCAGACGTCGTCGTGCTTCGCGGTGACGACTACGTGGTCGGCGTCACCTCCGGCAAGCACCAACGACTTGCGGCCGTTGAGCACGTAGCCGCCGTCCTTGGCGATCGCGGCCGTCTCGATCTGGCTCACCGGAGCTCCGCTGACGTCCTCGTCGTGAGCGAACGCGACGATTGCGTCTCCCGCAGCGACGCGGGCGAGCAGGGCCCGGGCGTCGTCGCCGCCCGCCGCTTCCAGGGCGCCACCGGCGAGGACGACGGTTGCGAGGTAGGGCTCGGTGAGCAGCGCCGCGCCGAAGCGCATCGCGACTGCCACGACGTCGACGATCGTTCCACCCATGCCACCGGCAGCCTCGGACCGCGGCAGCGACAGCAGGCCCTGGTCGGCGAGGTGGCGCCATACGTTCGGTGCGAGCGTCACGCCCGCCGCGAGCTGCGCCCGTCGCGCGTGGAAGTCGCGCTCCTGTTCGAGGAAGCGCTCGACGCCGTCGGCCAGCAGCCGTTGTTCGTGCGAGAAGGTCAGGTCCATCGATGCCGCCTCAGTGCGCAATCGAGCGGGCGATCAGGTCCCGCTGGATCTCGTTGGTGCCGGCGTAGATCGTCGTCGCGCGGCTGTTGAGGTAGTAGGGCATCGCAACGGCAGAGAAGGCGTCGTCGAGCTGCGCTGTCGTCGAGCCGACCTCGAGCGCCGCGGTCTGCACCGCGAGACTCTTCAGGCCGGCCACTCGAGTCATGAGTGTCGACAACGTCTGGGTCACCTCGGTGTTCATGACCTTCGCCATCGACGGGAGCGCGAAGTCCTGTGTCATCGGGTGACTGCTGATGACCAGCTTCTCGAAGTGCTCGATGGAGCCGATCTCGGCCTCGAGCAGCCCGAGGTCGCGCTGGAACACCGGGTCGTCGGCGAGGATGCCGCCGAACGCCGTGCGGGTGCTCGCAGCGGCCTCCCGGATCGCGTCGACGCGGCGACGTAGGGCAGGGCTCGCGACGGCACCGCCGCGTTCGTGGATGAGCAGCTGCTTCGCGACAGACCAGCCGTCGTTCTCCGCGCCGACGCGACCCGACTGCGGGACTCGTACGTCGTGGAAGAAGACCTCACACTGCTCGGGTACGCCGTCCAGCCCGATGATCGGCCGGATCTCCAGCCCGGGTAGATCGACTCGATCGAGCAGCAGGAACGTGATGCCGGCCTGCTTCTTGCCCTCATTGCTGGTGCGCACGAGCATGAACATGCGGTTTGCATGATGGGCAAAGGTCGTCCAGATCTTGCTGCCATTGATGATGTAGTCCTCGCCATCGGCGACCGCCGAGCAGGACAGTGACGCAAGGTCCGAGCCCGCACCCGGCTCCGAGTAGCCCTGCGTCCAGTAGTCCTCACCGGCGAGGATGCCCGGCAGGTAGCGCGCCTTCTGCTCGTCGGTGCCGAGATGCATCAACAGCGGGCCGACCATCTGCAGACCGTTTGGAAGCAGTGGCGGGAGGTCGCGCTTCCAGTACTCCTCGGCGTAGACGTAGCGCTGCTCGACCGACCAGCCGGTGCCGCCGTACTCGACCGGCCATGCCGGTGCCGCCCAGCCCTTCTTCGCGAGGATCCGGTGCCAGGCCATCACCTGATCGAACGGCGCGAAGACGCTCGTCGTCTTGCGTCCGGCTTCTCGGATCTCGTCGGTCGGCGCGGTGTCGAGGAACTCCGCGACTTCGTTGCGGAAGTCCTCGAGCGCCGGATCCTGGTCGAGGTTCATGTCGTTTCCTTCTGCCTACTTGCCGGTGAACGCGGCGATCCGCGTTCCGGCATCCGGACCGACGCCCTCACACTCCAGCACTTCCCACTGCAGTCCTGCCGTGAGCGTCATTCCGTCGGTGGCCTGCAGGAGCCGCTTGTTGGCGGCGTGGGTGAAGGGTGAGTTAGCGACGATCTGTAGCGCAAGCCGTTCGACGTCGGCGTCGAAGGTTTCGACGGCGTAGACGTGCTCAGCGAGGCCGATGCGCAGCGCCTCGCTCGCGTCGATCGTCTCCGCGGTGAAGCTGAGGCGCTTGGCGGTCGCGATCCCGACCCGGCGCGGCAGTCGCTGACTCATGCCCCAGATCGGCGCGAGCGCCCACTTCGCATGCGTGTCGGCGAACTTTGCGTCGTCGGCCGCGACGATGAAGTCAGCGGCGAGCGCCACCTCCAGTCCGCCCGTGTAGCAGTGGCCGTGTACGGCCGCAATGACCGGCTGAGGAAGTCGTTCGAGCATCAGCAACGTCTCGCTGTGCCATCCCCGCGACGGTGTGCGCTCGCCTCCCGCGATGTCCGCGAGGTCGTGCCCGGCGGAGAAGCAACGACCGGCGCCGCGAAGGACGACGCAGCCGACCGTCGTGTCCGCCTGCAGCGCCTCGACGTGCGCGCGCAGCTCCCGGAACATCTCGACGGTCAACGCGTTGAGCTTCTCCGGCCGGTTCAGGGTCAGCTGTGTCCATCCCTCGCGGTCCTGCCGTACGACGAGCGCCACTGCGTGTCCTCCCAGACGTCTGTCACGCATTCTGGCAACCGGCGGGAACCGCACTCGCTGCTAGCCTCGGCAGCCGTGGGTTGACTCGCGTCGCCCCCGTAGCTCAGGGGATAGAGCACTGCCCTCCGGAGGCAGGGGCGCAGGTTCGAATCCTGCCGGGGGCACGTTGCATCCGCGAACTTGCACTTTCCACCCGTTCCGGCGCGAATTTCGGTTGGAAGTCGCAAGTTCGGCGAGCCGCCCACGCACCGTGCTCGCGGCGGGCCCAGTGCGTAGAGACAAACCTTCGGGACATATGGCTCTGGCCGCGGCGGTCGATAGGGGCACCGGCAGAAGTCCGGCGCGGATCAGCGTCGCGAGGTGTGGGGGAATGCGCCGGGCAATGCCGCGAGGCTGTCGAGGACCTCGATGCCGGCCCGCGACCGGTTGAACTCGGGACTGCGGTACGTGGCCGTGCTGTCGTCGTACCACGATTCCGGTGGGTCGAACAGGTAGCCGTTGTCGGTGTTCTCCGTGGTTTGGTACTCGATGACGTGAGCGATCCGCAGCCCGTCACGCACGAGCACAGGTAGGTGGAGGCGTCGCCCTTCGCCGGCGTACGTGGCTGCGGCGAACATCGCGGCGCCCTGCCACACCTCGCAGATCTCATTCGCGCATGGCGTCGGAAACGGCTGCCCTCCGTTGGTCACCACGAGAGGTGGCCCGATCTCGTGGCCGGCGCTGTCCTTGAGATGCATCAGCTTCGGGTACGCCGTCTGCAGCTGGTCGACCTCGTGCTGCCGGTTGACGAGCGGTGGCAGGTGGAGGCTGGTCGCGAAGTGTTGCGCGAACAACGTGCTGAGGAAGATCCCGTCGCCGTAGGATCCCGCGGCGTCGATCTTGTAGTGGTGGCCGACCGGATCCCAGAACAGCGATTCGAACTCGGACTTGGCCGCGGCGAGGTTGCTGCGGATCTGCTTCTGGAATGCGCGGCTGGCACCGGGCAGCCCGAGCGTCCCCGCCCTGCGCGCGACGTTGTCCATGATCTCGTCGGTGAGCAGCCATAGCTCGGCGTTGTAGACGCCGTGTCCGACCACCTCGACCAGGTCATAGGTGCTCGATTGACCGGGGTAGTCCGGCGGGATGTGGTCGCCCGGTTTGATGCCCGCTGCGAGGTAGTCGTACAGGTCGACCATCGCGGGATAGGCGAAGCGCAGGAAGGCTCGGTTGCCGCTGTGGCGGAGGTAGGCGAAGGCCCGCAGGATGGTGATCATCGGGACGTCCTGGAAGTCCAGCGATCCGGCGGCGCGGCTCCCGAGGGTGGGCAACGTGCCCTGTCGGACGGTTTGCAGAACGGCACGAAGCCGATCACGTTCGAGGTCCGGCCAGTAGGCGGCCTCGGCCAGATAGCCGTAGATGTCGGTGTCCCACTCGTTCCACTCCGCCCAGCCGCCGCCGGTGCGCGTGAAGAACATGTGCGTGCCGGGAATGGCGGCGCCGATCCTGGTCCGGGGTGAGCGGGTCTTCGTGACGAGCCCGGATTCCCAGAACGAGTCGTTGAACACCATCTGGGTCAGCTCGTTGAGCGCCTCGCGGGTCAGCCACGGCGGGTACGCCGGATCGGACACGATGGGTCGCCACCAACGACGCACCCCCCGCAACAGCGCGAGCCGGCGGGACAGCTCGCGGTCGGCGATGGCGAAGCCGCGATGGAACGGGTAGGAGCCGCGGACGTAGTCGTTGCGGCGATTTTCGGTTGCCCCGAAATAGGAGGTGTAACGGCGCATCCACACCAGTGACGAGCCGCCGGAACCGGACGGCAGATGCCCTAGTACGGCGTTGCCCAGCCCGAGGTGCTGACCCAAGCCGGTGGGGGAGAACGTGACTTCGGGAAAGTCCCACGCGAGCGCAAACGGAATGGTCGCGACCTGGCCGGGTCGCAGTGCAACGCGAACGGCGATCGCGCCCGCGGAGCGTGACCGCTCGAGCGCGCGGTCGGGCAGCCTTCCGGTGCGGGCGAACGGCGCCATCACGTCGTGGCCGCTTCCGGCGGCGTTCCACGACGTCGTGAAGCTGACGTGCTGACCGCGTCCGGGTCTGGCCGCGATGGTCCAGTCGGAGTCCCGGGCGTCCACCGTGTTGTGAGGGTCGGAGGCGCTCAGCGTGACGCCCGTGACGCCGCTGCGACGGTCATGCTGCACGCGGCTCGACAGGCCGCGTCGTACCGTCGCAGGCAGCTTCCCGGCCGGTAGCTGCCAGTACCCGCCGACGTGCTCCGGGGCGTTGGGCATCGTGAACATCACTGAGAGGTGGTCCGTGTCGGCCGTGTGGTTGGCGAGGCGGACGTCGAAGAACGCCACAGGCATCGAGGTCTGCTCGTCGTTGCCCGCGATGATCGGAGACCAGAACCGCATCGACACGTCTGCCGCGAACGGCGTGTAGCTGGTCCAGCCGAAGGGATACAGCGCTGCGTAGCTGCCCTGCCCCGGCCGCAGCGCGCGACTGCGCCAGGCGCGGGGCAGCTGGTCCCAGGGCCGCTTGTTGACCGCCAGAGTGCGCACCGTTCTCCGGTGACCGGAGAGGTGCTCTCGCAGGTGAAACGCGGCCTGGGGCAGGATGCGGTTTTCGAAGTTCAGCTCGTCCTGGCCGCCGAAGTCCCACGGACCGAAGGTGCCTGCCTGGTTGACCATGAACGACCCGGCGCCGACGCCTCCCAGTGGGACGCCGAGTCCCGGCTGGCTGGGCGGATTCGCGTTCGCGAACGGCGCAGGCTCGCCGACGCCGAGGTGAGTGCAGCGGGTGTCGCCCAAGTCGTACGTACTGCACGGTCCGTCCGCCGGGAACTCCCCCAAGGGGTGCATGAACGCTGCCGGGGGCACCGCGAAGAAGTCCCGGTGCCGTGGCGAGTGTCCCGGCCGATGCGAGCCGGCGTGCGCTGCGGGCACCGCGAGCACGGCCGCGGCGGCGAGCGCGGCGAGCGACGCCGCACCGATCGCAAGGCGCGAAGACAACCCCGACACGGCGACGATTCCTTCCAGACTGTGGTCGCGACGCCTAGATCGTCTTCATACCGCGCCGGGCTGGGCTCGGACGCGTGGCGTGCTTAGGGCCGGCCGGCCAGCAGCTCGACGATCCGGTGAGCGACGGCCGGATCGAGCATTCCGATGTGCCCGTGCGGTACGACGACCAGCCGACCGTCCGGGAGCTCGTTCGCCCAGACCTTCGCGTAGCCGAGCCCGCCGTCCTTCTCGCCACTGACGAGGACCACCGGCACCTGCACCGCCCGATGGTCGAACCCCCAACGACCGACCGCGAGGTCGATCTCGCCGGCGAGGTACCCGCTGTCGAGCTGCTTGAGCACCTCACCGGTGTTCGCGGCCCACGCCGCGGCGGTGGCTGGATCGTCCAGCAGCCGCATGTCGGGGTTGGTCCGCCGAGCGAGTGCGGCAGCGAGCCTTCCTGGGGTGCTTGACCGGACGGCCTGCTTGGTGACCATCTCCGGCTTGCGCGCCATGACGGAGTACGACATCCGCGCACCTCGCGACAGGGCCGCTTTGGCGGCTCGGTCGGCGACGGGTGTCGTCGGGTTGTAAGGCACGGCTCGCACGACGCGGTCGGGGATCTGCGAGGCCACGGCCATCGCGTACATGCCCCCGTTGCTCTGGCCGCCGACCGCCGCTCGGTCGATGCCCAACGCGTCGAGGACGTCAGTGGCATCCAGTGCGTAGTCCGTGGCCGATCGACCGGCGAGTGGGTCAGAGCCACCCACGCCAGGCCGGTCGAGGGCAACGAGTCTTACGCCGAGCTCGTGGGCAGCCGCGTCGAAGAACCCGCCCTCGAGGCGGCTCGACATCGCGCCGTGGAACCACAGCGCGGGAGAGCCCGCTGGGTCGCCGTACTCCTGCACCTGGACGTTGCGCCCGTCTCGCAAGGTGATCATCGGGGACTGATCCTGCCGCCCGCGCGGCGGATGCGCCCGCGACAGATGTCGCAGCGAGCCGCGCGCCGGCTCGACAGATGCACCTCGCGCCGGTCCCGCCGGCTGCCGTACTGTCCGCGCATGTCGACCCTGCTCGAACGCTATGAGCGAGCTGCCGCGCTCGCCCCGGAGAAGCTGCCCGCCCTCATGCGCAACCGTCGCGTCGATCCGGTCTGGACCGGCGACGGCGACACCTTCTGGTACCGCCGGGAGACCGACGATGGGACGGAGGAGCTCGCGCTCGTCGACCCAGTGGCCGGCAGGCGGACTGTCGTCGCGAGCCTCGATGCGCTCGGCATCGATGCCACCGCTCCCGCTGTGCGCCCCGGCGTCCTGCCGGCCCCGGACGGCCGCGGGCTGCGCCGTCGTGACGACAACCTGTGGCTCGTCGACGGCGACACGGAGACGCAGCTGACATCCGATGGCGAGCCGGGCTTCGCCTGGGGTGCGCTGCCGTCGGACAGCAACATGTTCGTGCCGTTCAAGCGCATGGGCCTCGACCTGCCGCCCGTCGGCACCGTGCACTCGCCGTCCGGTCGTCGTGTCATCACGATGCGCACCGACGAGCGCAGCATGCCGACGAAGCACATGATCGAGAACGTTCCGCCGTCCGGTGCGGCGCGTCCGGAGTGCCACGAGTGGAAGGTGCCGCTGGAGGACGAAGCGGAACCGCCTCCGGCCGAGTGCCGCATCATCGACCTCGACACGGGGGACTGGGCGAAGGTCGACAGCTCCGACGGCCTCGTGTCGATGTTGATGATGAACGGCGCCACCGAGGTCACCTGGTCCGCCGACGAGACTCGTCTCTACCTGCTGAACCGGCGTCAAGGCGGCGAGCGCGCGGCGCTGGTCGAGATCGACGTGGCGACGGGTGAGCGCCGGGACGTCGTCGTACTCGACGAGGGCCCGCTCTACGAGGCCAACCAGTTCCTCTACAGCCTGCCGCTCGCTCACGTCCTGCCGGAGTCGGGCGAGGCGATCCTGTTCTCGCAGCGCGACGGCTGGGGGCATCTCTACCTCTACGACCTCGCGACCGGCGAGTGCAAGAACCGGGTCACCGACGGCGAGCTCGTCGTCCGTGACCTGCTGCACGTCGACGCCTCACGCCGCGAGATCACCTTCATCGCCGGGAGCGCCGAGCAAGGGTGGAACCCTTACTGGCGCCGCGTCTACCGCGCCGGCTTCGACGGCGGAACGCAGGCGCTCCTCACGCCCGAGCCGATGGATCACGAGCTGATCGCACCCGAGCCGCAGTTCTTCCACCTCGTGTTCGGGCAGGGCAAGCCCCCGGTTCGGAGCTTCAGCCCGAGTGGGCGCTTCTTCGTCGACCACCAGTCGACCGTGAGCGACGCGCCCGTCATCGTGCTGCGCGATGCCGACGAGGGCGGACGGATCGTTCTCGAGCTGGAGCGGACTGACGTCAGTCGCCTGCTCGACGCGGGGTACGCCGTACCGGAGGCGTTCTGTGTCAAGGCGGATGACGGCGTGACGGACCTGTGGGGCGTCCTGTCGCTGCCGGCGGAACCGCACGAGCCGCAGCGCATTCCGGTGGTCGAGGACGTGTACGGCGGGTTCCAGACGACCCACTCGCCGCATGCCTTCCTCGGCGGCACGAAGCTGGCCAGCCGACAGGTCTACCTGCCGAGCTACAACGCGCTCGGCTTCGCCGGCGTGATGCTCGACGGGCGTGGCACACCCGGCCGCGCGCGCGAGTTTCGGACGTGGACCTTCCAGCGGTTCCACACGAGCCGCGGTCTCGAAGACCACGTCACCGCCATCACAGCGCTCGCCCGGGAACACCCGTCGCTCGACCTCGATCGAGTCGGCGTGGTGGGGCACTCGTACGGCGGCTACAACTCCGCGCGAATGCTGCTCATGTTCCCGGACTTCTACCGCGCAGCGATCAGCAGCGCGGGCGTCCACGACCCGCGCAAGATGCGCTACGGGATGTGGGACTGGCACATGGGTGCCGATCCGGCTCGTGACTCGGCGGAGTACCTCGGCCTCGGCAACGTTCAGCTCGTCGACCAGCTGAAGGGCGACCTGCTCATCGCAGGTGGCGAGATCGACGAGAACGCCACCGTCGACCACGCATTCGCGCTTGCCGACGCCCTGATCAAGGCAGGCAAGCGCTTCGACCTCAAGATCTGGCCGGGCGTCGACCACTACAAGCTCGGGCCCTACGCGCAGATGACGTTCTGGGATCACTTCGTGCGCAGCCTGCTCGGCGTGGAACCGCCGCGGGAGTTCGTACCCGGCTAGGCCCGCGATGCGTCACCATGTCAGACGTGGCGATCTCGCTGCTCCCGGCTCCGCTTGAGCCTCGGACGACGGTCGTGCCGGCAGCCGACGCGTTGCCCGACGTGCTGCCCACCGACCGGCTCATGGCCAACGGCATGCCGGCGCCGGAGATCCGCGCCGAGCTGCGCCGGATCGCGTCGTACCGCAACATCGGGAGCGTCGTACTGACCTGGTCGCAGGCGATCGGAACGGTCTGGCTGGCGGTCTGGATCGCGAGTCCGCCGGCGTACGCCGTTGCCTTCGTCCTGATGGGGGCCGCGCACGCCAGGTTCGCCAGCCTCGGCCACGAGGCGGCGCATCGGTTGCTGTTCGCGAACAAGCGAGCCAACGACTTCGTCGGCCGCTGGCTGATCGCCTACCCGTCGTTCTTCCCGTTCGACATCTACCGGCGCGTCCACTTCGCGCACCACAAGGACGAGTTCGGGCCCAACGAGCCGGACCTCAACCTCTACAACGGCTACCCCGTCACGCGGGCTTCGTTCTGGCGGAAGATGCGCCGCGACGCGTTCGGCTCGAGCGGATGGAAGAACCTCAAGGCGCTGTTGCGCGGGCTTCGGATCTCCGCCGGGCGACCGACGGTGCTGCGGATCCTGGTCATGCAGCTTCCGCTCATCGCCGCCGCGATCCTCGTCGGGCGCTGGTGGCTGTGGCCGCTGCTCTGGCTCGCGCCGTGGATGACGGTGTGGCGGGTCATCAACCGGCTGCGGGCCATCGCTGAGCACGGCGGAATGGTGCGCTCACCCGACCGGCGGCTCACCACGCATCACGTGCGTCATTCCTGGCTCGCGCGCTTCTTCATGGTGCCGTTCAACATCGGATGGCACCTCGCCCACCACGTCGACATCGGTGTCCCGTGGCGCAACCTTCCTGCCCTCCAGCGAGAGCTCGAGGCGGCGGGGTGGGTCACCGAGCCGATCACCTGGCCGAGCTACCGCGCGCTCTGGCGCGCACTGCGTGCCGGTCAGCAAGCCTCCTAGCGAGTCGCCACGGGACGCCCCGTGTAGCGCAAGCAGCGACAGCCGGCGACGTAGCCGAACGGGGCGACCTCGGCGGCGCCCTCGCGCTGACTCGGTCCGAAGAAGGTGCGCCCGCCCAACACCCCCGGCGAGACGAAGCTCGCTCCCAGCGACTCCACCGCGGCCATGAGTGCGCTTCCTTGCGCGTCGCCATGACTCGACGTCAGCGCCGCCTCGAGGAAGAACAGATCGCTGCACTCCATCGTCGCGATGTAGGTGTTCTGCCAGCCGGTGACCGCGATGCCACCCTTCTTGATGAGGGTGAGACAGCGGCGATCGGCCGGCGTCAACGGCTGGTGCGCGTCGTCGATGTCGAGCCGCGGCGACCAACCGACGCCGTGAAGCTGCGGCCACTGCGTCTTCGAGATGCTGGACCGCATCACCTCGGTCTCTGCGGCGCTGCTGAGCATGTACCCGGGTCGCCAGCCCTGACTGGCCGCGGCGTTTGCGAACAGCATCAGGGCCACCTGCTCGAAGTCGCTGACGATCAGCACACGATCGACCTGATGGCTGCGGAAGCGCAGCACCGCGCTCTGGGTGGCGGCCGAGGCGGGACCGGCGGAGGCGAAGCCGGAGGTGCAGCCGATCTGCGCGGTGTCCGCGAGGTCGAGCCCCAGCCGCGAGATCTCCGGGCGCACCGCTTGGTCGTAGGCCCGGCGCAGGTCGGGGCAGTTCTCGAGCAGGACGCCGATCCGGTTCTTCGGGGTGAGGTATCCGGTGGTCCGGAGGACATCGAGTACGGCGGGATAGCGCCGCGTGCTCGACATCCCCATGGGGGAGGCGAACAGGCCGGCGTTGTTGTCGTCGACCGTGTCCGAGGTTGCGAGCCCGAAGTCGGCAACGCCGTGGCGGGCCAGGCAGGTCGCCATCCCGAACTTGTTGCCGTAGGCGAGGTCGAGCACCACCGGCACGTGCTGGTCTTCGGTGAAGTGAGCGCAGGCGGCTTGCGCCGCGGTGCTGTAGTCGGACGTCGTCGAGCTCGTCGCGTAGTAGTCGACCGTCACCTTGCGCCCGGCGAGGCCGCCGGCCTTGTTGACCGCTGCCACCAGCGCACCCATCACGCTCTTCGGGTCGGCTGAGGCGGAGGTGCTCAGTCCGAGCGAGGCGTTGGCGGCGGCGTTGTTCGGATAGGCGAAGCCGATCGTCAGCGGCCCCGTCACCTCGGTCGGAGCCGGGCTCTTGCCATGGCGGCTCGAGCTCGACGCCGTCCGGGCGACGACGGGGCGCGATGGGCCGGTCGACCCGCGCGGGTTGGACGCCGTCACGGTCGCGCCGGGTACGCCGGTCGCACCGGCGCCGTTGCCGGACGCAGGATGCGTGCCGGCCGCGTCCGGACTGCTCGGCGAGGTGGCCGACAGGCTCAGCGACTCGGCGCCGCCCGGCGAAGCAGGTGGGATCTGCACCGTCGTTCCGCAGCCCGCGATGAGCGCGAGGGCGGCTGCTGCGGCGGCGAGCATCGGCCTTGCCGGCCGACCGCGGCCGGTGGTCAGCGGGCGCCCCTGGCGGCGGCGTCCACCACGGCGAGGATCGCCTCGCGCACGGCGGCCGGATTCTCCTGCGGGATCAGGTGTCCGGCGCCGTCGACGACGATCACGCGGCCTTGGGGAACCGCTGCCATCAGCTCGGCAGCCACCTGGTTGAGCCGCGGGCGCAGCTGCCGCATCCCGCGCTCGACGCGCGACGCCTGCAGACAGGTCGTCGGGACGTCGGGCGTTCCGGCGGCCTGCAGCGCCCGCATGGTCGGCAGCGCCGCGCCGATGTGCCGTGCCTCGCTGCGCCCCGCCCGCATCGCGCGACTGCACGCGTAGTCACGCCGCATCACGTCGAGATCCGGTTGGCTGATCTCCGGTGCGGCGCCGTTCGGCAACGTCATCCGCATCACCCGCTCCGAGCCGCCGAACCGGGCGAGCAGCGACACCACGGCGAAGGACGCCCCGATGATCCGGGCATTCCGCGGTGACATGGCCTCGGCGAGCGTCGCGTCGACGAACACCATGCCGGCGACCCGCTCGGGGTGCCGCTTCGCGAAGAGCCGGATGATCGGGCCGCCCCAGCTGTGGGCCACGAGAACGACAGGCCTCGACTCGCCGATGCCGTCGAGCAGCCCGGCGAGGTCGTCGGCCAGCCGCTCCAAAGTTCGGTCGTGGGAGTCGTCGTCGCTGCCGCCGTACCCGGCACGGTCGTAGGACAGCGTGCGCGCATGTGCGCTGATCTCCCGCTGGGTGTGCACCCAGCACGCGGCGGGAGCGCTCATTCCGGCCTCGAAGACGACGAGTGGGCCGTCTGCGTTGCCGGCCACGACGGTTCGCAACCGCCGGCCGTCCGGGAGTACGACGAGCTGCTCGCGCAGTCCCTCTCCCGGGTCGAGGGAAGGCGCATCGGTGCCCGGCGGAGGCTTCGTGGACGGCATCGGACCGTGTCCTCTCATTCGTCCCAGCAGTGCGGGTGGACGTCGCTCCACAGCCCGGCTCGCTCGAGGTGGGCCGCCACGGCGAGAAGCTCGCCGTCGTGGCGCGCCCGCCCGACGAGCTGGACGGCGTACGGCAGGCCGTCGGCATCGAGGTGTGACGGCAGCGAAATCGCGGGCTGGCCCGTGAGGTTCGCCCATGGCGTGTAGCAGGACCACGCGAGCATCGCGTCCGCGACGCCCTCCGCACCGTCGGTGAGGAAGTGCCCGATCGGGGCTGGCGGGCCGCTCGTCGTCGGGGTCAGCGAGAGGTCGAAGTCGTCGAGCGCAGCCAGGAATGCGTCCGCGAAGCGGGCAAGGACGGCCTGTGCCATGAGCGTCGCGGTGGACGACAGCGTCGCACCCGTCTCGTAGAGCAGCCGGGTGTACGGCAGCAGCAGGTCGTGGCGCTCGACCGGGACCAGCGGCGCGACCGACGCGTGCACCATGGCGGCGAACCAGGTCCCCAACGCCTGGCGCACGGGCTCGGCGTACGGCGCCGGCAGCGCGACCTCCCGGACCTCGTGACCGGCTTCGCGCAGCGCGTCGGCCGCTCGCTCGACGGCACGGACCGCTTCGGGATGCGGGTGGACGTCGTCCAGGCCGGTCCGCGTCCACATCGCCACCCGCAGCGGCCGGCCGGGCTTTCGGCCGATCGTCTCGGCGAAGCTGCCGGTAGGACGCCAACCCGTCGGATCGCCCCGCCACGGCTGCGCCATGACGTCCAGCAGCAGGGCCGCGTCGGCAACGGTTCGCGTGATCGGTCCCTCGATCGTGGTCGGCGCGAGCGAGGTCGATGGCGCCGAGGGGCTGACGAGGCCCCGGCTCGGCTTGACGCCGACCAGGTGGCAGGTAGCCGCCGGGGTGCGGGTCGAACCCGCGCCGTCGGCAGCGTGTGCCAGGGGTGCCAGCCCCGCGGCCACAGCCGTCGCCGATCCGCCACTGGAACCGCTGGAGTACCGCGTCGGGTCGTACGGCGTGACGGCGCGCCGCCCGGTGTGGTCGTTCTCGGTGAAGCAGGTGGCTCCGAACTCGGCGGTGTTCGTCTTGCCGAGGGTGACCGCGCCCGCCTGCCGAAGCAGTCCGATGGTCCAGCCGTCCTCCGACGGCACGAAGCTCGCCAGTGCGGCCGAGCCGAGCGTCGTACGCACACCGGCCGTGGGGTAGTCCTTGAACGCGATCGGGAGGCCGAGCAGCGGAGCCCGCTCACCCGCGGCGAGCCGGGCGTCGGCCCGATCCGCTTCCGTCAGCGCCAGCTCAGCGGTCACCGTCAGGAAGGCACCGAGCTCGCCGTCGAGCCGGTCGATGCGGTCGAGGTAGTGCGCGGTGAGATCGCGCGAGCTGACCTCGCCGGCGCCAAGCGCGCGCAGCTGTGCCGCGGCGGACAGCTCGTGCAGGTCGCTCATCGAGCCGGCTTCCCTTCGATCATCACCCGGTAGGCGATCGCGGCGACGGCATCGAGGTACTCCGGCGTCAGGAGCTGCCGGCCGACCATTCGCCGGTGCATCAGCGGACCCTCGATCAGATCGCCGAGCAACGGCAGATCGGGCATCGTCGTGAGCTCGCCGCGGTCGAGGGCTCGCGCGATGCAGCGCGACACCGGCGCTCCGCGTCGCTCGGCCATCTGGCGGAAGGCGAGCTCGGCGTCCGGATCGCGCTGCACGTCGGCCGCCAGACCCATCAGCCCGTCGATCCACGGTGAGGACCAGCTGGCGGCGAAGTCCGCCACGACAGCCCGGATGTCCGACCGCAGCGAGCCGGTGTCGACGTCGGAGATGGGCGGCAGGTTGGCCTCGAGGGTGTCGACCACGAGATGTGCCTTGCTCGACCAACGCCGGTAGACGTCCGTGCGGTGCGCGCCGGCCTGGGCCGCGACGTTGGTCAGGGTCAGCGCGTCGTAGCCGTCACTTGTCAGCAGCGACCACGTGGCGTCGAGCAACCGGGTGTCGAGGTACGCGTTGCGGGGTCGTCCAGCCACCTGATTTCCCAATCCGCTACAAGTTGTAGCGAAACTAGCGTGCCACGGCCTACTCCGCAAGGGACGCGCGCTGGAATGTCGGTAGGGTCGCGACCTATGCCCACCCGGGTCCTCGTGGTCGAGGACGACGACGTGATCCGCCAGCTCATCACCGTCAACCTGGAGCTCGAAGGCTTCGACGTCGTGACGGCGGTCGACGGCCAGGAGGCGCTCGACCGGGTCGGCGAGCTCGAGCCGGACGTGGTCACGCTCGACGTGATGATGCCGCGACTCGACGGCTGGGAGACCGCGACCCGGCTTCGCCAGAACCCCGACACCGCTCACATAAGAGTGGTGCTGCTCTCGGCGCGGGCGCAGGACGCCGACATCCAGCACGGGGAGCGGATCGGCGTCGACGCCTACCTCACCAAGCCGTTCGACCCCGACGAGCTCGTGACGATCATCCGGAACCTGGCAGGCGGAACCGCATAACCGCGCGGCGACCGGGTTCGCGGCGCGCAAATCGTTAGATGGCAACCGATAACCTCGGTGGGTGACTCCGGCCGATCTCGGTGACGCCGTCGTGGCGGCGGTTCGCGCTGCCGTGGCGTCCGGCGAGCTGGCGGTCGAGGTCCCCGAGGCGGTGCTGGTCGAGCGCCCGAAGAACCGTGACCACGGCGACTACGCCACGAACGTGGCGCTGCAGCTCGCGAAGCCGGCCGGCCGGCCGCCGCGAGAGGTCGCCGAGATCATCGCGACCCGCCTTCGCGAGGCGCCGGGCATCCAGGCCGTCGACATCGCTGGGCCGGGCTTCCTCAACATCACCCTCGCCGCAGCGGCGCAGGGCGAGCTCGCGCGCACGATCGTCACCGCCGGGGCGGAGTTCGGCCGCACCGACACGCTCGCCAAGCAGCGCGTCAACCTCGAGTTCGTCTCCGCCAACCCGACCGGGCCGGTGCACATCGGGGCGGTCCGCTGGGCCGCGGTCGGTGATGCGCTCGGTCGGATCCTCACCGCAGCTGGAGCAGACGTCACCCGCGAGTACTACTTCAACGACGCCGGCTCGCAGATCGACAGGTTCGCCAGGTCGCTGCTCGCGGCGGCGCATGGGCAGGACATCCCGGAGGACGGGTACGCCGGGGAGTACATCGCCGAGATCGCGGCCGCCATCGTTGCCGATCACCCCGACGTGACCTCGCTGAGTGACGACGAGGCGATCGAGCTGTTCCGGGTCGAGGGCGTCGAGCGGATGTTCGCCGAGATCAAGGGCTCGCTCGCCGACTTCGGCGTGGTCTTCGACGTCTACTTCAACGAGAAGTCGCTGCACGACAAGGGCGAGCTGCACGCTGCGCTCGGCCGGTTGACCGAGCAGCGGGAGATCTATGAAGAGGCCGGCGCGGTCTGGCTGCGCACGACCAAGTACGGCGATGACAAGGACCGTGTCCTTCGCAAGAGCGACGGCGAGTGGACGTACTTCGCGGCCGACTGCGCGTACTACCTCGACAAGCGCGAGCGGGGGTTCGACCGCTGCATCTACATGTTGGGCGCCGACCACCACGGATACGTCGGGCGGCTGCGCGCGATCGCGGCATGCTTCGGTGACGACCCGGATCGCACGATCGAGATCCTGATCGGGCAGATGGTGAACCTGCTCAAGGACGGCGAGCCGGTCCGGATGTCGAAGCGCGCAGGCAACGTCGTACTGCTCGCGGACCTGGTTGATGCGATCGGCGTCGATGCGGCTCGCTACGCGCTCGCGCGCTACAGCAGCGACTCGCCGATCGACCTCGACCTCGACCTATGGGCGCGCAAGACCAACGACAACCCCGTGTTCTACGTGCAGTACGCGCACGCCCGGATCTCGTCGCTGCTGCGCAACGCGGCAGATCTCGGCATCGAACGCGGTGAGGACTTCGACGGCGGGCTGCTGGCCGAGCCGCGTGAGGGTGACCTGCTCGCTGCGCTCGGCGAGTTCCCGCGGATCGTGGCAAGTGCGGCTGAGCTGCGCGAGCCGCATCGCGTCGCGCGCTATCTCGAGGAGCTCGCCGGCACGTATCACCGGTTCTACGACGCCTGTCGCGTGCTGCCGATGGGTGACGAGCCGGCGACCGATCTCACCCGAGCTCGGCTCTGGCTGGTCGAGGCGACTCGCGTCGTGCTGGCGAGCGGTCTCGGCCTGCTCGGCGTCACCGCGCCGGAGCGGATGTAGTGGCCACCCCACGACGTTCTTCGCTGCGCTCACAACGCAGTGGGGGCCCCGAGTGAGGGCGCATCCCGCGGGCGCCCTTCACGGTGACGTCACCGCGCCGCCTCACCCGCTCGGCCCGCCGCCCGACGCGCTGGGTGAGCTGGATCCACGGATCTGGCCGCTCGGCGCCGAGCGCGTCGACGGGGTGGTCCACTTGGGCGGCTGCGATGTCCGCGACGTCGCGACGGAGCACGGCACGCCGGCGTACGTGTTGTCCGAGGACGACGCGCGTGCCCGTTGCCGCGGCTATCGCGCGGCGTTCGGCGACGACACCGACATCTACTACGCCGCTAAGGCCTTTCTCTCGAAGGGCTTCGCCGGCTGGGTGCAGGACGAGGGTCTGTCGATCGACGTCTCGAGTGGCGGTGAGCTCGCGACCGCGCTCGCCGCGGGCTTCCCGGCAGACCGCATCCTCATGCACGGCAACAACAAGTCGCGCGACGAGCTGGCGACCGCGGTCGCTGCGGGGGTCGGGCGGATCGTCGTCGACAGCGACCACGAGATCGCGCGTCTCGCGCACGTCACCGATGCCGCCGACGTCCGGCAGCGCGTGCTGGTCCGCGTGACGGTCGGCGTCGAAGCGCACACGCACGAGTTCATCGCGACAGCGCACGAGGACCAGAAGTTCGGGTTCTCGCTGACCGGCGGCGCGGCACTCGAAGCCGTCCGCCGCGTGCTGGCGCTGCCGTCGCTCGAGCTGGTCGGGTTGCACAGTCACATCGGCTCGCAGATCTTCGACACCGCCGGCTTCGAGGTTGCCGCGCATCGTGTCGTGGGTCTGCTGGCGACGATCCGTGATGTCGCCGGTGTGACGCTGCCGGAGCTGGATCTCGGCGGCGGTCTCGGCATCGCGTACACCTCGGACGACGACCCGGCGGAGGTCGTCGAGGTCGCCAAGCAGCTGCGCGCGATCGTCGAGCGCGAGTGCGAGGCGGCATCGCTGCCGGTGCCGCGCATCGCGGTCGAGCCCGGACGTGCGATCGTCGGCCCGGCGGGCGTGACGCTCTACGAGGTCGGCACGATCAAGGAGATCGACGGCATCCGCACCTACGTCAGCGTCGACGGTGGGATGAGCGACAACATCCGCACCGCGCTGTACGACGCGTCGTACACGTGTGTGCTGGCCTCGCGCGACAGCGATGCGGCGCCGATGCTGTCGCGAGTCGTCGGCAAGCACTGCGAGTCAGGGGACATCGTCGTGCGCGACGTGTGGCTGCCGAGCGACCTCGCGCCGGGCGATCTGCTCGCGGTCGCGGCCACCGGCGCCTACTGTCGCTCGATGGCCAGCAACTACAACGCGGTCCCGCGACCTCCGGTCGTGGCGGTCAAGGGCGGCGCGAGCCGAGTGATGCTGCGCCGGGAGACGGTGGACGACTTGCTGGGTCTGGATCTCGGATGAGCAGGTCGTTGAAGGTCGCGATGCTCGGCTGCGGTGTTGTCGGAAGCGAGGTCGTCCGGCTGATCGGCGCGCACAGCGAGGATCTCGCGCACCGCATCGGCGCACCGGTTGAGATCGCCGGGATCGCCGTACGCCGCCCACAGCGCGCCCGCGATGTCGCGGTTGAGCCGTCGCTGTTCACGACGGACAGCGCTGCACTCGTCGCCCGCGACGACGTCGACGTCGTGATCGAGGTGATCGGTGGCATCGAACCGGCGCGTTCGTTGCTGATCACTGCGCTCGAGCGCGGCGCATCGGTCGTCACGGCGAACAAGGCGTTGCTCGCGGAGGACGGCAGCTCGCTGTACGACGCGGCGAAGCGAGGCAACACCGATCTCTACTGCGAGGCGAGCGTCGCGGGGGCGATCCCGCTGCTCCGGCCGCTGCGCGAGTCGCTTGCGGGGGACCGGGTCAACCGGGTCATCGGCATCGTCAACGGCACCACCAACTACATCCTGACCAAGATGGACTCGACGGGTGCGAGCTTCAGCGACGCGCTCGAGGAGGCTCAGTCACTCGGCTATGCAGAGGCCGACCCGTCGGCCGACGTCGACGGCTTCGATGCTGCCGCGAAGGCGGCGATCCTCGCCGGGTTGGCGTTCCACACGCGGGTGACGGCAGCCGACGTGCACCGCGAGGGAATCACCGATGTGACCGCAGGCGATGTCGCGAGTGCCCGTGACATGGACGGGGTCGTGAAGCTGCTGGCGATCGCGGAGCGAGCACCCGACCGCAACGGCCGCGAGTCCGTCGGCGTGCGGGTGCATCCCGCGATCCTGCCTCGCAGCCATCCGCTCGCCGGCGTGCGCGACGCGTACAACGCGGTGTTCATCGAAGCCGACGCTGCAGGCCAGCTGATGTTCTACGGGCGCGGCGCCGGTGGCGCACCGACCGCGAGTGCCGTGCTCGGCGATCTGGTCGCGGTGTGCCGCAACCGGTTGTCAGGAGCGCGCGGCGCAGGTGACTCGTCGTACGCGGCGCTGCCGATCCGCCCGATGGGCGAGACGGTCACGCGCTACCACGTCAGCCTCGATGTCGCGGACAAGGCCGGCGTGCTGGCGAGCGTTGCGCAGGTGTTCGGCGCGCACGACGTCTCGATCCAGACCGTGCGGCAAGAAGGGCATGGTGACGATGCGACGCTCGACCTCGTGACGCACGACGCGACCGACGCGGCGTTGTCCGCGACCGTCGACGAGCTGCGCCGGCTCGACGTCGTACGTGCCGTGGCGAGCGTGATGCGGGTCGAAGGAGGAGGCGCATGACGACGGCGGTCAGCCGCTCCGCACCGTGGCGCGGCGTCATCGAGGAGTTCCGTGATCGGCTACCGGTCACCGATGCGACGCCGGTCGTCACCTTGCTCGAGGGCGGGACGCCGCTGGTCACCGCACCGCGGTTGTCGCAGCGGACTGGCTGCGACGTGCATCTCAAGGTAGAGGGGCTGAACCCAACCGGCTCCTTCAAGGACCGCGGCATGACGATGGCGATCAGCAA
Source organism: Mycobacteriales bacterium (assembly GCA_035547035.1). Lineage (GTDB taxonomy): Bacteria > Actinomycetota > Actinomycetes > JAFAQI01 > JAFAQI01 > DASZTV01. The sequence continues at coordinate 50,362 of DASZVL010000028.1, read as the reverse complement.
GGCCGCGGAACAAGGCGCGAAGGCGGTCATCTGCGCATCGACCGGCAACACCTCGGCGAGTGCGGCGGCCTATGCGGTGCGCGCCGGCATGGTGTGCGCGGTGCTGGTGCCGCGCGGAAAGATCGCGATGGGCAAGCTCGCGCAGGCGCTCGTGCATGGCGCGCGGTTGCTGCAGGTCGACGGCAACTTCGACGACTGCCTCAACCTCGCGCGCGACCTTGCGGACAAGTTCCCCGTCGCGCTGGTCAACTCGGTCAACGAGTTCCGCATCGAGGGGCAGAAGACGGCGTCGTTCGAGATCTGCGACGCGCTGGGAGACGCGCCCGACGTGCACTGTCTTCCGGTTGGCAACGCGGGCAACATCACGGCGTACTGGAAGGGCTATCAGGAGTACGCCGCCGACGGAGTCTCGACGCACAAGCCCGTGATGCGCGGTTTCCAGGCCGCGGGTGCGGCGCCGATCGTGCGCGGTGCACCGGTGCACGCGCCGTCGACGATCGCGACCGCGATCCGGATCGGGAATCCGGCGTCGTGGCAGCAGGCGCTCGCGGCTCGTGACGAGTCCGGTGGCGCGATCGAGGCGGTCACGGACCGCGACATCCTCGCGGCGTACCGGATCCTCGCCAAAGAAGAAGGCGTGTTCGTCGAGCCGGCGAGCGCGGCGAGTGTCGCCGGCTTGCTGCAGGCTCGTCACGAGGGAACGCTCGAGGCCGGCCGTCGCGTCGTGTGCACGGTGACCGGCAACGGCCTCAAGGACCCGGAGTGGGCGATCGCCGGTGCGCCGGCGCCGCTGACCATCCCTGCTGAGGTCTCCGCGGCCGCCGAAGCCCTGGATCTCTAGTGGCGCGCCGTTCCGGGCCGACCTTCAAGGCTGCGCCGATCCGGGTGCGGGTTCCGGCGACCAGTGCGAACCTCGGTCCCGGCTTCGACGCGCTCGGACTCGCGTTGGAGCTGTACGACGACGTGGTGGTGCGCGTCACCGACGAGCCGGGGCTGAGCGTCGATGTCGCGGGGATGGGCGCGGCGAGTGTTCCGCGCAACGCGCGGCATCTCGTCGTGAAGTCGATGCGTTCCACGTTCAAGCTGCTGGGCGGTTCTCCGACGGGTCTCGAGGTGGTGTGCGCGAACCGCATCCCGCACAGCCGGGGTCTGGGTTCGTCTGCAGCCGCGATCGTCGCGGGTGTCGTCGCTGCACGTGCTCTGGTCGTCGGCGGCAACGAGCGCATGGACGACGACGCGGCTCTTGCGCATGCGGCTGAGCTCGAAGGACATCCTGACAACGTCGCGGCCTGCTTCCTCGGCGGTCTGACGATCGCGTGGAGCGACGCGTCAGGTGCGCGCGCCGTACAGGTTCCGGTGTCGGCAGCACTCGCGCCGGTCGCCTTCGTTCCTGGCACCAGCTCGTCGACAAAGGCGGCACGCAAGCTGCTGCCGGACTCGGTGCCGCATGCGGATGCGGTCGCCAACGCCGCTCGCGCGGCACTGCTCGTCGAGGCGCTGCGTTCGCATCCCGACGACCTGCTCGGTGCGACCGAGGACCGGCTGCACCAGCCCTATCGCGCGCCGGCGATGCCGAAGACGGCGGCACTGGTCGCGGACCTACGCGATGCGGGGATTCCCGCCGTCGTGTCAGGAGCCGGACCGACCGTGCTGGCACTGACCACGAACACAAGTCGTGACCAGGCTGTGACCTTCGCGCGTCGAGGCTGGACCGCGCTCCCGCTCGACGTCGACACCAAAGGCGCTCACCTCGCCCCCCTCTAGCTCGAAGTAGCGTCGACTGGGTGCGCGAGGGACTGAATGTCTCGCCGGCTGAGCGTGGGGACCCGGCTTCGGCGCTCAGACGACGCTACTTCGAACCTGGGGTGCGCGCTATGGGGACAGGCCCGGAATGGTGTGGGGACACGCCCGGAATATTGAGAGTGTGACCTTTGTTGGCAGGACTGTACGGCGCCGACTAGGCTGTCGTTGCGAATAGCCGCCCCGTCGGGGCGAGGTTTCCGCTCTGCATCGAGTCAGCATCTCCGACAGCGAGCCTCACAAAGTCTCACTTGCCGTAGATCAGATTCGTAGCTTCCCCGCTCCAGTTTGGGGCGCAACGCGCAAATCCTCACCCGGAACGGGCTCCAGAAGCTCCCGCCGCCTAGGCGGGTCCAGGTGCCGCCGCGTTAGATCCCGGCCGCACCGAACAAGAAAGAAATAAGGAAGGACCTTTAGGTGAGTGACACTCACGAGGTTGAGTCCGCTGCTACCTCGACGAACGGCCGCCGCAAGGGGTTGTCCGGGATGCTGCTGCCCGAGCTTCAGACGCTCGCCGGCGACCTCGGCATCACCGGCACCGCCAAGATGCGCAAGGGCGAGCTGATCGAGGCGATCCAGGTGAAGCAGGGCGGCGGCTCGCGTTCGGCGGCGGGTGCGTCGGCCGACGCCGCGCCGTCCGACACCGCCCCAGCTCAGCGCCGACAGCGCGACGACCGCGAGGGTCGTGACGAGCGCGAGCAAGGCGACTCCGGCCCCGACCCGCGCGATTCCCGTGATGACCGCGACGAGCGCCAAGGCGACCGTCAGCAAGGCGAGCGCCGGCAGGACAACCGCCAGGGCGGCAACAACCAGAACCGCCAGAACAACAACCAGAGCCGCGACCGCCAGCAGGGCGGCGGCCAGGGTCGCGACGGCCAGCAGGGCGGCGGCCAGGGCGTGGACGGCGACGACGAGTTCGGCTCCAACCGCTCACGCCGCGGCCGCTTCCGGGAGCGCAACCGCGGACGCGGCGGGCGCGACCGCTTCGGTCAGAACGACGCCGAGCCGGTGATCTCCGACGACGACGTTCTCGTCCCGGTCGGCGGCATCGTCGACATCCTGGACAACTACGCGTTCGTGCGCACCAGCGGCTACCTGTCCAGCCCCGACGACGTCTACGTCTCGCTGTCGCAGGTACGTCGGTACGGGCTGCGCAAGGGTGACGCCGTCACCGGCATGATCCGACAGCCCCGCGAGGGCGAGCGACGCGAGAAGTTCAACGCGCTGGTGCGCCTCGACACCGTCAACGGCATCGACCCGGAAGACGCGAAGAAGCGTCCGGACTTCGCCAAGCTCATCCCGCTGTACCCGCAGGAGCGGTTGCGGCTGGAGACCGAGCCCAACGTCTACACGACGCGTGTCATCGATCTCGTCGCGCCACTCGGCAAGGGTCAGCGTGGGCTGATCGTCTCGCCGCCGAAGGCCGGCAAGACGATGGTGCTCCAAGCGATCGCCAACGCGATCACCACCAACAACCCCGAGTGTCACCTGATGGTCGTCCTCGTCGACGAGCGGCCTGAAGAGGTCACCGACATGCAGCGTTCCGTGAAGGGTGAGGTCATCGCCTCCACCTTCGACCGGCCGCCGTCGGACCACACAAGCGTCGCGGAGCTGTCGATCGAGCGGGCCAAGCGGCTTGTCGAGCTCGGTCACGACGTCGTCGTACTGCTCGACTCGATCACCCGCCTCGGCCGCGCCTACAACCTCGCCGCGCCGGCGAGCGGCCGGATCCTGTCCGGCGGCGTCGACTCGACGGCGCTGTACCCGCCGAAGCGGTTCCTCGGCGCGGCCCGCAACATCGAGAACGGTGGCTCGCTCACGATCCTCGCGACTGCGCTCGTCGAGACCGGCTCCACGATGGACACGGTCATCTTCGAGGAGTTCAAGGGCACCGGAAACATGGAGCTCAAGCTCGACCGCAAGCTCGCGGACAAGCGGATCTTCCCGGCCGTCGACATCGACCCGTCGGGCACCCGCAAGGAGGAGATCCTCCTGTCACCCGAGGAGCTGCAGATCATCTGGAAGCTCCGTCGAGTGCTGCATGCGCTGGACTCCCAGCAGGCGATGGAGCTGCTGCTCTCCAAGCTCAAGGAGACGCACAGCAACTACGAGTTCCTGCTCCAGGTCCAGAAGACCAGCCCCAGCGAAGGCGCGTAGCGGCGATGCCTGCCTGCCACCGGCAGGCAGGCATTTCGGGCGAACCGGTGCGTACCGTGAGGGACAAGTCGTCAAGATCGCTGTTGGCGGTGTCCTGCCTGCCGATCAGTCGTTGAGTCCGCTGACCACGATCGATCGACCCCCACGGGATGCCCAGTGTTCGCTTCCGCAACAAAGCGCGTCGGCCACTCGACCATGGCCGGCGTGATCGCCGTCGGCATCCTGGCCACGCTTGGCGTCGACATCGCACAGGCCGCGGGCGGGTCCGGTCCTGATCGCGCAGCCGCCGAACGGACCTACCTCGCGCAACTGCGTCCGATCGCCGTCAGCATCCACAACGCGATGGCACCCGCGGAGAAGGTGATCTCGGCAATCACCCAGCCGCACGCGGGCGATGCGTACGCCGCGCGTGACGCCCTCGTCCACGGCGATGCTTTGGCGGGTCTCGACGCGGCCCGGGCACAGCTCGCGAAGCTCGAGGCGCCGGCCCAGCTCGCGAAGCAGCAACACGACCTCGTCACCGCGGCCGCGAAGATGGACAACGCGCTGCGCCGAGTGCGGTCGCTTGTCGGGGTGACCGGAATGCCCTTGGAGAACGCGATCAACCGGGTCAGTGAGGGCAACCTCGCGGTGGGAGCCGGCGACTGGCAGATCGCGCTCAACCAGGCCTTCGCATCCGAAGCGCTGACCCAGCCGCCCGGCCTCGGCTTCGAAGACCAGGCACCCGCGAGCCGTACGGCGTGGATCTTCCGAGCCGACCGCAGCTGCAGCGCGGCGTCGTACCTGATCGGCGACGTGGTCCGGCTGTCACAGGAGCACACCTTGCAAGCCGACGAAGCCGTCGAGGGCCATCTCTCGCACATGGTGTCGTGGCTGGACAAGCGGCTGTCCGTGCTGCCGAAGCCATCCGGGTCGAGCGCCCTTCCGGCGCGGCTCACGCTCCGGCTTCACACTCTCGGGTTCACGGCGAAGGTCTTCAACAAGCTGCGCACCGGGCTGGCCCGCTCGAACTTCGCCCTGATCGGGCGCGGCGTGAACCAGCTCGACCAGGTCAAGTCGACGCTGCGCGCGCTCGCGGCGGACATGAGCCGGTACGGCGCCACCTCGTGCGGCGTTGTGATCGGACAGTGGGCAGGCAAGGACGTCGCTCCGCAGCAGTCGCACCACAAAGCGGTGAGCGCCTGAGAAGACGAGGGATCGGCCCGGGAACAAGCGCCAGGCGTGGGCCGTTGTTGCTCTGGCACAATGGAACGAACAGGTACCGGTTCACCTCGGCGTCGAGGACCCGGCGACCACATCGATGAGGAGCACTGACGTGAAGCCCGAGATCCACCCCGAGTACGTCGAGACCACCGTGTCGTGCACGTGTGGCAACTCGTTCACCACGCGCAGCACCGCGAAGAACGGCGTGATCCACGCTGACGTGTGCTCGGCCTGCCACCCGTTCTACACGGGCAAGCAGAAGATCCTCGACACCGGCGGCCGCGTTGCGCGGTTCGAGCAGAGGTACGCCAAGAAGAAGTAGCTGCGGTCAGCATCGCCTGACCTGTTCGCTACTCACCTGGAGACCGTCGTGTTCGAGCAAGTGCAAGAGCTCGTCGCCGAACACGCGGATCTCGAGTCGCAGCTCGCCGACCCGCAGATCCATGCCGACCAGGGCAAAGCCCGCAGCGTCGGTCGTCGTTACGCCGAGCTCGGGCCGATCGTCGCGAAGTACCTCGACTGGCAGCGCGCCGGCGACGACCTCGCCGCCGCCAAGGAGCTCGCGGACGAGGACGCGTCGTTCCGGGCCGAGATCCCTGAGCTCGAAGCGTCGGTTTCGAGGCTCACCGACGAGATGCGGGTGCTGCTCATCCCGCGCGACCCGAATGACGACAAGGACGTCATTCTCGAGGTCAAGGCCGGCGAGGGCGGTGACGAGTCCGCGCTGTTCGCCGGCGACCTGCTGCGCATGTATCTGCGCTTCGCGGAACGGCAGGGCTGGAAGACCGAGATCCTCGACTCGACCGAGAGCGACCTCGGCGGCTACAAGGAAGCGACGCTGGCGGTCCGCGGGCGTCACGAGCCGATGCCGTGGAGTCGCCTGAAGTACGAAGGCGGCGTCCACCGCGTCCAGCGAGTGCCGGCTACCGAGTCGCAGGGGCGCATCCACACCAGTGCCGCAGGTGTGCTCGTGATGCCTGAAGCCGAAGAGGTCGAGATCGACATTGATCCGAACGACCTGCGGATCGACGTCTACCGGTCGTCGGGCCCCGGCGGTCAGAGCGTCAACACCACCGACTCGGCGGTGCGAATCACCCATCTCCCGACCGGCATCGTCGTCTCGTGCCAGAACGAGAAGTCGCAGCTGCAGAACAAGGAGAGCGCGATGCGCATCCTCCGCGCGCGCATGCTGCAAGCAGCCCAGGACGCCGCCGATGCCGAAGCGTCCGAGGCGCGTCGCAGCCAGGTTCGCACGGTCGACCGCAGCGAGCGCGTGCGTACCTACAACTTCCCGGAGAACCGGATCAGCGACCACCGCGTCGGGTTCAAGGCCTACAACCTCGACCAGGTTCTCGATGGCGACCTCGATGCAGTGGTGCAGGCACTCGCCGATGCCGACACGGCCGCTGCCCTCGGCGGATCGGAATGATCACGTTTCGTGAAGCTTCCGACCGGCTGTCGGCCGCTGGTGTCGCCAGCCCCGAGTACGACGCGCGGGCGCTGCTTCGCTACGCCGAGGAGTCCGGTGCCGACGCCGAGCGGCTCGTCGCGGAACGCGCGAACCGCGTGCCGCTGCAGCACCTCGTCGGTACGACGGGCTTCCGCTACCTCGACCTCGAAGTGGGACCGGGCGTCTTCGTGCCGCGCCCCGAGACGGAGGTCGTCGTCGAGGCGGTGCTCGACGCGGTCAACGGCGTCGCCGCGCCTCGAGTCGTGGACCTGTGTGCCGGCAGCGGTGCGATCGGGCTGTCGGTGGCGCACGAGCACCCGGGTGCGTTCGTCGACCTCGTCGAGGCCTCCGGTGCGGCCGTCGACTGGCTGCGGCGCAATGCCGATGCGCTGCGCCGCGACGGCGCGAACCCGTCTCACATCCGGATCCACCACGCCGACCTCGCCGACGCCCCCACCGACGTCGACACGATCGTCGACGTCGTCGTCTCCAACCCGCCGTACGTCGCACTGCACGAGCGCGAGCTGGTCGATCCCGAGGTGCGGGACCACGACCCGGGTGATGCGCTGTGGGCCGGCGAGGACGGACTCGACGTGATCCGTCAAGTGGTGCAACGTGCGACCCAGCTGCTTCGTCCGGGCGGGTTGCTCGTCATCGAGCACTCCGATCGTCAAGGCGAGTCGGCGCCAGCCGTCTTCAGCGGCGCCGGGTACGTCGACGTACAGGACCACCTCGACCTGACCGGCCGGCCGCGCTTCACGACCGGGACGTGGTCGGCGTGAGTCGCGTCTTCGACTGCAGCAAGGACGACGAGCGCGAGACCGGTCTCGAGGAGGCTGCCGCGGCAGTTCGCAGCGGCGAGCTCGTCGTGCTTCCGACGGACACCGTGTACGGCGTCGGAGCGGACGCATTTCTTCCGGCGGCGATCGACGCGCTGCTGACCGCCAAGGGACGCGACCGGTCGATGCCTGTGCCCGTCCTCGTGTCCTCTCCCGCGATGCTCGACGCGCTCGTCGACCAGATGCCCGAGACGGCGACTGCGTTGTCGCAGGAGTTCTGGCCGGGCGCGCTCACGCTGGTGGTCCGTCACACCGCCCACCTGGTGTGGGACCTCGGGGACAGCCGGGGCACCGTCGCGGTGCGGATGCCGGCCAACGAGCTCGCGCAGGACCTGATCAGCCGCACCGGACCACTCGCCGTCTCGAGCGCCAATCGGTCCGGTCACGACCCGGCGACCACCGCGATGGATGCGCGACTGCAGCTCGGCGCGGCAGTGTCCGTGTATCTCGACGGCGGATCGAGCGGCGGGTCGGTGGCGTCGACCATCATCGACGTGACGGGTGAGCGACCGCGCCTGCTGCGCGCGGGTGCACTCGACCTCGACCGGGTTCGCGAGCTCGCGCCGGATCTCGACACCGACGAGGTCGGCTAGATGTCGACGTACCGGGTCCTCGTCGTGTGCACCGGCAACATCTGCCGCTCTCCGTTTGCCGAGCGGTTGCTGCGCGCCCGCCTCGACGAGAGGTTCGGTGCGGCGGCGCAGAGCATCGAGATCTCGAGCGCCGGGACCTACGGCCTGGTCGGCGAGCCGATGATGCCGGAGGCTGCCGAGACCCTGATTCGGTACGGCGGTCGGCCCGACGAGTTCGCTTCCTGCGCCGTGGACCGAGAGCGGATCGAAGCCGCGGACCTCGTCCTCGGCCTCGCTCGCGAGCACCGCGGTGCGATCGTCACGATGCTTCCGCGGGCGTCAGCGAAGACCGTGACGGTTCGCGAGTACGCCCGGCTGCTGACCGGTGTGGTGCCGGCAGACCTTGCCGGGTCCGGACCAGAGCTCGCCGACCGGTTCCGCGCCATGACCACGCTTGCGTTTGGTCGCCGCGGGTTCGCGCCGCCGAAGGACCCGTCCGACGATGACGTGCCGGACCCATTCGGTGGACCGATGGCTGCTTACGAGCGGGCAGCGGTGATGATCCACGAGGCTCTCGAGGTGCCGCTGTCGTTGCTGGCTGGCTAAGTGCTCGGGTCGGGGCGATGAAACGCCCTATGCAGTTGTCCCGAGCGCCGCTGTTCGTGCGTCGTACAGTGATCGGACAGCTTGGGTCGCGTTGATTCGTGGCCGTGTTGACCGAGTGCGGAGGGAGGTCGTGGCCCGCCGTGCGCGAGTACGTGCTCACCGGTGTGTTGGTGGCTGCCGTCACGTACCTGCTGACGCCGTTCGTTCTCCGTCTTGCTGTGCGATGGCACGTGCTGACGGAGGTCCGCGATCGCGACGTCCACACCATCCCGACGCCACGCATGGGCGGCGTCGCGATGTTCGCGGGCATCTGCGCCGGTCTGCTCGTCGCGAGCCGCTTGCCGACGCTGCAGCGCGTCTTCGACTCCAGTGATGCGCAGGGCGTGCTGTACGGCGGCGGGGTGCTCGTGCTGCTCGGCGCAGCAGATGACAGATGGGGTCTCGACGCGCTGACCAAGCTCGCCGGCCAGATCGTCGCGGCCGGTGTGATGGTCCTGCAGGGCGTCCAGCTGCTCTACGTGCCGCTTCCCGGTGGCGGCGCGCTGTCGCTGGACTCCGATCTCGGGGTTCCGATCACGGTCCTGTTCGTCGTGGTGACCATCAACGCGATCAACTTCATCGACGGCCTCGACGGCCTTGCGGCTGGGGTGGTCGCGATCTCATCGCTGTCCTTCTTCGCCTACTCCTACGAGCTGTCCGTGGTGCACCACTTCGACCGGGCGACCGCACCGACGCTGCTCGCCGCGGTTCTCGCCGGCGCCTGCATCGGGTTCCTGCCGCACAACTTCAACCCGGCGCGGATCTTCATGGGGGACTCCGGCTCGATGCTGTTGGGGCTGGTGTTCTCTGCGGCCACGGTGAGCCTCACGGGACAGCTGGACCCCAATGCGATCGGGTACTACGGGCTGGTCCCGACCCTGCTCCCACTCCTGCTGCCGCTCGCGCTCCTTGCGATTCCGCTCGGCGACCTGGTGCTCGCCGTCGTACGCCGCAGCCGGGCCGGGCAGGCTCCGTGGGCACCTGACAAGCAACACCTGCACCACCGCTTGCTCACGTTGGGCCACTCCCACGCCCGCGCGGTGCTGATCATGTACACCTGGTCGGCGCTGATCGCCGGAGGCACGGTCTCGCTCGGCCTGTCGCACGGCCAGCCCCTCGTCGTGATCGCGGTCGTCCTTGCCGGAGTCGCGACGCTGCTCGTCGCGACCAACCTGCCGCGACTGCGGATGATCAGCCGCGGCCCGCGGGTTTAGTGCCCGACCGGCCGCCCACCGTCAGCCTCACGACGCTGCTCGGCATCGGTGCGATGTTCGGTGCGTGCGTCGGTGCCGGGGTCTTCCTCGGCGTGCTCGGAGATCACGAATGGGGGACTTCACCCCTCCTCGCGTTGATCGGCACGACGGTTGGTATCTTGGGTGGCGCGGCCGGGGCGTACCAGGTGATTCGACCCTTTACCCGCTCCAGCACCGCCGCAATCGCCAGAACTCAATCCGCCAGACCTGACGAGACAATCCCATCCGACGAACCGTGAGAGGAAGACGGTGGCCCTCGACGCTCAATGGAGCGCCGTCGCGCGCGGGTACCGAAATGCCCTGATCCTCGCCGGCGCCCTCGGCGCGGCGGCGGTTGCAGCCGGTTTGGCCGCTGGACGACCGGCAATAGGGCCCTTCGTCTGTGTCGGGCTCGGCATGGGCGGCTACAACGCGCGCAAGCTGTGGAACGACACCCAGGCGCTCAATCCGAGCCTGCCGAACCCGCGGACCGCGGTGATGAAGACGTCGCTGACCCGGCTGGGCTTGATCTCGGTGTTCGCGTTTCTCGTCGCCGCGCTCTACCGCAGCAACGGGTGGGGGATCTTCGTCGGCCTCGTCGCCTTCCAGTTCGTCCTGATGACACTGCTCATCGGCCCGCTGCGACGAGTGGTGGCGAAGTGATCCACCCGCCCGCAGGGCATGTGCTCGCCGCGAGCATCGAGGTGGGGGAGCATCCCCACTTCAAGTTCCTCGGCATGACGTTCAACGTCGACACGATGTACACGACGGCGATCGCCGCGGTCATCACGGTCGTCTTCTTGTGGTGGGTTGCGCGCAAGGCCACCAGCGCGGTTCCCGGACGGGCGCAGATCGCGGTGGAAACCGTGCTCACCCAGGTCCGCACCTATGTCCAGGACGCGGTTGGCCATGACGTTCCGCCGTGGCTGGTGCCGCTTGGTTTCGCGTTGTTCTTCTTCATCCTGTTCTGCAACTGGTTCGAGTGGATCCCCTCGGGCCACCACCCCGAGCGACTGGGACCGCCAACCGCGGACACCAACCTCACATTCGCGCTCATGGTGGTCGTGCTGATCGGGTACACGTACATCGGCTTCAAGCGCAAGCGCACCCGTTACGTGACGTCGATGCTCACTGCGAAGCCGGCCGGCGTGGGGGCCTTCATCGCCATCGTGATCGACCAGATCGCCAACCCGCTGGCGCTCGCACTCCGGCTCTTCGGCAACGTGCTCGCCGGCGGGATCATGCTCGCCGTCATCTCGTTGCTTCCGTGGCAGTGGTTCTGGTTGTTCGGCCCGGCCGACGTGATCTGGCGGATCTTCGACGCGGGACTGATCCTTTCGATTCAGGCGTTCATCTTTGCCTTCCTCACCATCCTCTACTTCGGCTTCGCACTGGCCGAGGAGCACTGACGGCTCGAGACCGAGGCGTCCGCACCCAAGGAGATAAGACAAGTGGCAGCACCTGACTACACCAGCGCGATCAAGACCGCCGGCGGTCTGATCGGCGGCGGCATGGCCCTTGGTGGCGGCGCCATCGGTGCCGGTATCGGTGACGGTATCGCCGGTAACGCGCTGATCAGCGGGATTGCCCGGCAGCCGGAGGCGCAAGGACAGCTCACCGGGCAGTTCTTCCTGACCGTCGGGCTGGTCGAGGCGGCGTACTTCATCAACCTCGCCTTCGCGGCACTGTTCGTCTTCGTTCTCGGCAAGTGAGCTTGGCTGTGCCATCCGCCGCGCTTCACCCAGCCGCCGAGGCGGCGAAGACGAACAACTTCCTCATCCCCAACGGGACGTTCTTCTTCGAGCTGATCTGCTTCCTCGTCGTCCTGTACATCCTCGGCAAGTGGATCGTCCCCCGCATCACCGCGGCGATCGACGCCCGCCAGGCGACGCTGCAGGCGCAGTTCGACGAGGCTGAGGCGACCAGGCAGCGACTGGAGAAGGCCGAGCAGGACTACTCCGAGGCGCTGGCCGAGACGAAGCGCGAGGCAACGCGGCTGCGCGAGCAGGCGCAGGCCGAGCGCGCGCAGATCGTCGAGGAAGCGCGTTCGGAGGCGCAGGCTCGGGTGGAAGAGATGCTCGCCGCCGCCGAGGATCGCCTCGCGACCGAGCGGCAGCAGGCGATCCTCGCGCTGCGGTCTGAGATCGGTGAGCTCGCCACGACGCTCGCGGAGCGGGTCGTTCACGACTCGCTGCGGGAGGACGCGCGGCAGCGCAAGCTCGTCGAGGACTTCATCGCGGGCGTCGGCGCCGACACGGCCTCGCAGAACTAGAGATAGGGCGACTACGTCGATGCAAGGTGCGAGCCGCAACTCCCTCGGGGCGCTGCGCGACCGGCTGCCGGCGCAGGGTGATCTGACCCTGCTGTCCGACGAGCTGTTCGCCGTCGTCTCGATGCTCGGTGGCCGCGCCTCGCTGCGGCGTGCGCTGTCCGACCCGGCCGCGTCGAGTGTCGCCAAGGTGCAGGTTGTGGACCGACTACTGGTCTCACGCATCGACGCGGCGTCAGTCGACGTCGTCCGCGAAGCGGTCAGCTCACGCTGGTCGCAGTCGCGCGACCTGGTCGACGCGCTCGAGGAGATCGCGGTTGACGCCGCGCTCATCACGGCGCAGACCGCGGGCGACCTGGACGCCGTCGAGGACGAGCTGTTCCGGTTCGGGCGGATCGTCGAGAACGACCCGGCGCTGCGTGCCGCGCTGACCAACCGTGAGCTGCCGGCCGACGTCAAGCGCCAGCTGCTGCACAAGCTGCTCGACGGCAAGGTCAACGGCGTCACCTACAAGCTGGTCGAGCGGGCGGTCCTCGAGCCGCGAGGTCGCACGATCGAGCGCGCACTACAGGACCTCTCCGGTCTGGCCGCACAGCGCCGCAACCGCCTCGTCGCGCATGTCACGAGCGCGGTCGAGCTGTCCGAGACCGAACAGCAAGAGCTCGGTGTGGCGCTGAGCCGCACCTTCGGGCACGAGCTGAAGCTGCAGGTCGTCGTTGATGCTTCGCTGATCGGCGGCCTGACCGTCCGGGTCGGCGACGAGCTGATCGACGCCAGCGTCGCCCGCCAGCTGCAAGAAGCCCGCCGCACGCTTACCGGCCGATCGGGCGCCCGCCCGGCTCGCGCCTGACGAACGAAACAACGAGGAGCACGTAGTGACCGAGCTGAGCATCCGTCCGGAGGAGATCCGCGAGGCCCTCGAGGGTCTCGTCGCCTCCTACGACCCGAAGGCGTCTCGCGACGAGGTCGGGATCGTGACGGACACCGGTGACGGCATCGCCCGCGTCGAGGGTCTGTACTCGGCGATGACGAACGAGCTGCTCGAGTTCGAGGGCGGCCTGCTCGGCATCGCCCTGAACCTCGACGTTCGCGAGATCGGCTGCGTCATCCTCGGCGAGTCCCACGGCATCGAGGAAGGCCAGCAGGTCCGGCGGACCGGCAACGTCCTGTCGATCCCGGTCGGCGACGGGTTCCTCGGGCGAATGGTCGACCCGCTGGGGCGTCCGCTCGACGGCAAGGGCGACATCGCCTCGACCGAGCGTCGCGAGCTCGAGCTGCAGGCTCCGAACGTCATGGCGCGCCAGCCGGTGAAGGAGCCGCTGCAGACGGGCGTGAAGGCGATCGACGCCATGACCGCCATCGGCCGCGGCCAGCGCCAGCTGATCATCGGCGACCGGCAGACAGGCAAGACCGCCGTCGCCCTCGACGCGATCATCAACCAGCGTGACAACTGGAAGTCCGGGGACAAGAAGAAGCAGGTCAAGTGCGTCTACGTCGCGATCGGGCAGAAGGGCTCGACCGTCGCGCAGGTGCACGCCGCGCTCGAAGAGGCCGGCGCGATGGAGTACACGACGATCGTCGCGGCTCCCGCGTCGTTCCCGGCCGCGTTCAAGTACATCGCGCCGTACGCCGGCTCCGCGATCGCGCAGCACTGGATGTACAACGGCGAGCACGCGCTGATCGTCTTCGACGACCTGTCGAAGCAAGCCGACGCCTACCGCAACATCTCGCTGCTGCTGCGCCGCCCGGCAGGTCGCGAGGCCTACCCGGGTGACGTCTTCTACCTGCACTCCCGGCTCCTCGAGCGTTGCGCGAAGCTCTCCGACGACCTCGGCGGCGGCTCGCTGACCGGTCTGCCGATCATCGAGACCAAGGGCAACGACGTGTCGGCGTACATCCCGACCAACGTCATCTCGATCACCGACGGCCAGATCTTCCTCGAGACCGACCTGTTCAACTCCGGTGTCCGTCCCGCCATCAACGTGGGTGTGTCGGTCTCCCGGGTCGGCGGCAACGCGCAGACCAAGGCGATGAAGAGCGTCGCCGGTCGGCTGCGTCTGGACCTCGCGCAGTACCGCGAGCTGGAGGCGTTCTCCGCGTTCGGCTCCGACCTCGACAAGGCATCCAAGGCGCAGCTCGAGCGCGGTGCGCGGCTGGTCGAGCTGCTCAAGCAGCCGCAGTACACGCCGTACGCCGTCGAGCGACAGGTCGTGTCGATCTGGGCCGGAACGTCGGGTGCGCTCGACGACATCCCGGTCGCCGACATCTCCCGCTTCGAGAAGGACTTCCTCGAGTTCGTCGGCCGTCAGCACAAGGGCATCTACGACGCGATCATCGCCGACACCAAGATCGAAGGCGACATCGTCGACCAGCTGCAGAACGCGATCGACGAGTTCAAGAAGACCTTCGAGACCTCCGCGCCGAGCGAGAGCAGCTAGCTAGATGGGTGCTCAGCTCCGCGAGGCTCGTCGACGCATCAAGTCGGTGCAGTCGACGAAGAAGATCACGCGCGCGATGGAGCTCATCGCCGCGTCTCGCATCGTCAAGGCGCAGCAGCGGATCGCGGCATCGCGTCCGTACGCCGACGCCATCACGGACGTGGTGCGCACGGTGACGGGACCGGGCGTGGTCTCCGAGGACCATCCGCTGACCACGCCCCGGGAGAGCATCGGCGCCGCTGCGCTGGTGCTGATCACGAGCGACCGCGGCCTTGCGGGCGGCTACAGCGCCAACGTGCTGCGTGCGGGGGAGCAGACGACGGCGAAGCTTCGCCAGGACGGCACATCGACCGTCATGCCCTTCCTCGTCGGCCGCAAGGCGGTCGGCTTCTACCGCTTCCGCGGGCGCGACGTGTCGCACTCGTGGAGCGGGTTCTCGGAGCAGCCGTCGTACGAAGACGCGAAGGCGGTCGGCGACGACTTGCTCGAGCAGTTCGTCAAGGGCTCGGCCGACGGTGGCGTCGACGAGATCCACCTCGTCTACACGCGGTTCGAGTCGATGGCGTCGCAGAAGGTCGCGGTGGTGCGGTTGCTGCCGCTCGACCCAGATGAGGTCCCGGCGGCCGAGGATGGGGAGACGACCGGCCAGAGCGGGCTGATGGAGTTCGAGCCCGAGGGTGCCGGCGTGCTCGATGCGCTGCTGCCGCGCTATCTCACGGCCCGGATCTACGCGGCGATGCTCGACGCCGCGGCGAGCGAGCAGGCGGCCCGCCGGCGCGCGATGAAGTCCGCGACGGACAACGCGGACGAGCTCATCAAGAAGCTGACGCGGGACGCCAACGCGGCTCGCCAGGCCGAGATCACGCAAGAAATCATGGAGATCGTCGGCGGCGCAGAAGCGCTCGCCGGGACAGGGAGTGAGCTCTAATGACCGCCACTGCAACCGAGCAGTCGACTACGGGACAGGGCGGCACCGGCCGCGTCGTCCGCGTCATCGGCCCGGTCGTCGACGTCGAGTTCGCTCCCGACGGCATGCCGGAGATCTACAACGCGCTGACCGTCGAGCGGACCCTCGGCGAGGACGTGCGGACGCTGACCCTTGAGGTTGCCGGCCACATCGGCGACAACATGGTCCGCGCCATCTCGATGCAGCCGACCGACGGCCTGATCCGCGGCGCCGAGGTGCAGGACTCCGGCGCGCCGATCTCGGTGCCGGTCGGTGACGCGACGCTCGGTCACGTGTGGAACGTGCTCGGCGACCCACTCGACACCCCGGTCGAGCAGATCCAGGTCAACGAGCGCTGGCCGATCCACCGGCCGTCGCCGCCGATCGAGGAGCTCGAGCCTCGTACCGAGATGTTCGAGACCGGCATCAAGGTCATCGACCTGCTCGCGCCGTACGTGCGAGGCGGCAAGATCGGGATGTTCGGCGGTGCCGGCGTCGGCAAGACCGTCGTCATCCAGGAGATGATCCGCCGCGTCGCCCAGCAGTTCGGTGGCCGCTCGGTGTTCGCCGGCGTCGGTGAGCGCACCCGTGAGGGCAACGACCTCTACCTGGAGATGGAAGAGGCGGACGTCCTCAAGGACACCGCCCTCGTCTTCGGCCAGATGGACGAGCCGCCGGGCACCCGCCTGCGGATCGCCCTCGCCGGACTGACGATGGCGGAGTACTTCCGCGACGTGCAGAAGCAGGACGTGCTTCTGTTCGTCGACAACATCTTCCGGTTCACCCAGGCCGGCTCCGAGGTGTCGACGCTGCTCGGTCGCATGCCCTCCGCGGTGGGCTACCAGCCGACGCTGGCAGACGAGATGGGCGAGCTGCAGGAGCGCATCACCTCGACGCGTGGTCACTCGATCACCTCGTTGCAGGCGATCTACGTCCCCGCGGACGACATCACCGACCCGGCGCCGCACACCACGTTCGCCCACCTCGACGCGACGACCGTGCTCTCCCGGTCCATCTCGGAGAAGGGCATCTACCCGGCCGTCGACCCGCTCGACTCGACCTCGCGGATCCTCGACCCGCGGTACGTCGGCGACGAGCACTACCAGGTCGCGCGTCGTACCCAGGAGATCCTGCAGAAGTACCGCGATTTGCAGGACATCATCGCGATCCTCGGTATCGACGAGCTCTCCGAGGAGGACCGCATCGCGGTCAACCGCGCTCGTCGGATCGAGCGGTTCCTGTCCCAGCCGTTCTTCGTCGCGGAGCAGTTCACCGGCATCCCCGGCAAGTTCGTGCCGCTGGCCGAGACGATCGACTCGTTCAAGCGGCTCTGCGACGGCGAGTTCGACGAGCAGCCCGAGCAGGCGTTCTTCATGTGCGGTGGCGTCGAGGACGTCGAGGCCAACGCCAAGAAGCTGTCCGAGTAGCTCGCGGAGTTAAGGCGGACTAATGGCAACGATGCAGGTCGACCTGGTCGCTCCCGACCGGATGGTGTGGTCGGGCGAGGCCGAGTTCGTGCGTGCCCGCACCGTGGACGGTGAGATCGGCATCCTGCCTCGGCACATCCCGCTGCTCGGCGTGCTCGTCGAGGCGCCGGTCACGATTCGCCGGTCGGGCGGAGGCGACCTCGTGGCGAACGTCAGCGGCGGTTTCCTGTCGGTGAGTGCCGAGGGCGTGAAGATCCTCGCGGAAACCGTCTCCCTCGAAGGCGACAGCCACTAAACCTCGGTGATCTTGACGAAGAGGGCGCTTTGAGGCCCTGATAAGGCCTTTGTCGTCAAGATCACGGCGTGATGGCCACCCTGTTGAGGCGCTGGGCGCCGCGCGCGTCAGCTACTGCTACCGACCCGCGGCCGGCGTCCACTTCACGTCGCCGGTGGGGAGGTTTGCGACTCGGGCGAGGATGAACAGCAAGTCCGACAGCCGGTTGAGGTATTTCGCCGTCAGGACGTTGGTCGCCTCCGGCTCCTCGTCGATCAGGGTCCACACCGCGCGCTCCGCGCGGCGCGCGATGGTCCGTGCGACATGCAGCAGAGCGGCGCCCGGCGTCCCGCCGGGAAGGACGAAGGAGTCCATCGGCTCGATCCGCGCGTTGAAGGTGTCGCACGCGGCTTCGAGCCGCTCGACGTACGACGGCTCGACCCGCAGCGGAACCCACTTGGGGTCGGCGACGATCGGCGTGCAGAGGTCGGCACCTACGTCGAACAAGTCGTTCTGCACCGTCGTGAGCAGCTCCGCCATGTCGGCGTCGAGACCGCCAAGCGCGATCGCCGCACCGATCGACGAGTTGGCCTCGTCGACGTCGCCGTACGCCACCACGCGGGGGGAGGCCTTCGCCGCGCGGCTCATGTCACCGAGGCCCGTCGTCCCGTCGTCGCCCGTGCGGGTGTAGATCCGGGTGAGATGGACCGACGACGTCTTGCGCTCGCGAGGACTCACGGAGGTGACATTAATCCCGCCCGTGCCGCCCCGCCGCGCCGCCACCCCCGACGTACCCTTCGGGCGTGGAGCAGTTCGAGGTCGTCGGCGGCACCCGTCTCGCCGGCGAGGCGACCGTTGCCGGCGCAAAGAACAGCGTGCTCAAGGTCATGGCCGCGTCGCTGCTCGCCACCGGTACGACGCGCCTCACGAACGTCCCGGACATCGGCGACGTGCCGATCATGGCGGAGGTGCTGCAGGGCCTGGGGGCCGAGGTTCAGGGGGACGCACCCGACATCTCGATCACGGTTCCCGAGGAGATCGGGCACGAGGCCGACTACGACCACGTCAGGCGGATTCGCGGATCGGTGTGCGTTCTCGGACCGTTGCTCGCGCGGACCGGCCGCGCCCGGGTCGCCCTTCCGGGCGGCGACGCGATCGGATCGCGGGCGCTGGACCTCCATGTCATGGGCCTGGAAAGGCTCGGCGCCGTCTTCGACAACACCCACGGCTACCTCGTCGCGGAGGCGGCGCAGCTGGCCGGCGCGCAGATCTGGCTGGACTTCCCGAGCGTCGGCGCGACCGAGAACGTCCTGATGGCCTCCGTGCTCGCGAAGGGCACGACCACCATCGACAACGCTGCCCGGGAGCCCGAGATCGTCGACCTCTGCGAGATGTTGGTCGCGATGGGCGCCCAGATCGGCGGGATCGGCACGTCGACGCTCGAGATCGAAGGCGTCGACTCGTTGCATCCCGCGGAGCACCGCGTCGTTGCGGATCGCATCGTCGCGGGCACGTGGGCGTTTGCCGCCACAATGACGCAGGGTGACATCCGGGTCCGCGGCGCAACGCACGAGCACCTCGAGATCGCCCTCGACAAGCTGGTCCAGGCCGGCGCCACGGTGACGACGTACGACGACGGCTTCGCCGTGTCATGCGACGGGCGTCCGCGAGCAGTCGACGTCGTGACGTTGCCGTACCCGGGCTTTCCCACGGACCTGCAGCCCATGGCGATCGCGATGAACTCGGTGGCGGACGGCGTGGCCTTCGTCACGGAGAACATCTTCGAGGGGCGGTTCATGTTCATCGATGAGCTGGTCCGGCTCGCCGCCGACGTGCGCACCGACGGGCACCACGCGATCGTGCGGGGCCGCGAGCGACTGTCAGGTGCGCCGGTTCGTGCCACAGACATCCGCGCCGGGGCGGCGCTGGTGCTCGCCGGCGTGGTCGCCGACGGCGTGACCACGATCGCCGACGCCTTCCACGTCGACCGTGGCTACCAGTCCTTCGTCGAGACCCTGCAGTCGCTCGGTGCGAACATCCGGCGGCTCGAGGACGACACGCTGCTGTAGAGCCGATCGCGATCGAATCGGGTTCGGAGGCAACCCTGCGGCCGTTCCGCGCGTCTATATCGGTAGGTGGGGGGCCACCGACCTCGACGGAGGGCCGAGGATGCCGGCGGTGCGTGATCCCGCAGCGAGTGCCGCTGCGTACCTTTCCCATGTCGCGATCTCGGTCGATGCCCCTGGCTCACTGGTGTCGGTCGAGGGACGGCTGTCCGCGGCCACGGTGTCCGACCTACGGACTGCTCTGCGGGCGGCCGCCGACAACGGCGATGGCGATCTGGTCCTGGATCTCGGCGGTGTCGAGATCATCGACGCGAGCGGCCTCGGCGTACTGGTCGGGGCGCACCGGCTTGCCGAGCGTCGCGATCGACGGCTGGTGCTGCGAAATGTGCCGGCACAGATCGTGCGACTGCTCGGGGCCACCCGGCTCAACCGCATCCTGACGATCGAGCCGGCCGCCGGCTGACTCGCGCCCCTCGCCATCTCATCCGCGGCAGGTCAGGCGTCTGGCGTTGCCATCTTTGCGAGGTGTGCGTCGACTGCCGCTAGCGCTGCATCGACGTCAGCCGTCGATCCACCGGAACGCTGCGCGGCGAAGTAGGCGGTGCCGAGATCTCGCAACAACGCGTCGTGCGCACGTTTGTCCTGCATCTCTTCGACCTTGGCCTGCCCTTGCGAAACGGCCTGCTGGCCCTTCGCGACGGCCACCTCGGCCTGCGCCTTGACCTTGTCCATGAGGCCCATGAGCTGCTCCCTTGCGACGGCCTGGAGGATATGACGGTGAGCGAGATCAGGTTCGACCTTAGTGACAAGGTCGCCGTTGTCACGGGTGGCAGCCGCGGAATCGGGCGCGCGGTGGCCGAAGGGCTTGCGACGGCCGGTGCCGACGTCGTCGTCGCGAGCCGCAAGCTCGACGCCTGCGAGCGCGCCGCCGCCGAGATCGCAGGGTCGACGGGGCGCCGCGTCGTACCGGTCAAGTGCCACGTCGGCGACTGGGCAGACTGCGACGCGCTGGTGGACGCCGTCTACGCCGACTTCGGTCGTTGCGACGTCCTCGTCAACAACGCCGGGATGTCACCGCTGTACGACGGGCTTACGTCGGTCACACCCGAGCTCTACGACAAGGTGCACGCCGTCAATGCACGCGGTCCGTTCCGTCTCGCGACGCGGTTCGGCGAGCGCATGGCCAACGCCGACGGCGGCTCGATCATCAACGTCTCGACGGCTGGCTCGTTGCGGCCCACTGCGGTCGAGCTGCCGTATGCGATGGCGAAGGCCGGCCTCAACGCCCTGACGCTCGGTCTTGCGGGGACGTGGGCGCCGAAGGTTCGCGCGAACCTGATCCTGCCCGGCGCATTCGAGACGGACATCACCCTCGCCTGGCCGGAAGGCTTCAAGGAGCAGGCGGCTGCGATCAACCCGATGGGGCGGATCGGTCTGCCGTCAGACCTCGTCGGGCTATGCGTGCTGCTCGCCAGCGATGCCGCCAGCTACATCAACGGCGCGCAGATCCTGGTAGACGGCGGGTTGTACCGGTCGCTATGACCTGGGCGCGCCGTACGGCGTCGGAGCGGCGCCGGCGCTTTGCGCGGCTACCTCGGCGTTGATCCACGCCCGCATCGCGACGACGTCGGCACCGACCGCAGCGGCGTCGACTCCGCTGTCTGCGGCCAGGCGCGCGAGCAGTGGGCCGAGCTGCGCCATGGCGGCGGCCTCGTCCGGAGTCATCGCCAGCTGCAAAGCGAATGCGGTCTCGCCCTCGGCGGCTGCCTTGAAGGCAGCCTGTCGACCGACGAGACGCGGCCGCGCGCTGCGTTCGAGCAGCTCACGCAGCTGCGCGAGGTCGTCCGGATCAAGCGGCGCCTGGTGCAGCTGGATCTCGCGCACCAGCTCGTCGACCTGGACGCCGCTTGCGATGGCCGACCGAACCGGTACGCCGATCAGGGTCGCGGGCGGTGAATCCGTGGGGCTCGCTCGTTCCGCCAGCTCGACCACCGGCGCGGATGCCACCTCGCCCGCGACCGCGGTCAGCTCGAACCAGACGGTCTTGCCGATGTCCGTCGTGAAATAGCCCCACCGCTGCGCGATTGCGGCGACCAGCATCAGCCCTCGCCCGGTCACGCCCGTGTCCAGAGGTTCGAGCGATGCCGGGACGACGACGGGGAGCAGGTCCGGCCGGTCGTCGTGCACGTCGACGCGGAGACCGTCAGGGATGCGTCGTACGGCGACGGTGAAGTTGCTACGGGAGTGCAGGATCGCATTGGTCGCAAGCTCCGCCGTGCACAGTGCGGCGTCTTCGAGCAGATCCGAGAAGCCCCACCCGGCGAGCGCCTCGACAACGTGGCGGCGGGCCGCACCGGCGTACGCCGGGTCCGGCGCGAAGCTACGCGCTCGCGAGGTCGCCGCCAGCTCGGCGGTTGTCGACTCGGGACGAGAGGACGGGGCGGTGCCGGATCGCCGTACGACGAGGATCGCGACGTCGTCGCTGCGGTCGTGGCTGGTCAGCGTGTCGAGGATTCGGTCGGCGAGCGCCTCCGGGTTGATCGACGGTGCGGCGACACAGGCCTGAAGCAGCTGATCGATGCCCTCGTCGACGTCGCGTTCGATGCTCTCGATCAGGCCGTCGGTGTAGAAGACGAGTGCGGCCCCTGGGGAGAGCACGCCCTCCCACTCGACAGCGGGAACCGACGGCGCACCGAGTGGCGGCACCGGATCGACCGGGACGACCCATGCCCGCCCTGACTCGACGACGACGGGTGGCGGATGGCCGGCCGAGGCGAGGCGGAGCCTGCCGGACGCCGGGTCGAGCCGGGCGACGATGGCCGTCGCGAGCCGGTTCAGGCCGAGGTTCGGCCACGACTGCTGGACTGCATCGAGCAGCTCGGCCGGCCCATCGGTCTGCAGTGCGCGGCAGACGCTGCGCAGCTGTGCCATCTGCGCCGCGGCGACCATGTCATGACCGGCTACGTCGCCGACGAGGAGGGACGCTTCCCCGGTCGGGAGCTCGCTGTAGTCCCAGAAGTCCCCGCCGACCTCGGCGTCCCGGGTGCCGGCCAGGTAGCGCACCGCGACCTCGACGCCCGACAGCTCGAGCTCGTGGCTGGGCAGCAGGCTGGACTGCAGGAGGTGTGACGCGGCGCGCTCCTGGTCGTAGCGGCGTTCCTTCTCCACGACGAGAGCCATGCGGTTCGCGAGATCCTCGGCAACTGCCAGCTCGTCGGCCCCGAGGACGCGCTGTGTGCCCGATGCGACGAAGGTGACAGCGCCCAGGACCTGGTCACCGGCGATGAGCGGCACGGCCATGTAGCTGCTGAATGTCGGGGCGCCGAGCTGCATGAGGTGCTCAGCGTTGAGCGTGGTGGCAGACAGGAAGTCGGGTGGCATCTCGGTCGCCCACCGTGATTTTCGCTCGCGCATGACGACCACGCTCGGGTGATAGCCGTGCGGGTCGGGTGGCCAGGCGCGCAGCCGGGCCGCCAACGACCGCAGCTCGGGATCGGCATGCACAGCGGCCACTCGGGTGACTCGTCCCTTGTCGTCGATCACGTCGATCAGGCACAGGTCGCCGAGTGTGGGCACTGCGACCTCGGCGAGTGCGCGCAGCGTCTCGGCGAACCCGGACGTTCGGGCGAGCGCATCGGCTGCCTGCAGCAGGAAGCGCTGCGACCTTTCTACTGCTGCCAGCTGCGCGGTGAGTGCCGCCCGCTCGCGTTCGCCGGTGCGTCTCGCCGTGGCATCGTGCATGTACCAGACGCGGCCGAGGTAGGTGCCGTTGTCGTCGATGATCCCGTCGGCGTACCCCTCGATGATCCGGCCGTCCTTCAAGAGCAGCTCAAGGGCCTGCGCCTGGCCCGGGTGGTCGTGACCCCATCGGATCGCGGCCTCGAACGCGCTCGGATCGGCGATCAGGCTGCGCTGCTCGTTGCTGAGCGCCGGTGACCTTCCACCGATCTGGACCAGGTCGTCCGGCAGTGCCCACATCTCTTGGAACCGGCGGTTCACCGCCAGGATGCGACGGTCGGGGGAGATGGCAAGCACACCGTCAGGCGAGGCCTCCACGATGGCCTGCAGGAAGCTGGACAGGATGAGGGCAGGCCGCGGCTCAGACGCCCCCGTCATGGAGCCAGACGGTACACAACCCGCGACCGTCCGGTGGCGTTGTCAGCGAGGGAAGATCGAGACCTTCTCGACGGTGGCCACCTGTAGCGAGTACGTCTCGTAGTACTTCGCGACGCCTGCGCGCTGTGCCTCGACGTGGTCTGCCTGAAGCCGCCACGCATCATGTCCGGAGCGGTCGGCAAACGTCACCACGGTGACACGCTCGCCGTCGTCGGCGGTGAACGTCTTGTGGTCGACGTACCCGGGCATCGTCCGGGCGAGCTCGCTGATTCGGCCGGCGTGCTCTCCGTACGACGGATTGGCGTCGTGCCTCAGCGTTGATCGGAAGACGGTCACGATCTGACCCGCCGTAAAGTCGGGGCTCATGTCGCCATTCAACACGGCGTTGCTGGCCGCAGTCGCTCTCGTTTTGCCCATGGCCGGCGGCGCGGCACCTGCGACCTCACCCCACTCGGGGTGGCAGGTGCGGACCCTGCCCGTCGGTCGGTCGTTCAGCGAGCCGGGCGTGGCGGCTGGGCGTGGAGCGGTGATGTTGGCGAGTGCCTGCACCGCCAACGCGAACCGGCCGGCGACCTTCTGGCGGTCGCGCGACGCGGGTACCCACTGGAGACGTGTCGTCATCGGCTCGCCGTCGACGGCCTGCGGCGATGCCGACACGGCAATCGGCAGCGACGGCTACGAGTACGCCGCGCTGCTCGCATCGGGCATCGAGATCTACCGATCCCGCAACGGTCGGTCATGGGCCGGACCCGCCAAGTTCCCGTTCCCGCACGGCTCCGACCAACCCGACCGGCCCTGGATCGTCACCGTGCCGGGCCGGCCGGACGTGGTCCACGTCTTCAACAGCGAGGTCAGCGGCAACATCGTCGAGTGGACGTCCCATGACCACGCCGCGTCGTTCTCAGGACCGACCCTTGTGACCGGTGGTGTCAACAGCGAGGCAGCGCTGACTCTCGCAAGCCGCCCGTTGGTGGATCCGGCGCACCCATCGCAGATGCAGATGTTCTACGAGACCGCCGGCCTCGCCGGCATCTTGCCGTCGATCGGCAGCGGTGGACTCGTGCAGTTCCCGTTCTCGCAGCTGTGGCGGGCAAGCAGCGACGACGGCGGGCGGACGTGGGACAACTCCCTGGTCCTGGACGTGCCCTCCGCCTTCGCGCGGTCAGGGACACTCGGTCACCTGCTCCCGGCCGCGGCAGTCGACCGGACCGGACGGGCGTACGTCGTGGTCTCGGTCCAGCTCGGCTCGCGACTGTCGACGCACCTCTACCTTCTGCGCTCGCGGCGATCGGGCGGTTGGTCACACCCGGTGCGCATCGACCACGCCGGTGCATCGAACGTGTATCCCGCGGT
Source organism: Mycobacteriales bacterium (assembly GCA_035547035.1). Taxonomy (GTDB): domain Bacteria; phylum Actinomycetota; class Actinomycetes; order JAFAQI01; family JAFAQI01; genus DASZTV01. The sequence goes on along the minus strand of DASZVL010000028.1, from coordinate 25,575 downwards.
GGCCGTCGGTGCGCCGGGTCAGGTTTACGTCTCGTGGTACGCCAGCTCAGCCGGCAGCTTCAACGACGACACGGCCAGATGGCACGAGATGGTCGCGACCACTCGGCACGGTCTCGCGGCGCACCCGCACTTCTCGGCGCGCCGGATCGGGCCGACCGCGCACGTCGGTGCGATCGAGGAAGCGGGGGCGATCGGCTTCGATCTCGGTGAGGACTGGACGTTGCGGGACTTCCAGTCGATCGTCGTGGACTCGTGCGGCCGGCCGCACGCGTTCTGGGCTTCCGACTACAGGGGGGACGACCACGTCTTCACAGCGAGGCGCCCAGCAGCCTGCTGATCACCGAAGCGACGTCAGTGATGTCCGTGATGTCTGCGACACCGGCTCCGGCGTACATCGCCATTGCGGTGACGGTTCCGCGGCACGACGAGCTGGGCGGGATCGCCGACCATCGCCCGATCGGCGACTGCTGACCGTCCAGCTCGAGTGACGCGATCGGCTCGGATGTGCTCTCGGCCTCGATGATCGCCCGTCGCAGGACGCGATGCGGCGCGTTCTCCCAGCCGACGTGGAACGCGGTGGTCAGCTCGGTGTCGTTCGCATCGCCGGCGGCGACCAGGGCTGCGAGGTAGTGCTCGTGGGCGGCCGACTCGGTTGTGGCGAGCAGGCGAGTACCGATCCGAACCGCGCTCGCTCCGGCATCGAAAACGTGCCGGACGTGGTCGTGCGTGGTGATGCCGCCCGCCGCGACGACCGGCACAGCAAGCCTCGGCACCACAGCGTCGAGCAGCTCGCGGAGAGGTGTGGTGCCGCGGACGTGGCCGCCTGCCTCCACCCCTTGTGCGACGACGGCGTCGCATCCGGCATCGCCTGCCGCGAGCGCTTCCTCGGCGGAGCCGACCTGCCAGAACGCGAGCGCACCGAAGGCGTGGATGCGATCAACGACATCGGGGTGCGGGTCGCCCCAGAAGATGTCGACCACGCGCGACTCCGCGGCAGCCAGCTCGAGGTCGCCCGCCCGCCGCTCGACGTCGAAGCCGAAGAAGCCGACGCCGTACGGCGCCTGGGTGCGTTGCCGAAGCTCGACGATCTGTACGTCGAGTGGTGAGGGCCCGAACGAGGACAGCATCCCGAGGCCGCCCGCCTCGCACACGGCGGCCGCGAGCTGAGGTGTGCCGACTCCGCCGCCCATGGGGGCGAGCTGGATCGGTGCCGGACATCCGACGAGCTCGGTGAAGCGGGTGCGCACCGCGCCATCTTGCCCTTGTCGTGATGTGACTGCTCGCCGCTAGGCCCTGTCAGGCACATCGCTGCGACCGATCGAGAGCATCGGTTCTGGCTGGCCGAGTTGACTCGGTAGGTTGAGCGGGTGCGCCTGGTGATCGCTCGGTGTTCCGTCGATTACACGGGCCGGCTCAATGCCCACCTGCCGATGGCGACCCGGTTGCTCGTCGTCAAGGCGGACGGATCGGTCTTGGTCCACTCCGACGCCGGTGGCTACAAGCCCCTGATGTGGATGAGCCCGCCGTGCTCGCTGCGCGAAGGTGAGGGCGAGTGGACGGTCACCAACAAGGCGGGTGAGCAGCTCCTCATCACGATCGAGGAGCTGGTCTCCGAGTCGACTGCTGACCTCGGCATCGACCCGGGCCTCGTCAAGGACGGGGTCGAGGCCCATCTGCAGGTCTTGCTCGCGCAGCACTGCGCGCGGCTCGGCGAGGGATTCACCCTCGTGCAGCGCGAGTTTCCGACCGACATCGGTCCGGTTGACTTGCTGTGCCGAGATTCCACCGGAGCTGTCGTGGCGGTGGAGATCAAGCGCCGTGGCGAGATCGATGGGGTAGAGCAGCTCACCCGCTACCTCGAGCGGCTCGACCGTGATCCGCTGCTACGTCCGGTGCGTGGCATGTTCGTGGCACAGACGATCAAGCCGCAGGCAAAGGTGCTTGCCGCAGACCGCGGAATCGAGTGCATCGAGGTCGACTACGACGAGCTGCGCGGCATCGACACCTCGGCCGACCGCCTGTTCTGACTCATTCGGCAGCGATCGCTTGCAGCACGTCGAGCTTCGCCGCACGGCGAGCGGGGAAGGTTGCGGCGAACAGACCGAGCAGCGCGGCCAGGATCAGGAAGAAGATCAGCCGGGGGATCGGGACCGATATCTCGTCGAGCTCTTGTGCGTTGATCGAAGACACGAGAGCGAGACCAAGCCCGGTACCGATGACGACCCCTACGACGGCGCCGAACAGCGCAAGGATCACGGACTCCGCGCGAACCATGCCGCGAATCTGGCGGCGCGTCATCCCGACCGCTCGAAGCAGTCCGATCTCACGCGTCCGCTCGAAGACGGAGAGCATCAAGGTGTTGACGATGCCGATCAGCGCGATGATGACCGCGAGGGCAAGCAGCGCGTAGATCAGACCGAGGAGCTGGTTGACCTGGTCCTTCTGTGACTTCTGGAACTCGGCCCGTGACTGCACCTGAACGTTCGGGAATGCGTTCAATGCATTGGTGACGGCCTGCTCCTGATCGCCGCTCGTGCGAGCAAGGACGGCGAACGGCAGCGGTTGGTCGAAGTGCGACAGGAAGAAGGCGTTGCTGACGACGTAGGAGCCGAGCAACGCGTTCGGCTTGTAGATGCCGCCGATCCGCATGTCGACCAGGCCGGTCTTCGCATACTTCACCGCGAGGCTGTCGCCGACCACGAGATGCTTCGAGTCAGCGGTGGTGCCGTCGACCAGAAGGTCGCCACTCGAGATCGACGATGCGCTGCCGGAGTCCATCCGGATGAGCACGGTCTGCGCAAGGTTCACGGGCGAAATCGCGGTGATGTTCTCGAGGCTGTCGCCGATCTGCACGTCACCGCCGTACACGACGTTGGTGTTCGTCACACCGGGCACGCGGCGTATGACCGGCTCGATCGCGTTGCTGATCCCGGGCGAGTTGCCGCTGGGGTCGGAGATGATGAGGTCGGCGCTGACCGCCTGGTCGACCGCCGAAGTCACCGATTTCGTCAGCGATGCACCGAAGACCGTGATCGCGGAGACCAGTGCGAGCCCGATCATCAGCGCTGACGCGGTTTGGGCGGTACGCCGCGGGCTGCGCATCGAGTTCTCGCGACCGAGCCGCCCGGGCATCTTGAACCACCGCGCGAGCGGCTTGCCGATGACGCTCGCGACAGGTCGGGCGAACAAGGGGGCGAGCATCGCGACGCCGAGGAAGATGGCGGCGGCGCCGACTCCGACAAGTGGGAGCTTGCCCGTGCCCATTCCGACGGCGAGCAGCACGATCCCGGCCGAGCCGAGCACGCCGCCGATGGTCAGGCGCCGCCGGTTCGAGATCTCGAGCCCAGTCTGGTGCTGGCTGATGGCTTCGATCGGTGAGATCCGCACCGCGCGGCGCGCCGGACTGATCGCCGCGACGACCGTGACCCCGACTCCGACCACCAGCCCGACGATCGCGGTGCGTGCCTGGAAGACGAGTGAGGAGGAGGGCAGCGTGATGCCGAAGGCTCGCAGAAGTCCTTCCAGTCCGATCGCTGCGAGCACCCCGATGCCAAGGCCGATGAGGGAGGAGGCAAGGCCGACCACTGCCGCCTCACCGAGAACCGAGCGGAAGACCTGCCGGCGGCTGGCGCCCACGATCCGCAGCATCGCCAGCTCGCGGGTGCGTTGTCCGACGATGATCGAGAACGTGTTGAAGATCGTGAAGGCGCCGACGAACAGCGAGATGAATGCGAACACCAGCAGGGCGGTGTTGAAGATGCCGAGAGCCTGGTCGATCGAGCTGGTCTGCTCGTCCGCGACGGTCTTGCCGGTCACCACCTGGACGTCGGTGGGCATCGCGGCCTGAACCGCCCGCTGGATCGTCGTGGTGTCGGTGCCCGGCTTGGTGAGGATGTTGATCGCGTCGACGTGCCCGGGCTCCTGGAAGACCTGCTGCGCGGTCGGGAGCGCGAACGCAGCCATCGACGTGCCGGCGACGTTGTCTGCCGTGCCGAACTTGACGATTCCGGTGATGGTGAAGGTCCGCGTGGGCCCGGCGAGCAGCACCTTGACCTGCTGGCCTACTCCGAAGTGGTACTTCTTCGCCGTACCGGCATCCATGGCGACGTCATCGGGGCCGGTAGGCGCTCGGCCGGAGACGAGGTGCAAGGAGCTGAGCGACGGGTTCGGGTCGAAGCTCAGCCCGATGCTCCCGCCGCCCCCGCCGTTGATCGCCTTGCCCTCCGGCGAGACGAACTGCGCATACCCCCTGACGCCACCTTCGGCCGCGGCGACGCCGGGCACGTTGCGCACCGTAGATACGAGCGACTCCGGAATCGGGTTGCGGGTCGCGGTGTCCCCGAAGCTCGTGTGCTTGAACTGAGCGACTCCGCGCGCCTGCAGATCGACCTTCGCGTAGATGTTGCCGATCAGGTTCGCGAACGTGCTGTGCAGCGTGTCCGTCAGCACGAACGTTCCGGTGACGAAGGTCACCCCGAGCACGATCGCGAGTGCGGTCAGAGTGAGCCGGAGCTTGTGGGCGAGCAGACCCTTCAGAGTGACGCGCCACATGTCAGCTACACCGCACCCTCATGAGCACGCATTTCATGTGCCCAACGTCCGCATCCGCTCAAGGACCTTGTCGGGAGTCGGTTTGCTGAGCTCGCCGACGATCGCGCCGTCGGCGAGGAAGACGACGCGGTCGGCGTACGACGCGCCGTGCGGATCGTGGGTGACCATCACGATCGACTGTCCGAGCTCGCGCACCGAGTTCTGCAGGAAGGCCAGCATCTCGGCCGACGCATTCGAGTCGAGGTTCCCGGTCGGCTCGTCGGCGAAGATCAGGTCCGGACGGTTGATGAGCGCACGAGCGCAGGCGACACGTTGCTGCTGTCCGCCGGAGAGCTCGGTCGGACGATGCGACAGCCGATCGCGGATGCCGAGGTGCTCGACGAGGTAGCCGAACCACTCCTTGTCGACGGGTTTGCCGGCCAGGTCCGCCGGCAGCGTGATGTTCTCCTCCGCGGTCAGCGTCGGGACGAGGTTGAACGACTGGAAGACGAACCCGACGTGGTCACGGCGAAGCTGCGTCAGCCCGGTGTCATCCAGCGCGCCGATGTCGTGAGCGCCTACGAAGGTCTGGCCGGAGCTGGGCCGGTCAAGACCGGCCATGCAGTGCATCAGCGTCGACTTGCCCGATCCGGATGGGCCCATGACCGCGGTGAACTGGCCACGGTCGAAGGTCACCGAGATCCCGGCGAGAGCGTGGACCGCCGCGGCGCCGGTGCCGTAGGTCTTGTGGAGGTCGATCGCGTGCGCGGCCGGGGAGCCCCCCGGATCGTGGTTCGTCACGATTCCGCATCCTTGCACGCCTCGACCAACGGATTTCACAACCGCCAGGAGTCGATAGGGTCCGTGTCATGTCGAAGCTGGATGTGCCGGTTCGGCGAGTCGCCCTCGAGCCGACCTTCGACGACGTACCGCGTCACTTCGCCGCCGATGGCGACCTGATTCTGAGCCATCTGGCCGCGGCGCTCTCGGCAGTCTTCCCCGATGGCGAGGACTTCTTCGTCCGGTCGGTCCGCCACTACCGCGAGCAGATCACCGACCCTGTCCTCGCCGACCAGGTGTCCGGCTTCATCGGCCAGGAGGTGATCCACGGCCGCGAGCACCGCGCGTTCAACACGCACCTCGACACCCTCGGCTACCACACCAAGCTCGTGGAGCGGATCGTGCGGCGGGTGATCGGCTTTCGTGAGCGGCACATGCCACCCATCACCAACTTGGCCGTGACGGCAGCACTTGAGCACTTCACCGCGACACTCGCTGAGCTCGTCCTCACGGACGAGGACGTGCAGAGGTCGTTCGGCCATGAGTCGGTCCGCAACCTCTTCTACTGGCACGCGCTCGAGGAGAGCGAGCACAAGGCGGTCGCGTTCGACGTCTATCGGAGCGTCGGGGGCAGCGAACGGGTGCGGATCATGACCATGAAGGTCGCGCGCTATCTCTTCGTGCTGAGTACGACGGTGCAGATCGTCTTCTCGCTGCTCGGCGACCGGGCGACGTACCGGCCAGGCGTGTTGCGCGCGAGCTTGCGCAATGCGCGTCGCTACCCGCTGTTCAGCCGAGCGGTGTGGCAACAGCTCAAGGCCTACGAGCGTCCTGGCTTCCATCCGAGCGATCGGCCGAACGCGGAGCTCATCGAGGCCTGGCGCGATCGGCTGTTCGGCGCTGAGGGCACGATGACGTCAACGCTTCGTGGGCGGAGTGCCGATGCTGCTTGACGGCTTCAACCACGTGGCGGTTCTGACCGCCGACACCGAGGCGTTCGTGTCCTTCTTCGACGAGGTCTTCGATGCCGAGGTGCTCGGCGAGCAGAAGGTGGGGGATCAAGGGCGCCTGACCTTCGTCAGGATCGGCGACGACGTCGAGTTCAACGTCTTCGAGGTGCACGGCAACACCGAGGCGCAGCGCCAGACGCCGATGCTCGGCCGCGGGCGGATCGACCACTTCGGCCTTCAGGCCGCCTCCATCGACGCGTTCGAGGAGATCCGGCGCCGGCTGATCGACCGCGGAGCGGCGGATGAGTTCGTCACCGACTTCGGCCCGGTGCTCTCGATGTTCTTCGTCGGGCCTGACGGGCTCGAGGGTGAGGTCTGCATCGCGAACCCTGATGCCGTGCCGGGTGTGTTCAACCCGCCGGGCACGCCGGCGACCCGCTACGTCGGGTGAGCTGGCGGCCAAGGGACGACTCGTGATCAACACTCACGCCGTCGGTGACGTCACGATCGTCGAGCTCGACCAGGGTGCGGTCAACGCGCTCGACCTCGAGCTCGTCGAGGCGATCACGACGACGCTCGGGCGCATCGACGGACCGATCGTCCTGACTGGACGCGGGCGTGCGTTCTCGGCGGGTGTCGACCTGCGCCGCATCGTCGAGGACGGCGACGACTACATCGAGCGCTTCCTGCATGCGCTGTCGCGAGCGTTCAACGCCGTGTTCACGTTCCCGCACCCCACCGTGGCGGCCGTCAACGGGCACGCGATCGCCGGCGGTTGCGTGATCGCCCTCGCCTGCGACCTTCGACTCATGTCGGCCGGCACGATCGGCCTGACCGAGCTTCCGGTCGGCGTTGCCTTTCCGCGGATCGCCCTCGAGATCGTGCGGTACGCACTCGGACCGCTGGCGGCCAAGACGGTGCTGCAGGGCGAGGCCGTCGGACGTCAGGAGGCACTGCGGCTCGGGATGGTCGACGAGGTCGTCGAGGCCAGTGAGCTCCTGGAGCGCTCGACTGACACAGCCGTCAAGCTTGCGCGCACCCCCGCCACGCTCTACGCGCGCACGAAGCAGGACCTGCACGCGCCGGCACTGAGCGCGGTGGCCAGCGAGCCGGAAGGTGCGTTGCAGGTGTGGACCGCGCCCGAGACCAAGGCTCGTCTCGAGGAGTTCCTGGCGTCCCTCAGCCGGGGGAGCCGGCCGACGGACCACTAGCGGTCGTTCCGCGCGGATAGGACAAACTGGCTGCGTGGAGATTCGCGTCGCGGGGGTTGTTGGCCTTGGCACGATGGGTGCCGGGATCGTTGAGGTGTTCGCGCGGGCCGGGCTCGACGTCGTCGCCGTCGAGATCGACGACGCGCTGTTGGCCGCCGGTCAGAAGCGGCTCGAGGGCTCGCTCGGCAAGGCGGTCGACCGTGGCAAGCTCGACGCCGCAGAACGTGACGCGATCCTCGCGCGCGTCGACTTCACGACTGACCGCGCCGGTCTGGCTCGCGCCGATCTGGTGACCGAGGCGGTGCCGGAGCGGCTCGACATCAAGACCGCGCTGTTCGCTGACCTCGACGCGATCTGCCCGCCCGAGACCATCCTCGCGACGAACACCTCATCGCTGCCGATCACCCGAATCGCGACGGCGACCGGGCGGCCCGGGCGGGTCGTCGGCATGCACTTCTTCAACCCCGCACCGGTGATGCGTCTCGTCGAGGTCGTGCACACCGTGCGCACCGACGGCGAGGTGACGGACGCCGTACGGGCCCTGGCCGAGCGATGCGGCAAGACGCCGGTCGTCGTCGCGGACCGGGCCGGCTTCGTCGCGAACGCACTGCTGTTCGGCTATCTGAATGCCGCGGCCCGCGCGGCCGAGACCGGCCAGGCGGCGGTCGCCGACATCGATGCCGCGGTCGTCGCGGCGTGTGGACTTCCGATGGGCCCACTCACCCTCATGGACCTGATCGGACTCGATGTCTCGCTCGACGTCATGGAGACGATGTTCGACGAGACGCGCGACCAGCGCTACGCCCCGGCGCCCCTGCTGCGGCGACTCGTGATGGCCGGCGATCTCGGGCGCAAGGCAGGGCGCGGCTACTACCGGTACGACGGCGGTGAGGCGATCGCGTCTCTGCCGGCGCCCGACTTCGCCACCGGCACGCCGCGGTCGACCGGGACAGTGGTCACCGTCGCGAGCAGTGCCTCCGCGTTGCACGCAGCGATGCCGCAGATCGACCTGGTCGAGCCGGACAAGACTGCGGACGCAGACGTCGTGATCATCGACGGGGGCTCACGAGCCGGCACCGCCGAGCTGCTCGCGCGGGTGGTTCGCGTCACGAAGGCCGGTGCGGTCATCGGCGTCGCGACCACCGACGATGCGCCGGTGCTCGCGATGACCGCCGGCCTGGCCGACCGTGGCTACATCGTCGGTGTGCACCTCCCACACGCACCGCGCGGCGGTGTGATCGAGGTGGTCGCAACGCTGCACAGCCACCCGGACGCGGTCGCGACCGTGGTCGCCGCGGCGCGCGACGCCGGGCTCGCCGCGATCGCCTGCCGTGACCGGCCCGGGCACATCGTCGACTACCTTGTCCTGCCGCACCTCGGCGACGCCGTGCGGATGGTCGACGACGGGTACGCCGACACCGCCGACGTGGATGCGGCGATGCGGCTCGGTTGCGGCTATCCCGACGGGCCGTTCGCCATGCTCTCTGCCGTCGGTGCCGACGACGCGCGTTCGGTGCTTTCGCATCTCGCCGCGGCTACTCACCTGCCCTCGCTCGCGCCGTCACCGCTGCTCGACGAGCTCGCCGCCGCTGGCCCAGATCCGGCGTGAGCCCGCGCCGGGCACGCCGCCGGGACGAGGCACCGGCGCCACTTCGTACCGGCGGCTGGGCGATGGAGGAGTCGCACGCCGACGGAGAGTGGTTGGTGCGGCGGCTGACCGCCGAGGCGGCGGTGAAGACGTACCGCTGTCCCGGTTGTCAGCAGGAGGTGCGGCCGGGCACCCCGCATGTCGTCGCTTGGCGACCGGGTGACGAGTCGGGGCGCCGCCATTGGCACTCGCCGTGCTGGCAGGCTCGCCTGCGGCGGCGATGACTGACATCAGGGCCAACACCGTGCTGCCGGCTCGGCGCGAGCCGGTGACCTTGCACACCGCCGACGGGCTTGCGTTGGTCGGCGAGCTCGCGCTGCCGGAGACGGCGGCACCGGTCGCGACGCTCGTGATGCTGCATCCGCTGCCGACGCACGGCGGGATGATGGACAGCCACCTGCTTCGCAAGGCCGCCTACCGGCTGCCCGCGCTCGCTGATCTCGCCGTACTGCGGTTCAACACGAGGGGGACCGTGAGCGATGCCGGTCGCAGCGAGGGGGAGTTCGGCAACGGCGACAGCGAGCGGTACGACGTCGCCGCGGCCCTCGATCTCGTCGAGTACCGCGATCTCCCTGCCCCCTGGCTGGTCGGATGGTCGTTCGGCACGGACCTGGCCCTGCGGCACGGCCGCGATCCGAGCGTGCAGGGCGCGGTGCTGATCGCGCCGCCGCTGCGCTACTCCGACGAAAGCGATCTCTCCGCGTGGGCGGAGTCGGGCAAGCCGGTGACGGCGATCGTTCCCGAGCTCGACGACTACTTGCGGCCGCCCGAGGCGCGACGGCGGTTCGCAGCCGTTCCACAGGCCCGTGTGGTCGAAGTGCCGGGTGCCAAGCACCTGCTCGTCGGGTTCACCGAGGAGGTTCTCGACCTCATCGTCGAGACCGTCGTCCCCGACAGAGCGCCGTTGCCGCGCGAGTGGCCGGCCTAAGCGCCTGGCCGAGTGGCCGGCCTCGGCCTAGACGCCCGGCGCGTGTGGCATGACCTGCTCCGCGACCAGTCGCAGGTGATCGAGGTCTGACACGTCCAGCACCTGCAGGTAGAAGCGCTCCGCGCCGGCCTCGGCGTAGGTGGCGATCTTGTCGAGGACCTCCTGCGGCGTGCCGGCCAGGCCGTTCTCGCGCAGCTCGTCGACGTCACGTCCGATCACAGCCGCCCGCCGCACGACCTCGTCCTCGCTCTCACCGCAGCACAGCACGAGGGCGACCGAGTACACCATCGAACCCGGGTCGCGGCCCGCGGATTCGCACGCAGCGCGGATCTTGTCGTGAGTGGACGTCATGCGATCGACCGGCACGAAGGGGGTGTTGTACTCCGCGGCGTACGTTGCGGCGAGGCGGGACGACTTCGGGCCGCCCTGGCCACCGAGGACGATCGGCGGGCGTGGGCTCTGCGCCGGGCGGATCGTGTCGGCCGGGATGTGGACGGAGACGGTCCTGCCTTCGTAGTCGAACGTCGCTCCGGACGACGCTGACCACGCACCTGCGAGGATCGCAAGCTGGTCTTCGAGCAGGTCGTAGCGCGTCGGCACATCGGGAAACGGGACTCCGAACGCGTCGTGCTCCGCGCCGTACCATCCGGCTCCCAAGCCGACGTCGACGCGCCCGTTGCTCATCTGGTCGACCTGCGCTGCGATCACCGCGAAGTCGCCGAGATGGCGGAAGGTCACGGGGGTCACCAGGGTTCCGAGGCGGATCGTCGAGGTGTCACGCGCGAGTCCGGCGAGGGTGGTCCAGGCGTCGGTCACACCGGGTAGACCGCTGACCGACCCCATCTTCAAGATGTGGTCGGACCGGAAGAACGCGCCGTAGCCGCTCGCCTCCGCGGTGCGGGCGACGGCGAGCAGCTGCTCGTACGACGCGCCCTGCTGCGGCTCGGTGAAGACCCTGAACATTCCGCGCCCTTCAGCCGGCTGCCTGGACGAGCTCGGTGAGCACGCCACCGACGCTCTTCGGATGCAGGAAGGCGATCGAGGCCCCGAGTGAGCCGTGCCGAGGTTGCTTGTCGACCAGCTTGATGCCCCCGTCGCCGAGCTGGTCCAGCGCGGCGCTGACATCGAGGACGCCGTACCCGATGTGGTGCACACCCTCGCCGCGCGTCTCGATGAACTTGCCGACCGGTGTCTCGGCACTCAGGGGCTCGAGCAGCTGGACGTAGGACGCGCCACCCGGGGCGTCGGCCACGTGCAGCATGGCCTCCTTCACGCCTTGCGGCTCGTTGGTCTCGCGTCCGGCGACCACGAGGCCGAAGGTCGCGACGTAGAACTCGATCGCGGCTTCGAGGTCGCGGCAGGCGATCCCGACGTGGTCGATACGGGTCAGTAGGGGTGAGGTCACCCACGTATCGTGTCAGCCATGCCAGGTTCAGTAATCGTCTCGGGTGCTCGCACCCCCATCGGCAAGCTGCAGGGCTCCCTCGCCGACTTCTCCGGCGCTGAGCTCGGCGGCGTCGCGATCGAGGCTGCGCTCGCCCGCGCCGGCGTCTCGGGCGACGTCGTCGACTACGTGATCATGGGCCAGGTGCTGCAGGCCGGCGCCGGGCAGATCACGGCACGCCAGGCCGCGGTCAAGGGCGGCATCCCGATGACCGTCCCGTCGCTGACGATCAACAAGGTCTGCCTGTCAGGCCTTGACGCGATCGCGCTGGCCGACCAGCTGATCGCGGCCGGCGAGTACGACGTCGTGGTCGCGGGTGGCATGGAGTCGATGACCAATGCGCCTCACTTGCTCCCCGGCTCCCGCAAGGGCTTCAAGTACGGCGACACCAAGCTGATCGACTCGATGGCTTACGACGGCCTGTTCTGCGCGTTCGACCAGTGCGCGATGGGTGAGTCGACCGAGGCGCACAATGCGAAGCTCGGGATCGGCCGCAGCGAGCAGGACGAGTTCTCGGCCCGCTCGCACGAGCTGGCCGCGGCGGCGCAGAAGAACGGCACCTTCGACGAGGAGATCGTCCCGGTATCCGTTCCGCAGCGCCGCGGCGAGCCGGTGCAGTTCTCGACCGATGAGGGTGTCCGCGCCGACACCAATCTCGAAGGCCTCTCACAGCTGCGGCCGGCGTTCGCGAAGGACGGCACGATCACCGCGGGCTCCGCATCGCAGATCTCTGACGGCGCCTGCGCGGTCGTGGTCATGTCCAAGGAGGCCGCGCAGCGGCACGGTGCGACGGTGCTCGCCGAGATCGGTCACCACGGCGTGGTCGCCGGTCCGGACGCATCGCTTCAGGCGCAGCCGGCCCACGCGATCAACAAGGCGCTGGCTCGATCCGGCGGGTCGGTCTCCGACCTCGACCTGATCGAGATCAACGAGGCGTTCGCCGCGGTCGCGGTCCACTCCGCGAAGCTGCTCGATGTGCCGTGGGACAACGTCAATGTCAATGGCGGCGCCATCGCGCTCGGCCACCCGATCGGCGCTTCGGGGGCGCGCCTCGCGCTGACCCTCGCCCTCGAGCTTCGCCGCCGTGGCGGCGGCCTCGGGGTCGCGTCGCTGTGTGGCGGCGGCGGTCAGGGCGACGCACTGCTGCTTCGCGTGCCTGCCTAGTCGGACGTGGCAGTCGATGTCGGCGTGCTGGTCGGGAAGGCGCGCGAGGGGGATCCGCGCAGCGTCGGGCGGCTGATCTCGCTCGTCGAGAACGCCGCACCCGAGCTGCGCGAGGTGATGGCGGCGCTCGCACCGCATGCCGGCAAGGCGCGGTTGATCGGGCTCACCGGTTCACCAGGTGTCGGGAAGTCGACGACGACGTCGGCGCTGCTGTCGACGTACCGAGGTCGCGGCGATCGGGTCGGCGTCCTCGCGATCGATCCGACGTCACCGTTCTCCGGTGGCGCGCTGCTCGGCGACCGCGTGCGGATGCAGGATCACGCGCTCGACCCCGGCGTCTACATCCGCTCGATGGGCACTCGTGGCAACCTCGGCGGCGTCTCGTGGGCGACGCCGCAGGCGATCCGGGTTCTCGATGCTGTCGGCTGTGACGTCGTGATCATCGAGACGGTGGGCGTCGGGCAGGCGGAGGTCGCGATCGCGTCGCTCGCCGACAGCACGGTCGTGATGCTCGCGCCCGGGCTCGGCGACGGGATCCAGGCCGCGAAGGCAGGAATCCTCGAGATCGCAGACCTCTACGTCGTCAACAAGGCCGACCGCGACGGCGCGACACAGACCGTGCGTGACCTGAAGTCGATGCTGACCTTGGGCGAGAAGCGCGCGCCGGGTGACTGGAAGCCACCGGTGCTCAGCACGGTGTCAGCGAAGAATGAGGGCATCACCGAGCTCGTCGACGAGCTCGACCGTCACCACGCGTGGCTCAGCGACACCGGTGAGCTCGACAACCGGCGTCGGCGTCGCGCCGCCGAGGAGATCGAAGTGCTCGCGGTCACCGCGTTGCGCGAGCGCATGGGCGACCTGCGAGGCGGTGAGCTGCTCGGTGACCTCGCGGACGAGGTCCTCGCCGGCAAGACGGATCCGTACGCCGCAGCCGACCGTCTGGTCGCCGCCGTGGAAGCCTGAGCGGCCATGGCGCGCGAGCCGCTCGGACTGCCGTTCGACCCGATCGAGCGGGCCGGCGAGATCTGGGAAACGAAGTTCGGACCCGCCGCTGCGATGCGCGTCGCCACCTCGGTGATGCGCGCCCAGCAGCTGTTGCTGGCTCGCTTCGACGAGATCCTCAGGCCGTACTCGCTGACCTTCGCGCGCTACGAGGCGCTCGTGCTCCTGTACTTCAGCCATGCGGGAGAGCTGCCGCTGTCGGTGATCGGTGAGCGCCTGATGGTGCACCCGACGAGCGTCACCAACATCATCGGACGACTGGTCAGCCAGGGCCTCGTCGAGCGGCGGCCGAACCCGCAGGACGGCCGTGGCGTGCTCGCCAGCCTGACGTCGGCCGGTCGCGACACGGTGAAGCGGGCAACCGAGGATCTGATGGCGGACGGCTTCGGACTGGATCCGTATTCGGCGAGCGACCTCGACGGCCTGTTCGATGTCCTCAAGAAGCTGCGAATCGCCGCCGGCGATTTCTCGGCGTGATCTTGACGTAGTGCGCCCGTCACCGGCGTGTTTTGGGCGCACAACGTCAAGATCACGGAGCATTTAGTAGGACGTCCTAGTAAAGTTGGCGTATGACGCCTGAGGAGAGCAGCTCGTCTGCTGACGAGATCAGTGAAGGTCGGGCTCGCTGGCAGGAGCGCTACGAGAAGTCGAAGCTCCGCGAGGCAGACTTCACGACGCTTTCGGGCGTCGAGGTCGAGGCGGTCTACGGCCCGCCGGAGGGTACGTCGTACCCGCGCTTCGACCAGATCGGCTGGCCCGGCGAGTACCCGTTCACCCGCGGCCTCTACGCCAGCGGCTACCGCGGCAAGGAGTGGACGATCCGGCAGTTCGCCGGCTTCGGCAACGCCGAGCAGACCAACGAGCGCTACAAGATGATCCTCGCCTCCGGCGGCCACGGGCTGTCGGTGGCGTTCGACATGCCGACGCTGATGGGCCGCGACTCCGACGACCCGCGTGCGCTCGGCGAGGTCGGGCACTGCGGCGTCGCGATCGACTCCGCTGCGGACATGGAAGTCCTCTTCCGCGACATCCCGCTCGTCGACGTCACGACATCGATGACGATCTCCGGTCCCGCCGTCCCGATCTTCTGCATGTACCTCGTCGCAGCCGAGCGGCAGGGCGGCGACATCTCGAAGCTCGACGGCACGTTGCAGACGGACATCTTCAAGGAGTACATCGCGCAGAAGGAGTGGCTCTACCCGCCGGAGCCGCACCTGCGACTCATCGGCGACCTCATGGAGTACTGCGCGAGCGAGATCCCGCGTTACAAGCCGCTGTCGGTGTCCGGCTACCACATCCGTGAGGCCGGTACGACGGCCGCGCAGGAGCTCGCCTACACCCTTGCCGACGGCTTCGGGTACGTCGAGCTCGGGCTCTCGCGCGGCCTCGACATCAACGTGTTCGCGCCTGGGCTGTCGTTCTTCTTTGACGCGCACATCGACTTCTTCGAGGAGATCGCGAAGTTCCGCGCAGCCCGGCGGATCTGGGCGCGGTGGTTGCGAGACGTCTACGGCGCGACCGATCCGCGTGCGCAGTGGATGCGCTTCCACACCCAGACCGCGGGGGTGTCGCTCACCGCGCAACAGCCCGACAACAACATCGTCCGGACGGCCGTCGAGGCACTCGCTGCGGTTCTGGGCGGCACCAACTCGCTGCACACGAATGCCCTCGACGAGGTGCTTGCGCTGCCGAGTGAGAAGGCTGCCGAGATCGCGCTGCGCACTCAGCAGGTGCTGATGGAAGAGACGGGGATCGCAAATGTTGCAGACCCCCTCGGCGGCTCCTGGTACGTCGAGGCGCTCACCGACAAGATCGAGGCAGAGGCCGAGGCGATCTTCACCCGGATCCGCGAGATGGGCTCGGACGGGTCCATGACGTCGGGGATCCTGCGCGGGATCGAGGACGGCTGGTTCATGGCTGAGACCGCAGACTCGGCCTTCATCTACCAGACGATGCTCGAGAAGGGTGACAAGAAGGTCGTCGGCGTCAACGTCTACAGCGACACCGTGGCGACCGAGCTCGAGATCCTGCGCGTCTCCCACCAGGTCGAGATCGACCAGGTCGCCGAGCTCGAGCGGCGCAAGGCCGGACGCGACAACGCGGCGATCGAGTCCGCGCTCCGCCGTCTGACCGAAGCGACCCGCGGCGTGGAGAACCTCGTGCCGCTGATCCTCGAGGCGTGCCGGCTCGAGGCGACGCTCGGGGAGATCTGTGGCGCCATGCGCGACGTGTGGGGGGACTACCGCGAACCCGCCCAGTTCTAGCGAGTTGTCAGGCTCTGCGGAGCCTCCGAGGGCGTCTCGCCCTGACATGTCGCTTTAGGCTGGCGGGGTGAACATGCGGCCGACTGACATTCGGCTTCCGGGTGCCGTTGACCTGTCCGGCTTGAAGCGGCCGCCCGCGGCGCCGCCGAGCGCGCCCGCCGGCGGCTCGGCCGCGCCTACCGGTGTCGTGATCGACGTCACCGAGGCGAACTTCGAGACCGCGGTCATCAACGCCTCGCTTCAGGTGCCGATCGTCCTCGACTTCTGGGCCGAGTGGTGTGGGCCGTGCAAGCAGCTGTCGCCCGTGCTGGAGAGGCTGGCTGCGGAGTACGCCGGCCGATGGGTCCTCGCGAAGGTCGACACCGACGCCGAGCAGCGCCTCGCCGCCGCGTTCCAGATCCAGAGCATCCCGACCGTCATCGCAGTCATCAAGGGCCAGCCGGTCCCGCTGTTCCAAGGCGCGGTCTCCGAGGCAGAGGCTCGCAAGGTCCTCGACGAGGTGCTTCGCGTCGCAGCGGCAAACGGTGTCACCGGTGCCGCCGCCGATGGCAACGAGCCTGGTCCGGACGAGGCGGCGCCGGCCGATCCGGCGTTCCTGGAAGCTCAGGACGCGCTGGAGCGCGGCGATCTCGACGCCGCGCTCGCGTCGTACCGGACCTTGCTCGAGCAGAACCCGGGCGACACCGAGCTCGCGCTGACGGTGGCGCGTTGCGAGCTCCTGGTCAGGACCCGCGGCGCGGATGCGGCATCGGTGCGTGGCGCAGCGGAGGCTCGCCCCGACGACGTGGACGCGCAGCTTGCGGCCGCGGACCTCGAGATGGTGCTCGACCAGGCTGATGGCGCGATCGCGC
Source organism: Mycobacteriales bacterium (assembly GCA_035547035.1). GTDB lineage: Bacteria > Actinomycetota > Actinomycetes > JAFAQI01 > JAFAQI01 > DASZTV01. The sequence goes on along the minus strand of DASZVL010000028.1, from coordinate 8,803 downwards.
GGCTCGTCGGTCTGGTCGGCCGCACGACCGGCGCCGAACGAGACCGTGCCCGGGAGCACCTCGTGTCGCTGTTCGCCGTGCTCGATCCAGACGACCCGCGCCTCGCCGCGGGACGTCGGGCCCTCGCCAACGCGCTCTTCTAGGTCATCTAGGACAAGGTCGCGATCACATAGCGGCTCGTGGTCCGGAAGCGGACCGGGTCTTCGTTGACGTCGCGCAGCGCGGTCAGCGCCGCCGCCCGAAGTCCCTCGTCGGAGACGCCGGACTCGGTCAGCTTTGCGATGTTGTCGATCCACATCGGGTGCGTTGTCGCATCCAGCTCCACCTGCGCTTCGGGCGACTCGGCGGTGAACGCGATCGGCAGCTCTTCGATCGACACCGACAACCCGTACGGCGAGGCGACCGCCGACAGCGAATCGGGGTCATGCCAGCTGAATGACGGCGGAGGCGGCGGTGGCGTCCCCGTGGCCTGTGCCATCGCCGCCCCGAGCGCGGCGTATGCCCGCCCGATGCCGATGCCCGGCACCCACGCGGTCAGCAGGATTCGGCCGCCAGGGGCAAGCACGCGCCTCATCTCGGCAACGGTGGCCGCCGGATCAGGCGAGAAGATCACAGCGAACACCGACACGATCAGGTCGGTCGACCCGTCGTCGAGCGGGATGGCCGCGCCTTCACCCTGCCGGGCGTCGACCGTCACTCCGGCGTCGATGGCACGTGACCGCGTGACTTCGAGCAGCCGCGCCGACGGGTCGACCGCCGTCACCGCGGCACCGGCCCGGGCAAGCGCAAGGGCAGCGTTGCCGCTCCCGCAGCCGAGGTCGAGCGCGCACTCGCCGGGCCGAACCGCTGCGCGTTCGACGACAGTCACGGCGACCGGCTCGAGCGCCTTCCCGGTCTCTTCGTAGCGACCGATGCCCCAGTCCACTGCCATGGCGGGAAGATAGCGCCCTAGGCTCGCGCCCATGTCGGAGTTCGTAGCTCTCAGCGTCGATGCCGGGGTCGGGACGATTCGCCTCGACCGGCCGAAGATGAATGCCCTCAACACCCAGGTGCAGGAGGAGATCCGCGCTGCGGCACACGAGGCGACGGAGCGCAGCGACGTGCGCGCTGTCGTCGTGTGGGGCGGACCCAAGGTCTTCGCCGCCGGGGCGGACATCAAGGAGATGGCGGAGCGGTCCTACCCCGAGATGGTGGACCGCAGCGCTGCGCTCACGTCCTCGTTCAACGCCGTCGCGCGGATACCGAAGCCGGTCGTGGCGGCGGTCAACGGATACGCCCTCGGCGGTGGGTGCGAGCTTGCGCTGTGCGCCGACCGGCGGATCGCCGCTGCGGACGCGACGCTCGGGCAGCCCGAGATCCTGCTCGGGATCATTCCTGGGGCGGGCGGCACGCAGCGGCTGCCGCGGCTCGTCGGCCCGGCGAAGGCGAAGGACATCATCTTCAGCGGCCGGTTCGTGAAAGCCGATGAAGCGCTTCAGATCGGTCTGGTCGATGAGGTCGTCCCCGCAGACCAGGTGTACGACGCGGCGGTCAAGTGGGCGTCACAGTTCGCGCATGGCCCGGCGTACGCGTTGCGGGCCGCGAAGGAGGCGATCGACTTCGGCGCGGAGCTCGATCTGGCCACGGGTCTGGAGATCGAGCGTCAGCAGTTCGCCGCGCTGTTCGCCACCGAGGACCGCACGATCGGCATGACGTCGTTCATCGAGAACGGTCCCGGAAAGGCCCAGTTCAAGGGCCGCTGAGCCCGAAATCAGCTTGCCTCCGGCCGCTACGGTCGTTGATATGGCTGAGATCGGCGGAGACCCCGCCGGATCGCAGCGACAGAACCGGTTCGTCGCCTTGTGGCGGCTCGGCAGGTACATCCGGCCGTGGCGCGCGAAGGTCGCAACGAGCTTTCTCGCTGCACTGTTCGGGGTCGCAGCGAGCACCGTGGTGCCGCTCGTCATCGAGGCGATCGTCAACGGCCCGATCAAGCGACATGACGGGCCCGCGCTGGTCCCGATGTTCCTCGCGGTCCTCGGGCTGGGTCTGCTCGAAGCCGGCTTCATCGTCGTACGACGCGAGCTGCAGTGGGATGCCGTCCTCACCGTCGAGCGCAACATCCGTGACGACGTCTACGCGCACCTGCAACGCCTCGCCGTCGGCTTCCACGACCGCTGGGGGACTGGGCAGCTGCTCTCGCGCGCGACGAGCGACCTGTCGACGATCCGCCGGTTCTTCGGGTTCGGCGCGATCTACCTCGTCGTCAACTCCATGCAGTACGTCGCAGTGCTCGCGCTGCTCATCCTCACGTACTGGCCGCTGGGCATAGTGGTCGCGGCATCGACGGTGCCGGTGATCGCGATCGCACGCCGGTTCGGCGGGCGGTACGCCGTCGTGTCGCGGCGGTTGCAGGACCAGCAAGGCGATCTCGCGACGCTCGCCGAGGAGTCGGCGACCGGAATCCGGGTGACGAAGGCGTTCGGACGTGCGCCGTGGTTGACCGATCGCTATGTCGCGTCAGCAGAGCTCGTGCGTGGCTCGCAGCTCGAGCTGGTGGGTTTCGTCGCGGTGTTCTGGTCGCTGCTGCAGATGATTCCGAGCCTGACGATGGCGATCGTCGTCCTGGTCGGCGTGCTCGCGGTCGCGCACGGTGCGATGTCGCTCGGCGCGCTCGTTGCGTTCGTCACACTGCTCGTTCTCCTCCAATGGCCGGTCATCGACATCGGCTGGATCCTCGCCATGGCCGAGGAAGCCGCGACCGCGGCGGTGCGTGTCACCGAGGTGCTCGACACCGCGCCCTCGATCGCTGACCGGCCTCACGCGGTCGCCCTGGTTGCGTCGCACGGGCGCCTGGGCTTCGAGTCGGCGGGCTTCAGGTTCGCCGACGCCGACTCGGACCTCTTGCACGACTTGACGCTCGAGCTCGAGCCGGGCGAGACGGTCGCGATCGTCGGCGCGACAGGCAGCGGCAAGACCACGATGTCGGCTCTGCCATCGCGGCTCTATGACGTCACCTCGGGCCGGATCACCCTCGACGGCCACGACGTTCGGGACCTGACGCTGCAGTCGTTGCGCAAGCAGGTCGCAACGGTCTTCGAGGAGCCGGTCCTGTTCTCGATGAGCGTGCGCGAGAACGTGCTGCTCGGCCGCCCGGACGCGACCGACTCCGACATCGACGCGGCGCTCACGATCGCGCAGGGTGGCTTCGTCTACGACCTGCCGTGGGGGCTCGACACGCGCGTCGGCGAGGAGGGCATGTCGTTGTCGGGTGGGCAACGCCAGCGGCTCGCGTTGGCGCGTGCAGTCGTCGCTCGGCCCTCGGTGCTGGTCCTCGACGATCCATTGTCGGCGCTGGACGTCCACACCGAAGCGCTGGTCGAGGAAGCGCTCGCTTCGGTGCTTGCCGACACCACCGCGCTCCTCGTCGTCCATCGCCCGTCGACGGTGGCGCTCGCCGATCGTGTCGCGTTGTTGGAGAACGGGACGCTCGTCGCCATCGGCACCCATTCCGAGCTGATGTCCCTGCAGTCGTACGCCCGCATCCTCTCGGTCGACGAAGGGCGGGCCGCATAGTGACCGCGGACCTGCTCGCCGACGACGACCTCGACCGATGGCGCGGGGTCAAGGCTGAAGAAGACGAGGAGCTGCCCGGGTCGATCTCGGCGCTGCTGCGCCGGCGTACCCGAGGTCTGCTGGCCGACCTGCTGCGCCCGCACCGCCGCTCGGTTCGAATGGTCGCTGCGGCGATCGTCTGCGCGACGGCCGCGCAGATGGCGATCCCCGCGTTGGTGGGCTACGGGATCGACCGCGGCCTGGCACACTCGCGCGACGGTCGCGACACCACGGTGATCGCGGTCTTCGTCGCGATCGTGTGCTGTGCGGCCGTGCAGGCCGTCCTCACCCGGCTGTTCCTGCTGGGCTCGGGACGCATCGGTCAGGACGCGGTGCTCGAGCTGCGCCGCCGGGCGTTCGTGCACTTCCAGGAGCTCAGCCTGTCCTTCCACGAGCGCTACACGTCGGGTCGGATGATCAGCAGGCTGACGTCGGACTTCGATGCGATCAACGCACTGTTGGAAGCGGGTCTCGACACTCTGGTGACGGCGACGCTGACGATCGTCTCGGTCACGGTGATCCTGCTGGTGCTCGACTGGCCGCTCGCCCTGGTGTCGCTGGCTTCGCTGGTGCCGCTGTTCTTCCTGTCACGGTGGTACCAGCGGCGCTCGACCGTCGCCTACCGGCGGACTCGCGAGGCCATTGCGGTCGTGATCGTGCACTTCACCGAGTCCCTGCGTGGGATCCGCGCGGTGCAGGCGTTCCGTCGGGAGCCGCGCAACGACGAGATCTTCCGCGGCGTCGATGAGCGTTACCGTCGTACGACGAAGGACTCGTTCCAGCTGCTGACGGTCTACTGGCCCGGCATCCTCGTGGTCGGCAATCTCACGACGGCGGCGGTGCTGCTGTACGGCGGTGATCGCGTCATCCACGGTCACATGGGTGTCGGGGTACTTGCGTCCTTCGTGCTGTACCTACGGCAGTTCTTCGAGCCGATGAACGAGGTCAGCCAGTTCTACGACGCGTTCCAGGCGGCCGCCGCAGGTGTCGAGAAGCTCGCCGGGGTGCTCGATGAGAAGCCTGCAGTGCCGCTGGTCCAGACCTCGCGGCAGTCGACCGAGGAGCTGTTCCGCGGCGCGGTGGAGATCGACCACGTGTCCTTCGGCTACCGGAAGGGACGCGAGATCCTGCTCGACCTGTCACTGTCGGTCCCGGCCGGCCAGACCGTCGCGTTGCTTGGCGACACCGGCGCGGGCAAGAGCACGGTCGCCCGGCTCCTCGCGCGCTTTTACGACCCGTTGGAAGGCTCGGTGCGCATCGACGGCTTCGCGCTGCCGGATCTGTCGGAGCACGACCTGCGGCGCGCGGTCGCGATGGTCACCCAGGAGTCGTTCATGTTCACCGGCTCGGTGGCGGAGAACATCGCATTCGGAAAGCCGGACGCGACCCGTGCCGAGATCGAGGAGGTGTCGCGAGCCGTCGGGCTCGACGTCGTCGTGCGACATCTGCGCAACGGCTACGACGAGGGGGTCGGCAAGAACGGCTCGCGGCTATCGGCCGGCCAGCGCCAGCTGATCGCGTGCGCGCGAGCGCTGCTCGCTGACCCCGCCGTACTGATCCTCGACGAGGCGAGCTCCTCACTCGATGCCCCGACCGAACGGCTGGTGCAGCGGGCGCTGCAGACGCTGCTGGTCGACCGGACCGCGCTGATCATCGCGCACCGCCTGTCGACGGTCGGGATCGCGGATCGCGTGCTCGTGATGTCGGAGGGCCGCATCGTCGAGGACGGCACGCCTGCCGAGCTGCTGGCCGAAGGAACCGGGGAGTACGCCGCACTGGCCAGAGCTTGGCGAGCCTCCCTCGTCTAGCGCGAAGGTGCCCTACACCCAGCTATAGGGGGGTGGAGGTGCCCTCCGCACTAATGGGGGCGTGGCGGTCGAGGAAGGCGTAGACCTCGCCGGTATCGACGCCCGGAAAGGTTCCTTGTGGCAGCGCGCCGGCGAGCAGGTGGCTGTGCGCCCGCGCCGACGGCCAGGCCTGCCCCGACCAGCGGTCCTCGAGATCAGCCGGAGGTCGGCGGCAGCAGCTCGGCGCCGGGCAGGTCGACTTCGCACGGTGCTGCGTGCCGGAGGCGCGGAACCACTTCGCGTGATGGAACGGCACGCCGACCGTGACGGCGAACTCGCCACCGGGCGCGGGCTGCACGTGCGCCGTGCAGAAGAACGTCCCGTTGGGGGTGTCCGTGAACTGCGCGTAGGTGCCGTATCGCTCGGGTGCGCTGAACACACGGCGCGATGAGTACTGCCGGCAGGCCCGCTGCCCTTCGATCGCTCCCGTCGCGTCGGTCGGGTAGGCAAGTCCGTCGTTCTCGTAGGCCTTGTAGATCGTGCCGCTGCTGTCGGTGCGGGTGAAGTGGACGGGTAGGTCGAGATGGTGGGTCGCAAGGTTCGTGAAGCGGTGCGCGGCCGTCTCGTGGGACACCGCGAACACGTCGCGCAGGTCCTCCATGTCGATCGCGTGGTCGCGTTTTGCGTTCTGCAGGAAGCCGAGCGCCGCGCTCTCCGGCACGAGAGCGGCGGCGGCGAAGTAGTTCGCCTCGACCCGCTGCCGAAGGAAGTCGGCGAAGTCGATCGGATCCTTGTGGCCGAGCGCGAAGTGGCCGAGCGTCTGGAGCACGACGTACCTGGGGTCGTGCCCGGCGGGCTGCTGCGGCAGGTAGATCCGCCGGTGCGCGAGGTCGGTGACCGACCGGGTCGACTCCGGTAGGTCGGTGACGTTGTGCAACGTGAAGCCGAAGTGGGTGGCGGTCTCCGTGATCAGCCGCTGCGGCACGGCGCCGCCGCTGTAGCCGACCGCCGCGAGGGCAGCCGCGGCAGCCTGTTCGATCTCGGGGAAGTAGTTGTCCACGCTGCGCATGTGTCGGCGCAAGGCGACGTTGGCCGCGCGCGCGGCCTCGGGCGTCGCCGCGAACCGGGCGTCGCGGCGTTGCAGCTCGTCGTGAAGCGCGACGACGTGCTCGAGCACATCCGTCGGGATCCGGGGGCTGGGCCGCAGCGCCGGAAGCCCGAGTGACGCGTACGACGGCTCGCGCTGGGCATGTTCCAGGGCGATCTCCAACGCGGCACGGCGGGACGGAGGCTCGGTGCGCAGCAAGTCCTCGACGGAGACGTCGAGAGCGCCGGCAATCCCTTGCAGCAGCGACAGCCGCGGCTCGCGGCGGCCATTCTCGATGGTCGACAGCGCGGAGCTGGCCGAACCGACCCGGGCGGCGAGATCGGCGAGCGTCATGTTTCTGCTGCGACGCAAGTGGCGAATGCGCTGTCCCAGCGTGACGGGATCCACCCCTGTAGGCGCCACGTTCTTCACGCTACCAGAATATTCGCGTTTCTTCTGCTAAGCCGCTCTATTACCCGTCGGTACAGATGGCCATAGTGTGAACACCGAAGGAAGTTCACTCATCTGTCAATGAAGACAACCGAGGAGCAATCCGTGAGCACCAGCATCACCGAGCAGGCCGCAGCCCTTGCCAAGGACTGGGAGTCCAACCCCCGCTGGAAGGGCGTCGCGCGCAACTACACCGCCGAGGACGTCGTCCGGCTGCGCGGCTCGGTCACCGAAGAGCACACCCTGGCCCGACGCGGCGCCGAGAAGCTGTGGAACCTCGTCAACTCCGAGGACTACATCAACGCCCTCGGCGCGCTGACCGGCAACCAGGCCGTGCAGCAGGTCCGCGCGGGCCTCAAGGCCATCTACCTGTCCGGCTGGCAGGTCGCCGGCGACGCGAACCTCGCGGCGCAGACCTACCCCGACCAGAGCCTCTACCCGGCCAACTCCGTGCCGGCCGTCGTACGCCGCATCAACAACGCGCTGCAGCGCGCCGACCAGATCACCTGGAGCGAGGGCAAGACCGACGTCGACTGGTTCGCGCCGATCGTGGCCGACGCCGAGGCAGGCTTCGGTGGCGTGCTCAACGCGTTCGAGCTGATGAAGGCGATGATCTACGCCGGCGCGTCGGGCGTGCACTGGGAAGACCAGCTGTCCTCGGCCAAGAAGTGCGGCCACCTCGGCGGCAAGGTCCTCATCCCCACCAACCAGCACGTCAAGACGCTCAACGCCGCGCGCCTCGCGGCGGACGTCGAGGGTGTCCCGACGCTCGTCGTCGCCCGCACCGACGCGCAGGCCGCGACGCTCATCACGAGCGACGTGGACGAGCGTGACCAGCAGTACGTCACCGGCGAGCGCACCGCTGAGGGCTTCTACCGGGTGACCAACGGCATCGACCCCTGCATCACCCGCGGTCTGGCCTACGCGCCGTACGCCGACCTGCTCTGGATGGAGACCTCGACGCCCGACCTCGAGCTCGCGCGGCAGTACGCCGAGGCGATCAAGAAGGAGTTCCCGGACCAGCTGCTCGCCTACAACTGCTCGCCGTCGTTCAACTGGAAGGCTCACCTCGACGACGACACGATCGCGAAGTTCCAGCGCGAGCTCGGCGCGATGGGCTACAAGTTCCAGTTCATCACCCTCGCCGGCTTCCACGCCCTCAACTACTCGATGTACGAGCTCGCCAAGGGCTACTCCAGCCGCGACATGTCGGCGTACGTCGAGCTGCAGGAGAAGGAGTTCGCGGCCGAGGCCGACGGCTACACCGCGACCAAGCACCAGCGGGAGGTCGGCGCCGGGTACTTCGACCTGGTGGCCACCGCGATCGACCCCGAGGCCGAGACCCTCGCGCTGAAGGGCTCCACCGAGGAAGAGCAGTTCCACTAGGTCTTCAGACCACGGTTCGCCGGACGAGCAAGACCGACAGTCCTGAGGGGGATCTGATGCACAAGTGCAACGGCCGGCTCTTCGATGGAAGCGCCTGCAACAACTTGCTGTTGGAGTGCTCCGGCTGCGGTACGACGGGCTGCCAGGGCGAGGGCTGCGACTCGCAGCAGTTCGCCGGCTCGAGCTGTGACTGCGGAGCGACTCTCGCGGCACCGGCGCCCGCGCTTGCGGGCGCCTCAGCCGCGTAGCACCACGGCGCTGCTGGATCGCCGAGCCCAACACTTTGGGCTTCTCAACCCCTTTTGAGAGGCCCTTTTCGTTGGGCTCGGCGGCCGTGGCACCCGCCGTCGTCACGCTTCTGTTGCGCTTGCTAGAGTTTGCGCAGTTGCACGGACATGCTGTTGCGTGCCGTGACGCTGCTCCTTAACGAGGACCTACCGCAGGAGGTCGGCCGCCGGCCATGAACATCGTCGTGTGCGTGAAGCAGGTGCCCGACACC
>DASZVL010000027.1:0-17626 GCA_035547035.1 Mycobacteriales bacterium | reverse complement strand
GCGATCGCGCGCTGCAGCGCCTGGCGGATCCACCAGGTCGCGTACGTCGAGAACTTGTAGCCCTTGGTGTAGTCGAACTTCTCGACCGCACGAACCAGACCGATGTTGCCTTCCTGGATCAGGTCGAGCAGCGTGAGGCCCATGCCCTGGTAGCGCTTCGCGAGCGAGACCACCAGGCGGAGGTTGGCCTCGAGCAGGTGGTTGCGGGCGCGCGCGCCGTCGGCGGCGATCGCCTCGAGGTCGCGACGCAGCTTGACCGGGATCTTGGCGATCTCCTTGGCGTCGGCCTGACGGATCTTCTCCTGCGCGTAGAGGCCGGCCTCGATGCGCTTGGCGAGCTCGACCTCCTGCTCGGCGGTGAGCAGCGCAACCCGGCCGATGTCGGTGAGGTAGACGCGGACCAGGTCGGTCGTCGGGACCTCGTGGTCCCACACATCGTCGGCGTCGTCCTCTTCGACGGCAGCGGCCTCGGTCGCCGGGCCCGAACCCGGCGCGTCCGCGCCGATCGTGACGCCGCGCTTGCGGATGGCGGAGATCACGCGCTTCGCCTCGGCCGGGCCGACACCCGCCTCGTCGAGGGCCGTCCGTACCTCAGCGAACGAAAGCGTTCCCTCCGCGCCGTCGAGCAGATCCTCGACTGCGGCAGGAAGAGTGCCGTTCGCGTCCGGGCGGGCGATCGTGGCAGTGCTCATGGCGTGCGTAAGTCCCTAACTCGTATGGTGGCGGCGCTGCTGTCCGTGCGTTTCCTTCGGTACAACGCGCGGGGGGCCGCAAGTGTTCCGCGGCGCGACCGATCATTCTGCCCCATCGGTGACCTGCTGTCACCCCCGAAGTCGGCGGAATGGGTGTATAGGGGCCACAAACGGCGGCCTCTAGGTCGCGTTTCCGCACGAAATTCGGCGTACCCGTGACCAAGGTCACTATCCGTACGGCGCGTCGGGCGTCACTCAGCGGGTGCTGACGAACAGCGACTGGGCCCCTCTCCCGACCGCGCCCGTCACGTCGTACAGCGTCGAGCGGGCGAGGCCGAAGCCGCCCGCGTCGATCGCGGTGGCCGCCTCGAGGCAGATCCACTCGCCTTGTGGATACCGCTCCAGGTGAACCGTCAGATCGGGGTTGATGAACATCCAGTCAGCCCAGGGGACCAGGACGCTGGACAGGCCGTTGCCACAGTCAGCGACCGCCATCAGCCGCTGCAGGCCGCTGGGCTCCTCATCAGCGACGAGCGGGATCCGCTGCCGCATCCAGCACGCCGCCGCGCCCGGCTCCGTCCAGGAACCGCACGAGAGGCGCATCTCCATCGACTGCAGGAACGGGGCGGTGACCGGAAGCGCGACATCGCCGCCCTCGGGCCGCGTCGGCGGCGGTTCGGTTGCCGGGACCGTTTCTGGCAGGGTGAGCTCGGTCGTGCGGATCCGCCAGGCGCGTGCTTTTGCGGCCGCCCGACCGCCGGCGCTGAGCTCCGCCTCGATCAGCTCGACGTTTTTCCCGGGCCTCGTCACCGTGCTCCGCACGGTGACCTCGGATACCGGGACCGGCCCGAGGATCTCCACCGCCATTCGCACGACGGTGCCAGGCCAGCTCGACTCGGTTCGCTCGACGGCCCGCGCGAGCAGCGCCGACGGTGGCCCCCCGTGCTGCAACGAGGGGTCCCAAGGCCCGACGGTCGCCGCTGTCGACTCGAAGACATCCGGCTGCGAAGTAGGCAAATAGAACGAGTCGGCCACGCGGCGGACCCTACGCTGCGGCGTTGTGACTGCGACCCACGCTGTGATCATTGTCGCAGTCGGGTTCGTCGCCGGATGCGTCAACACGATCGTCGGATCCGGGTCGCTGCTCACCTTTCCGACGCTTCTCGCGCTCGGTTATCCGGCGGTGCTCGCCAACGTCTCCAACACCGTCGGCCTGATCAGCGGGTCGGTGAGTGGTGCCGTCGGCTACCGCCGCGAGCTCAAAGGCCAGCTGCGGCGGATCCTCGTCCTGATGCCGGCAGTGCTGGTCGGCACCATTGCGGGCGCGAGTCTGCTTCTCGCGTTGCCTGGATCGGCGTTCCGCCGCGTCGTACCGATCCTGATTCTGTTCGCCGTGCTGCTGGTGATCGTGCAGCCGACGATCGCGCGACGACGTGCTGAGCGAGGAGTCCGGACCGAACATCCGGGCCCGGAGCTCCACATCGGCACGACCCTGATCTCGGTGTACGGCGGGTACTTCGGCGCCGCGCAGGGCGTCATGCTGCTCGCGCTTTTCGGCATCACGCTCGACGACGACATGCAGCGGCTCAACGCGGCAAAGAACGTGGTGGCCGCCGTCATCAACGCGGTAGGCGCCCTGTTCTTCATCGCGCGGACCGACATCGCCTGGAAGGTCGCGGGCCTGCTGTTCGTCGGCTCGACCTTCGGCGGTCAGCTCGGCGCCGTCATCGGACGGCGGCTGCCACCGATCGTGCTCCGCGTCGTGATCGTGGTTGTCGGAACCGGCGTCGCCATCAAGCTTCTCGTGACGGGCTGACTCGGACTTGTCAGTGCCTCCGACCGCTATAACGGCTTGAGCCCCTGACAACCTTTCGCGGGCGCGTGGTGTCGTAGCGGGTGTGAGGGAGCGCGGGTCGGACGTCGACGGCTTCGTTGCCTCCGACGCGCCCGCGCTTCTCCGCATGGCGATCGCGCTCACCGGCGACCGGAGCGCCGCCGAGGACCTGCTGCAAGACGTGCTCGAGCGGATGTACGTCGCATGGCCGCGAATCGACGAGCCCGCCGCATACGCTCGCCGTGCGTTGGTCAACGCCTCGACGAACCGTTGGCGACTGCGCGGTCGGCGCCCTGAACACGCGGTCGCGTCGCTCCCCGAGGTCGCGGTCGCGGACCGCGCGGACGAGCACGGTCGTCGGGACGAGCTGGTGCGCGCGGTGGCGACGCTCCCGTCCCGCCAGCGAGCCGTCGTCGTACTGCGCTTCCTTGCCGACCTGAGCGAAGCCGAGACCGCACACGCCCTCGGATGCACGGTTGGCACCGTCAAGAGCCAGACCGCGCGGGCTCTTGCCACATTGCGCGGGTTGTTCGACGAAGTCGAACCGCCTGCGCTCGCCGAACCCATGAATCGGAGAAGCGGATGATCCTCGACGAGAAGTCGCTGAGCGACGCCCTGCAGGCGATCGATGCCGACGTGTCGCCAGACCTCGCCGCACGCGCGCGGGCCGGCGGCCGGCGGCGGTTGGTACGACGCCGTTCACTCACCGCCGTCGGTGCGGTCGCGGTCGGAGCTGTTGCCGCTCCCATCACCCTCGCGGTGCGCCACCACACCGGGTCCGGTCGTGCGTTCCAGGTCAGCGCGTCTCCCACCGCGTCAGACCCGGGCCTGTACGCCGCGCCGCCGGCTGCGGGCAGCGAATGCAACGCCGGCAATGCGAAGCACGTGCAGCCGACCGTCGATCCAGATCTGCTCCTGTTGCCGCCGGCCGAGCAGCCCGTCCGCTATGCCTTCGTGCGCAGCCAGATCGGCAACTGTCTGTCACCGCATGTCGCACTGGCCGCGTTTCAGATGCAGGGAGCGTCGGTAGGTGCCGGATTGGTGGTCTACGGCCCCAACGCTCCGACACCGGCTGAAGACGGGCGGGTTGGGCCGCATATCGAGTTCGGCGGCGACGAGGTTCATGCCCCGATCGACGGTCAGCCTGCCACCGAGTTCGCGCTTCCGTCGCTCAATCACACCGACATCTACTGGACTGAGCCGGATGGCGGCCAGTGGCGTGCGAGCGTGCGCGACATGTCCGCCTCGGATGCCGATGCCCTTGTCAACAGTCTGCGGATCGATGGCGGCCGCGGCACTGCAACATTGCCGTCGGACGCGAGCGAGGACTGGTCAGTCGAGCCGAACGTGCCCGATGCGTCGGCTGACGACACCGGCCTTGTGATGTCGCAGTGGGTCGATTCGCAAGGGCATGTGGTCGACCTGACGGTGACGCAGTCACCGAACCGCACCGTCGATCGCGAGGTCGGCATAAGCGGCCCTGAGTCGTTCGTGACCGTCCGAGGCCGTGACGCCTTGTATTCATCGTCCGGCGGCAACGGCGGTGGCGCACAGTCGCTGACCTGGCAGGAGGCCAAGGACGTCACCGTCGACTTGGCGATGACCGGTGGCACGACCGACGAGATCAAGCAGGTCGCGGAGTCGCTTTCGCTCGCTTCGCCTGACGACCCGCGGCTCAGCTCCGGCTGAGGGGACCTGTCAGGTTCTCGTGCCGTCGGAGCGGCCTACAGGCCTGACAGGTCCAGCTACTCGAGGTAGTCGCGCAGCTTCTGCGAGCGGCTCGGGTGGCGCAGCTTCGACAGCGTCTTCGCCTCGATCTGGCGGATCCGCTCACGAGTCAGGCCGAACTCCCGGCCGATCTCGTCGAGCGTCCGCGGCTGGCCGTCGGTGAGGCCGAATCGAAGCGCGACGACAGCCGCCTCGCGCTCGGGCAGCGTCTTCAGGACGCTGTCGAGCTCGCGCTGCAACAGGCCGAACGAGACGACCTCGGCGGCGATCGGGGCGTCGGCGTCCTCGATGAAGTCGCCGAGCTGGCTGTCGCCCTCGTCGCCGACGTTCTGCTCGAGTGACACCGGCTCGCGGGCGTAGCCCTGGATCTCGACGACCTTGTCGGGGGTCATGTCGAGCTCTTTGGCCAGCTCCTCGGCGGTCGGCTCGCGGCCGAGGTCCTGCAGCATCTGGCGCTGCACACGGGTGAGCTTGTTGATCTGCTCGACCATGTGCACGGGGATGCGGATCGTGCGGGCCTGGTCGGCCATCGCGCGGGTGATCGCCTGCCGGATCCACCACGTGGCGTACGTCGAGAACTTGTAGCCCTTGGTGTAGTCGAACTTCTCGACCGCCCGGATCAGGCCGAGGTTGCCCTCCTGGATCAGGTCCAGGAACGCCATGCCGCGACCGGTGTAGCGCTTGGCGACGGAGACGACGAGGCGGAGGTTCGCCTCGAGCAGGTGGTCCTTTGCGCGCTGGCCGTCGGCGATCAGCCAGTCGTAGTCCTTGCGGATGTTCTTGGTGACGCCGCGAAGCTCGCCACTGTCGGACTGGCGGATCTTCTCGGCGGCGAACAGGCCCGCCTCGATCCGTTTGGCGAGCTCGACCTCCTGCTCGGCGTTGAGCAGTGCGACGCGGCCGATCTCCTTGAGGTACGCGCGGACCAGGTCGGTGGAGGGGCCGGAGTTGTCGTCCTCCGCGACGAGCTCGAGGTCTTCCTCTTCGTCGGCGAGCTCACCCTCGGTGGGCTCAGCGTCGGCGTCGATCTGGGGCTGCGGCGAGGCCTCGTCGGCCGGCTCCGTCACAGCGCTGACCTTGGGTTCTGCGTCGATGTCATCGGCGGCCTCCGCCACGACGGCGATCGTCGGCTTGCGGCTGCGGCTCGTACGCTTTGCGGGCTCCGCCGCGGCTTGACGTGCGCTACTCACGTACTGCATCTCCCGTGCTCGGTGCCGCCGAGGGGACCGCCCGCGAGCGGGCGGCTCCGCCAGAGTAGCCCGGTTTTTCCTTCCTCAGAGAGGTCGGTCAGGACAGCGCTGTCCGTACCGCCGAAGGGGCTAATTCTTCCGGCTAGAGGTCCAGGGCGACGTACTTGGTGGAGAGGTACTCCTCAATGCCCTCGGGACCTCCTTCGCGGCCGAAACCGGACTCCTTGATGCCGCCGAACGGGGCCGCGGCGTTGGACACCATGCCGCGGTTGAGGCCCAGCATCCCGACCTCCAGCGCCTCTGTCACCTTGAAGGCACGGTTGATGTCCTGGGTGAAGACGTAGGCGACGAGGCCGTAGTCGGTGGCGTTTGCCGCGGCAATCGCCTCTTCGTCGGTCGAGAAGGTCTTGACCGCCGCGACCGGCCCAAAGATCTCCTCCCGCAAGAGCTCGGTGTCGGGCGTGATGCCGGACAGGACGGTCGGGGCGAAGAAGTGGCCCTTGTCGCCGACCTTCTGCCCGCCGGTCAGGACGTCGGCGCCCTTGGAGACGGCGTCGTCCACGAGCCTGGCGACGATGTCGCGCTGGTCGGCGTCGATGAGCGGACCGACGAGCACCCCGTCGTCGGTACCCCGCCCGACCGGCATCGCGGCAAGCCGCTCCGCCAGCCGGGCGGAGAACTCCTCGGCGACCGAGGAGTGCACGTGGAACCGGTTGGCCGCCACGCACGACTCGCCGCCGTTGCGCATCTTCGCGATCACCGCCTGGTCGACGGCATGCTCCAGGTCTGCGTCGCCGAACACCAGGAACGGCGCGTTTCCGCCGAGCTCCATCGAGCACTTGATGAGGCGCTTCGACGCCATCTCCATCAGCTTCTTGCCAACCGGTGTCGAGCCGGTGAACGACATCTTGCGCAGCCGGGCGTCGTCGAACAGCGGAGCCGTGACGCGGCTCGCGCTGCTCGAGGTCACGATGTTCACGACGCCGCCCGGGAGCCCGGCTTCGGTGAGGATCTCGGCGAAGGCGAACATCGACAGGGGGGTCAGCTGCGCGGGCTTCACGACCATCGTGCAACCGGCTGCCAGGGCCGGTCCGATCTTTCGGGCGCCCATCGCGCTCGGGAAGTTCCACGGCGTGATCAGCAGGCACGGCCCGATCGGCTGCTTCATGGTGAGCAGCCGCCCGGCGCCGCTGGGGTTCACCGAGAACCGCCCGTCGATGCGGACCGCCTGCTCGGAGAACCAGCGCACGAAGTCCGACGCATACGCGATCTCTGCTCGCGACTCGCTGAGTGGCTTGCCCATCTCGAGGGTCATGAGCAGCGCGAGGTCGTCGATCCGCTCGTTCATCAGCTCGAAGGTCCGGCGCAGGATCTCGCCACGGTCCCGAGGGGGAGTCGCGGCCCAGCTGTCCGCGGCCTCACAGGCGGCGTCCAGGGCGGCGGTGGCGTCCTCCGCGCTGCCGTCGGCCACGGCGCACAGCGTCTGCTCGGTCGCCGGATCCTCGACGTTCAGCGTCGCTCCGCTCGAGCTCTCCCGCCATTTGCCGCCGATGAACAGGCCCTTTTGTACTGCGTCGACGACGCGCTTCTCGTCAGCTGCTGTCACTGTCACGTCCTCGAGTCTGCCCAACCGGCGCGAAAGCGATGTGGCATTGCATCCGCTTTTGGGCCCGATTCGGACGTATTCCCGGATGCAATGCCACATTGCTTCCGCAATGCGGCCTCTGGGCGCCTCAGCGCCATGCTCTCGCGCGGCGCTGCGTGTCTTCCGGTCCTGCGGTCGAGGCCCAGACCCGCCGCCAGTCCGCGACCTGCGGTCCGCTCGACGCCGGTGTCTCGTTCGCGGCGGCGCGAAGGGCGGCGGCGTACCAGTCAGTCGAGTCCTCGTCGAGCAGGGTCTCGATCGCCGCAGCGATCCGGCCGTTGAGCTCGAGCGTGCCCTCTCCGTCCTTGGGCCGAACCGGATGCCCATAGCGGACGTGGACCGGAGGCCGGCCCGGCTTCGGCCAGCCGCGCCCTTTCGGCATCGCCGCGTAGGAGCCGCGGATCGCAACCGGTAGCACCGGGATGCCATGGGTGATCGCCAAAGCGGCCGCGCCCGGCCGGAAGCGCCGGGTCCACCCGTCGGGTGATCGCGTGCCCTCGGGGAACATCACGATCGACCAGCCGTCTTCGATCAGCTTGGTCGGGGTGTCCGACAGGCCATGGCCGTGGCGCTCGATCGGGAACGTCGCGAAGACGAGCGCCGAGCCGATGGCACGCCACCACGCGTCGAAGAAGTAGTCCGCGGCAGCGCCGACCGTGACCTTGCGCTGCCGCTCAACGGGCAGCGTCGTCAGCAGCACGGCGGTGTCGAGGTGCGACGTGTGGTTCGCGACGATGACCACGGGCCCCTCGAGGGTGTCGAACACGTCGAGTCCCTCGACCCGCATCGTGGTCTCGCGGTGCATCAGTGGGGTGAGACCGCCTCGCAGGATCGCCTCTCGTGCCATCCGCGCCGGCCGTGACCGAGCCCAGTCGGTCGGGAACTCCCTGCGCTCGCCGAACGAGTGGTGCGGCTCGGCCGACTGCGGCGGCAGCTTTCGGTGCCCCCATCGCCAGCCGCGCGACAGTGCGCGAAGGTCCTCTTCGAGGCCCGTCATCGCACATCGGCCAACAGGTGGGGCGGATTGTGCGTGTACGTGATCGACGGGCTGCTGCCGACCGTGTCGCGTGCCAGCTCGAGCGCGTCGGCGAACGTCGACGCCGACCGCATCCCCATGCGTGCCACCGACCGACGGTCGCCGCCGACCCAGATGACCTGCCCGACGTGGTCGAGTGCGTGGGCGCACCAGTACCACATGTAGAAGGGGTGTACGCCGTGGTAGGCGTGCGAGGTCCGGTAGAGGTGGGTGTACCACGGGTCGGTCGCGTACTGCTGCTCGAACTTCGGCCCGATCACCTTCGGGTCCGTGCTCTCCGCCAGCACCTCGTCGAAGAAGTCGACGTAGCTCGGGTGGTGCAGCGTCGAGAACTCCCACGGCACCGGGTGGTTGAGGATGATCACGCCGCCCTCACGTACCAGCGGCTTGTTGCGGTACATGTTGAAGAAGTAGCCGAGCCCTAGGCACGCCGCGAGAATCGGGTTCATCACGCTGTTGACGTTGTAAGGGCACAGGTACGGCAGCCCCATCACGAGCACGTCGGCCTGGCCGTCGACCTCGACGAGCTGCTGGCGGTGCACCCGTTGCAGCGTCTGCTGGTGCACCGGCTCGACGGCGCCGGCGCTGATTCCGGTGACCTGGTACGGCGCTTCCATCTTCTGGAAGATCTGCCGTCTCTGCTTGGTCGGCAGCAGGTCGATGCCGCGTTTCGCGCCGAGGAACATCGCCTGGTCGCGCATCGACCATTCCCACTCGCGCTTGGTGAGGAAGCCGTACTGCGACGGGAACGCGTCGTTGTTGAGCGTCGTCTCGATCTGGAAGACCTTGACGTGCTCGCCCAAGATCTTCCCCATTCGCCACGCACTCGAGTGCAGCTCGGAGTGGCGCGGGTCCATGAACGACCGCGAGTGGATCATCGTGTGCGCGTTGTGGTGATGGCGCAGCGAGTTGTACGACGCGAGTCCGATCGCGGTCGACTTCCATCCCCCGTCCATCGCGACGAGGTTCACGTTCACGTAGACGAGCAGATCGGACTCGGCGGCCCGCTTGGAGATCTCGACGTCTTCGCCCTGGTCCGTCGTACCGAGGTGGGCGAGGTTGGCGCGGTCCTCGGCGTCGAAGTTGTAGAGGTTGTCCGGCCAGAACGACCGGTAGACCCGCTCGCCCACGACCGCCTTGATCTCGGCGCCCGTCATCCGGCGATGCAGTGCCGTGGCCACGATGAGCTGGACGTCGTCGACGCCGGCCTCGGCGGCATGCTGCAGGACGTGTTCGAGGACACGCTGGCGGATGTCCGGCTTGCGCATGGGTGGCAGCGGCAGCGACAGGTCGTCGAAGGCGATCGTGAGCTTCATGCCGGTGCGAAGCAGCGCGGTCAGCGGCTCGCTGTCGACCGGGTTGAGCAGCGCCTGCTCGATCGCCTCGTCCACGTCGACAAGGCCGGGCAGCGACTCCGGCGGGTAGATGACGCGCGTGCCGAGCGGGAACTCCTGCAGCCGGAACGACTCACCGGAGTGCATCAGCAGCGGCGGCGTCCGCTCGTCCACGGTCAGGACGAAGCCCGGCCTACTCATGGGGCGAACTCACGATGCTCTCCTCAGGTCGAACGCCACCTTCAAGGTCCCTAGGCGACCACCGTCGTGCGCGTGGTCGAGCGCTTCGCGCCAGCGGTCAAGCGGGTACGCGACGCCGAGCAGGCCGTCGAGCGGAGCCTCGGCTGCGAGCTTGATCGCGACGTCAAAGGCATCGCCGGCGCTGGCATAGGCACCGGTGACGTCGAGCTCCCGGAACCACGCGGGAGTCATGTCCACCCCGTCGCCCGGTACGCCGCCCAGCACCACACGGCCTCCGGCCCGCGCGGTGCGCAGCGCCGTCTCGATGGACGCCCGCGAACCGACCGCGTCGATCGCGACGTCGACGCCGCCCAGCAGGTAGGCCTGGCCCCGTTCCGGCTCGAGCCGCAGCGCTCTCGTCGACCGTCGCACTGCCTTGGCGACGTCGCCCGGTGAGACGACGTCGCTTGCCCCGAATTGTCGCGCCAGCTCGGCCTGCTTGCCGTGCTTGGCAACTACGGTGACGTGGCTAGCGGGAGTCAGCTCGCGGAGTGCCAACGCCGTCAGCAGTCCGACCGCGCCGGCACCGACGACCAGCGCGGTCCCACCGTCGGCGAGCCCGGCGCGACGCGCGATGTGGATGGCGCAGGCCAGTGGCTCGACGAGCACGGCGCGCTCGTCGGGAAGGTCGTCGGGTACGACGTGCAGCTGCGACTCGTGAGCGACGAGCTGTCCGCTCCAGCCTCCACCTGTGTCGGCGCAGTAGCCGGTCTGCAGGCCGGGGGACAGGTGGCCGACGGTGATCCGGTCGCACCGGTTCCGCCTGCCTGCTTCGCAGGCCGCACACTTCTCCAGACCTCTGGCTTCGCAGCCCAGGATCGGATCGATCACCACTCTGCTGCCGGCCGGCAGGCCCGGCGCGTCGTCGAGGGTCTCGCCGACGACCTCGTGACCGGGCACGAACGGCATCGAGACGAGCGGCGTGAAGTACAGAGAGGTGTGTCCGGACAGTGTCGCGAAATCGCTGCCACAGATACCGGACAGCCGCGGCCGCAGGCGCACCCATCCCTCGCCGGGGCTGCGCGGTCCGTCGCGGTGCACGAGCCGAAGCGGTGCCAGTGGTCCGGCCAGCAGGCCGGGCACCCGCGGGCCGATCGCGCGCGCCGCGACGTAGCGCGGGAGCGAGCGATAGACCTCGAGTGCGGTGATCACTGGGCGCCCACCAGCGCTTCGCGCTTCGCCGGGCCGGCGGCGTGCCAGATCTCCACCGGCCACCTTTCCTTTCGCGCTACGCGCGAAAGGATGACGTCCGGGTCGATCGCGGTTGGGTGGCCCACCGCGCGCAGCAGGGGCAGGTCGCTGGCGGAGTCGGCGTAGGCGTAGCTCGCGGCGAGGTTCCAGCCTGCTTCGGCGGCTCGGTGCCGCAGCCAGGACGCGCGTGACTCCCCGACAAGGGGTGGACGTTGCAGCAGCCCCGTGCATCGCCCGGAGACATCGACCTGAAGCTCTGCGGTGACGATCTCGTCGAAGAGTGGGGCGATCGGGCGGGTGAGCGGCGTGATCGCGCCCGTCACGAGCACCAGCCGGTGTCCCGCCGCTCGGTGGTCGCGGATCGCCCGTACCGCGGCTGGTGCGAGCTTCGACAGCATCGATGCTGTGAGGTGCTCGTCGACGATGCGGTCCAGCTCGGCCAGCGACGCACCTTCGTACCGGCGGTAGACCATGCGCAGAAACGCGGAGCGATCGCGACGCTCGGTGGCGAGCCATCGGGGTAGGGCTTTGGCGACGTCGCCGAGCTCCTTCGCCTTGGCCGCAGGGCCGAGCTCTTGCAGCCGCAAGGCGAGGTAGGCCTCGACGACGTTGCTCGACAGCAGCGTGCCGTCCATGTCGAAGACCGCGACGACGTCGGGGTGGTCCGCGCGAATCTGACGCTTGGGATCCGGGCGCGGCCCCCGCATCGCCTGCAACGCGGTCATCGGCGTGACGATCGCGGGGACGTGGACGTCCTGCAGGTAGTGGCGCCAGTCGATCACCATCGGGTCGAAGCCGAAGCGATCGGCGTCGTCCGGGTGCAGCGCCTGATGCAGCGCGTACGTCGCGTTGTCGGTGAAGTGCAGCTCGGCTTCGGTGTAGGGCTGGTACAGGTCGAAGTAGCGCCGCAGGAACTCGATCCGGCCCTTCTGCCGGTCCAGCGACCTTGCCCAGCCTCGGGTCCGGTTGGATCGCGGCAGCGAGGTGACGACGCGGTCGGCAGTCTTCTGCGCACGCTCGGCGATGCGGATCAGCTGACCCACCCGCGCCGAGCCCGGCCAGTTCCACTGCGGGACCTTCACCTCGCCGCGGTCGCGCTGCACCATCGGGTGCTCGAGGAAGTACTCGCGCACCAGCTCGTAGAGCCGGCCGAACCGCAGTGGGTTGCGAGCGCCGGAACAGATCGTGTAGTACTCGGGCGCGCCGGGCTCGGGTGTCTGCGCCGCCGCCGCGAGTGTCGCGTTCACGACCAGGTCGACCGGAATCACATCGAGCACCCCGTCAGGGATGGCCGGGAACTCGGGCAGGTCGCCCCGACCGAAGGCCAGGATGATCGGCTCGGCCATCTTGAAGCCCTGGATCCAACCGGGGAACGGCTGGGAGAGCGCGCTCTCGATGATGCTCGGACGCAGCACCGTGACCGGCAGATGTGTCGCGGTCTCCTCGACGGCTCGCTCTGCCATCGCCTTGGTGAACGTGTAGCAGTCGGTCCAGCCGAGGCTGCGGCCGCGCTCGCGGCCCGCATCGACGAGGGCCTTGCTGACCCACGCCGCGCGGCGCTTCTCGGCTTCGGCGGAGACCGACGATGCGCCCGTCACGTCGTGCTGCTTCTCGGCTTCGGTGCTGAACTCCGCCAGCCGGTCGGCGGTGCGGCTTTCGAGCTCGACCCGGTCGCGGAGCTGCGCGGCGAGCGCTGCCTCGTACCTCCAGTCGACGTTGTGCGCGAGCCGGCCTTCGCGAATGTGACCCTGCTGGCGACCGGCGACGTACGCAGTCGAGACGTGCAGGTAGTGCGGACGCGACCCGCTCGCATCGATGGCGGCGAGCAGATTGAGGGTTCCGTGGAGGTTGGTGGCGAAGCCCTCGTCGATCGGCGGGTCGAACGACACCTCGCCCGCGCAGTGGATGACGGCATCGAGGTCGTCCGGTAGGGCGGGAATGTCGTCGAGGTCACCCGCCACCACCTCGATGCGGATCCCGATGAGCGCGTCCACCGCCGCGTCCCCGTCGCGCTCGCGCAGCCGCCCGAACGCGGCGCCTCGCATCAGGTTGGCCACCCGGTCTTCAGCGGTAACGCCGCCACGCGAGCGCACGAGCAGGACGACACGCGTGTCGGGTAGGTCGAACAGCACCCGCTCCAGCAACGCCTCGCCGACGAAGCCCGTGGCTCCGGTGATGAGGATTCGTCGTCCCGCGAGGGCCGCCGAAATCGGCGGGTTGGTCATGACTTGGCATCCTAGGAGCCATGAGTGGGTGGCCGAGAGGCGAGCGGGCTGAACTGGTCGATCTGCTGCGGCGGCTGGGGCCGGACGCACCGACGGCGTGCGTCGGCTGGACGACGGCGCACATGGCGGCACACCTGTATGTCCGTGAGCGCCGCCCCGATGCCGGACCTGGCGTGGTCATGGGTGGTCCGTTCGCTGCGCACACCGACCGGGTGATGGAGAGCGTGCTGCGGGTGCACACGTTCGACGACGTCGTCGCACGTGTTGCCGGTGGGCCGCCGCTGCTGTGGCGACCGATGGACGAGGCGGTCAACCTCTTCGAGTACTTCGTCCACCACGAGGACGTACGCCGCGCCAACGGTGAGGGGCCTCGGGCGCTGTCGAACGACATGGAAGCAGCGATGTGGAGTCGGCTGCGCCGCTCGCTGCGCATGTCGCTTCGCCGCGCGCGCGGCGTACAGGTCGAGGTCGTGGCGGAGAACGGTGGCCGGGCGGTTGTCGGCGGCGGCCCCACCGTGCGCATCACCGGCCCGGTCGGCGACATCCTGCTGTACACGTTCAATCGCAAGGACATCGCGCAGGTCGAGCTGAGCGGTGATGACGATGCGATCGAGCGGCTCAAGAATGCGCGCCTCGGCCTCTGACTTAATCTGTGCGGCATGACTGCGAAGGTGATTGGCGCTATCGAGGACCGCTTCGACGAGGTCTTGACCCCCGAGGCGATCGCGTTCGTCACCGACCTGCAGCGCAAGTTCGGGCCGCGCCGCGCTGAGCTGCTCGAGCGGCGCCGCGCTCGGCGCCAGCAGGCCGCCGACACCGGCAAGCTCGATTTCCTGCCGGAGACCAAGGAGATCCGCGAGGACTCCAGCTGGCGGGTGGCGCCTCCGGCGGATCTCGTCGATCGGCGGGTCGAGATCACAGGTCCGACCGAGAAGAAGATGCTCGTCAACGCGCTGAACTCCGGCGCGAAGGTCTTCATGGCCGACTTCGAGGACGCCAGCGCTCCGAACTGGCACAACCAGGTCCAGGGTCAGATCAACCTGACGGACGCGATCGAGCGGCGCATCGACTTCACGACACCTGAAGGCAAGAGCTACGCCCTCAAGGAGCAGGTAGCGACGCTGATGCCGCGTCCGCGCGGCTGGCACCTTCCGGAGAAGCACGTGCTCGTCGACGGCGAGCCGATCAGCGGCGGCCTGTTCGACTTCGGTCTCGTCATGTTCCACAACGGGCAGCGGCTGCTCGACAAGGGCACCCGGCCGTACTTCTACCTGCCGAAGATGGAGTCGCACCTCGAGGCACGTCTGTGGAACGACGTGTTCAACCACGCGCAAGACGCGCTTGGTCTCGACCGCGGGACGATCCGCGCGACGGTGCTGATCGAGACGATCCCGGCAGCGCTCGAGATGGAAGAGATCCTCTACGAGCTGCGCGACCACTCCTACGGCCTCAACGCCGGCCGGTGGGACTACATGTTCTCGATGATCAAGACCTTCCGCGACCGTGGCGACGAGTACCTGCTGCCCGACCGCGCAAGCGTCACGATGACGGTGCCGTTCATGCGCGCCTACACCGAGCGGCTGGTGCAGACCTGCCACCAGCGCGGCGCGTTCGCGATGGGCGGCATGGCTGCGTTCATCCCGAGCCGCAAGGACGCCGAGGTCAACCGCGTCGCGCTGGAGAAGGTCTCGGCGGACAAGAAGCGCGAGGCCAACGACGGCTTTGACGGCACGTGGGTCGCCCATCCCGACCTGGTCGCCGTGGCGATGGCTGAGTTCGACGCGGTGCTGGGCGACAAGCCGAACCAGATCGACAAGCTGCGTCCAGAGGTCAACGTGTCGGCGGCAGACATCCTTGCTGCCAACGAGACTCCGGGCGACCGCACGTCGGCCGGTCTGCGGATGAACGTGGACGTCGGCATCCGCTACATCGAGTCATGGCTGCGCGGCGTCGGCGCCGCCGCGATTCACAACCTCATGGAGGATGCTGCAACGGCCGAGATCTCGCGGTCACAGGTGTGGCAGTGGGTCCACAACGACGTCAAGCTGGCCGACACCGGTGAGCAGGTGACCGCAGACCTCGTGCGGCAGGTCGCCGACGAGGTGATGGCCGACATCCGGTCCGAGGCCGGTGACGAGGCCTTCGGCAAGGGCAAGTGGGCCGATGCTCGGGAGGTCTTCGAGCAGGTCGCGCTCGCCGACGACTTCGTCGACTTCCTCACACTCCCGGCGTACGCCCTGCTCGACTAGGAGCCGTCGTTCGTCGCGCGGATGGCATGGATGACCAGCCGGTGCGATCGGATTGCCTCACCCCAGCTCTTTCCGCGCAGCCGGTGCGCCGCGGCTCGGGCAAGTCGATAGCGCAACGGCGTCCGGTACACGACGCGGACCTGCGCAAAGCCGAGCCGCTCCAGAATGTCGCGCAGTGCTGCGGGATTCGGTGCGTAGAAGTTCGTGCCATCAGCGTTGAGCCGGCCGCCGTAGTAGATCTCGGTAGCCGGCCGCCGGAGCCATGTCAGGCTGGTTTCGGTTTCCAGGATCAGCCGTTGCCGGCACACCGAAGCGACGCGCTCCAGCGCGGTGAGTGGGTCTCTCAGGTGATACAGCACGCCGAGGAACAGGACATCGTCGAAGCTTCCGATCTCCTGCGGGCTGAGGTTCATCACGTCGATCTCGCGGTCCTCGACGTCCAAGCCGAGATCCTCCCGGGCGAGCATGAAGCCAGCCTTGGAGTTGAGACCACTCGACGACCACGCGTATGAGTCGGTCGCGAGCACCCGCTTGGCCCCGCGCCGCTTGGCCTCAAAGGAGTAGAAGCCGTCCCACGCGCCGACGTCGAGCACCTCGCGACCCGCGAACGACTCCGGTAGGTGAAGCCGGCCGAGGTTGCGCAGGACGTCGTTGTGTCCATCCGTCACGAATCCGTTGGACAACGGCATCCGGTGGTACCAGGAGATCCCCGCGGCGGCTTCGCGGAGCGCTGCGGGGTCGGTCATGAGGCGCAAAACTACCACCGAGGAAGCACGGACGATCGCGTCGCGAGTCGTCACACAGCGCGCGCTTTTGACCTAACGTCGCGGCATGACCGGGGTTGCGGAGCTGACTTCGGCCTGCCTTGCGCGCTTCGACAAGAGTCAGGTGATCACGGAGCCGGCGGAGCTGCGGACCTACGAGTGCGACGGCTTGTCGTCGTACCGCAGCACCCCTGGGCTCGTCGTGCTCGCCGAGTCGGCGGAGGACGTCGGGTACGTCGTGGCGCAGTGCGCTGCGCTCGGCGTCCCGTTCGTCGCGCGCGGATCAGGCACCGGCCTTTCGGGGGGCGCGTTGCCGCGCACCGACGGCGTGCTGATCGTCACGTCGCGGCTCAACCGCATCATCACGCTCGATCCGGCTGACGAGCGGGCTGTCGTCGAACCCGGCGTGATCAACGCGAACCTCACCGCCGCCGCCTCACCACACGGCTACTACTACGCACCCGACCCGTCGAGTCAGCAGGTCTGCTCGATCGGCGGCAACGTCGCGGAGAACTCCGGTGGCGCGCACTGCTTGAAGTACGGCTTCACCGCCCACCATGTCACCGGCCTCGAGGTCGTGATGCCCGACGGTTCCACTGAGCGGTTCGGCGGGTTGGCGCCCGATCCGGTCGGCTACGACGTCGTCGGCGCCATGGTCGGCAGCGAAGGCACCCTCGGCGTCGTCACCGAGGCAACCGTCCGGCTGCTTCGCACGCCGCAAGCGGTGCAGACGCTGCTTGCGGCATTCGCGACGATCGAGGCTGCCGGCGACGCGGTCAGCGCGATCATCGCGGCGGGGGTGTTGCCGGCGGCGATCGAGCTGATGGATGCGCTTGCGATCGAGGCTGCCGAAGCGGCGGTCCATCCGGGCTACCCGGCCGGCGCAGGAGCGGTGCTGATCGTCGAGCTCGACGGCCCGCGTTGCGAGGTCGAGGCACAGCTCGCGGATGTCGAGAGCCTGTGCCTGTCGGCACACGCTTTCGACGTGCGCGTCGCTGCGGATGCCGCGGAACGTGCCCTGATCTGGAAGGGCCGCAAGTCGGCCTTCGCCGCTGTCGGTCGAATCAGTCCCGACTACATCGTGCAGGACGGCGTGATTCCTCGGACTGCGCTAGCCGGTGTGCTGCAGGCGATCGACGAGGTCGCCGGCGAAGCCGGGCTGCGCGTCGCGAACGTCTTCCATGCCGGCGACGGCAACCTGCATCCGCTCATCCTCTACGACGAGAACAAGCCCGGCGAGCTGGAGAAAACCGAGCAGTTCGGCGCCGACATCCTCAAGCTTTGCGTCGAGGTCGGCGGCGTGCTGACCGGCGAGCATGGCGTCGGCATCGAGAAGCGCGACCTGATGGGCGAGCAGTTCACCGAGATCGACCTCGACCAGCAGATGCGCGTGAAGTGCGCGTTCGATCCCGACCATCTGCTCAATCCGGGCAAGGTGTTCCCCAAGCTCCGCCGCTGCGCCGAGCTGGGCCGCGTGGTCGTGCATCACAACAAGATC
>DASZVL010000026.1:0-2405 GCA_035547035.1 Mycobacteriales bacterium | reverse complement strand
GCTCTGGTACGACGCGTTCCTGCACGCCGACGACATCCGCGACGCGCTGGGCATGCCGACCGTGCTCTCGCCGGGGCTCGCGGCGGCCTGCTCGCACGTGCAGCTCGAGCTGGACAAGCGCGGCTGGACCGGCGAGATGCCGGACGAGGGCGCCGACGCCATGGACTTCGTGCTGGCCGCGACGGGGCGTCAGGACCCGGCCAAGACGACCGGCAACCCGATCAACATCTACGCGGGCTGAGCGCTGGACGACGAGGGACCCTGCGCAGGTTTGCAGGGCCCCTCGTCGTCCGTCGGCTACTGCACTAGAAGAAGCTCGCGCGATCGCTCGGTCACCGGATCGACGATCTCGACCCGGTGTCCCGCGCGGATCGCATCGTCGATGATCTTCCAAAGCGTGATGGCGCGGCGCACGCCGTCGGTCACGCTGAGGTTGTTCCGACTGCAGAGCTCCCGCATCACCCGGGCCACGTCGTGAGCGAGGTTCACGCTGAGTCGGACGGACGTGGGAGCCGCGTCGGCAACGTCCATCGCCTCGGTCGAAGTCTTGGACGCACGCCGAGCAGTGGCGCGTCGGCTGGTTCCCTGCTCCTTCGCTGTTAGGGCATGGCTAGACATCGGGTCAGTCGCTCTCTGTGTAGTTGACGGCAGCGGGCGCGTCGATCACCTGCGGGCTGGGTTGCGGCCGCGAAGAGGTCGGAGCTCCCGGGACAGGCAGGCTCAGAGACCCACCTGAGGATGCAAGTCACGCATTGCCAGTGCGGCCTGCATCAGTCAGCTGCGCGACGGCGCAGATCGAGTGCGGCGCAGAAGGCACCAGACGTCGCGTCGAGTGCTGACGCGTTGCGGTCCAGTTCGGCGGAGTTCGCATTGGACGCCTCCCTGCGCGTGCAGTGTCGCGGACAGCGTGCCCGCGCGTACATCGTGTACCACGGTTGTGTGTACGTCAACCACACGGTCTACGTTTCATGTGCGCTGACCATGTGTACGACCTGCTGCAACTGGGCACAGCCCAAGTGTTTATGTCTGGAGCTCACGCTCCCACCGGCGGCCCGAGCAAGGAGGGGGGCCATGCCCGCGGAACGGTGCGGCCCTGGCCGGCGGCGCTCACGTAGCCAGGCGCGGGACACCACCGGACCCAGTCCCATGGAGGCCGGGGGGATCGGCGTTCGGAGCTCGTACCGCCACCTTGAATCGGCGGACGAGCCGACGGAGCTCGACGACTGGGTTCTGACGCCTTGGAGGACTGATGCCAGACGACCTTGAGGGTCAGGGCGGCCCAGAAGGCGCACTCGTGGAGAACGAAGATCCGAAGTCCGGGCTCGATGCAGGCGCGCAGCTGAGCGCTGAGCGTGAGAAGACTCGCCGAACCGTGACTCTGATCCTGTTGGGGATCCTGGGCGGAGTGGCGCTGATGGGCGGGATCGCCATGTTCACGAGTGATCTAGCGCCCAAGGACTACTTGTCCTCGGTGTTCACTCCGTTGCTCGCGGCAACGGGGACGGCACTCGGCTTCTACTTCGCTGACCGCAAGAGCTGACGAGCGTCACGCTGGTTCAAGAACTGGGCATCGCCGCGGCGCGGGAGAGCCGCTAGGCGGCGTCGGCGGCGTAGCGCAGCGCGTCGCGGATCTCGGCGACCTCGGCCGGCGAGAGCACGACGGAGGTCTGGTCGAGCCAGCGCTGCAGCTTGCGGGGGCTGACGATGACCACCGGTCCACCATCGGGCGCCGCCTTGACGGTGAAGCCCTTGCCGGCGCGGAAGGCCGTGACCAGCCCGACGACCGGGATCCGGCGCCCCAGCGCGTCGGCCAGTGCCCGCTCGGTGCGCTGCGCGGCGCCACGGACGTCGCGCACGTACGCCTCTGAGCGATGGCCGTGGTGGAGCGCGAACACGCCGCCCGGTCCTACAACGGTCGCGCCCACCACGAACCAGTCCGCCCCCAGCGACGCCCCAGCAGCGGCGTCCGGCGAGACCCGCTGCGCCGGGGCGAACCACGGCGACAGGGTGGGAGCGAGAGCCATGCTCAACAGTTCGGCGGATCTGGTCGATTTCCGATTGGGCAATTCGGACCAATCGGGCACGTCCGCCGGCCGCGAACAGTGGCCGTGCTCACCCGGCCGGACCCTCCGGATAGGCGATCGTGGGCACTCAGCGCTTGCGTCGCCCTGCCTCTTGATCGAATCACTACCGTCCAACTCGGCGAGGTCGGCTCGTCCGACGTTCGCTCCAGCTGAGTCCGGGTTTTCGATGCAAAGCTCGCTGGGTGCCGATCGGCTACTTCCGTCACGTGCGCTCTGTCCCGACCGCCGACGAGGCCGAAGAGCTTGTGGTCGTGGACGATCTGGCGCGACAGCTCCGGACGCACCTCGAGGCGGCCTCGGACGAGATCGATGCGGTGCACG
>DASZVL010000025.1:0-1876 GCA_035547035.1 Mycobacteriales bacterium | reverse complement strand
CTCGTTTGATGCGGACGTCTGGGACGCCATGACCGCCGAAGTGCAGGGCGGAGCCGTTTCACCACTCGTGAACGATGCGCTCGCGCACTACCTGCGCCGCCAACGCGGACTGGCGGCGATCGCGGCCTACGAGGCGGAGTTTGGCGCCTTCACCGAGGAGGAGCTCGCCGAGGCCGATCGCCTCCTCGACGCGGCTGGCGTCGCGGACCTCACGGCCACCCCGCCGGCCGGTAGGGCTACGGGCAGGAAATCGGCCAAGCCACGCTCTGCCCGTTCGCGAACGCGGATGCGAACGTAGTGCGCACGATGGGCCTCACCTACGATGCTGGCGCGTTGCTCGCGGCGGAAGCGAACGACCGTAGAGTTTGGGCGATTCACCGCCGTGCACTCGAACGAGCACACGTGCCCACGATCCCAGCCGGCGTGCTAGCGCAGGCCTGGCGCGGTGGGCCGCAGCCGTTGTTGTCACGCTTCCTCGACGCGACGGCTAGCGATGTCCTCGACGAGGCGGCCGCTCGAGGCGCTGGCACGCTGCTGGCCAACGCGGGACGCGGTGATGTCGTCGACGCCAACGTCGTGGTCGGAGCGCTCCGCCGCGGTGACGCCGTCGTGACGGGCGATCGCGATGACCTGACAGTGCTCGCAGAGGCCGCCGGACGAAGACTCGCCATCATTACGATCTGAGCTCGCGCGCGGGGGCGCAGAGGGCGCTCTAAGGGGTCAGCAGCCGCCAGGTCCCCTCGGAGACGACGTCGATCTGACCGTCGACGACTTTGATCGCCGTACTGTCGTCGATCACGTAACAGGTACGCCGCATCCCGGCCGCCCACCGCTGCGCGTCGGCCATCGTGAAACCCGGTGGCATGTCCGGATGGTCGACGTGCGGGAAGATCGAGAAGTCCACCAGGCCGAGCGTCTCGTCGCTGCCGCCCGGCGGCATGGAGAGCACCAACGCCTCACCGATGCTCGGCGTCAGCACGCAGCTCCCGGCACTGAACCCGACGTACACGATGTCCTGCAGCGTCGGCAGCAGATCGGCCAGGCCGGACTCGCGCATCCAGCGGCACAGGTACAGCGTGTCGCCGCCGCCGACCAGCAGGACGTCGGCCTCCTCGACCCGCGAGACCCAGATATCGCGGTCGATGCTGGGCAGCGCCGTGAGCTCGAGGACGCCGACGGTCCGCCAGCCGAGCTCCACCATCGGCGTACGCGGCTCGTTGCCGCTGATGAACCGCCAGCCCAGGTCCGCGCCGCCGGGCATGCAGTGCGTCGCGGTCGGGATGCAGAGCGCGTTCGCCTCCTCGACCGGCTTGCCCAGCAGCTCGACCAGCGCGTCGCGGATGCTCGCGTTGGTGATGCCCGCTGAGGTGAGCAGTAGCTTCATGCCGACTCCTCGGCCTGACCCGACGATGCCAGGCGGACGCTAACAAGCCGGCGCGAGCGGCTACACGCGCGCGACGATCCTCGTCAGCACCGGCCGCTGGTGCGCGCCGCGCAAGTGGGAGCGCGTCGCGCTGAGCACCGGGCAGGTCAGGTCCTGGTCGAGACGGTTTGTGTACTGCACCAGCCAGGTGGTGCCGCCCGTCGCGGTCTGCCGGCACAAGGGGATGGTCGGCTTGGCGCGGGAACGACCCGACGGCAGCCACTGCGGCACGTCGAGCCGGTACCGCCCGGCGATGGCGTGCCACATGTAGCCGGTCGTGTAGACGCCGAAGCGGGTGTGGCGGTGGCGCAGCGCCCGGACCATGCCCTGCAGGACCGCACGGTTGCGGAGGTGGTTGTGGGTCCACGGCTGCTGGTCGCGGAACTCCACGTCGAGCCAGACCATTGGCGAGTGCATGTGCGCGCGGTGCATCGTGGCCAGCGCATCGTGCAC
>DASZVL010000024.1:0-25821 GCA_035547035.1 Mycobacteriales bacterium | reverse complement strand
CAGCCGCCGCGCGACCGTTGGTCGACGCGGCGGCTGTCGGGGCTCGCCTGGTTGTTGCAGGGCAGTTAGCGCTTGCGCGCGGGTGCCCTCTTGGCGGTCTTGCGGGCAGGCGCGCGCTTTGCGGTCTTCTTGGCCGCGGTCTTGCGCGCTGGTGCCTTCTTTGCGGTCTTCTTCGCGGCGGTCTTGCGGGCCGGTGCCTTCTTTGCGGTCTTCTTCGCGGCGGTCTTGCGTGCCGGTGCCTTCTTTGCGGTCTTCTTGGCCGCAGTCTTCTTCGCGGCGGTCTTGCGCGCTGGTGCCTTCTTCGCAGTCTTGCGCGCCGTCGTCTTCTTCGCGGCGGTCTTACGGGCCGGCGCCTTCTTTGCGGTCTTGCGCGCCGTTGTCTTCTTTGCCGCGGTCTTGCGTGCGGCGGTCTTCTTCGCAGCTACACGTGCCACGTGAGCCCCCTAGCTCGGTGTATGAGGACTGTGCCGCGATCAACTCTGACACCGAAAGCATGCGCATTCCATTACCACGCGTTGTATCGACTTCGCGTGTCGCGAACGTGAATTTGCAATCTTGCAAATGCGCAGTTGTTGTCGCGTTCAGGCGGACTGCGCAAAGTTCAATGTTTCCAACGGTTTCTCAGACACATGCGACGTGTCCGACATTGCAGTGTCAGGAACTTTGCGTCGTCATGAGCCGTTGAAAAGTCCTGCACCGAACAGCGGGTTCGTGGGTCGTGATGACGGTTCGGTGCGCATCGGCGGCTTGCTTTGGTGCTTTTGCGGTGCAGGTTGCACGTGCGTTTGCGTCGGCGTTGTAGTCGGCGTCGGATGCGTTGTCGGCGCCGTCGCAACAGTGCTGTGCGACATCGCGGTGTGCTTCGACTGCGGGTGTGAAGGACGGTGTTCGAGCAGCTCGGCAATCGCGCGCGACGCGGCAAGCGCGAGTTGCGTACCGGGAACCTTGCTGCTCTCGAGCACTTTCTGCTCGAGTGACAGCAGTTGACGAACGACGTGCAGCTGCGCGGGATCGTCGGTCGATGTCGCAATCATCTGCGTCAGCTGCTTGTGCAAGTCGTCAGCAACAGCGATGACCTGCGCAGCCTTCGGATGATGCGTCACCACATGCTCGAGTCGGTGCAGTGTCGTCGTCGCGGTGGCGTGCTGCGGCGGCGCGCTGGTCGCGATGTGATGCACCGCGGGTTTCGCACCTGAGCCGTTCAGCGCGGCTGCAGTCGTCATCGCAATCGCGCCGATGAGTGGCACCGCCGGGAGGGCGAGCAACGCTCTGGTGCGCCGCGAACGACGGTGGGGAGCCCGTTGCGCGCTGGCCGGCTCGCGGGTCTGGCTCGCAACGAGCTTCAGCTCCGCGGAGGTCGCAGCGATGATGTCGCTGGCCACCTGCGGGTTCTCGGCGTCGAGCGCGCCGGCGGCTGCGGAGAGGTCGATCGCGAGCGTGGTGCGGACCGCGCGTACCGCATCGAGGAGCTCGGCGATCGCCGGGTCGGCGGCTGCGCCTTGCTCGGCGCCACCGTCCGATCGGCCGGATCTGCTCACCACGCACCCTGTTTCGCCGCCGCTACGGGCCTTCCTGCTGGTTTATCCCTAGATCGGGACACCCAACCCTGGCGTTCACGCGCCGGTTGCGGGCTGGGACGATCTGATCCGCCGAATGAGTGACGAGAGGACTCCGTTGACCACGCTTCCGGGCGGCTCGCCCGCCGATCTCACGCTCGCCTTCCTCGGCGGGACCGGTGACCAGGGCCGCGGCCTTGCCCGCCGTTACGCCATCGCCGGACACGAGGTGGTTCTCGGCTCCCGCCAGGCCGAGCGTGCCGAGCGGGCGGCCGGCGAGCTGGCCGCAACCGTGCCGGACCCGGCCCTCGTCTCCGGCACGGACAACGAGTCCGCCGCATCCGCTGCCGACGTCGTCGTGGTCGCCGTCCCGTGGGAGGGGCACGAGGCGCTGGTCTCCGCGCTCGCGCCCGCTCTGGCCGGCAAGATCGTTGTCGACTGTGTGAACCCGATGGGCTTCGACGACAAGGGGGCGTTCGCGCTCGCCGTCGCCGAGGGAAGCGCCGCGCAGCAAGCCGCGCAGCTGCTTCCCGACAGTGTCGTCGTCGCCGCGTTCCATCACGTCAGCGCCATGCTGCTGCTCGACCCCGAGGTCGACAGCATCGATACCGACGTACTCGTCCTCGGCGACAACCGCGAGGCGACCGACCTCGTGCAGGCACTCGTCGACCGCATCAAGGGAATGCGCGGCATCTATGGCGGTCGGCTGCGCAACTCTGGTCAGGTCGAAGCGCTGACCGCGAACCTCGTGTCGATCAACCGTCGCTACAAGGCCCATGCCGGGCTTCGGGTCACCGACGTCTAGGTCACCCCTGGTTGTGTTGCCGCGTTCGCATGTCACACGGGTGTCGTGAAATGCGGCCTCTGTGTGACATGCGGGTCGTCAATCACGACACCTATGTGACATGCGATCACTCGAAGGAGTGTTCGGGTGCCGGGTACGTGCCGTCCGCAACCTCGCGCGCGTAGGCAGCTGCCGCTTCGGTGATGACCGATCGCAGATCGGCGTAGCGCTTCACGAAGCGGGGCGCCGGTCCGCTGTTGAGGCCGACCATGTCGGTCCACACCATCACCTGTGCGTCGCAGTCCGGCCCGGCGCCGATGCCGATCGTCGGTATCGACAGCTCCTTGGTGATCTGGGCGGCGACATCGGCGGGAACCATCTCGAGTACGACGGCGAACGCGCCGGCGGCCTCGAGCGCAACCGCGTCGTCGATGACGCGGGCGCCTGACTCGCCGCGACCCTGCACCTTGTAACCGCCGAGCGCGTGCTCGCTCTGCGGCGTGAAGCCGACGTGTGCGACGACCGGCACGCCCGCATCGACGATCGCGCGCACCTGCGGGACGACCTGGCGTCCACCCTCGAGCTTGACCGCCTGCGCCCCGCCTTCCTTCATGAAGCGGATTGCGGTCTGCAGCGCCTGCTCGGGGCTCACCTGGTAGGAGCCGAACGGCATGTCGGCGACGACCATGGCGTTGCGGGTGGATCGCACCACGGCACG
Source organism: Mycobacteriales bacterium (assembly GCA_035547035.1). Lineage (GTDB taxonomy): Bacteria > Actinomycetota > Actinomycetes > JAFAQI01 > JAFAQI01 > DASZTV01. The sequence goes on along the minus strand of DASZVL010000024.1, from coordinate 22,763 downwards.
AACGAGTGGCATGAGCTCGTCCACGGTGACCGGCAGCGTCGTGTCGAAGCCGAACACGTTGTTGGCTGCCGAGTCGCCGACGAGAAGCGCAGGAATGCCGACCTCGTCGAAGATCGCCGCCGAGTGCATGTCGTAGGCCGTGAGCATCGCCCAGCGCTCACTGCGATCCTTCATCGCCTGCAAGTGATGGGTACGGATCCGGCGCACGGTGCGCGGGCTGCCGTACGGAGAAATTCCGCCATCGGTCATGAAGTGCCTCCTCGCCTCGAGGCTTCGTTCGAAGTCCCCGGACTGCGTGCCAATTGTGGCACGAGAACGCAGGAACGCAACCGAACGCGGTTCTGGCTTACGAGGGCTCCCGCCACCGGTTCGTGATCGGGAGCCGGCGGTCGCGGCCGAACCCCTTCGGAGTGATCTTGGGTCCGGGCGGGTACTGCCGCCGCTTGTACTCGGCGAGGTCCACGAGGCGTACGACGCGGTCGACCAGGTCCGCCGCGTGGCCGAGCGCGATCAGCTCGTCGCGGCCCAGGTCCTGCTCGACGTAGGAGTCGAGGACCGCGTCGAGCACGAGGTAGTCGGGCAGCCGGTCGCTGTCGAGCTGACCGGGCGCCAGCTCGGCCGACGGCGGCTTGTCGATGATCGCCGTGGGGATCGGCTCCACGTCCCCGGCCGCGCGGGCGGCTTCGTTGCGCCACCGCGCGAGCTGCCACACGAGGGTCTTCGGAACGTCCTTGATGGGTGCGAACCCGCCGGCGCTGTCGCCGTACAGGGTGGAGAAGCCCGTTGCAAGCTCGCTCTTGTTGCCCGTAGTGAGTACGAGATGGCCGACCTCGTTGGAGAACGCCATCAGCGACGTGCCGCGTACCCGTGCCTGCAGGTTCTCCTCTGCGAGGCCGTGCAGCCCACCGGTCTCGGTGCCGCGGAACGCCTCCTCATAGGCGTCCACCATCGCGGCGATCGGCAGCACGTTCCAGTGCAGCCCTTGCCGCAGTGCGAGCTCGGCGGCGTCGTCGACACTGCCGGTCGACGAGTAGCGGCTCGGCATGGCGACGACGTGTACGGCGTCCGCACCGAGCGCGTCGCGCGCGATCGTCGCGACGAGCGCGGAGTCGATGCCGCCGGAAAGCCCGATGACGACACTTCGGAAGCCGTTCTTGCGGACGTAGTCGCGAGTCCCCAGCAGGAGCGCCGACCAGATCTCCTCGCACTCGTCCAGCACCGGCGCGACGTGTGGTGTCACGTCGTGCGGCGACGCAGTGTTGGTGGCCGTGGTCATGAAGCGTTCGACGGTCATCGTGGTTCCGTCGAGTGCATCGACGGGCCCGGCGTTGTGACGTGCAGCGGCCGGCAGATCGAGATCGATGACGAGGAGCTCCGGGACGAACCGCTTCGCTCGCGCCATCAACTCACCGTCGGCGGCCACCACGAGCGAGTCGCCGTCGAAGACGAGCTCATCCTGACCACCACACAAGTTGACGTAGGCGAGGGTCGCGCCGGCCTCGACCGCACGGCGGCCGGCGAGTGCCAGTCGAACGTCGTCCTTGTTGCGCTCGTACGGCGAGCCGTTGATGCACAGCACCAGTCCGGCGCCCGCCTCTCGGGCCACGGCGACCGGTCCGCCGTCCTGCCAGAGGTCCTCGCAGATCGTCATGGCGATGTCGACCCAGCCGGACTCAGCGGTGCCGAACCGCACGACCGGCATGCGGTCGCCCGGCACGAAGTAACGGAACTCGTCGAAGACTCCGTAGTTCGGCAGATGATGCTTGGCGTAGCGCGCGACGACCTGGCCGCGATGGACGAAGGCGGCAGCGTTCTGCGGGTCGCCGGCGGGGCGGCCGACGCGCGGCGCCGCCTCAGGACAGCGGTCGAGGTAGCCGACCACGACAGCAGTGCCGCCGAGGCCTTCTGCATCGAGTCGTGTCGCAAGCTGCTCCAGCGCTGCGCGCGACGCGTCGACGAATGAGCGCCGCAGGACCAGGTCCTCAGGCGGGTAGCCGGTGAGGGCCATCTCCGGAAACGCGACGAGCTGAGCACCTTGATCGGCCGCGAGCCTGGTCTGCTCGACGATGACGCCAGCGTTGCCCTCGAGGTCGCCCACGATGAGATCGACCTGCGCAAGGGCAAGCCGCAACCTCGGCATGGCTCGAGTTTAGTTCCGCGGTGCCGGCCGGCTCGGCGGCGTCACATAGCCGTAACGCGCCGGCCTTATGGTGACCACGTGGACAGGCAGCAGGAGTTCGTGCTTCGCACGATAGAAGAGCGCGACATCCGCTTCGTGCGGCTGTGGTTCACCGACGTGCTCGGCTTCCTCAAGTCGGTGGCGATCGCGCCCGCGGAGCTCGAAGGCGCGTTCGCCGAGGGGATCGGCTTCGACGGATCAGCGATCGAAGGCTTCGCTCGGGTCCACGAGTCCGACATGCTCGCTCGACCCGATCCGTCGACGTTCCAGGTGCTGCCGTGGCGCGAGGAGCAGCCCGGCACCGCACGAATGTTCTGCGACATCCTCATGCCCGACGGCTCGCCGTCGTACGTCGATCCGCGTCACGTCCTTCGTCGCTCGATGCAGCGCGCGGCAGACCTCGGGTTCACCTTCTACGTGCACCCGGAGGTCGAGTTCTTCCTGCTGCGCAGCCGACCCACCGATGGCGAGCTGCTCCCCGCTCCGATCGACTCCGGCGGCTACTTCGACCAGACGCCGCACGACCTCGGCCACGACTTCCGCCGCCAGGCGATCACGATGCTCGAGCGGATGGGCATCAGTGTGGAGTTCAGCCATCACGAGGTGGCACCCGGCCAGCAGGAGATCGACCTTCGCTACGCGGACGCGCTGACGACGGCGGACAACCTCATGACGATGCGCCTGGTCGTCAAGGAGGTCGCGCTCTCCCAAGGCGTCTACGCGTCGTTCATGCCGAAGCCGTTCAGCCAGCAGCCCGGCTCGGCGATGCACACGCACCTGTCGTTGTTCGAGGGTGACCGCAACGCCTTCCACGACGCGAGCGATCCGCTGTCGCTGTCGAAGGTCGGCAAGGCGTTCGTGGCGGGGTTGCTCGTCCACGCTGCAGAGTTCACCGCCATCACGAACCAGTGGGTGAACTCCTACAAGCGGCTATGGGGTGGCGGCGAGGCGCCGGCGTACGTCTGCTGGGGTCGCAACAACCGGTCCGCGCTGGTTCGGATCCCGATGTACAAGCCGTTGAAGGGCAACTCCACTCGCATCGAGATCCGCTCGCCGGACTCCGCATGCAACCCCTACCTCACCTACGCCGTGCTTCTCGCCGCCGGGCTCAAGGGCGTCGAGGAGGGTTACGAGCTTCCCGACGGCGCTGAGGACGACGTCTGGGCGCTGACCGACTCCGAGCGGCGCGCGATGGGCATCGCCCCGTTGCCCGGCTCGCTGTCGGACGCGATCAAGGTGATGGAGAGCTCTGAGCTGATGGCGGAGACGCTCGGCGAGGGTGTGTTCGACTTCTTCATGCGCAACAAGCGCGCGGAGTGGGAGGACTACCGCCGTCAGGTCACGCCGTTCGAGCTCGAGCGCTACCTCCCCGTGCTCTGAGCCGGTTGCCGCGATGCCGACCGCGTTGGTCATCCAGCACGCTGCGGTCGAGGGCGTCGGCCGCTTCGCCGACTGGCTGCCGGCCGCCGGCGTCGACCTTCGCATCCTGCGTCCGTACGACGGTGAGCCGCTGCCCAGCACGATCGATGCCGACGCGCTGATCGTCATGGGCGGCCCTATGGGCGCGAACGACGATGCCGATGTTCCGTGGCTGGCGGCGACGAAACATCTGCTCGCCGAGTCGGTGAGGCGGCGGGTGCCTGCCCTCGGCGTCTGCCTGGGTGCGCAGCTGCTCGCGGTCGCGACCGGCGGCGCGGTCGAGCGCGGTGAGGCGGGACCGGAGCTCGGTCTGGACGCCGTGGAGATAGCCGTGGCCGATGCTCTGCTCGACGCCGGGTCGATGGCGGTGGTGCAGTGGCACTACGACACCGTGACGCGGCTGCCGCCGGAGGCGACGTTGCTCGGATCGAGCCGGCGGTACGCCACGCAGGCGTTCCGGGTCGGCGACCTGGCCTGGGGCGTGCAGTTCCATGTCGAGGCCACGCCCGGGATGGTTGCGGACTGGGCCCGAGCGGAGCGGATCGACGAGGCCGCGGTCGTCGATCCGGTGGTCGACGCACAGGATCGGCTCACCGCGGTGGGTGAGCGGGTCGCCCGCCGCTTCGCCGCCGTCGTCGCGGCCTGACGGCATAGCGTGCCTGTCTGTGAGGCAGTCGGATCGAACCGCCAGCACCAGCGGCCGGCTCGCCCGTTTCGGCTTCACCGACCCTGACAGCGCCGAGCGGCGACTGATCGAGCTCGGGCTCGCCGACCACGAAGCGGTCGTCGAGGAGCTCGGCGGCGTCGCCGACCCCGACCTTGCGCTGTCGGCGCTCGAGCGGATCGCGGCTGCCGGCGGTCGCGACGAGCTGCTCGCCCAGGTGTCGGCGTACGACGGGCTGCGTCGCCGGCTGTTGTCGGTCGTCGGCTCGAGCGCAGCGCTGGGGGACTGGCTCGCGCGGCATCCGCAGCAGTGGCGGCAGCTCGTCGACGACGACGCGGCCGCGACCCGCCCGACCAGGTTCGGGATGCAGGTCGCACTGGACCGCGAGATCGAAGGTCGTACCGGGCGTGACGCGTACGACGCGTTGCGGATCGGATATCGCGCGTCGCTTCTGGGACTGGCCGCGCGGGATCTCTGCGCTGACCTCGAGGTCGACGACGTTGCGGCAGAGCTCGCGGACCTCGCGGAAGCCACACTCGGCGCTGCGTTGCGGGTCGCCGCGCGGGAGCACCCCGATGCATCGAGCCGGCTTGCCGTCATCGCGATGGGAAAGTGCGGCGGTCGCGAGCTCAACTACGTCAGCGATGTCGACGTCGTGTTCGTGGCCGAGCCGGGTGATGCGGCGCCGGCCGCGACGACGCTCGCTGCGGCGATGATGCGGGTCTGCTCGGAGACCACGTCGGAGGGCTCGATCTGGCCCGTGGACGCGGCGCTGCGCCCCGAGGGCAAGGCCGGCCCGCTCGTTCGCACGCTTGCCAGCCACCTGGGGTACTACGAGCGCTGGGCGAGCACCTGGGAGTTCCAGGCGCTTCTCAAGGCCCGCGCGGTCGCGGGGGACGCGCGGCTCGGCGCCGAGTACGTCGAGTCTGTGGCGCCGATGGTCTGGGCGGCAGCAGGACGGCCGAGCTTCGTGGAGGACGTCCAGGCGATGCGGCGCCGCGTCGTCGGGTTGCTGCCCATCGCCGAGGCGCCGCGTCAGGTGAAGCTGGGGCCGGGCGGACTACGTGACGTCGAGTTCGCGGTGCAGCTGCTGCAGCTCGTGCACGGGCGGGGCGACGAGGCGCTGCGCAGCCCGACGACGATGGTTGCGCTCGCCGCGCTCGCCGCAGGTGGGTACGTCGGCCGCGACGATGCGGCGTCGCTGGCCTCGGCGTACCGGTTCCTGCGGACGGTCGAGCACCGGCTGCAGCTGCAGCACCTGCGACGCACCCACCTGCTCCCCGCCGAGGAGGCGGGCTTGCGCTGGCTCGCGCGGTCGATGGGTCATCGCGACATCGCGACCTGGCAGAACGAGTACGACGGCCACGTCCGCGAGGTACGACGGATTCACGAGAAGCTCTTCTACCGCCCGCTCCTCAACGCCGTCGCGCGGCTTCCCTCCGATGGAACCCGGCTGACGACCGAGGCCGCGGCCGCGCGACTCGAGGCGCTCGGCTTCGCCGACCCGGCAGCAGCGTTGCGTCACATCGAGGCGCTGACGTCTGGTGTGAGCCGGAACGCAGCGATCCTTCGCGCGTTGCTGCCTGCCATGCTCGGCTGGTTCGCGGACGCAGCCGACCCGGACGCCGGGCTGCTGTCGTTCCGTCAGGTCAGCGACGCGCTCGGGAGCACTCCCTGGTACCTGCGGGTGCTCCGCGACGAGGGTGCGACTGCGGAGCGGCTCGCTCGACTGCTCGCGACGAGCCGGTTCGTCGCCGACCTGCTTGGCCGCGCGCCGGAGACGGTTGCTCTGCTCGCCGACGACGATGAGATGCAACCGCGTCGCCTCGATGCGCTGCGGCGCGAGCTGCTCGCGAGCGCCGGCCGACACGAGGACGCCGCAAGTGCGGTGGCATCGGTGCGAGCGCTGCGACGCAAGGAGCTGCTGCGAATCGCCTGCAGCGACTTGCTCGGCCTGATCGACGTCGGGACGGTCGGCAGCGCGCTGTCCGAGGTGACCGCCGCGACGATTGCCGCCGCGCTCGAGACGGCGGGGCGCAAGGTGCGGGCCGACCTGCACGGCGATCTCCCGGTGCGGCTCGCAGTCATCGGCATGGGGCGGCTCGGCGGGCTCGAGCAGGGATACGGCAGCGACGCGGACGTCCTCTTCGTCTACGAGCCGCTGGGGGAGGACGGCCCGGACTGCACGTCGGCGGCGCACGAGGTGGCGCAGGAGCTGCGCCGGCTGCTGTCGATGCCGGCGCCCGATCCGCCGCTGGTCGTCGACGCCGACCTCCGGCCCGAGGGCCGGCAGGGGCCGCTCGTGCGCAGCCTCGCGTCGTACGCGGAGTACTACGAGCGGTGGTCCGCGCCCTGGGAGATGCAGGCGCTGCTGCGAGCGCACCCGATGGCCGGCGACGCCGACCTCGCGCTTCGGTTCATCGCATTGATCGATCCGATGCGCTACCCCCGAGGCGGCGTGAGTGCCGGGGACGCGCGTGAGATCCGCCGGTTGAAGGCGCGGATGGAGTCGGAGCGACTGCCGCGCGGCGTCGACCCCACCTCGCATCTCAAGCTCGGCCGCGGCGGGCTGTCGGATGTCGAGTGGACGGTGCAGCTGCTGCAGCTTCGCCACGGCGCCGAGCTCCCTGCGCTTCGGACCACGGCGACGCTCGAGGCACTGCAGGCCGCTGCCGCGGCGGACCTGCTGTCCGAGCGTGACGCCGGCGCCTTGCAGGATGCATGGGTGATCGCGAGCCGCGTGCGTAACGCGATCGTCCTCGCGCGTGGTCGCGCGTCGGACGTCATGCCGTCGGACGCGCGGACCCTCGCCGCCGTGGCGCGGGCGATGGGCTATGCCGCCGGACACAGCGGCGACCTGCTCGAGGACTACCGGCGGGCCACCCGCCGGGCTCGTTCGGTGCACGAGCGAGTGTTCGCCGCATGACGGAGGCACCGACGCGCCGGCATTGGACGGCGCCGCTGGTCGTTGCCGTCCTGCTCGGCGGCCTCTACGTGCTGCTTGCGCCGCACACTGCCGACCTTGCGGCGCAGACGGCCCGCGCGCAGGTGTTCCGGCGCAGCGGCTACGTGCCGTACTGGACGGGTTGGTACGGCGGGACGCCGATGGCCGGGTACAGCCTCGTGACGCCGCCGCTGCTCGGGCTGTTCGGGCCGGTGTGGCTCGGCGGGCTGGTGATTGTCGCGTCGTGCGCCGTCGCGGTGCCGCTGCTCGCCGACTGCCGGCGGCCCCGCGCGGCCGCGATCGCGGTGGTCGTGTCGGGGACGTTCGACGTGTTCTCGGGGCGCACGACGTTCGCGACCGGCGTGGTCGTTGCGCTGGCCGCAGTGCTCGTCGTTGAACGGCGACGGCCGTTCCTGTCGTTCCTCGTCGCGCTGCTCGCGACCGCGACGAGTCCGGTTGCCGGCGTCCTGCTCGCGCTCGTGGCCGTCGCGACGGTGCTCGCCGGTCCTCGCCGGCGGTCGGCTGCCGCCTGCGCCGTCATCGGCATCGCTGTGGCGTTCGGCGTGATCGCGTTTCTCGCGAGCGGGTCTCGCGGTGGCTACGAGCCGTTCACCCGGACATCGCTGCTGCTGGCGGTCGGGACGACGCTCGTGGTGATGCTCAGTCCGGTCGGCCGGCGGCTGCGGGTCGTCGGCTGGCTGACGCTGTGGCTGCTGCTGGCCTGCTTCCTGGTCCACTCGCCGGTAGGCGCCAACGCGACCCGGATCGCGGTGCTCGGCGCCGCGCCCGCGCTGATCGCCGTCGGGCGCTGGCCCCGGCTCGTGCTGTTCCCCGCGGTGGTCGTGGCGTCACTGCTTGCCTGCGGTCAGCTCGTCAACGACATGTCGGCCTCCGGCGGCGCGGTCGCGACTCGCGGCTTCGTCACGCCGCTGAAGGAGCAGGTGCTCGCGCAGGCTGATATCTACGACTACCGGGTCGAGGTCGTCGCGCCGAAGACGCACTGGCCGCTGACCTACCTTCTGCCCGAGGTCGCCGTGGCACGCGGCTGGGAGCGGCAGACGGACGAGGCCCGCAACGAGGTGTTCTACGGCCGGGCCCCGCTCACGCCGGCGGCGTACCGGAGCTTTCTCGATCGCAACGCCGTCGGGTACGTCGCGCTGCCGTCCCACTCCGCCCTCGACTACGGCTCGGTGCGCGAAGGTGCGCTGGTCCGAAGCGGCCTGCCCTATCTCAGCCTGATCTGGAGCAACGCCGACTGGCGGCTCTATGCGGTGGCGCACCCGTCTCCGATCGTCGAGCGCATGCCGGCCCGGACGCCCTCTCCGCAGGTGCTGGCGGCCGACGACACCGGCTTCACCTTCGACGTGTTCTCGGCCGGCCGCTACCTGGTGCGGATGACCTGGTCGCCTTACCTGGTGGCGAGTGGCGGGCACGTCAGTCGGGCGCCGTACGACCACGTGTGGGTGACGGTTCCGGCGGCCGGTCACTACCGGCTGCGGGCGGTCTGGCGCTGGCCGTAGCCGTCTGGGGCGCGCTAGGCGGCAGCGAGCTCGGGTTCGTGGGCGAGCTGTTGCGTGGCGAAGGCCGTGCGGCTGTACGCGTGGCGGCCGGAGAGCAGCCGCTCGACCGCGATCCCGATGCAGAGCGTGACCGCCCCGCCGAGGGCGTCGAGCACGAAGTGGTTGGCCGTGCCGAGGACGACGAACACCGTGCAGAGGGGGTACAGCGCACCCAGGACCTTGACCCAGCGCCGCTCGGCGAGGGTGAAGATCGCGATCGCGCACCAAAGGGCCCAGCCGACGTGCAGCGACGGCATCGCGGCGTACTGGTTGGACTCCTTGGCGATGTCGCCCGACGCGATCGAACCCCAGGTGTGGAACTTGACCAGCGTGTCGGTGAAGCCTGCCAGCATCCGCGGTGGCGCGAGCGAGAGGAACCAGAACCCGAGCAGCGCGACCACGTTGGTGATCATGAGGACGCTGCGGATCGACCGGTAGCGCAGCGGGTGCCGCACGTACAGCCAGACGAGGACGCCGATCGTGACGACGAAGTGCAGCGTCGCGTAGTAGTAGTCGCAGACATAGGCCAGCCACGAATGGCCGGCGACGAGCAGGTTCGCCGAGTGCTCGATGTCGATGTGCAGCCCGGACTCGAACGACAGCACCCACTGGGCCCGGTGGACGGCGCCGACCTCATGGCTCGGTACCGCGTTGCGGACGAGGGAGTACAGGTAGTAGACGAAGGCGACGAAGGCGATCTCCTGCCACCACTTCGGCGGACGGATCGCCCGGATCCGCTCCGGCAGGAGTGCGAAGGGGCGACGGCGCGAATCAGCCATCGCTTGCCTCTCTTCATCCGTCGGGGGTCCCGCCCATTTTGCCAGAACCCCCCGACGACGGCGAGCCTCCGCGCTACAGACCGCTCAAGTTGAGCTTGGGCAGCGCAGGCAGGCTCTGACCTCCCACCCACGGGTCGCCCGCGGACAGCTTGACGGTGACCGTGAAGTACCACGGCCCGATGCCGTCGTCCTCCCGGCCCAAACTGGACGTCTCGATGCACGGGGCCTGGTCGTCGGTGTCGCTGCAGTCGGCGAGCAGGCCGACGTAGTCGTCGGTGTACGGGCCGCTTCCGATCTGTGGTGCAGGGCCGAAGGAGCCGAACGAGCTGTCGTTGTCGGGGAAGTCGGTCGACGTCCCGTCCTGGCTGTAGGCGTCGAACTGAACCGGTGCGACGTAGCAGAACCAGTCCCGGTACGAGGCGCCCATGACCTGGTTGTGCTCAGCCTCCGCGCCGTCGCCGTCGATGGAGTACGTGAGGTACTTGTTGTCATCGAGGTTGTAGGCGTTGACCTGTCCCACGGGGCCGCCGTTGTCCACGCCGCACGGCAGGCCCGCCCCGCCGATCTTGTCCATCACATAGCCCTGGTCCGAGTCGCTGTAGACCTCCAGGCTTGCGTCCGGCTCGGACGTCTGGGCGTCACAGTTCTCGCCGGCGCCGCATCGGTCGAAGCCGAACGGGAGGACTGCCTCGGACGGCTTGAGCAACAGGTCGCCCGAGTACGACGCGCGAATCTGTCCGACGTTGCGGCTGAATGCGCTCGCTAGCACGGTCGCCGACACGGTGCAGTCCTTCAGCAGGCAGGTCGGGAGCGTCACGACGGCCAGCCCGTCACCTGCGTCGTCGGTGAACGTCACCGTCCCCGACGGCGTGACCCCAACGTTCTCGTTGACCGGAGCGCCCACCTTGACCGTGGCGGTGAGCAGCACCGTTTGGGCGTCGGGGGCGATCGTCGCATCTGCCCAGGTCAGGCTCGGCAGCAGTCCCAGACCCGCTCCGGAAGCGACGGTCGGCACCGCCACTCCGATCAGGATCGCGGCGGAGCTTGCCACAGCGATCGCGAGGCGCCGTGTGCCGCGCAGGTCGTGGATGTGCATGTGATTCCCCCTTGGAAAGAAGAGCTGGGTCCCCGTGCTCCTCGGACCAGGGGATCATGACGGGTCGCGATTTCCGCAAGGTAAACGGCGCAATTGTCATGCCGGTGACAGATCGTCAGGGTTTTGCCGGTTTTGTCCGAGGATCGGCGGTTTGCGGCATTGTCCCGGCTGTACCTTCCAGACGTGGGGTCGGGGAGGGCAGCACGCGATCTGTTGCCGTACGTCCCGCGCCTGGTGGTGGACTGGCTGGCCGGGTCGCCCACCGAGCGCCACCGGGCAGTCGCCGGCTCGGGCGTCTTCGCCGACATCTCCGGGTTCACCGCGCTGACCGAGCGGCTTGCCGAACGGGGCAAGGCGGGCGCGGAGGAGATGGGCGACCTCCTCAACGCGACGTTCGAGCAGCTGCTCGATGCGGCGTACGACTACGGCGCGAACCTCGTGAAGTGGGGTGGCGACGCCGTGCTTCTGTTGTTCGAGGGCGACGGCCACGCGATCCGGGCCGCCCAGGCGGCCTCGGAGATGCAGGCAAGGATGCGTCGCCTCGGCCGGCTGAAGACCTCGGTCGGCGCGGTCAGCCTCGGCATGTCCATCGGAATCCATTCGGGCGAGTTCGATTTCATGCTGATCGGCTCGCGCTACCGCGAGCTGATCGTGACCGGACCGGCCGCAACTGCGACGGCGCACATGGAGAAGATCGCCGATCGCGGGCAGGTCGTCGTGAGCCCGTCCACGAGAGCAGCCCTGCCGACCGAGTGCACCGGGGAGGCGGTCGAAGGCGGCTGGCTGCTGACCTCGCCGCCCGGTGCCGTGGCCAGCCCCAACAAGTCGCGTCAGCCGCCGGTGGTCGACCTCGGCCTCGCGTTCTGCTCCCAGCTGCGCGATCACCTCGCCAGCGGGGTGGTCGACTACGAGCATCGGCGTGCGGTGATCGGATTCATCGAGTTCTCCGGGACCGACAGCCTGCTGGCCGCTGAGGGTGTCGGTGCCCTGACCGATGCCGTTGCCGACGTCGTCGAGCGGGCGCAGGAGGCCGCCGCGGACAGCGACGTCGCCGTCCTGTCGACCGACCTGTGCGAGAACGGCGGCAAGATCATCCTCGCCTCCGGGATCCCGCACTCGGTCGGGGACGCGGAGTCGCGGGTCCTGGCCGCCGTACGACGCGTGGTGCGTCCGGGTGGACTGCTGTCGGTCCGTGCCGGGGTGAACGTCGGGCGGGTCTTCGCGGGTGACTACGGGCCGAAGTACCGCCGGGTCTACTCGGTGACGGGCGACTGCGTGAACCTCGCCGCGCGGCTGATGGCCCACGCCGAGCCGGGCCAGATCGTTGCGATGCCTGACGTGATCGCGGGCTCGAGGACGCAGTTCGAGACGACCGCCCTGCCGCCTTTCACGGTCAAGGGCAAGAGCGCGCCGATCGAGGCGGTGGCGGTGGGTGACCCGCGACGGGCAGCCGCACCGCAGGTCGCGAACCGGCTGCCGATCCTCGGTCGGGACGCCGAGCTCGCCACGCTGCAGGCCGGCTTGGCCTCGGCGATGTCCGGCGTCGGCCAGGTCATCGAGCTCGTCGGGGGGCCCGGCATGGGCAAGTCCCGCCTGCTCGAAGAGCTCGCCGACGTCGCAGAAGCGCGGGTGCTGTGGGCGGACGGTGAGGTCTATGCGACCACGACGCCATACCAGCCGATGCGAAGGCTGCTGCGCCACGCGCTCGGGCTGGCCGACCACGTCGAGGGTCCCGTGGTTGCGGCCAGGCTGCGCGAGCTCACGGCCGGCGTGGCGCCAGGCCTGCTGCCCATGCTTCCGCTGATCGGCGTCGTCGCCGGCGTCGAGCTCCCCGACACCTCGCAGGTCGCGGCCCTGGACAAGGAGGTCCGCAAGACCACGCTGGAGGCTGCGGTGAGCGACCTGCTCGGCCGGATCCTCACCATGCCCGCCGTCCTCGTCCTCAACGACCTCTACCTCATGGATGAGGCCACCATCGACCTGCTCAAACGCCTGGCAGCCGACGTCGCGGACCGGCCGTGGCTGATCATCGCGACGCGACGTGGCGAGACGTCCAGCCCGTTCCCGGTCGACCGGGCCGTCACGGTCGTGAAGGTCGAGCCGCTGAGCCCGACCGCGGCGGCGGATCTCCTCGCCGTCCATGCCGGCGATGCACGGCTGGCACCGCACCACGTTCGGCAGCTGGTCGAACGCGCCGGCGGCAACCCGCTGTTCCTCCTCGAGATGGTGCGCAGCGCCAAGTCGGGCGCAGACGTGGCGGAGCTGCCCGACTCGGTCGAGGGGGTGATCGCTGCGAGCATCGATCGGCTGACGCCGGACCGGCGCCGGTGGCTGCGTGCCGCCTCGGTCCTGGGGATGTCGCTCGATGTCGATCTGCTCGCGGCGGTCCTGGGCTCAGACGCGGACGCCGCGGGTGTGGACATCGCCGAGGACATGACCGACTACCTGATCGAAGGCTCCGGCGGGGAATGGCGATTCAGCCACCACCTGGTGCGTGCAGCGGCGTACGAGGGTCTGCCGTACCGCCGGCGTGCGGAGCTGCACGGCCGGACTGCCGACCTGCTCGAGCAGCGAGGCGGCGCATCTGACGCGGACGCGGACCTGTTGTCGATGCACTGCTTCCACGGCGGCCGTTTCGAGCGGGCTTGGCACTACTCGCGGATCGCCGCCGAGCATGCGCGCGCCCAGTACGCCCAGAGCGAGGCAGTCGAGTGCTATCGCCGCGCACTGGCGTCCGCGGCGCGGCTCCCCGTTGCCGAGCCGGGAGATGTGGTGCGGGTGTACGAGGATCTCGCGCGGGCGTACTTCGACCTCGGTGAGCGCGCCAAGTCCGACCAGGCGCTCGCCAGAGGGCGCGGCTACGCCAAGGGCGACGTGATGCTGTCGGCGAACCTGGCGCTGCGCACAGCGGCGCACCGCGAGCAGTCCGGCCGCTACGGAGACGCTCTGCGCTGGGTCACGAAGGCCCGCCGCATGCTGGCCGGGCGCGACGACCCCGACGCGGTGCGGCTGCTCGGGCAGCTTGCCGGGCTGGCGGCCAGTGCCCGCCGTCGGCAGGGCCGCTTCAGTGCGGCGATCGCGGACGCGCACACGGCGCTGCTGCTGGCGCGGCGCTGCGGCGATCGGCACACCGAGGCCGACGCGCTTACGGTCCGCGAGCTCGCCGGCACGATCATCGGGCTGCCGTACGAGCCCGCGAAGGCCGAGCAGTGCATCGCCATCTACGAAGAGCTCGGAGACCTGCGTGGGCTGGCATACGCCAACAGCGTGTTCGGCGCGTGCGCGTACTACGCCGGCCAATGGGACGACGCCGTGACCTTCTACCAGCGAGCGGAGCGCGCGTACTGGCGGTCGGGCCGTGAGTTCGACGCGGCCGCCAACGCCGCGAACCGGGCGGAGATCCTGATCGCGCAGGGTTACCTGAATCAGGTCGACGAGATCCTCGATGTCGCGATGGAGCTGTGGCGGGCGACCGACTCCACGAGCGTTCTCAGCTTCGGCCTGCTGCTACGCGGTCAGGGCGCGCTGGCCCGGGGAGAGGTGGACCGGGCGCTGGTGGCCCTCAGCGAGGCGCGGGCGATCCGGGTGCAGATCGGCGAGACCAACGAGGTCGTCACGACGGACGCCGTGATCGCGGAATGCCATCTGAGGCTCGGTGACGCCAGCATGGCGCTCAACTGTGTCGACGACGCCCTCGGTCGGGCTGGTCAGGGTGCGCCGTGCACGCCGCTGTTGCTGCGCGTGCGCGGCGAGGCGCTGGTAGCGACGGGCCGCGCGGAGGAGGGTCTCGCCGCACTGCGTTCGAGCCTCGCCGAGGCTCGTGGCCGAAACGCGCGCCACGACGTCGCAGCCGTGTTGCGCGTGATGCTCGCGCTGGGTGTCGCCATCGATCCCGCGGAAGCCGGGGCATGGCAGCGGGAGCACGCCGAGCTGGTGGAGCTGCTGAACCTGGCGGTGCCGGCGAGCCGCCAATGGTCACGCGGCCTTTAGCCGCCAATGGTCCAGGTGTCGCCGGAGCTGAGCAACGCGGCGAGGTCGCCGGTGCCCTTCGCGGAGCGCGCTTCCGCGACCTGTGCGCGAGCTGCGTCGTCGTACGCCGGCCGGTCGACATTTCGGAAGACGCCGATCGGGGTTACGCCGTTGTCGACGTTGCCGAGCCGGGACAGCGCGAAGGCGAGCTCCGGCTCGTCCTGCTGCGGGTTGTGGACCAGCAGCGTGTCGACGTTGGACTCGTCGACGTCGATCACCTCGAGGCTGCCGCGCGGTGACACGCGCACCCCCTTGGCGCCTTCGTGGCCGAACCGGACCTGCTGGCCGGCCTCGAGGAAGACGGCGCGGTCCTCCTTGCTGTCGACGTCCTTCACGACGTCCCACGCCCCGTCGTTGTAGATGTCGCAGTTCTGCAGGATCTCCACGAACGCCGCGCCGCGGTGCTCGGCTGCTGCCTGCAGCGTCGCGGTCAGGTGCTTGCGGTCGGAGTCGACGGTGCGCGCGACGAACGTCGCCTCGGCGCCGAGCGCGATCGACACCGGGTTGAGCGGCCGGTCGACCGATCCCATCGGCGAGGACTTGGTGTTCTTGCCGACTTCCGAGGTGGGGGAGTACTGACCTTTGGTCAGGCCGTAGATCCGGTTGTTGAACAGCAGCAGCTTGAGGTTCACGTTGCGGCGCAACGCGTGCAGCAGGTGGTTGCCGCCGATCGAGAGGAAGTCGCCGTCGCCGCCGATGACCCAGACCGAGAGGTCTTCGCGTGATGTCGCAAGGCCGGTCGCGATCGCAGGCGCACGGCCGTGGATCGAGTGCATGCCGTAGGTGTTCATGTAATAGGGCAGACGGGCCGCGCACCCGATGCCCGAGATGAACACGGTGTTCTCGCGCTTGATGCCGAGGGAGGGCATGAATCCTTGGATCGCGGCGAGGATCGCATAGTCGCCGCAGCCCGGGCACCAGCGCACCTCCTGGTCGGAGGTGAAGTCCTTGCGCGACTGCTCGGCGTCGGTCGTGGGGACGAGCTCGAGGCCCCGACGCGGCATGGGCAGATCGATGGAGGTCATCTACTGGGCCAATCCGTTGATCGCTTCGAGCAGGTCCTCGCTGCGGAACGGCAGGCCGCGGACCTGGTTGTAGGAGTGGACGTCGACGAGGAACTTCGCGCGAAGCACCATCGCGAGCTGGCCGAGGTTCATCTCCGGGACGAGGACCTTGCCGTACTTCGCGAGGACCTCACCGGTGTTGGACGGCAGCGGGTTGAGGTGACGCAGGTGCGCTCGCGCTACCTTCAAGCCGTTGTTGCGGGCCGACCGGACCGCCGCGGCGATCGGGCCGTACGTCGAGCCCCAGCCGAGGACGAGGATGTCCGCGTCGCCGTCGGGATCCTCGACCTCCAGAAGCGGGATGTTGTTGGCGATGCCGTCGACCTTCGCCTGGCGGAGCCGGACCATCTTGTCGTGGTTGGCCGGGTCGTAGGAGATGTCGCCGGTGCCGTCGGCCTTCTCGATGCCGCCGACGCGGTGCTCGAGGCCCGGCGTACCGGGGATCGCCCACGGTCGTGCGAGCGTCTCCGGGTCGCGGGCGTAGGGAAGGAAGGGTGAGCCGTCGGCGGGCGCCTTCGCGAACTCGACAGTGATCTCCGGCAGCGCGTTGACGTCCGGGATCAGCCAGGGCTCGCTGCCATTGGCCAGGTAGGCGTCGGACAGCAGATACACCGGGGTCCGATACGTGACCGCGATCCGGACGGCCTCCATCGCGGCGTCGAAGCAGTCGGCCGGGGACTGCGCCGCGACGATGGGCGCCGGCGCCTCGCCGTGGCGGCCGAACATCGCGAGGAGCAAGTCGGCCTGCTCGGTCTTGGTCGGCATGCCGGTCGACGGACCGGCGCGCTGCACGTCGACGACGACCAGCGGCAGCTCGAGCATGATTCCGAGCCCGACGGTCTCTGCCTTGAGGTCGACGCCGGGGCCGGAGGTGGTCGTCACCCCGAGCGATCCGCCGAACGACGCGCCGAGCGCGGCACCGACTCCCGCGATCTCGTCCTCGGCCTGGAACGTGATGACGCCGAAGTGCTTGTACTTCGCGAGCTCGTGGAGGATGTCCGACGCCGGAGTGATCGGGTAGGTGCCGAGGAAGAGCTGCAGGCCGGCCTGCCTGGCGGCCGCGATCAGCCCATAGGCGAGCGCGGTGTTGCCGTGCACCGTGCGGTAGACGCCCGGCTTCATCGGCGCCGGCCCGACCTCGTAGCGGACGACGAAGCCCTCCGTCGTCTCGCCGTAGTTCCAGCCGGCCTTGAAGGCCGCGACGTTGGCAGCGGCGAGCTCGGGGCGCTTGGCGAAGCGGTGCTCGATGTAGTTGACGGTGCTCTGGGTCGGGCGGCTGTAGAGCCAGGACAGCAGGCCGAGCGCGAACATGTTCTTGGCCCGCTCGCCGTCCTTGCGGCCCACGTCATGGCCCTCGACCGACTTCACGGCGAGCGACGTGAGGTCGAGCGCGTGCACGTCGTACCCCTCGAGCGAGCCGTCGTCGAGCGGGCTCTCGGCGTACCCCACTTTCTTGAGGTTGCGCGCGGTGAACTCGTCGGAGTTGACGATGATCGTCCCGCCGCGGCGCAGCTGGTGGAGGTTGGCCTTGAGGGCGGCCGGGTTCATCGCCACCAGGACGTCGGCGTGGTCGCCGGGGGTGAGCACGGAGTGGTCGCCGAAGTGGAGCTGGAAGGCGCTGACGCCCGGCAGGGTGCCGGCGGGGGCGCGGATCTCGGCCGGGAAGTCGGGGAGGGTCGACAGGTCGTTGCCGAACTCCGCGGTCTCCGAGGTGAACCTGTCACCGGCGAGCTGCATGCCGTCGCCGGAGTCACCGGCAAAGCGGATCACCACGTGATCCAGACGCTCGACGGGGGTCTCGGCGATTTCGGTCATCGAGGCGTCACTGCCTGACCGCTCCTCTTTCGTTCGCTCGGCCCCACTGGGATCAGCTGGTGGCCATGCGTGCGGATGTTTGGCGGGTGCTCAGGACAGGGTAAACCTCACCGCCGGTTACCGCTCGGTAGGTCCGGCCATCTTTGCGGCGAGCCCGAAGGCGGTGCTGATCACCGCGTCGAAGGCGCGGGCCGGCAGCAGCCAGCGGGTGAACAGGATCATTCCCGCGCCTTTGCCGGTCGGATAGCGGGTGAGTGGGTGACGGACGGTCGCCGCCTTCGCGATCTTCTTCGCGGCGACTTTGCTGGAGGAGCTGAACGCGGGCCGGTCAGCCAGCTCGAGGATCGCGGCAGCGTGCTCGGCCTGCGCGGCGTACGCCGTGTCGCTGGAGGACTTGCGCAGGTTGTCCGCCGCGATCGCGGCCCACTCCGTGCGGATGCCGGCCGGCTCGACGACGACGACCTTGACGCCGAACGGCTTGAGCTCGAGGCGCAACGAGTCGCTCAGTCCCTCCACCGCGAACTTCGTCGCGTGGTACCAGCCGCCGAGCGGCTCGTAGATCCGGCCGCCGATCGAGGAGATGTTGACGATCCGGCCGCTTCGTTGCGCTCGCATGTGAGGCAGGACGAGCTGCGTGACCAGCGCGAGGCCGAAGATGTTGACGTCGAACTGGTACTTCGCCTCAGAGATCGCGACGTCCTCGATCGAGCCGTAGGACCCGTAGCCGGCGTTGTTGACCAGTACGTCGACCCGGCCCGTCTCCTCGACGATCGTGGCGATGCCGGCTTTCACCGACTTCTCGTCGGTCACGTCCATCTTCAGGACCTGGATGCCCTGCGCCTTCAGGTCGGCCATCCGCTCGACGCGGCGCGCCGCGGCGTAGACGGTGAAGCCGCGCCTCTGCAGCTCGAGTGCCGCGGCCTCGCCGATCCCCGACGAGGCGCCCGTGACGAGGGCGGTGCCTCTGCTCATGGGCACAAACGGTGCCACATGGGATCATGCAGGTCGTGGCGGAGACCCATTACGACCTGGTGATCGTCGGGGCCGGGCTGTCCGGTGTCGGCACCGGCTTCCAGTTCCACAAGGAGTTCCCCCGCAAGACGTACACGATCCTCGAGCAGCGGCACGAGATGGGCGGCACCTGGAGCCTGTTCAGGTACCCCGGGATCCGCTCGGACTCCGACATGCACACGCTCGGATACCGCTTCAAGCCGTGGACGGCGGCGAAGGCGATCGCCGACGGGCCCTCGATCCTCGACTACGTGCGGGAGACGGCCCGTGAGGGCGACGTCGATCGGCACATCCAGTACGGCAAGAAGGTCGAGCGTGCCGAGTGGGACAGTGACACCGCGCTCTGGACCGTCGAAACGCGCGACGCCGCGACCGGCGAAGTCACGCAGATCACCTGCTCATACCTGTTCTGCTGCGCCGGCTACTACAGCTACGACGACCCGTACCGCCCTGACTTCCCGGGCGAGGAGGTCTTCGACGGCCCGATCATCCATCCTCAGCTGTGGCCCGAGGACCTCGACTACGCCGGCAAGCGCGTCGTCGTGATCGGCAGCGGCGCGACGGCCGTCACGCTGGCGCCCGCGATGACCGACAAGGCCGAGCACGTCACGATGCTTCAGCGCTCACCGACGTACGTCGTGTCACGTCCGGCGGAGGACCGGCTCGCCAACTGGCTGCGCGAGCGACTGCCGGCAATGTGGGCGTACGGCATCACGCGCTGGAAGAACGTGTTGCTCGTATTGCTGAGCTTCCAGCTCAGCCGCCGTCGCCCCGCGGTCGTCAAGGCGGCGCTGCGCAAGGGCATCGAGCGGCAGGAGATCAGCAAGGCGATCATTGACGAGCACTTCACCCCGTCGTACAACCCTTGGGACCAGCGGCTGTGCCTTGTCCCCGACGGCGATCTCTTCGAGGCGATCCGCAACGGGAAGATGTCGGTCGTCACCGATCACATCGAGACGTTCACCGAGAACGGCATCAAGGTGAAGTCCGGCGAGGTGGTGCCTGCCGACATCGTCGTGACTGCTACTGGGCTGACGTTGGTGCCGTTCGGCGGGATGACGCTCGTCGTCGACGGTGAGGTCGTCGAGTACCCGAAGCACATGGCCTACAAGGGCATCATGCTCAGCGACGTACCGAACCTGTTGCTGTTCTTCGGCTACACGAACGCGTCATGGACGCTGAAGGTCGATCTCACGTATGCGTACGCGTGGCGCCTGATCAAGCACATCGAGCGGGCAGGTCTGCGGCAGTTCACTCCGCGTTACGACCCGGCTGTCGAGGAGGTTCCGTTCCTCGACTTCTCCTCCGGTTACGTCGTACGGGCGCTCGACAAGTACCCCAAGCAGGGCGCCACCCAGCCCTGGCGGTTGTCGATGAACTACGCAGTCGACGCCTTCATGTTGCGCTTCACGAAGCTCGAGGACGGCGCGATGGAGTTCTCGAACCCGAAGCGCTCGACCGCCGCCTAGCGCGGGCGGTGCGGCGGGCCAGCAGCAGCCAGCACAGGATCGCGATGCTGGAGAGCAACGCCGGCACCCAGTGGCCGAGAAGCGATGACGCGCCCACGGCGCAGCTGAATGCGGTGAGGTTCGCCAAGACGTCGTACACCGGCGCGACGAACCGTCGATTGAGGACGTGGGCGACAGCAATTAGCAACCCGCACGCGAAGGTGATCGACAGGAGCACACTCACCACGGCCTAGCCCCTTCCCCGAAGTAGCACATCAAGTGCTTCCCGCCGTCCCGGTATGACGCCCGCTGTCCGATTCTGCGGGCACATCATGTGCTACTTCGTGGTGGCGCAGCTGATGCAGGTCCGTACGGTCGGCCGCGCGTCGAGCCGTTCCGAGGAGATTTCGCCGCCGCAGCTCTCACACACTCCGTAGCTGCCTGACTCCAGGCGCTCGAGTGCCCCGTCGATGTCGCCGAGGTGCGTCTCGGCCTGCTCGAGGAGAGCGGTCAGGCGTGACCTCTCGTACGCGATCGTCGCGCCCTCCGGATCGTGCTCGTCGTCCGTTGCGACGTCGGCGGCGCCGGCAATGACGTCGTCGACATCGCGCCGCAGCCGGTCCCGCTGGGTCTGCGTTGCGGCGGCTTCCTCCTGAAGTGCCGCCTTGCGTGCCGCGACGTCCATCGGCTAGCGCCGGGCGACCCCGCGGTGCGAGATCGCGTCGACGGTCACTGCTGCGAGCAGGACGAGCGCGATGACCATCTCCTGGCCTGCCGCGCCGATCTGAATGAGCGCCATGCCGTTGTAGATCGTCGCGATCACGACACCACCGAGGACCGCAAAGCTCATCTTGCCGCGGCCGCCGAACAGGCTCGTCCCGCCGATGACGGCCGCCGCCACGGCGTACAGCACATAGTCGCCGGCGTCGAAGTCGCTGGAGATCGATCCGAGCTCGGAGAAGTAGACCAGGATGACCGCAAGGCCGGCGGTGAAGCTGCACAGCACGAACGCCATCAGCCGGACCTGGTTGGTGCGGATGCCGGCGCGGCGTGCCGCTTCGGTGCTGCCGCCGATCGCGTAGAGATAGCGACCGAACCGCATCCGGCCCAGCAGGATCGAGTAGATCGCGAGGACCACTCCCATCAGCGGGACGACCCAAGGCACGCCGGAGAGGTGGACGAGCAAGCCTCCGCGGTTGGCGTTGCACACCAACACGAGCACGACCCCCGCGGCGGCGATGCCGATCACCTTGAGCAGCAGCAGCGACAACGGTGGGGCGACGAGGCCGTTGCTCGTACGACGGCGGTGCTGCAGCACGGCGACTGCGCCGAACGCCGCGACGGACACGATCATCACGATCCAGCCCGCGGTGTTCGACAGCGAACCGTTGACGACGTCGTTCAGGACGTTGCTGTTGACGACGATGCTGCCGCCGGTCGCCTGCTTGTCCTTCTCGAGCAGGTAGATCAGGAAGCCGCCCCATCCCAGCAGTCCGGCGAGGGTCACGATGAAGGAAGGCAACCCGAGGCGGGTGATCAGCAGGCCCTGGAGCGCGCCGATCACCGCGCACGCTGCGAGACCGGCAAGCACCGCCAGGAACCAGTTGACGTTGTGGGGCGGTGCGTTGAGCTCCGCGGTGATCGCACACCCGACGGCACCGACCGCAGCGCTGGACAAGTCGATCTCGCCCAGCAGCAGGACGAACACCTCCGCCATGCCGAGCAGCACGAAGACGCCGGCTTGCTCGATCAGGTTCGTGAGGTTGCCGGTCGACAGGAAGTGCCCGTTCTTCGTCTGGAAGATGATCACGATGATCACCAGGCCGACGATGACCGGCAGCGTTCCGCTCTCGCCCGACCTGATCCGCTTCCATTGCGCCGCGAGGTACTCGCCGAGCGAGTCGGCGACCAGCTCGTTGCTCGCGACTGCTACAGCTGCGTCGGCGTCGGGAGCCTCGGCGGTGCCTGCGTTGGACGACATTCGCCCCTACCCTTCCCCGCCTGCTCGCTTCGATCCGAGAGCACCTGTCGTGATCAGCTCGACCGCGCGTTGGGTGTCGAGATCCTTTGCCGGGTAGGTGCCGACCAGCCGCCCGAGGTACATCACCGCGATGTGGTCCGCGACCTCGAAGATGTCGACGAGGTTGTGGCTGATGATCAGGACGGCAACGCCGCTTTCGCTGAGGGTCTTGACGAGGTTCAGCACCATCGCGGTCTGGGACACGCCGAGCGCGGCCGTCGGCTCGTCCATGATCACAAGGCGCGCGTCCTCGAGCACAGCACGCGCGACCGCGACCGCCTGCCTCTGTCCGCCGGACAGCGAGCCCACCGGCTGGCGGATCGAGCGCACGGTCGTCACCGAGAGATCGCTCAACGTCTTGCGGGCAGCGATCTCCATCGCTGTCTCGTCGAGCAGCCCGAACCGTCGCGGCTCCCGACCGAGGAACATGTTCTGGACGATGTCGAGGTTGTCGCACAGTGCGAGGTCCTGGTACATCGTCGCGATGCCCAGCGCCGCGGCATCGCGCGGGCTGCGGACGTGAACCTCCTTGTCGTCCCAGTACACCTGGCCGCCGTCGGGGGCCCACATGCCCGAGATCGTCTTGATCATCGTCGACTTGCCGGCGCCGTTGTCGCCGACAAGGGCAGTGACCTCGCCGGGATAGATGTCGAGGTCCACCCCGGTCAGCGCGCGGACCGGCCCGAAGTTCTTGTCGACCTTGGACAGCCGAAGGAGGGGTGTAGCGGGGGGGCCG
>DASZVL010000023.1:0-8790 GCA_035547035.1 Mycobacteriales bacterium | reverse complement strand
CATCAGTCGTTGTCGCAGCTCCGAGTAGAACAGCTTGATGATGGAGCCTTCCGGACCCGGCTGCGGCTGATCGGCGTTGCGCACGATGCTGGTGTACGTCAGCGACCGAAGCGCGATGATCTCCGCGCGCATCGTCGCGAGACGGACGGCGACCTCGTCGTCGGCGATCGCCGGCCGGCGCCCATCTGGGCCGGTGTGCTCGCGGGCGTGCTCGATGAGGCGATCGCAGATCTCGCTCAGCTGGACCTGACCCGCCGTGAAGGCCGTGCCCCTCTCGAAGGAGAGCGTCGACATTGCCACCTGCCAGCCGCCGTCGATCTCACCGACGACATTGGCGACCGGGATTCGTACGTCGTCGTAGAAGACCTCGCAGAAGTGCTCGTCGCCGTTGATCGTCTTGATCGGCCGGACCACGATTCCGGGCGTGGCCATGTCACAGATCACCCACGTCAGACCTCGATGGCGAGCCTCGGCCGGGTTCGTCCTGATCAACAGCTCCTGGTAGTCGGCGATGTGGGCGAAGCTGGTCCACACCTTCTGCCCTCTGACGACGAGCTCGTCGCCTTCGAGTACCCCCGACGTGCGCAGCGACGCGAGGTCGGAGCCGGCCGACGGCTCGGAGAAGCCCTGGCACCAGACGACGTCACCGCGCAGGATCTTGGGCAGGTGGAAGGCCTTCTGCGCCTCGGTGCCGGACGCGATCAGCGTCGGTCCCGCATGGCTGAGGCCGACGAACCGCGCGTCGATGTCCGGCGCTCCCGTCTTGGCGTACTCCTCGAACCAGATCAGCTGACGAAGCACCGACAAGCCGAGGCCCTCGTACTCCGTCGGCCAGCCGACACCGGCCCAACCGCCGTCCCACTGCCGCCGCTGCCATGCCAGGTCGAAGCTCCGCATCGCCTGGTGGTCACGCGGGCGCGGGTCGGTCGGGAAGTTCTCGGACAGCCACTGGCGGGCGGACTCGCGGAACTCCTCGTCGGCAGGCGACACGCTCAGATCCATGCCCGTCCGGCCTCCGACGAAAGGGGTGACACAACTGTCAGAAAGATAGCCGGTCGCGCCAAGAGAGCGGTCTTCTGCCTGCTAGGTTCAATTATTCACCGGCTTATCCGGGGCGTGAA
The DNA here is from genome assembly GCA_035547035.1 of Mycobacteriales bacterium. Classification (GTDB taxonomy): domain Bacteria; phylum Actinomycetota; class Actinomycetes; order JAFAQI01; family JAFAQI01; genus DASZTV01. The sequence continues at coordinate 7,669 of DASZVL010000023.1, read as the reverse complement.
GGTGAGGTTGATGGGCTCGCTCGACGGCCGGATCGCTCTCGTCACGGGCGCGAGCCGAGGACTCGGTGCGGCGATCGCCGTGCGGCTCGCCGGCGCCGGCGCGCACGTCGCGCTGAGTGCCCGCACCCTTGACCCGGACCCCCGCTACGCCGGCACCCTGCGCGACACGGTGAGGATCATCGAGTCGAACGGCGGTAGGGCGAGCGCATTCCGCGCCGACCTGTCGAAGTCGGACGAGCGGCGCCAGCTCATCGCGGACGTCACCGCCGCCACCGGCCGGATCGACATCCTCGTGAACAACGCCGCCGTGACCTTCTTCCTGCCCTTCGTCGGGTTTCCCCGCAAGCGACTCGACCTGATGCTCGAAACCCAGTTCATCGCACCGTTCGAGCTCTCCCAGCTGGTCGTGCCGGCAATGTACGAGCGCGGCGAGGGCTGGATCCTCAACATCTCCTCGCGGGCCGCCGAGCATCCGGAGGGTCCGCCATGGGAGCCGATGTTCGAATCCGGCTGGACGGCGTACGGACCGTGCAAGGCGGCCCTCGAGCGACTGACGACCGCCCTCGCCGCAGAGGGATACCCGCACGGCCTGCGGGTCAACGCGCTCGCCCCCCTCTACAACGTCGCGACCCCGGGCGCGAGCGCCCACGACCTCGTCGCCGACTTCGAGCTCGAACCTCCGACGTTCGTGGCGGAGGCCGCGCTCGCCCTCGTGGAGGGCGACATCACCGGTCGGATCGCGCTGAGCCAGCCGTTCCTCGCCGAGCTCGGGCGTACGCCGGCATCCCTGCCCGACGGCCTCGGATGACCCCGACCTGGTGGGCCCTCGTCGAGTCGGCCGCGGACAGCCGGCCTGATCGGCCGATGCTGTACGACGAGAGCGCCGTCTCGACGACATTCGCGTCGTACCGAGACGCTGCGCTCGATGTCGCCGCCGGGCTGTCCGCGCTAGGTGTCACTCGCGGGTCGGTGGTGAGCTGGCAGCTGCCGCCATCGGTCGAGGGGGCCGTGCTGATCAGCGCACTGGCCCGACTCGGCGCGGTTCAGAACCCGCTCGTCACCACCTTGCGGTCCAGCGAGCTGGCCTTCATCACCGAACAGATAGGCAGCGACGTCTTGATCACACCGCGTCGCTGGCGCGGCTTCGACCACGAGGCGATGGCTCGGGCGACCGGGATCACGACCATCGCCGTCGACTTCGACGACGCGGCTGAGACGCCGCGGCTCCCGGTCGGCGACCCCGCGACCTTGCCGGCATATCGCCCCCCGGAGCCGGCTGACACCCGATGGGTGTTCTACACCTCCGGCACGACCGGCGAGCCGAAGGGCGTCCGGCACTCCGACGCGACGATCGTGAGCCAGTCCGACATTCTCGTCGACCGGCTCGAACTCGGTGAGGACGAGGTGTTCCCGGTCGTCTTCCCGATCGCGCACATCGGCGGGCCTGGGATCCTCGCCACCTCGTTGCGTACCGGTCTGCAGCTGCCGTTGGTGTCCAGCTTCGACCCGGCCAGCACCCCGTTTGCGCTCACCCGCTTCGAGCCGACGGCGCTCGGGATCGCGACGCCGTTCTTCCACGCCTACCTCGCCGCCCAGCGCGCCCACGGTCCCGAACGACTGTTCCCGCGGCTGCGAATGTGCCTCGCAGGAGGTGCACCTGTTCCGGACGGCCTCAACGAGCAGGTGCGAACCGAGCTCGGTGGTGTCGGCATCTACAACGGCTGGGGCCTCACCGAGTGCCCGATGGCGACATATGCGCCGCGGGAAGAAACCGGCGACCGCATCGCCGCCACCGTCGGCAAACCGGCGGACCGCGTCGAGCTGAAGGTTGCCGAGAGCGGCGAGCTGTTGCTGCGCGGCCCACAACGTTTCCTTGGCTACCAGGACGCTCGTCTCGACGCCGAGGCTCTCGACGCCGACGGCTTCGTCCGCACCGGCGACCTCGGCCACGTCGACGACGATGGCTGGGTGCACGTCACCGGCCGGATCAAGGAGATCGTGATCCGTAGTGGGGAGAACATCTCGACCCGCGAGATCGAGGACGTCCTGGCCGTCGATCCTCGCATCGCCGACGTCGCCGTGATCGGCATCCCGGATCCGCGGACCGGCGAACGCTGCTGCGCCTGCGTCGTCCCGGTGGCTGAGGCCGAGCTCGGCCTCGGCGACCTCGTCGCGATCTGTCGTGCCGCGGGCCTGGCTGCCTACAAGATCCCTGAGCGGATCGAGACCCTCCCCGCGCTGCCGCGCAACGCGATGGGCAAGGTCGTCAAGGATCAGCTGCGGCGCCAGCTGCTCGGTCAGGAGCAGATCGCGTGACCGCAGAGACTGCGCAGGAAGACGAAGCACGGACCGTGCTCTACGACGTCGGCGACGACGGCGTGGCACTCATCACCCTGAACCGGCCGGAGCGGAAGAACGCGTGGAACCCGGTGATGGAGCGCCGGTTCAACGATGTTCTCGACGAAGCCGACCACGATCCGCGCGTGCGGGTGGCCGTGCTGACCGGCGCAGGCTCGGCATTCTGCCCAGGAGTCGACATCCAGAGGCTCGACGACATCGCGGGCCTGCCGATGGACACGACCGGCCGTAGCGTCCCGAGCCGCTCGCACGCCTTTCGCAAGCCGCTGATCGCCGCGATCAACGGACCGTGCGCCGGACTCGGCCTGATCCAGGCCCTGCTCTGCGACGTGCGGTTCATGGCTCGTGGCACGCGCCTGTCGACGGCCTTCGCGAAACGAGGGCTACCGGCGGAGTACGGCGTCAGCTGGCTCCTCCCCCGCGTCGTCGGGATCGAGCGCGCTATGGACCTGATGCTCACCGGGCGTGCCGTCGATGCCGACGAGGCGTTGCGCATCGGTCTCGTCGCATACGTCGCCGAGCCCGAAGAGCTTGTCGCGAGCGCCAGACGGTACGCGGCCGACATCGCGGCGAGCTGCGCACCGACCTCACTCGCGCTGATCAAGCATCAGACGTTGACCGACCTGGACGTCGACTTCGAAGGCGCGATCCACAAGGCGTACCGGACGATGGCCTACACCGCAACGAGCAACGACTTCCGCGAGGGCGTGGACAGCTACGTCGAGAAGCGGCCGCCCGCCTTCCCGCCTCTCCCGGACGACTTCGACCCAGCGGCCATCACCGGAGCCGACATGCCGGCGGCGCACCTCGCGGCAGACCAGGCCGGCAAAGCGTGAGAAAGGGACCGGCATGCCCCAGGACCGGATAAGGGTCGGCATCATCGGCGTCGGCTGGGGCAGCATCGTTCTCGCCCCTGCCTTCCGCGCCGTCCCGGAGTTCGAGGTGGCCGCAATCTGCTCGAGACGCCCGGAGCGGGTGGTCGAAGCGGGGCAGCAGCTCGGCATCGAGGACACATCGACCGACTGGGAGTCGTTCGTCCGCCGCGCCGACCTGGACCTGATCGCCGTGTGCACGCCCACCGACCTCCATCACGACCAGACGATCGCCGCTGTGCGCGCGGGCAAGCATGTCCTGTGCGAGAAGCCGGCCGCCGTCGACTCCGGCCAGGCCAGGAACATGCTCGAGGCAGCCGAGGAGAGCGGCGTCGCGCACGCCGTCAACTTCGAGGGCCGGTGGCTCGTCGACCGGCTCCCGGTCTGGGACATGGTCGACGAAGGGTTCCTCGGCCGGCCGTACCTGGCGCGAGTGACGACCGTCGGCGACCTTTGGCACCCAAGCCGGCGACTTCAGTCCGAGTGGATGTACCGGGTCGAGGACGGCGGCGGCTACCTGATGGGCTTGTCCTCACACGACATCGACTTCCTCACGGCACTGTTCGGCGAGCCCGAGGCGGTGTGTGCGGACGTCAAGACCTCGGTACCGACCCGCAAGCGTGACGACGGCAGCGTCCTCGAGGTCACGGCCGACGACACCTCGACCGTGCTCATCCGCATGAAAAGCGGGGTCACCGTCTCGGTCTCGTCGTCGATGATCGGGTTGCACGTGGATCGGCGGGTGCTGGAGGCCTACGGCAGCGAGGGAACGATCGAGATCACCAGCACCCTGATGGGCGGCGAGAGCGCCTCGGCCATCCGCGCCGGGAGGGTCGGCGAGACCGGCTTGCACGACATCGCCCTCAGCACTCGTCGCCCGCGAAGCGGAGTCGAGATCCCGGCCCGCCGGGCCGGCTCCGCGATTCTCGCGCTTGCCCTGATGCTCGAGGACTGGTTGCCGGCCTTCGAAGGGAAGCCCACACCCCGGGTCCCGACGCTTCGAAACGGCTGGATCACCCAGGCAGTCGTCGACGCGGCCCGCCGAAGCTCCGCCGGCGAGGGCTGGGTCGGCCTGGCTGTTTAGTGGCGATCACCTTGCGGGAGCTGGTCGACCCAGCGCACACGGCCATCGTCATCTCGGAGATGCAGCGCGGAATCGTCGGCGACCTCGCCCGCTCGCCGATGCTCGAGATGCAGCACGCGGTCGATGAGCATCACGTGATCCCGGCGATCGCACGCCTCGCTGATGCCGCCCGCGCCGGCGGGTCACGGGTCGTTCACGCGACGCTGCAGTTCCGCGCGGACCGGGCCGGTGTCCGGATCGTGACGCCGTTGATGGCAGTGACGATGAAAGACCCCGACTACCTGCTGATCGGATCCGCCGAGGCGGAGATCATCCCGGAGCTCGGTCCCGACCCACGCGACATCGTCGCCGCGCGGATCCACGGCATGTCCGCGTTCAACGGCACCGAGCTCGACCCGATCCTGCGCAGCCTCGACATCAGGACCCTCGTGATTGCCGGCATCTCGCTCAACGAGGCCGTCATCGGAATGGCGATCGAGGCGGTCAACATCGGATACCGGATCGTGATTCCACGCGATGCCGTCATGGGTTTGCCCGAGACGTTCGCGGCGGACATGCTGCGCTACTCCTTCGCCTTGCTCGGCAAGGTCGTCACGGTCGACGAGGTCATAGCGTGCTGGACGCCCGAGTGAGCAGCCGCGTCGAACGTCCGCCTGGCTCGCCTGACCCTCGTCAACGGGTCAGCAACAGACATCCCGCGATCGGGCCACCGCCGTTGCTGACAACGGCGACCTCCGGGTTGTCTTTGACCTGGCGATCGCCGGCCTCCCCGCGCAGTTGGACGCAGGCCTCGTGGAGCACCCAGTAGCCGTGCATCCGGCCAGCCGAGAGCTGTCCGCCATAGGTGTTCAGGGGCAGCTCGCCGTCCAACGCGATACGCGTGGCGCCCTCGACGTACGGACCGGCCTCGCCGTCGCCGCAGATGCCGAGCGCCTCCAGCCAGGCGAAGGTGAGGTAGGTGAATCCGTCGTACAGCTCAGCGATGTCGAGATCGGACGGTGTGAGGTCGGTACGACTCCACATCTCGGCGGCGGCATCGACCGAGGCCATATTCGGGTAGTCCGGCCGGTGGAACCAGCCGCCGGCACCGCTCGATCCGCCGACCGCCTCGACCCGTACTGCCGGCTTCGGGCAGTCCGGCGCGTAGTCCGGAGCGGACACCACGACCGCGATCGAGCCGTCGACCGGGACATCGCAGTCGAACAACCCGAGCGGTGAGGACACCGGCCGGGCACCGAGGTAGTCCTGCATCGTGATCGGATCGCGGTAGACCGCACGCGGGTTCAGGGCCGCGTTGCGGCGGGAGTTGATCGCAAGCCAGCCGAGCTGCTCCTTGGTGGTCCCGTAGATCTCCATGTGGCGGCGGCAGTGCATCGCGAGCCAGTTGACCGCCGAAAGCGCGTTCGCCGCCAGCACCTCCTCGATGTCGGCCATGACGTCGAGGAGGTTGCCCTTGCCTTCGTCCGGTGCATCACCGTCCCCCCCGGCACCCGGCACGAACTCGCCGCCCATCATCTGGACGGTGCGGTAGACCAGCACGTGGCGTGCGCGTCCCTCGACGACCGCCTTCGCCGCCGACATGACCGGCGAGAGCAACCCACCGGTGGAGAAGCCCCCGCCGCGGTAGACGGGCTCAATCCCCAGCGCCGCCGCGGCCGCCGAGACCGGGGTGTCGCCCATCGTGGTGACGCCCTCGATGTCGGCAGGGGTCAGGCCGGCGTCGGCGATCGCCTCGCGTGCGCTGTGCAGCGTGTTGTCGAGGTGGGAGATCCCGGTTCGGCGGCCGATCTGGGAGATGCCGAGTCCCGAGACGATCGCGCCCTTGCAAGGAGTGTCGGTCACTGGCCTTGTCCGATCAACTCGAACACCGGATAGAAGATCTCGCCGTGATCTTCGAACTGGACGCGTACGGCGGAGCCGCTGGCGATGTCGTCCTCCGTGCAGCCGACCAGGTTGGTCATCAGCCGCAGGTCGTCCTGCTCATCGAGGGTGACGATCGCGATCAGGTTCGGCGGCGGGATGTCGGGATGGAACTGGTGGTAGTTCGTGGTGTAGGTGAACACGGCTCCGAGGCCGCTGACCGGACTGAGGGCGACAGCTCCCCCGCACACCGGGCAGGAGTCGACCGGAGGCAGCTGCCAGCGGTCGCACGCCTCGCAACGCTGAACGAGCAGCTCACCGTTCGCGCCGCCCGTCCAGAACGCGCGGTTCGCATCGGTCAGCTTCGGCAACAGGCGCGTCGGCACATCGACGTCAGTCAAGGCGGACAACCGCTCGTGCCGCCGAGAGGACCTTCGTGTCCGCACCGATGGTGGCAGTGAGCAGGACCCGAACCCGGCCGCCATCGAGCTTCTCGGTCACCTCGCCGGAGATCGTGAGGTCAGTACCGGTCTCGTCGTCGGGCACCGGCACAGGAGAGGAGAAGCGCACCCCGTATGACTCGACCCGCGTCGGGTCGCCGACCCAATCCGTCACAAGTCGCCCGGCCGCCGCCATCGTGAACATGCCGTGCGCGATCACGTTCGGCAGACCCACGCCGGTCGCCACTCGCTCGTTCCAATGGATGACGTTGAAGTCCCCGCTCGCACCGGCATAGCGGACCAGATCGGCACGCTGGACGTTGACGACGCAGGCAGGGATCGTCGTACCGACGTCCACCTCGTCGTACGTCGGCATCAGGAAGCCACCGCGCGCTCGGCCGTGCCGCGGCTGATGAGCGACGAGGTCAAGGTCGCAACAGCGGTGCCGTCGGCCAAGGTGACCTCCATCGTCGTCTCCATCAGCTCGTTGGTGCCGGCGTCGCGGATGTCCGTCACGGTGTTGACCACGCGCAGCACGTCCCCCGCGTAGACCGGACGATGGGCGATGAACTCCTGCTCACCGTGAACCACTCGTCCGTGGTTCAGCCCGAGGTCCGCATCATTCATCGGCGAGGCGTCCCGGAAGCGAAATCCCAACACCGTCAGGAAGGTCGGAGGCGCCACGACATCCGGATAGCCGGCGGCACGGGCAGCCGCGACGTCGCGGGACAGCGGGTTCAGGTCGCCGATCGCGGTCGCGAACGAACGGATGTGCTCGCGACCGACGAGGTACTCGTCAGGCGCTTCGTACCGGCGCCCGATGAAGGCACGGTTCAGCGGCATTCGACCTCACTCAATCCGGAAGATGTTTGCACCATAACTTAGGCCGCGGGTTCGCGGGGCAGGCCGAGCAGCTGCTCGGCGAGGATGGTGCGTTGCACTTCCGACGTCCCGGCGTAGATGGTGCCGGTACGAGCGAACAGCGAGACCTGCCACCAGCTGTTGGTCGACATCGGATCCGCGCCCGGGTCGTCACAGCGAAGCGGCCGACTCGG
>DASZVL010000022.1:0-7014 GCA_035547035.1 Mycobacteriales bacterium | reverse complement strand
GTACGGCATCACTTCGGAGGACTTCGGTCGGGTCGCCGTCGCTGACCGGAGGCACGCCGCGAACAATCCCGCGGCGCACTTCTACGGCCAGCCGATCACGCTGGAAGACCACCAGAACTCGCGCTGGATCGTCGAGCCGTTGCACCTGCTCGACTGCTGCCAGGAGACCGACGGTGGTCAGGCGATGCTCGTCACGACCGTCGAGCGGGCGCGGGACCTCAAGCAGCCTGCGGCGATCATCGAGGCTGCGGCTCAGGGCATGGCCGACGACCAGCACATGATGCGGTCGTTCAACCGCGACTCGATCGTCGGTCTGCCCGAGATGGGCACCTGCGCACGGCAGATCTGGGAGACCTCAGGGCTGACGCCGGACGACATCAAGACTGCGGTGCTCTACGACCATTTCACGCCGTTCGTGCTCGCGCAGATCGAGGAGTTCGGCTTCTGCAAGCCGGGTGAGGCGAAGGACTTCATCGCCGATGGCGCGATCGAGATGGGCGGGCGGCTGCCGGTGAACACCCACGGGGGCCAGCTCGGCGAGGCTTACCTGCACGGGATGAACGGCGTCGCGGAGGGGGTTCGCCAGGTCCGTGGGACCTCGGTGAACCAGGTCGAAGGTGCCGAACACGTACTCGTCACCGGCGGCACCGGAGTACCGACCAGCGCGCTGATGTTGGGCGTGGACCGCTGATGGCCAAGAACCTCGTGCCGGCGTTCACCGGTTCGGAGCTCGCCGACGGCGTGGCCGTCATCACCGGCGCCGGTGTCGGCCTCGGTCGCGCGGAAGCCCTCGCGTTGGCGGCGGCAGGCGCGAAGGTCGTCGTCAACGACATCGGCGAGAACGCTGAGGTCGTCGCGGCGGAGATCCGTGCCGCCGGAGGCGAGGCGGTAGGCGTGCCGGGCGACATCGGCGACTGGGACTTCGCGACCTCGCTGGTTCAGCGCGCGATCGACGAGTACGGCGACCTCAACGTCCTGGTGAACAACGCCGGCGTGCTGCGCGACCGGATGATCTTCGGCATCACGGCTGAGGAGTGGGACACCGTGATCCGGGTGCACCTGCGCGGGCACGCGGCGACCTGCCAGGCGGCGACGGCGTACTGGCGGGAGAGGTCCAAGGCCGCGGACGGTCCGGTGTGGGCGCGAGTGGTCAACACCGCGTCGGAGGCGTTTCTCTTCGGTTCGCCCGGGCAGCCGAACTACGCGGCAGCCAAGGCCGGCATCGCGCTGTTGACGTTGTCGGTCGCCAACGGCTGCTCGCGCTACGGCGTGCGTGCCAACGCGATCGCACCGCGGGCACGGACGGGTATGACCGAGGCGGTCTTCCCGCCGGCGGCGGATGACGAGATCGATCCGCTCGACGTCGAGCACGTGGCGCCCGTCGTCGTATGGCTCGGAACGCGTGAGGCCGACCACGTCAATGGCAACGTCTTCGTGACCTACGGCGGGAAGATCGGCGTCATGCACGCGCCGACGCTCGAGGCCGCGTTCGCGAGCGATGGCGACACGTGGACGGTGGCCGAGCTCGAGAAGACAGTTGGTCACTACCTGGCCGACGGCAACCGCCACACTTTCGCGGTAGGCAACGACCTCAAGCTCTGACGCCGAGCCCAACAATTAGGGCCCATCCGGGCGCGTTTTACGCGTTTTTCGTTGGGCTCGACGCAAACACCGCCATCGCCCAAAGCTGCGGTTCGGTGATGTGGAAGATCGCGGATCGCTGCGCCATGCGGCGATCATCCTCGCGTCGTACCGTCTTCGCTGTGGAGGTGGGCGCGGCCGAGTGGAAGCGACTCCCGCTGCAGCGCCAGGTCTGGCTGGCTTGCAGAGACGTCGCTGAGCGGAAGAGTCGCCACTGGTTCGATGTCATCACCCGGATCGGGCGCGCCGGCATGGGCGAGCGAACGGTCGGAATGGGTACGGACATGGTCAACGCCGACCGCGCCGCCCGGCTCGGCGCGATGCAATTCGCGGCCAGCGACCTCATCCCGCGGCTGTCCGACCAAGAGGTTGCGGAGTTTCGCGCCACGATGATCCTGCCCGACTGGTTCGTGCCCGAGATGCTCAAGCGTGCGAAGGTCATCGAGCGAGCGCGGCGCAGACCTTAGTCCTCCGCTTTCATGCGCTGGTCAGCGGGTGCCGAGCTCGCTGTGGGCGGTTCCTTCCACTGACCACTCGGCTTCGGTGATCCAGCGGCCCTTCCAGCGGTCGAGCTTCACGTCGACGTCAGCACGCTCGGTGTTCGTGCAAACCGCGCCGTCGCCGTTGGGGTCGGTGTAGTCGAGCTTCACGCAACGGTCGTCCGGCTGGTTGACCGTGACGGTCAGCCGGGTACGGCCAACGACCCCCCGCACCCGCCACGTCGGTGACGACAGCCGGGTGCGGAACAGCGGGGCGGTCAGCAGCGGGTCGCCCGGCCAGTCGTTGCCGTCGCGGCGCAGCTGCACAAACGCGAGAGGCGGCAGCCCGCGCATCCCCGGCCGTCGTGCGACGGCGGTAACGATCTCGAGGCTGGTGTCCTCGTCGAGGTCGGCATGCAGCCAGCCCCAGCGTTGCGCGTTGCCGTGTCCGTAGATGTGCGCGACCGCGCCGGTCCCGGCGAGGTCCAGCCTGCGGCCCGTAACGGCAAGCTTTCCGGAGAGCTCGGCCTTCGGCGCCAGGACGACATGCGCGGAAGGCAGCAGCTCGCGCTCCCACATCTTTCGGGGCAAGGTCCACATCGGACGTTGCGACGTCGACCACTCGATGTCCCACGCTGAATCGTGGGCACCGGCTCCGCGGAACCGCCTAGGCCCCACCGACCCTGAGCCGCTCGTGAACCACTGTTCATCCACCGGGTCGCCGTACGGCTCCGGTCCGTAGCGCTCGACGGCCGGTGGCGCATCCGGCGGGAAGAGTGCGACCCAGCCGTGCGCATACGGCTCTCCGCTGATGGGCGCGACGCGCTCGTGATGTACCCACACCCCGGTGCCGGTCTCGCGGTCGGTCGCGGTGGCGTACCAGACCTCGAGCCGGCCGCGCTGCCCGCGCCATCGTGGGCCGCCCGCAAGATCGCTCACCGGCACAGTGTCTACCGAGGGCGCCGGAGCGAGCCGCTGCCGGGAGGCGGCGTCCGCTTCGTGTCGACCTGTACGCCGAGTGCCCCGGCGTGCTTCACGATGCCCCGGCTCGCGCGCTCGGCGAGCGCCGCGATCGTGAGTGAGGGGTTGACGCACAGCGACGTCGGCACCGAAGAGCCGTCGGTGACGAACAAGCCCGGGTGACCGCGCAGCTGGTGTGACGGATCGCATGCCGAGGTCGCGGGATCGTCACCGATCCGGCACGATGCGAGCGGGTGCGCGGACAGATAGTTGCGGGTCGCGCTCCAGCTGAGATGCTCACCGACGCCGTCCTTCTCCACGATCTTCTTGACGGCGGCGTCCGAGCTCTCCCACGCGCGGACCGTCGCGGCACTCGGCTTGTAGCTCAGCGTCGACACGGCGGCAGCCGAGTCGACCCGGATGAACGCACCCGTCGGCGGCGGCTCGCCGAACGTGCCTTCGTTGTGGTCCTCGACCATCGCGAGGATCGTCAGCCAGGACCGCCAACGGTCGGTGAGGTGCTTCTTCGCGGGCCCGAACCAGTCGCCGCCGGGTGTGCCCTCGGGAAGGATGTTGGTGATGGTCGGGAAGTAGATCTGCTGCAGGCCGTACCGGTCGCCGACGTGACGCGAGCCGTCCAGGAAGTCGTAGGTCATCGACCCGATCGGCTTGCCGATCGGGAACGCGTCGTAGGCGACGCCGGGCGAGCGCTCGAGGCCAAGCACCGAGTGCACCTTCGCCTCGTCCATCAGCGCCATCGAGACCCGGTCGCCGTTCGGCGAGAAGTAACGCCCGACCGCTTTCGGCATGCTGCCGAGCAGCGGCGCTGATCGCTGCAGCAGCACCGGCGTCGCCATCGCCCCAGCGGCGAGGACGACGAGCCTTGCCTCGATCACGCCGCCACCGTCCGGAACGCGGTAGTCGCCGGCGTCGACCGTCGTGTAGGTCAGGGCGTACCGGTAGCCGGGCGTGACGGCCGGCGAGATGGTCTGCACCTCGTGCAGCGGCCGGATCTCCGCACCGTGCGCGACCGCCGCTGGAAGGTAGTTGAGCAGCATCGACCGCTTTGCGCCGAACCGGCAGCCGTTGAGCATCCAGTTGCAGTTCGTGCACTCGTCGAGGTCGACGGCGACCGGGACCGGATTGCAGGTGTGGCCCGCGTTGTGGCACGCCGCCGCCCAGACCCCGCCGGGATAGGGCACGTCGTCCCAGGTCTGCTGCGCGACGGGCAGCGTCTCCTCGACCAGGTCGTACCAGGGGTCGACCGAGTCGCGGGTCAGTGCCTTCGGCCAGATCCGCCTGCCCGCCGAGTCGCGGCGGTCGAAGACGAAGGACGGCGTGCGGAGCGCGGCTGCGAAGTAGACGACGCTCGACCCGCCGACGCAGTTGCCGGCGACGACGCTGACGCCGTCGGCGGTGATGTAGTCCACGATCCGGGTGTAGCTGTCGATCCGAAGGCTCTGCGAGAACTGCTTCGTCTCCAGCCACGGGCCACGCTCGAGGATCACGACCTTCGCGCCGGCGGCGGCGAGCCGGTACGCCGGGATCGCCCCGCCCGGGCCAGACCCGACGACGACGACATCAGCGGTCTCGATGACGGAGGTCACTGCGGCTGGCCGCTGCCCGTCGTACCAGGATGGCTGCGCGCAAGCTTGCGGCGGTAGGAGAACTGCGAGAAGCGCCACAGGCCGTCACGGTCAGGCATCGGAAAACCCAGCGCTTTCAAGCCTGGGTGCCCTCGGCGCACCGCCTCGGCGGTGTCGAGGTGCCCGGCGGTGTAGTAGCCGAGGCAGACCAGGCCGGCGAGGGCGAACCACAGCAGCGTCTCCTCGCCGCCGCCGTGGTTGAGCAGGCCGTCGAGCATCGCCTTGCGGTCGGGATAGCGGAGCCCGACGAAGGGCGGAAGCGTGGGGTCCGGCACCCGGCCGTGCTCGGCGGCGTAGGCGATCGCGGCGGCATCGACCGCGGCTGCAAACACCGGCAACAGAGCACCGACGCCAGTCCCCGGGTATCGCATGAAGTCCAGCGCGCCCGCCTGCACCGCGCCCGGCCCGGCTGCGACGCCGGCGATGGCAACGTCGCTCGGGAAGCGCTTCGCGCCAGGGATCAGGGTGTCTGCGAATGCCTCGAGGGTCAGCGTCTCGGGGTCGCTCGAGGTCCCGAGCAGGCCGATGGGATCGGTCCCTAAGAGCTTCAGCGGGTCCGGCGGCGGGTCGATCGTGGCGGCGTGGGCGAGGGCCGGCACTCCTGTCATGCCGATCGAGGCGAGCCACAGCAGCCGGCGACGGCTCAGTCTCGCGATCACCCGGTCAGCACCCGATGCCGCTCGGCAACCTGACGGATGCGCCGAAACCGCCGCCAGGCCCTGCGCCGTACTTGCGGATCTGCGCGGCCAGCGCCGGGCTGATCGCCTGCACCGCGGACGCGGCCTGGTAGGCACCGACGGGCGTGCCGGCGATCCGGAAGTTGCGGAGGATGGCTGCGCCGTACCCGTTGCGCAGGTCCCACCAGTAGCTGCCGTCCCACTGAACGAGCTCGCCGTAGCCGCGGTCGAGGCGGATCCGCCAGTGGTCGCGCTGCCAGTACTGGCACTTTCCCGCGACGGCGAAGCGGGCAGGCTCCGCGAGGGAGAAGCGGACCGCGCCGCCGTTGTCGACGGTGATGTCGCGCTTGTCGTAGACCACGCAGAGCGTGCTGCCTGGGAGCAGTGCGCCGATGTTCGGCGCCTTGCCGTTGCCGTAGTAGTGCACCGTCGGGCAGTGGAACGTCGGTGGCCGGTACGGCGTGAAGCTCGGGGTCGTCGCGCCTGCCGCCGGCGTGCCCAAAAGCAGTGCGGCGAGCAAGCCGCACGCCAGGGTGCCGCGGGTCACGCGGCTCATTGTGCGACGCGGCCGGCCTGCCTGACAGTGAGGTGGCCGGTCCGGTAGAGCCCGCAGACGGCGTCGGCGAGGGTCTCGGCAGGGTCGCGGTAGGCGACGCCGAGGTCATCGTGTACGGCGGAGTCATCGGTGAGCGTTGCGCGGGTGAGCAGCTGCATCGCCTCGGCGGTGAACACCGTGTTGAACGGGACCACTCGTCGTACCGCGTCGAGCAGCGCGCCGAGCCCGCGGTAGAGCCCACCCGGGGCGGGCATCGCCGGCAGCCGGCGTCCGGTGACCGCGCGGAACACCCCCACGATCTCCGACAGCGACACGAGAGTCCCGCCGACCATGTAGCGGCGCGGGCCGCGCCCTGGCGTGAGGGTTGCCGCCAGGACCGCGCCGAGGTCGCGGGCGTCGATCAGGTTGATGCCGCCGCCGGTCAGCGCCAGGAAGCCGAGCCGCAGGATCGACGCGAACCCTTCGGCGGCGTCGCCGCAGGCCTCGCCCACGGGCGGGCCCGCCACGCCTCCGGGGTAGACGATCGTGACAGGCGCGCCCGCGGCCTGCCGCTCGCGCGCGAAGGCGTCGGCGAGGGCTTTCGACCGGGTGTAGGGATTTGCCGCCTCGGTCACCGGAGGCAGGTCGCAGGTGATGACGTCGAGCTGCGGCGTGAAGACCGCAGCGATGCTCGAGACGTGCACGATCGGGTCGCAGCCCTCGGCCATGGCGGCGTCGATGACGGTCCGGGTGCCGTTGACGTTGGTCTCGACGGTCTGCTCGGCCAGCTTGCGGTCGAGCACCTCGACGGCTGCCGCGGCGTGAATGACGGCGTCGACGCCCTTGACCGCTCGCGCCACCGCATGGTCGTCGACCATGTCCCCCACGGCGATGTCTAACGCGGCGCTGTCGATGCCGAGGGCGCCGAGGGTGGCCGGCACGCGCTCGGGTCGGCGTACCAGCACTCGTACGTCGTGCCCGGCGGCGAGCAGCGCGGCGACGGTGTGACCGCCGACGAATCCCGTCCCGCCGGTGACGAGCACCTTCACCGGCGGCTGGCGTCCGCGGCGAACTGC
>DASZVL010000021.1:0-4626 GCA_035547035.1 Mycobacteriales bacterium | reverse complement strand
GTGCGGCCTCGACGGAGGCCAGGCAGGCCCGCCCGGCCTCGACCGCCATGGTCGTGGAGTCCTCGTCGTACGACGCGACCGCGCGGGTGCCTTTGCCCCCGCCGGTGCCGGCGACCGGCGCGATCTGTGTCCGGTCGAGCCGGCGATGCGGCACGTGCACGCCCCAGCCAAGAACCCCACGCATGCCTCGAGCGTACGGGCATCTGACGCCCCGTCAGAAACGACGACCCTCGCCCGCCAGCCCGGCGCACTCACGGCGTGCAGGTCGGTGCGTAGTGGTGCCGCGCGTGGGCACAACCCGGCCCACGAATCCCACTGATGCTGGAGGCCACCAGTGACCGACCTCGCGCCGAAGTCCAACGCCCTTCCGGATGCTGTGTCGATGGAAGAGATCGACGCGGAGACACCCGTCGCGCTACCGAACAAGGAAGTGCTCTCCCTCCTTGACGTCAATGCGAACGTCGACCTGGGGCTAGACCTGGCCGCGCCAGTCGACCTGGCGGCTGCCGCAAACCTCAATGTTGCGGCGCCAATCGAGGCTGCCGCGACCGCCAATGTGCTCAGCCCCGACGCTCAGGCCGTGGGACTCGCCGAACAACACGGGACGCTCGACCAGACCCTCAGCGGCTCAGCGGCTGCTACGGCTCCGCAACATGCCGGAGTCACACAGGACACCGGTGGGT
Organism: Mycobacteriales bacterium; assembly: GCA_035547035.1. Taxonomy (GTDB): domain Bacteria; phylum Actinomycetota; class Actinomycetes; order JAFAQI01; family JAFAQI01; genus DASZTV01. The sequence goes on along the minus strand of DASZVL010000021.1, from coordinate 3,943 downwards.
CAGCGGCCGGCACGACCGACGCTGCCGGCACCGGCACGCCCGCGGACGCCGGTACGAGCGACGCCGGCACGGTAAGTGACGGCTCCACGGCTGCCGATGCGACTTCGGCGGCCCAACCGGCGGCAACGGCAGCCGAGCCCACGGCGACGGATGTCGCTGCCCCGGCCGCGGACGCGACGAGCGCAGACAGCACCGTCGGCGACGTCGGCAATGCAGCAGGCAGCGCCGTCGGCGACGTCGGCAACGCAGCAGGCAGCACCGTCGGCGACGTCGGCAGCGCAGCAGGCAGCACCGTCGGCGACGTCGGCAGCGGCGTCGAGAGCCTGCTCAACGGCGGAAGCCTCCTCAATGCCGACGTCAACCTCAATGCCAATGCCGATCTGTCGGCGCCCATCGACGGTGCGGTGGCCGCGAACGGCAACGTCGCGGCGCCTGTGGACGCTGCAGTCGGCGCCAACATCGGATCCGCAGGAGCGACGGCGGAGGCTCTCGCACCGCAGGAGATGGACATCACCCAGAACCTGGACAACGTCACCGCCGATGCGACCGCCAACCAGGATGCCAACGTCGCCCAGTCGTGAGTCCGCGCGCCGCGCGTGTCTTACGCCTGCCGCATGTGACGCATGTGAGCTGAACGAATGACGTCGACGCTCGGTCCGCCAGACACCGTCACGACTGAGCCGGCGCTTGCTGCGCCCGTCGGCGCGCCGATTGACCGCGCCGCGGGAATCGAGCTCCTTGGCGAAGTCAGCGGCTCGGGGTACTCCAGCGGCGCGGCCCTGGTGCGCCGCGCCGACGGGCAGATGGTCCAGCTCGGCCCGCTTCTCTACTCCGTGCTCGAGGCCGCCGACGGCCGCAAGGGAAACGCGGAGATCGCTGCCGATGTCACCGAGCGGATCGGCCGCCGGGTTGACGAGCAGCACGTCGAACGCATCGCCGAGAAGCTCGCCACACAGGGCCTGCTTGCGGGCAGCGAGGCCGCGGCGCCGCCACGGCGCAATCCACTCCTCGCGCTGCGTTGGCGCGTCCTGGTCACCAACCCGCGGGTGACGAGGGCTCTGACCGCACCGTTCACCTTTCTCTTCCGACCCTGGATCATGTGGCCTGTCGTGGCGGCCTTCGGAGGGGTCTGCTGGTTCGTGCTGTTCCACAAAGGCCTTGCCGGGCCTGGAGCGCAGGCCTTCCATCGGCCCGGTCTGCTTCTGCTGATCTTCGCAATCGGCATCGTCTCCGCGGGTTTCCACGAGCTTGGCCACGCCGCCGCGTGCCGCTACGGCGGAGCGTCGCCCGGCGGGATGGGTATGGGCCTCTACCTCGTGTGGCCCGCGTTCTACACCGACGTGACGGACGCCTACCGTCTCGACCGCCGCTCGCGGCTGCGCGTCGACCTAGCCGGCCTGTACTTCAACGCGGTCATCGCCGTAGTGATCACCGCCGTCTGGCTCGCCGTCCGGGTCGACGCCTTGCTCCTCGCCGTCGCACTCCAGCTCCTGTTGATGGTGAAGCAGCTCTCACCGGTCATCCGCGCAGACGGCTACCACATTCTCGCTGACGCGACGGGCGTACCTGATCTCTTCGCGCACCTGGGTCCGACACTCAGGCGGCTCGTGCCAGGAGCCAAGCGATGTCCATCGGCGCTGACCGGGAAGGCACGGGCGCTGGTCACGGTGTGGGTCCTGGTCATGGTGCCGGTGCTGCTGAGCCTCATGGCCGGCGCCGTGCTGTTGCTGCCCCGCCTGGCCACCAGTGCGTGGGACAGCGGGCGCGCCATCTCGCAGGCCATCCCACAAGCTGCGGGCCACGGGCAGATCCTCTCGGTGGGCGCCGACCTGCTCCGTCTCGTTGCCCTGGTGCTCCCCGTGCTCGGCAGCGCCTTGATCGCCCAGCGACTGCTCCGCGCCCTGTGGGCCAAGGCTCGGGCATGGAGCGCAGGGCGTCCGGTACGACGGGCGGGCGTCGTTGCGACCGCGGCGGCCGTGGTCGCCGCCATGGTGTGGGCATGGTGGCCGGCCGGCCAGTACCAGCCTGTGCGCAGCACCGACCACGGCACGCTGCCCTCCCTGGTCTCCATGATCAGCTCACCCACATCGGTCGCTCGCCCCGCGCCCGCGCTGCTCCCTCCGGGTCGCTATGTCGCTCTCGCGATGGTGCCCGTGACCGGCGCTTCCCCAGCGCATCCCGCGTTGCTCGTCGTACGTGGCGCGACCGGCCACCCGGTCGGCCTGCTGAGCGACACGAACCCGCTACCGGCATCGGCCACATCCGGCTCCGTCGCGACGACGTCAAGCGGTCCGAGCGGGAGCACGCCGGCACCCGATGCCCCCGGCCCTAGCGCTTCACCGCTCTCGTCGACGTCTACCGGGGACGCAGACGGCAGCGAGTCCAGCTTGGCGGCACCTGCGACCGCCTTCCCGTTCACGCTTCCGGCTGCGCCGGGACCGGGCGACACCCAGGCGCTCGCGACGAACACCACGGACGGTGGGACCGTCTACAAGGTCGGGTACGCGGTCGTGACGGTTGCGGATGGAGCCCCGGTCACGAACACGAACAGCGCCTTCGCCCTGGCTAGCTGCAGCGGATGCTCGACCGTCGCAGTGTCCTTCCAGGTCATTCTCGTGGTCGGGGAAAGTCACGAGATCGCCCCTATCAATGCCGCCGGAGCGCTCAACGTGGACTGCCCGGCGTGCACCACGACCGCGATCGCCGACCAGCTGGTGGTAACGCTTACGGCAGCGCCGTCGCAGGAGCTGGAGCAGCGACTGGAGGCGACCCTCAGCCAGCTGGACAACCTTCCCTCGCTCGGTGCGGACCCCGCTGCCATCGCCAGCGAGGTGGACAGCGTGCAGGCGCAGGTCGAGGACACGCTGCGGCAGAGCGGACTGCTCGCTGCGCCGCTGCCCACCGCGAGCCCGAGTGTCGCAGCGACATCGGGGGCCGCGACGCCGACGCAGCAAGCCCCGTTCCCTACCAAGACACCGAGCGCCTCGCCGTCTTCCTCGCCCACCGCGGCCCGCAGCCCGAGCCCGTCCGACTCACCTGCCGCCAATGCGTCGCCGCAGACCTCGAGCCCCGCTTCTCCATCGAGCGCAAGCTCGCCGACGTCGTCGCCCTAGCTGGCGAGCTCCTGGTCGGTGTGCGCGAACTGGCTCTCGATGTCGGTCCGGCCGGTCTCGGCGGCGAACTTCTCCAGCCGGGCGCCGAGCAGCGGGACCGAGACCTTGATGTCGATGTCGATCAGGTGGTGGCAACCAGACGCCGAGGGCGACAAGGTATGCGTCCCGGAGATGCTGCCTGGGGCTCCTTGTACGTCGACGTCGTAGCTGCACTTTCTCGAGCCGTCCGTGGCCGGACCGGACCAACGCTCGTTCTGCACGGTGGTCTGGCTCGGGGTGAGCAGCTTCTTCGCGAAGCCCGGCAGGTCAACCGACACGGTCCGCGTTGTGACGACCTCACAACCGCCGTCGTCGGCCTCGTGTCGGTCGGCGGCGACGTCGCGGCCGCCGAGCGCCCGGTACTTTCGCTCGATGTAAGCCGGGTCGCTGATCAGGTCATAGACGGTCTCGACGTCAGCAGCGTAGTCGTGCTCGATCCGGACCCTCACGACTGAGCCTGCTGCTCGGCGAAGCGGGCGAGGCGTACGACGAGGTTGCCGATGAACCGTTTCAGCACCCACGCCATCACCGGCCCGGCACCGGGGAACCTGCCTTCGAAGCTCGCCGCCCAGGTGATGCGGCATCCCTCTCCCTCGCGATCCACCGACACGATCGCGCGGTAGTCCTTCATCGGAGTGGGCGTGAGGATTGTGTACGCCAGGTAGTGCGGCGGGTCGTACTCGAGGATCTGCTCGCGGGTGCCGATCAGCTTCGAGCCGAGCTTGCGGATCGCACCGACCCCGCCGGGCGCGGGATCGCCCTGCTGGACCCAGCCGCCCCAGCGGATCGCC
>DASZVL010000020.1:0-27672 GCA_035547035.1 Mycobacteriales bacterium | reverse complement strand
AGGACATGATCAACCGCGGCGAAGGCGGCTTCACCGTCCTGCCGATCCTGATCCACGGCGACGCGGCGTTCGCGGGACAGGGCGTCGTCGCCGAGACACTGAACCTCTCCCAGCTGCGCGGGTACCGAACCGGCGGCACGGTCCACGTGATCATCAACAACCAGGTTGGCTTCACCACCTCGCCGACCAGCGCACGGTCGAGCGTCTACTGCACCGACGTCGCGCGGATGATCCAGGCTCCGATCTTCCACGTGAACGGCGACGACCCGGAGGCGGTCGTTCGCGTCGCGGAGCTGGCGTACGAGTTCCGGCAGGCGTTCAAGAAGGACGTCGTCGTCGACATGCTCTGCTACCGGCGGCGCGGTCACAGCGAGGTGGACGAGCCGAGCTTCACGCAGCCGCTGATGTACGACCTGATCGACGCGAAGCGCAGCGTCCGCAAGCTCTACACCGAATCGCTGATCGGTCGCGGCGACATCTCGGTCGAGGAGGCCGAGGCGGCGCTGCGCGACTTCCAGGACCAGCTCGAGAAGGTGTTCGCCGAGAGCCGGGACTACACGCCGCCGCCGTTCGAAGAGGTCCCCGAGGTACCGGTTGGCCCGCCGCCGCCCACCGCGGTGACACCGGAGGTCCTGAAGCGGATCGGCGACGCGCAGGTGTCGATGCCGGAGGGCTTCAACGTCCACCCGCGGCTGCTGCCTCAGCTCGAGCGGCGCGCCCAGATGGTCACCGAGGGCGGCATCGACTGGGCGTTCGCCGAGACGCTGGCGTTCGGGTCGCTGCTGCTCGACGGCCGGCCGGTGCGGCTTGCCGGGCAGGACTCACGTCGCGGCACGTTCGGCCAGCGGCACTCGGTGATCGTCGACCGTCGTACGGCGGCGGAGTACACGCCCCTGTCGAACCTGTCCGAGCAACAGGCGCCGTTCTACGTCTACGACTCGCTGCTCAGCGAGTACGCCGCGATGGGCTTCGAGTACGGGTACTCGTTCGCCCGACCCGAAGCGCTCGTCGCGTGGGAGGCGCAGTTCGGCGACTTCGCGAACGGCGCACAGGAGGTAATCGACGAGTTCATCTCGGCGAGTGAGGTTAAGTGGGGCCAGACGTCCAACGTCGTGCTGCTCCTGCCGCACGGCTACGAGGGCCAGGGGCCCGACCACTCCTCGGCGCGGATCGAGAGGTACCTGACGATGTCGGCCGAAGGCAACTGGGTCATCACGATGCCGAGCACGCCAGCGAACTACTTCCACCTGCTCCGGCTGCACACACTCGGCGCGCGGCAACGGCCGCTTATCGTCTTCACGCCGAAGTCGATGCTGCGGTTGAAGGCTGCGACGTCGATGCCGGACGACTTCACCAGTGGCAGGTTCCAGCCACTGATCGTCGAGCAGGTACCGGACCCGTCCGCCGTACGCCGGATCCTGCTGTGCAGCGGCAAGGTCTACTACGACCTGGTCAAGCATCGCGACGCGCTCGGCGTGACCGACACCGCGATCCTGCGCACTGAACGGCTCTACCCGCTGCCCGCGATCGAGCTGAAGGCGGCGCTCGCGGACTTCCCCGCCGACGCGAAGCTGATCTGGGTTCAGGAGGAGCCGGCGAACCAGGGGGCGTGGCCGTTCATCGCGCTGCGGCTTCCCGAGCACCTCGAGGGCCGGCCCCTGCTGCGGGTCTCCCGCAACGCGTCGGCCGCGCCGTCCACCGGCTCGCACAACACGCACGAGATCGAGCAGGCCGCCCTGCTCGACGCCGCCTTCGCCTAGGACGCAGCCGTGTACTTCACCGACCGAGGAATCGAAGAGCTCGAGAAGCGGCGCGGCGAGGAGGTGCTGACGTACTTCGAGATCGCGGAGAGCCTGCGGACGTTCGTCAACCTCAACCCGGAGTTCGAGACCGCCGTCGACCGTCTCGCCACCTGGCTGGCCAGAGCCGACGACGAGGACGACTGACCGTCAAACCCGCGTGATCTTGACGTTATGCGCCCATCAGACGCGGTGAGGGGCGCACTACGTCAAGATCACCGAGAGTCGGCCGGGCCTTGTAGCGCGGCGCGAATTGATGGGCTCTGGCTCACCAGGCTGTTGAAGACCTCGGGCACTAGGTGAAGCACTGATACCCGCGAGGTCGAGACGACCGTCGCGTTACGCAGCTTCGACGTGAGCAGGCCGACCTCGCCGACGACTGATCCCGCGGCGAGCTGCGCCACCGGCTTGCCGTCCACGCGGACCTCGACGTCGCCGTCGAGAATCACGTAACAAGCATCAGCCGGGGTCTGCTCGTTGATCAGGGGCCAGTTCGGTGGCACCGCGGACAACGCCGAGGACTTCGCGAGAAGCTCTAGGTCGGACTTGCTCAGGTCGGCAAAGCGCGGGAGCGCTCCGAGCCTCCCGACGAGATCCTTGAGCTCCGACTTCGGCAGACTCGACTGTGGCTCGTTCGACTTCGCCATCACATGCCCCTGTTGGTAGGCGGTCAGTATTCCGTCGAGCCCAACGGTTTAGGCCTATGAACTGCCGCGGATAGGCCGTTTTCGTTGGGCTCGGCGATCAGTTGGTGAGGACGATCTTGCCGAAGACGTCGCCGTCGTACAGCTTCGCGAACGCTGCGCGTGCGTCGGCAAGTGCGAACGTCGAGTCAACCGGCGGCTTGAGGCCCTGCTTCGCCATGAAGCCGAGCATCGCCTCGAACTCTGCCTTGGTGCCCATCGTCGAGCCGAGGATCTCCAGCTGAAGGAAGAAGGTCCGCTGCAGCTCGAGCGGCGTGACGCCGCCACTGGTAGAGCCACATACGACGACGCGCCCGCCTGGGCGCACCGACTTCAGCGAGTGACCGAACGTCGCGTCGCCGACGGTCTCGATGACGGCGTCGACCCGCCCTGGCAGCCGTGCGCCGGGCTCGAACGTCTCGGCCGCACCGAGCTCTTCCGCCTTCGCGCGCTTCGCCTCGCTACGCGACGTCGCCCAGACCGTGACGCCGGCCGCCTTGGCGAGCGCGATCGCCGCCGTCGCGACACCGCCGCCGGCGCCCTGCACGAGGATCGTCTGGCCGGAGGCGACCTGCGCCTTCGTGAACAGCATCCGGTACGCCGTGAGCCATGCGGTCGGCAGCGATGCCGCCTCTTCCCACGACAGCTCAGCAGGCTTGGTGATGACGTTGCCTGCCGGGACCGACACCCTCTCGGCCAGCGTGCCGGGGTAGACCTCGGAGAGCAGCGACCGCTTGGGGTCGAGCGTCTCGTCGCCACCGGTCTTCGAGCCGTCGCCGATGACGGAGTGGACGATGACCTCGCTGCCGTCGGGGGCAAGACCCGCGGCGTCACAGCCCAGGATCATGGGCAGCTTGTCCTCGGGCAGACCCACACCACGCAGCGACCAGATGTCGTGGTGGTTGAGCGCGGCCGCCTTCACGTCGACGGTGATCCAGCCCTCTGGTGCAGCCGGAGCCTCGATGTCACCGACCTCGAGCGCGGACAGCGGGTCGTCGTTGTTCAACCGGGCGGCGTACGCAGCAAGCATGGAGCAGACCTTACCGACCGGCGGAAACGACGTTCTCATGAGGCCCGACCGGTTTGTGAAGGGTTAGCAGTGTTGGGCCACCGCTAACCCTTCACAAACTGCGCTAGACGCGGGCGACGCCTTCTGCCCGGGCGCACTCCGCCACCGCGGCCGCAACCGCCGGGCCGACTCGCGGGTCGAACACGCTCGGAATCACGTACTCCTCGGCCACGTCGTCCCCGACCACGTCGCACAGCGCGTTGGCCGCCGCAAGCTTCATGCCCTCGGTGATCGCGCTGGCGCGAACGTCCAGCGCACCGCGAAAGACACCCGGGAAGGCGAGCACGTTGTTGATCTGGTTCGGGAAGTCGCTGCGGCCGGTCGCGACCACGCGGGCGTAGTGGCGGGCCACGTCGGGGTGGATCTCCGGGTCCGGGTTCGCCATCGCGAAGATCATCGCCTCGGGCGCGAGCTTCGCCACGTCGGACTCGTCGACCTTGCCGGCCGACAGGCCGATGTAGACGTCGGCGCCGACCATCGCCTCTTCGATCGTTCCCGTGTGACCCGCCTTGTTCGTGATGTCGGCCATCGACCTCTTGATCGCGGTGAGGTCGCCGCGGCCGCCGTGGACGATTCCCTTGCTGTCCGCGAGCGCGATGTCGCCGATGCCTGCCTCGAGCAGGATCTTGGTGACGGCGACACCAGCGGCGCCGGCGCCGGACACCACCGCACGCAGGTCCGCGAGCGACCGCCCACTGAGCCGCGCCGCGTTCTTCATCGCGGCGAGCGCCACGATCGCGGTGCCGTGCTGGTCGTCATGGAATACCGGGATGTCGAGGGCAGCCTTGAGCCGGTCCTCGATCTCGAAGCAGCGCGGCGCGCTGATGTCCTCGAGGTTGATGCCGCCGAAGCTCGGCGCCATGCGGATCACCGTGTCGACGATCTCGTCGACGTCCTTGGTCGCCAGCGCGATCGGCACGGAGTTCACGCCACCGAACTGCTTGAACAGCAGCGCCTTACCCTCCATGACCGGCAGCGACGCCTCCGGACCGATGTCACCCAGGCCCAGCACCGCCGTACCGTCGGTCACGACGGCAACGACGCTGTTCTTCCAGGTGTAGTCGTTGACGAGCACCGGCTCGGCATCGATCGCCAGGCACACCTCGGCGACGCCGGGGGTGTAGGCGAGCGAGAGGTCGTCGCGGTTGCGCAGCGGCACCGTCGAGGCCATCTCGATCTTCCCGCCCTTGTGCAGCGAGTAGAGCGGAGTGTCGTCGCGCGACGTCATGGTCAAAGTCTCCACAGCCATAGGTGAATCCCAAACACAGCGCCACCAAGCGTGGCATGAATGGACGGTGCCGATCGGGCACCAGCGGCTCAGGCTTAGTCGGCCCTACCGCTTAGAAGGACACGGTGTGCGGGGATCACCCGGTACACACCAATCTTGTCACACTCGTGACCGAACCCCACCGGATTACCCGTTCAAGTGTGACGAGGTGCACAAGTCCGGGCCGTCGGGTGCAGAATGCCACCAAGAATCGCCCAGGTGATCATGACCCCGCGGAGGAGCCAACATGCCGACCTTGACCCGCCGACCCGCCCTAGCGGCCGGTCTCATCGCGTTGACTCTCGGCGCGGCCGCAGCTTGCGGCAGCAGCTCCTCCGGCGGAGGCTCCACCGTGAGCCCGGCCGCGTCCTCGCCGAGCCGGGCCAGCGGGCCGTTGCACGTCTCACCGTTCCAGACGCAAGATCAGGCGAACCTTGCGATCAGCTCCGGCCGCGCGGACGTGGGAATGGCCGACTCTCCGGTCGCGGCGTACATCGTCAAGCAGTCCAATGGCGCCTTCAAGATCAGCGGTCAGGCCTACGGCACCGCGCCGTACGGCATCGCGATGTCGAAGAAGGGCACGCTCGACCAGGCCGTTCTCGCGGCCATCAAGGACTTGATGTCGGACGGCCAGTACTACGCGATTCTGCAGAAGTGGAACATCACGTCGGGCGGCATCAGCAACCCGCAGATCAACGGCGCGACGCAGACCATCCAGCCGGCGACCGCTCCATCGAGCAGCACTGCGCCGACCGTCGACGCCGCTGCGGCGAAGCTGCTCCCGTCCTCGCTGCAGGGCGGCACCTTGAAGGTCGCGGCCGACGCGTCGTACGCGCCCGACGAGTTCTTCGCGAAGGACGGCAAGACGGTGATCGGCATGGACGCCGACCTCGCCCAGGCGATCGGCAAGGTGCTCGGGCTGAAGGTCACGGTGTCCAACGTCGCCTTCGACGCGATCATCCCAGCAATCCAGAACGGTCGATACGACCTCGGCATGTCGTCCTTCACCGACACCGCGGACCGCGAGAAGCAGGTCAACTTCGTCACCTACTTCAGCGCCGGTACGTCGTTCTACGTCGCCGCCAACGGTGGACCGAACATCCAGACGCTCGCCGACCTCTGTGGTCACACCGTCGCCGTCGAAGCCGGCACGACCGAGGAGACCGACGCCAAGGCACAAGCCAAGAAGTGCTGACCCGAACCTGACCGTTGATTAGCAACTCGGGGGCGCCCGAGGTCCCGCCGTCAATCAAGGCGGTCCCGGTGCGCCACCCCGGGCGGTGGGCGGGCGCGGTCGTCGTCGCCGTACTGGCGGCGATGCTCGTCAACTCGTTCGTGCAAAATCCGCAGTACCACTGGCGAACGCAGTGGCACTACATATTCACGCGGCCGATCCTCGACGGCGTCGTCACGACGCTGGAGCTGACCGTTCTGGCCATGGTGATCGGCGTCGTCGGTGGGATCGCACTCGCGATCGCGCGGTTGTCCCCGAACCCGATCCTGTCCGGTGCGAGCTGGCTCTACATCTGGGTGTTTCGCGGTACGCCGGTGCTCGTCCAGATCGTCATGTGGTTCGACCTGTCCTACCTCTTCCCCCACATCTCGATCGGCCTTCCGTTCGGTCCGCAGCTCGTCACCTGGAACACGAACTCGCTGATCTCCAACTTCACCGCGGCCGTCCTGGCCCTTGGGCTCAACGAAGCCGCTTACATGGCCGAGATCGTGCGCGCCGGCATCCTGTCGGTCGACGAAGGCCAGACCGAGGCGGCCAGCGCCCTCGGCATGGGTCGGTCGCTGACAATGCGACGCGTGGTCCTGCCACAGGCGATGCGCTTCATCGTGCCGCCGACCGGCAACGAGACGATCTCGATGTTGAAGACCTCATCGTTGGCGGCCTTCATCAGCGTGTCCGAGCTCTTCCAGCAGGGTCAGAACATCATCAGCCGGACCTACATCACGATCCCGATTCTGATCATGGTCAGCATCTGGTACCTCGCGATGACCTCGGTGCTGACCATCGGCCAGTTCTACGTCGAACGACACTACGGACGAGGCGCCTACCGCTTCGCGAAGCGCGCGACGCTGCCGGAGCGGATCTGGCGAGCGATTCGCTACAACCGCCCGCATGACCACCTCGCCCCCGGAGGCGGCGGATGACGGCGATGGTCAAGGCCGAGGCAGTCCACAAGGCGTTCGGCTTCAACCACGTGCTGCGCGGGATCGAGCTCGAGGTGCAACGCGGTGAGGTGATGTGCGTCGTCGGACCCTCCGGTTCGGGCAAGTCGACGCTGCTCCGATGCATCAACCATCTGGAGACGATCGACAGCGGACGGTTGATGGTCGACGGGGAGCTGGTCGGCTACCGCGAGCGCGGTGAGCGGCTCTACGAGATGAAGCCTCGCGACATCGCGCGGCAGCGCGCGAACGTCGGCATGGTCTTCCAGCACTTCAACCTGTTCCCGCACATGACCGCACTCGGCAACATCATCGAGGCGCCGTGCCGGGTCAAGCGGCTGCCTCGCGACCAAGCCGAGGAACGTGGCCTTGCCCTGCTCGCACAGGTCGGCCTGGCAGGGCGCGAGAACTCGTATCCGCGCCAGCTGTCCGGCGGCCAGCAGCAGCGCGTCGCAATCGCACGCGCTCTGGCGATGGAACCGAAGCTGATGCTCTTCGACGAGCCGACGAGTGCGCTCGATCCCGAGCTCGTCGGCGAGGTGCTGGCCGTCATGCGCGACCTCGCCAAGTCCGGCATGACGATGTTCGTCGTCACGCACGAGATGGGGTTCGCGCGCGAGGTCGGCGACCAGCTCGTCTTCATGGACGGTGGGATCGTCGTCGAATCAGGCACGCCACGCGACGTGATCGAGAACCCGCAGCACGAGCGAACTCGCGCCTTCCTCTCGAAGGTCCTCTAACCCTCGGTGATCTTGACGTTGTGAGCCCTTCAGAGGCAGCTGACGGGCGCGTTACGTCAAGATCACCGCAGGATTTTGGGGTGCGGCCAGAGCCGGGCGAGGACGACCCCCTTGACCGCCTCCTCGGCGATGGGACCCAAGCTCCGGCTGTCGGTGCTGCCGTAGGAGTTGTCGCCCTCGACTCGCACGGAACCGCCGGGTACGACGGCAACCACGCGCTTCACCGAAAGTGGGCGGTCCGGCAGCTCGACGAGCACGACACGGCCCACCGAGGCAGGACCTGACCCCATCCGCACGAGCACCCGGTCACCATCACGCAGGGTCGGCACCATCGACGGTCCACGCACCAGCGCGACCCGCAGCCGACCCGACAAGATCACTCCCGGTGTGTAGCGGCCTGACGTCGCGGAATAGTGTCCTAGTGAACGTGAAGAGCTTCAGTCTGGAGGACCCTGATGCTGCGTAGGACGCGCTCGCGCCTCGTCGTCTCCGCCCACTGCGACCTGCCCTGCGGCGTCTACGACCCCGCGCAGGCCCGCATCGAGGCCGAATCGGTCAAGGCGATCATGGAGAAGTACGCCGACAACGAGGACCCGGCCTTCCGGGCCCGCGCGCTGCAGATCAAGGAGCAGCGAGCCGAGCTGGTCAAGCACCACCTCTGGGTGCTCTGGACCGACTACTTCAAGCCGCCGCACTTCGAGAAGTACCCGAACCTGCACCAGCTGTTCAACGACGCCACCAAGCAGGCCGGCGCCGCGGGTGCGAAGGGCAAGGTCGACCCGGCCGAGGGGCAGAAGCTGCTCGACCAGATCGCAGAGATCGACAAGATCTTCTGGGAGACCAAGAAGGCGTAAGCGCCTTCGCAAGTCTTCATGACGGGTACGTCGCCGAACCGCCGTGCTGCAATACGCGCTGCGCAGGTTGACGACATACCCGTCATCGTTTCGCTGATCAAGGAGCTGGCCGCCTACGAGCGCGAGCCCGACTCCGCCAAGGCGACCGAGGACGACATTCGGGCCGCTTTCTTCAGCGAGTCACCCTCGGCGTTCTGCCACGTCGCGGAGCAAGACGGCGACGTAGTGGGTCTCGCCATCTGGTTCCTCAACTACTCGACGTGGACCGGCAAGCACGGCATCTATCTGGAGGACCTCTTCGTCCGCCCGGCTGCGCGCGGCTCCGGGCTGGGCAAGGCCCTGCTCATGAAGCTGGTCGAGATCGCGAGAGAACGCGGCTACGCGCGCGTCGAGTGGTCCGTCCTGGATTGGAACAGCCCGGCGATCGACTTCTACCGGAGCCTCGGCGCGAGACCGATGGAGGAGTGGACGGTCTGGCGCCTGGACGGCGCCGCGCTTCAGTGACCTGACCGCGCAGCTGACCCCGACGGTGTCGGCGTCTCGCGGTTGCTCGCGGTCGCAGTGTCACTCGCCGTTGCACTGGGGCTCGAAGTCGCACTGGGGCTCGCCGTCGCCTCACTCGCACTGAACTTCGCCGGATCCGCCTTCGAGCACTCGGTGATGAAGGTTGCCCGCGCAGTCTTCGTCGTCTCGACGGCGCGCTGCACCGCGGCGGCGCCGGCCCTGTCGCTGAGTGAGAATCCCGACGTCGCTGCCTCGGCGACGACCTTGAAGGCGGCCGCCTCTCGGTCGGCTGCTGACTCGAGCGCGCTCCATCGCGGATCCAGCTGCGTTGCCCGACTGGCGAGCTCGGCCGACCCGAGGAACGCGGCGTACGCCGCCTTCGCGTAGTTGGCCAGCGCCGTCTGCGACGAGCCCGTCGGCGGCTTGAACGTGACGAAGACCTGGCACGCCGCTTTCGCGTCCGCCGCACCCGCGGCGACCTTCTGTGCCGGGCTCTTGCCACCACCGCAAGCGGCGACGGACACGAGACACAGCGCAGCCACGAAGAACGTGCGGGTGTTGCGCGGCGATGAGCTCAGTCTCTGAAGAACCATGGGCTTACGTAGGCTACGGCCCCGCCGTACTTCGAGTCCTCGAACGGCGCGACACCCAGCGGGTCGTTGGCGCGCGCCGGGTCGCAGATCCGCAGGAACACCCAGCTGCGATGCGGCTGGATCGTGAACTCGATGACCGGACGGTGCTCCCCCGGCACATCGATCGGGAACACCTCGAGCAGAGTGGGATCGTCCCTGCCGGGTCCGATCACCTGCACCCACAGCTTGCGCCCGACCCACTTCGGCCCGCGGTCGACATCGAGCTTGATGTGCAGCGGCGCGCCCTTGTGCGAGAGCTCGGAACCCATCGGGATGCCGTTCGCCGTCGCGTCGACGCGCAGGCCGGGCTCGCGGGTGCCGAAGGTCCGCCGCGTCATGATCGCGCGGCGCACGCCCTCGCGGGTCATGTGCTTCACGTACAGGCCACCGCGACCCTTGCCGGTCTGCCCGAAGGTGCCGGAGTGCTCGTCGCTGACACCGCTGAAGCCGACCTTCCATCCCGCGTTGAAGCAGGCGTTGAACGGCTGCGGCAGCTTGGAGTCGCGGCCGTACCAGAAGTAGTCGGTCGCGTCGTGGCTCTCACCGCCGTCGAACGTGATCGCGTTGAACGCCTCGATGAGGAAGATCTGCTTCGCAGCCTTCGCGTGGTAGATGAAGTTCTGGAAGTTCCCGAAGTATCCCGGGTGGTTGAAGCTTGCGATCGCGTCGGCGCCACCACCCAGCAAACCGGTCCCCGGCGGCGTGGTGAGCCACTCGTAGAACGGCTTGATCTCCGCGGTGTTCGGCAGCGACTTGAAGAGCGGCGACACGGGCGCAAGCGCCGGGAAGACGCGGTACGCCTCGCCGACCTCCGACCCGGTCACGAGCGCACCTTCGTGCAGCGGGTCGGTGAAGTCCTTGCCGAAGAAGACGCTGATGTGCCCGATCGTCGGCGTGCTGTACTCGAAGCCGCGGAACGAGACGAACTTGCCCGGCTCGTAGGCCTCGTCGGCGATCTTCGCCATCGTTTCCCAGTCGTGGTCGTCGATCCCGGTGATGAACCGGCACCCACCGTCCTGCCACTTCGAGCAGACGTGGTCGCCGAGGCCATACCCGCCGGACACGGCGTGCTCGGTCATGCACGCGACATCCAGGCCGGCCGCGCGCAGGTGATGCAGCGCCCTGTAGGGATCGCCTTCCGCGTCACCGGACATGAAGCTGTGGTTGTGCAGGTCGGAGTGCACGAGCGTCAAGGACTTCGTGGCGTCCAGCCTCGACTGGCGCGACGCACCCTTCACACCGTCGTCGAGGCCGCCGAGCGTCGACCCGAAGGCCGGCCGGACAGCGGCCACGCCGCCCGCGAGCGCCAGAGCTTTGACGAACGTACGTCGTTGTAGCGGATTCACCGATGCGCCTCCACGATCCGATTCTCCATCCGCCGGTCCGGGATCAGCCAGATTCCCGCGACGGCGATGTAGAGCGCCACAGAGATCCAACGAGACACGAACGCAAGGGGCACCGCGACGACGTAGAGGAGCGGCGAGACCTTGCCTTTGATGTCACGACCAAGTGCTTCGGCAATCACCGACGCTTCACCTTGCTCGTCCACGATCGCCATTTGCAGCAGGTAGTAGGCGATCGCGGCTCCGACGCACACCACGCCGTACACCGCGCAAGGCGTGGGACGGAAGTGGTTCTCGCCCATCCATCCGGTGGTGAACGGGAACAGCGAGAGCCAGAACAGGAGGTGGAGGTTCGCCCACAAGATCACGCCGTTGATCCGGTGGGTCGCCTGGAGCAGGTGGTGATGGTTGTTCCAGTAGATGCCCAGGTAGACAAAGCTGAGCAAATAGGTGAAAAACACCGGCATCACGGGCCGCAACGCATGAATTCCGCTGCCGTGGGGCACGTGGAGTTCAAGGACCATGATCGTGATCAGAATCGCGATCACGCCATCGCTGAAGGCCTCGAGCCTGCCCTTCGGCATGAAGATGAGGTTAGAAGGGCGACCACCGGACCGGGGTTACGTTGGACATGCAAAAGGCACAAAGTGGCATTCACGGGGAGCACAGGTGACGAACGCAACTAACGCCACAGGCGGCACGGCGGTGTCCCCACGGGACGTGGTGGCAATCACCCTGCCCGCTTCGAGCGCGTACCTCACAGTGCTCCGCACAGCCACCGCCGGCCTGGCGGCACGGCTGGACTTCACGATCGACGAGATCGAGGATCTCCGGATCGCCGTTGACGAGGCCTGCGCCATGCTGCTGCGGCAGGCGCTGCCCGGTGCCGACATCACCTGCGAGTTCCAGCTCGAAGGCGACTCGATGAGCGTCACGGTCAGCGTGATCACCGTCGACGGCGAGGAGCCATCGCGTGACACCTTCGCCTGGACTGTGCTCACGGCGCTAGCCGGCGACGTGAGCAGCGGTACGGATCCCGACAATCGGGTAACGATCACTCTGTGCAAGCACCGGAGCGGGTCAGACCGATGACTTCCGATCCCGTCACGCCTACGCAGCGTGACGGTGTGGTCGAGGCTGAGCACCCCGAGGTGGTGCCGGAGCCCACGCCGTCCGACTCGTCAGAGACGAGCAGCACCCGTCCCGACCGCGCCTATGCACGCGAGCTGTTCGCGCAGCTCGCGAAGCTTGCCGAGGACGACCCGGCCCGACGCCCCATCCGCGACGAGCTGGTCGAGATGCACCTTCCTCTCGTCGAGTACCTGGCACGGCGCTTCCGCAACCGTGGCGAGCCGTTCGACGACCTGGTTCAGGTCGCGACGATCGGGCTGATCAAGTCGATCGACCGCTTCGACCTCGAACGCGGCGTCGAGTTCTCGACGTACGCGACCCCGACGATCGTCGGAGAGGTCAAGCGTCACTTCCGCGACAAGGGCTGGGCGATCCGGGTCCCCCGGCGACTGCAGGAGATGAAGCTCGCGCTGACCAAGGCGACCAGCGAGCTCTCGCAGCGCAACGGCCGCGCGCCCACCGTCGCCGAGCTCGCGAAGCACCTCGAGATCAGCGAGGACGAGGTGCTCGAGGGCCTCGAGTCCAGCAACGCCTACTCCGCGATCTCCCTCGACGCGCCCGACCTCGACGACGAGAGCTCGGCGATGTCGGAGACCCTCGGCCAGACCGACGCGGCGCTGGAGGGCGTCGAGTACCGAGAGTCGCTCAAGCCGTTGCTCGAACAGCTGCCGCCGCGCGAGAAGCGCATCCTGCTGCTGCGCTTCTTCGCCAACATGACGCAGTCGCAGATCGCCGCCGAGCTCGGCATCTCACAGATGCACGTCTCGCGGCTGATCACGCGAACCCTCGTCCACCTGCGCGAAGGCCTGCTCGCCGAGGACTGATCCGCACTGATCCGCGCTGCGTCGAGCCCGACCCTTTTGGCGTCTCAACGCTCCTCGAGGCGCAGTTGTCGTTGGGCTCGACGATCGGATGGGGGCCGTTAGATCCCGCCGAGCGCGTCACGGCTCGGTGCGAGCGACACGAACACGAGCGTTGCGGCGCCCACCACGATCAACGGGACCATCATCGCCGGCAACTTGGTGAGCTGTCCCCCGCCGATCACGATCGAGAAGAACTGCACGAGGTACGTCGGCGCCTGCGCCCACCGCTTCATCCGCCACAGCCCGACCGCCGCGGCGGACACGCCGACGGACAGGACGAGCACGACGACGCCGAGCAGGACCGCGGTCTGCTTGTCGTGCGGATGCCCGACCAGCGCGCGGATCAGCTCGACCGCGCCGAAGGTGGCGAAGGCCACTGCCTGCAAGGCCACCAGTACGGCGGTCACCGTCAAAGTCTGCGGGCGATCCATCGCAATGGCAGAGTACGGGGCCGATACCCTTGCTCGATGCGAGCCCTGCTCGTGGTCAACCCCAAGGCCACTCTCACCTCAGCGCGTGAGCGCGACGTCCTGGCCCGAGCCCTCGGCAGCGACCTCAAGGTCGACCTCGAGGAGACCACGCACCGCGGGCACGCGATCGAGCTCGGCGCCCGTGCGGTTGCCGAGGCCTACGACCTCGTCGTCGTGCTCGGCGGCGACGGCACGATCAACGAGGTGGTCAACGGCATCCTCGGCCCGGGCGAGTGGCACGGCGCCTCGGAGGACACGCCCGCCCTCGCGGTTGTCCCAGGCGGCAGCACCAACGTCTTCAGCCGCGCGCTCGGCATCTCGCGCGACCCGGTCGAGGCCACCAGCGAGCTGCTCGAGGCGCTGCGTGCCAACCGCACCCGCCGGATCACGATGGGACGGGTCAACGAGCGCTGGTTCACCTTCACCGCCGGCGTCGGCCTCGACGCGGACGCCGTACGGCGGGTGGAGAAGGCCCGCTCCAAGGGCAAGCGGGCGACGCCGAGCCGCTACACCCGCCTCGCGGTGATGGCGTACTTCGGCTCGGAGAAGCACAACCCGCCGATCACGCTGCACATCCCGGGCGAGGAGCCGATCTCCGGCATCTACCTCGGGATCACCAGCAACACCTCGCCGTGGACCTACTTCCGCTCTCAGCCGGTCGTGCTCGCCCCGCAGTGCACGTTCGAGGGTGGCCTAGACCTGGTGGTGCGGGATCGGATGGGCCTGGTCCCGACGCTGTGGGCGGCCGGCGGCATGCTCACCGGCCACGGCCTGCGGGGGCGGCACTCCAAGGCCTTCCACGACCTCACCGACTTCACCCTCACCCTCGACGCCCCGATGCACCTCGAGGTCGACGGCGACTACCTCGGGCTGCACGAGGAGTCGCTGCGGATGCGCGCCGTACCGGACGCGATCCGCGTCATCGCCTGAACAGCGCTCAAAATCCACGTTTTTCCACACACGTCCTCCACCCCACCCGCCACCCTTTGGCCGACGGCTGCTGCGCAGCCGACTCCCCCGATCGGGTGTGTTGTGACGTATGCCACAGCCCAACCGAGCCGGATTCTGGCTAGGTCGCTTGCTCCCGGCTAAGCCACCGCTTAGCGTGCGGAGCAGGCCTCAATGCGGTCCCTGGACAGCCCTGAGGCGACGCAATAGCGTCCTGGGCACTTGATCGTCTTTTTGGACGATGAAGCGTCCGGACTAGTTCGTGAAAGTGTTCACAAAGTGACCACCAGCCCCAGGCTGGGAACGACGTACGGACGACGGCCACCCAGGCCGCGCCCCGACGGAAGGACGAGACGCATGGACTGGCGCCACCGGGCAGCCTGCCGTGACGAAGATCCCGAGCTGTTCTTCCCCATCGGCACGACCGGCCCGTCGCTGCTGCAGGTCGACGAGGCCAAGGCCGTCTGCCGACGCTGCGACGCGGTGGACGAGTGCCTGACCTGGGCGCTGGACAGCGACCAGGACGCCGGCGTCTGGGGTGGGCTGTCGGAGGACGAGCGTCGAGCCGTCAAGCGCCGCCGGGTCCGCACCGCCCTTCGTACCGCGTAACAGCACTCGGCACTGCACAACCGCACGACGGGACGGCCGTCCTACCCTGGACGACATGTCCGAGGACTACGTCCGGCCCCCGATCGTCGCGCTCGAGGTGCGCAGCCAGTGGGTGGCGGTCTGGCGGTTCCGGATCCTGCTCGCCGCGGTGCTGATCGGGTTGATCCTGGTCATCGCGCTGGTCGCGCACCACATCGTGCACAGCGGCGACGGCAGCGGAGCGGTCGGCGGCGTGCGTCAGGCGAAGACGCTCGCTAGCTCGTTGGGCTGATCTCCACAGACGCGACAGTCCCCCCTGCGTCACGCCGCTCCAACGACAGCGTCCCGCCGAGCTCGGTCTCGACGAGCGTGCGGGCGATCGCCAGGCCGAGCCGGTCCGAGCCGTCGATCGAGAATCCCTCGGGCAGACCGCGTCCGGAGTCGACCACCTCGACCCGAAGCGCCGCGGCAGCAGGTCGCGTGACACGGACCTCGACTTCGCCGCTGCCTCCCTCGCCGTAGGCGTGCTCGACGGCGTTCTGCACGAGCTCCGACAGCACCATCGCCAGCGGCGTCGCTACTTCCGCGGTGAGGATGCCGAACGACCCGATCCGCTTCACCACGACCTGCGCGCCCGCGACCTCTGCCACCATCGCCGTCACCTGGTCGGCGATGTCGTCGAACCGCACCGACTCGTCGAGCACGCCCGACAACGTCTCGTGCACGACGGCGATCGACGACACCCGTCGTACCGACTCCTCGAGTGCGGTCCGCGCTTCCGGTACGGCGAGCCGGCGCGCCTGCAGTCGCAGCAACGCGGCGACGGTCTGCAGGTTGTTCTTCACGCGGTGGTGGATCTCGCGGATCGTCGCGTCCTTGCCGACCAGCGCACGCTCCTGACGACGCAGCTCCGTGACGTCGTGCACCAGCACCAGCGCACCGATGTGCACCCCGCCTGGGCGCAGCGGAAGAGCGCGCAGCTGGATCACGGCGTCGTTCGCCTCGATGTCGCTGCCCGCCGGCGCCTGGCCGTTCGCGACCTGCGCGAGCAGCTGAGCCGGGCCGGACCCGACGAGCGCAACGGTCACGTCGGACAGCGACTGGCCGGCGAGGTCGCCGACGTGACCGAGCCGCCGGTACGCCGACAGCGCGTTGGGGCTGGCGAAGCTGACGATCCCGTCCGCGTCGAGCTGGATCAGCCCGTCACCGACCCGCGGGCCGCTCCACTCCACCCCGGTCTCGTCGGGGTACGGCCAGCGGCCCTCGGCGAGCATCTGCGCGAGGTCGTTGGCACTGCGCAGGTAGGCGATCTCGAGCTGGCTCGGCGTGCGCGCGGCGGCAAGGTTCGTGTCGCGGGCGACGACGGCAACGACCTCGCCGGCAACGCGGACCGGCAGCGCCTCCTGGCGCAGCGGCGCCTGCTGCGACCACACCGGATCGCCTTCGCGAGCGATCCGGCCCTCGCTGAACGCGACGCCCAGTTGCGGCCGATCGGCGGCGGTGAGGACAGCGCCGACCAGGTCGTCCTGGTAGGCGGTCGGGCCGGTCGTCGGCCGGATCTGCGCGATCACCACGAACTGCTCGGGGCTGCCGTCCGGGACGAGCAGCAGGAGGTCGGCGAAGGACAGGTCGGCGAGCAGCTGCCAGTCGGCGACGAGTCGGTGGAGCGCCTCGGTGACCCCGCCGGCCCGCGGCGCGCCCGCGTCGGTGAAGCCGCGCGCAGCGAGCAGCTCGTCCATGGTCGGCACCCGACGAGCCTAGGTGTCGGGCGCGTGTAGTCCGCCGGTCCGGCCTGGACGAACGGACTTCGGACGTCGGCACAAGACCCGCGGCCCGTACTCGCGGGACGATGGCGAGGGCCGATCGGACGGGAGACACGATGACGTTGGACCAAGAGCACTGGGCGGGACGGCTGGCCGCGCTGGCCGAGAAGCACGGCGTGCCCGGTGCCAACCTCGCGATCATGTCCGGCGACGAAGTCGTCTGCGCGTCGTACGGGGTGCTCAACGTCCGCACCGGTGTCGAGACGACAACCGACTCGCTGTTCCAGATCGGATCGATCACCAAGGTGTGGACCGCGACGCTGATCATGCAGCTCGTCGACGAAGGGCTGCTCGACCTGGACCAGCCGATCATCACGTACCTGCCGGAGTTCAAGGTCGCCGACGAGTCGGTGAGCAAGCAGGTCACCGCGCGGCACCTGCTGTCGCACACGTCGGGGATCGACGGCGACTTCTTCTTGGACACCGGGCGGGGCGATGACTGCATCGAGAAGTACGTCGCGGCCTGCGCCGACCTGAAGCAGACGCATCCACTGGGCGCGACGATGTCGTACTGCAACTCGGGCTTCTCGATCCTCGGCCGGCTCGTGGAGGTCCTGCGGGGCCAGCCGTTCGACCAGGTGCTGCGCGAGCGGCTGTTCGTCCCGCTCGGCATCACCTCCGCGTGCACGATCGCGGACCACGCGATCCTGCATCGCGCCGCGGTCGGCCACGTTGGTGCGGACGAGCCGCAGGTCGTCCCGGTGTGGGCGCTTCCCCGGTCGACGGTGCCGGCCGGCGCGATCAACGCGGCGGCGGCTGACGTGCTGAAGTTCGCGAAGCTGCATCTCGACGGGGGCGTCGCGGCCGACGGCACGCGGGTCCTCTCGGTCGAGAGCGTCCGCGCGATGCTGGAGCCCCAGGTCGAGGTGCCGGATCCGTACGTCCTGGGGACGCACTGGGGGCTCGGCTGGATCCTGATGGAGTGGGACGGCCATCGCCTGTGCGGACATGACGGCGGGACGCTCGGCCAAGGCGCGATGCTCCGGATCTGCCCGGATGCAGGAGTCGCGGCTTGCTTGACGGGCAACGGAGGCCGCCTTCGCGACCTCTACTTCGACCTGTTCAAGGAGATCTTTGGTGAGGTCGCCGATGTGCAGATGCAGCCGCAGCTGGAGCCGCCCGCGACGCCGCCGCAGCTGGACCTGCACCGTTACGCCGGCCGGTTCGTGCGCGAAGGCCTCGAGCTGTCGATCGAGGCGAAGGAGGACCGGCTCGCCGTGACGACGATCGCGACGGGCACGCTCGCCGCCGCGATGCAGGGCCAGCAGCAGCCGCCGTTCGAGGCGTTCCCCGTCAAGGAGGACGTGTTCGCGATCCAGCGGCCAGGCAACGAGTCGTGGGAGGCCTTGGTGTTCTACCGGCTGGAGGATGGCACCGAGTACGTCCACACCGGCGGCCGGGCCAACCCCCGCGTCGCGTAACTGACCTGGCCCCTCGCCAATGGTCCGGGGACGCGCCGTGCAATGCACAGGCGGCCCACCTGCGATGTCAGGCCTGGGGACCGCCGGACTCCCAAGCCCATCAACCAGTCAATCGCTGGACACCAGCGACGGCGAGCGCGCGCTCGCGCCTGAGGACAACACGACGTCGCTACAAACCTGCCGCAGCCCTCGGCCTACCCACCGTTCACTATGCACCTAGCGCGCGGGGCGATCCTCAAGAGCGCAGACCGACTTTGCCGTGCAGAAGCTTGGCAACGAGGCGCGCGTCCCCGAGAAGTTGCGTCGCCCGGGTCCCCACTGGATCAACATCCTGCCCGCGCGGTCCGGCCGCCCTCCAGGCGGCACCATTTGTGGTGTCGCAACGTCCGCCCGACGCTACCGTCGGCGCTTGTTCCGGGCTTGCCGCTGTCGGCGCACCACGTCCCGGTATGACGGGGTGTTCCACCTCGCCTGCACGTGCGTCGAACTTGCCCCACCGCACCAACACTGCGACGGGCGTGAGGATGACGAGCACGGTGCCGGTCACGACGCGTCCAATGGCGAAGTGATTCGCGTCGCCCAGTATGACGGCCGCGACGAGCCACAGGAAGATGCGGACAAAGATCCCGACGGGCCGCGGACGCGGCTACTCGGTGGCTCGAGCCGAAATCTGCTGCTCGTCGGCGCCGATGACTGCCGCTGACGCCAACCGTACGGATCGCCGGGGTGCTTGCTAGCGTCGCTGTAGCCAGCCACGCGATCTTCGTTCGAGAATCCGCCCGAGTCTTTGTTCACCGGCAACCGTTGATCCGGGCGGACGATCCGGGCAGGGCGACTCGCCAAGACTGGTCACGATCGAGCCACATGGCGCCGAACGCTTTGGCTGGTGTCTCCGAGCGCCCGCCGAACAGAAGAACGTCCCCGGTGGTGTTGCTCCGGGTGACTGCTGCGTCCAGGAGGGGACCGGGCGCGTCCTGCATCGAAACCGCACGCCAACTTGAGCCATCGAACGCGAAGGCGAGGGTGGCGAGCTGAGCAACCGGGACACCTATCGCAAGCACCCCATCGCCATCGTCGACCAGCTGATAGCCGCTTCCCAGCGGCGCCGGGATGCCGGCGGCGCTGCCCTGGCTCCATGCGTCACCCTTGACGTGCCAGGTGTCCATGCCCCCGAACCCGTCCGACATTAGAACAACTGCGGCGCCAGCCTCTAAGTCGAAAGTCGCCCCCTCGACGACGCCCACCGGTCGGTCCGCCTGGCGCCGCCAGCCAGCGCTCGAATAGGACCATACGTGCGTGTTCGAAACACCCGTCACAAGGACCGACTTCCGGACCTGGTCATACCAGGCGACAGGTGTGTCACCGCCGAGGCGGGGCGGCGTACGAGTTGAGATCCGCTTCCACGAGCGTCCGTTGTACAGCCAGCTCCCGGCCGTCGGAGTGCCCGCCGAAGTCCCGATCAGCAGGATCTGACCGAGTGCGCCGTCGAAGACCATGCTGTTCGATGGAGATGGCAGCGGCGATCCCGGTGGATGTGTGGCCGTCCAAGTCCTCCCGTCGTAGAGCCAAGTGGCATCCAGGTTTCGCCGTGATGCGGCATCGAGGCGACAGTTCGACGCAATGCCGCCAAAGAGAACCACCCGGCCCGACTGGGAGTCGTACGCGATCGATGCGTGGAAGCGGGGTAGCGGATGACCACCGGGCACGCTGGTAGACCCCGTCAAAGGTGTCTCCGTACCGGCAGGTCCAGGGCCAGCTGCGGATCCGCATGCTCCAGTCAACAAGAGTGCGAGAGTCGCAAGCGAAGCGGATGACTTCACGCGAGGCTGCATCTACTCAGCCGCTTCGGCGGCGCCGTCGATGAGGTATTCAGGGACGTCAATCCTGCCATCGCGATGCCACCCGTCAACGGAGGCGGCGCCGCCGCGCTGGCCATGCCGCGACTAGCGAGGTAGGCCAAGATCGATCCGCACTTGGATGGCGGCGGCAAATTCTCTTGCTGCGGCCTGGCCGACTCTGTGGACCGACGTTTGAGCTGCGGCAGAGTTGCCAACGATCACCCGCTTCGACGTCGCAACGAGGGCGCACAGTGCGGCCACCAGCGAGTGCACGTCGGAGGTAATCCGTTGTGTGGGCCAGGCGACCTGCGACAGTTCGGCCGTTGTCGCGTTGACCGTCGATGCAAGCCTCGCCCCAAAGCGTTTCAGTGGATTCGGGTTGGCAATGTCCGCCGTCATCTCTTCGATACGGCTGTTGAGCGGGGCGACGATTCGTGTGTATCGGATGGCATATGCGTCGAGCGACCGCGGCGTCGCGGAGACCGAGATTTGTTGAGCCGCCGCCGGGCGGTGCGCGGCCTGGCCGCATGACACCGCCATGAGTGAAATAGCGCAACAAACGGTGATCCGCTTCGTCACGCCGAACGTTACCGTGCCGGGCTGTGCCCAGCAGACCATCCGTGTCAGAACTTGCCGCCTCAGCACAATGGTCCCTCTAGCCACCCACAGCGGCGATAAGCAGATCCACCAGCACGTCGCCAACACTGGCCTCCCCTACGCCGAACACGGTGTCATCGAACAACTCGGCGTCGATGTTCCCCAACATGACCTCGGTGAGGCTCGGGGGTGCGCCTCCCAGGACCTTTCCGAAGTAGCCTGTCAAGGACGCATTTCAAACGCAGCCGGATTCGCGCCCGCAGCGTGCGCCGCGTCGGCAAAGCAACCGGTAGCGGTCGAGCCATCGTCCGGTGCGCGGCCAACTCCGTCCGGTGAGGGCGGCACCGCCCAGAGCGACTCGGCCGGCTTGCGCGGAACGGCGTGCCTGCTCTTGCCGATGGCGCTTCCCTGCTGCCTCGTCGTCGCCGATCAACGCACGAGATGCGCTGAATAGGTCGTCAGGCGCGGGGGTGCCCGGCGCGTCGGGCGTCACGGGACAATCCTGCCATCGCGATGCCACCGGTCAACGGAGGCGGCGCCGCCGCGTTGGCCATGCCGCGACTAGTGGGGTAGGCCAAGATCGATCCGCACTTTGATCGCTGCGGCTACTTCATTCGCCGCGTCCCTCGTCCATCGCTGGGCCGACGCTCGAGCTGCGGAGGAGTTGCCAGCAATCACCTGCCTCGACGCATCGACGAGGGCGCGCATTGCCTCCACGAGCGAGTGCACGTCGGACTTAATCCGGCGAGTCGGCCAGTCGACCCCGGACAGTTCGGCCGTTGTCTCTTTGATCGTCGACGCAAGTCCGGCCCCCAGTAGCTTGAACGGATTCTTCGAGCGTGCAGTGTGCGCAGCCACAAGCTGGAGGCGGTTATTGAGCGGGGCAACGATCCGCGAATATCGGATGGCATATGGGTCGAGCGACCCCGGTGTCGCGGAAACCGAGACTGGTTGTATTGCGGTCGGGCCGCGCGAAGCCTGGCCGCATGACACCGCCATGAGTGAAGCAACGCAGCAGACGGCGATCCGCTTCATCCTCTCGGATGTGGCCGTCTTTTGCCGTGTTCCGTCGGGCATCCGCCTCGGAACTCGGCACCAAGGCCTAGTCTTCACGCCTAACCAACACCGAGAGCTGCGAGAAACATATCCACCAGAAACTCCTCAGCACTGGCGTCCTCTATACCGAACAAGGTGTCGTCGAACAACTCGGCGTTGACGTTCCCCAACATGAACTCGGTGAGACTCGGCGGTGCGCCTCCCAGGATGCTTCCAAAGTACGCTTCCAAGGACGTGCTTTCGAACGCGGCCGGTTCCGCGCCCGCGGCGTGCGCCGCGTCGGCAAAGCAAGCGGTAGCGGTCGAGCCATCGTCCGGCGCGCCGTACTCAGACATAAGGGCAAGCAACTCCGTCGCGCCAGCGGCGATCGCTCTCTCGGCCTGTAGCTGTTGTTCGGAGGCGGCCGATCCTGGGAGGCCGTCCGTGCTGAATATCTGTCCGATTTCTTGCAACACGGTGCTTTGAACCTCGATCGTTGGCCCCCACACGACCACTTGAACAGTCTCCCCGGTTATCTGCCTGGTGTAGTTGTCTGGGGCATAGTCGGTCGGCCCCATGCCGATGACCGGGCTCCCGCAATCCAGGCACCCCAAGGTGCCCCCATCACCCAGCTCCTCAAGGCCGCTGGGATCGCTCGCGTCGAGCGGGTCTTCGCCGGCGTAGGCGTACGGCTGGCCGGTTAGCGCTTCAAGTGGATCGCGTGTGAACAACTGACCCGTCGACGGGTCGTAGTAGCGGGCTCGGAGGTAGTACAGGCCGTCGGCTGGGTCTTGGTACTGGCCTTGCCACGTGAACGGGCTGGTGGCGGTGCCGGTGCTTGCGAGCAGTTGCCCGTACGGCGTGTAGGTAAAGCTGCCAGCGACCGCACCGGATTGGGTGGTGAGCGTGCGGGTGGAGCCGGCTTGGTCGTGCAGGTAGTACAGCACCGTCCCGCTGGAGCTGATCTGTTCCAGGGGCAGCCCGCCTGGCCCGTACACGTAGCTGGTCGTGCCGTCGGTGAGCTGCAGCGGCAGGCCACCGGACAGGTTCCACGCCGCCTGCGAGGTGGCGGCGTTGACGGTGCTCGCGGTGCGCAGCCCGTCACCGTTGTAGGTGTAGCTGGCGCTCACCGTCGCGGAGTCATAGCCGGTGAGCCGGTCAGCCTGGTCATAGCTATAGCTCGCTAGCCCGGCGCCTGTGCGGTCGCCGTCAGCGTTGTAGGTGTAGCCGGTGGTGACAACGGCGGGTTTGAGGGCGAGCAGCACGGTGGTCAGCTGCGAGACGCCCGGTCCACCGGTGCCGGTCGCGGTCTGCAACGACACGCTGCACGGCCCGACGCTGCCCGCCTTGTCCTGCGTCGCATCAGCGACCGCGACACCGGCAAGCGAGGCAAGGGTGAAGGACTGCGCCCGGCTGGTCAGCCCGCAACCGAAGGCGAACCCAGTCGCCGGCAGCACGCTGGTGGCTTCGCTGCTGAGCGCGACGAGCTGCTCCCCGTCGTGACTGCTCGCCAGCGCAGCGACGCTGATCGTGGTGGCGGTGGTGGTGTCGGCGCTGGCCGCCTTGACGGTGTCGATCGGTGTGGTCGGGTCGACCCCGGAATACACCGCGACCGCCATCGCCTTGGGGAGCACCCCAAGACCAAACCCGACCGTGACGCCGCCAGTGGTCACGGTGGCGGTACGCCGGTAAACCGTCGTGCGCTCCAGCCGAAGACTGTCCGTCCAAGCCCCGACCTGCGTGAAGCCCGCCGGAGTGGTCACGGACTGCAACGCGGAGTTCACGACCTCGACCAGGATCTGATCACCTGGCTGCGCCGGCGCGCTCAACGTCGCGGTCAGCGAGGCGGCCGTACCGAGGTCGGTCGCCGTCCCGGTCGCGACCCGGCTGATCGTCGCCACGCTCGTGGTGGAGGTCAGCTCGTCAGCGTCGTCGAAGGTCTGGGTGACACCGTTGGACAGCTGGGTGGGATCGTCCGCGGCCGTGTAGCGGTAGGCACCTTGCTGGTCGCTGGTGAGCCGGTTGCGCTGGTCATACCCATAGTCCTGATGCGCCGGGCCTGGCGCGCCGGTCGTGGTCTCGCTCGTGACCTGCCCGTTCGGATCACGGCCATAGGTGAAGCTGTCCACCCCGGTCGAGCCGTCGGCCGCGGTCATGGCGGTGAGCTGGTCGGCGTTGTCGAACGTCGAGGTCTGCGTGATCCCGTTCGGGAGGTTCTCCGTGGTGAGGTTCGCGTCCGGGTCGTAACCGAATGTCGTGGTGTGCCCGAGCCAGTCGCTCGCGGAACGGGTGTCACCGTCGATGTCGTAGCCGTAGCTGACCGTGTGCCCGTTCGGGTAGGTCACCGACGTCTCGTTGCCCGCCAGGTCATAGCCATAGCCGACGGCGAGCCCGGCACCGTCCGTCGACGCGGTCAACCGGCCGAGAGAGTCGTAGCGGTAGCTGGTCGTGCCGGTGCCGTCCGTCATGGACTTGCGCCGCCCGTCGGCGTCATAGCCATAGCTCACATCGGGTGTGTCAGCGGCGCTGTAGTCGACCGCGGTCGGCTCACCGGCCGCGTCGTAGTCGTAGCTGGTGGTCTGCCCCCGCGGGTTCGTCGTCGCGGTGAGCCGACCAGCCGCGTCGTAGCTGCTCGTCGTGGTCGCGCCGCCCGGTGCCGCGGCGGTGGCCGGAGTGGTCTGCTCCGTCACCGCCGACGGGTACGCCGCATCGGTGTAGTCATAGACGGTCGTGTCCGGGCTGCCGGCATGGCACGCCGGCTGCCCGACCGCCTGACAGGTCCGGTTGCCGTCCGCGTCGTAGCTGAAGCTGTCCGTCGCCGCTGCCGCGGTCCCGTCACCGGTCGTCCGGCTGACCAGCTCGCCGTCCGCGTCATAGCTGCTCACCGTGACGTTGCCATCCGCGTCGACCGTACGGACCGGGTTGCCATCCGCGTCGTAGCCGGTGGTCGTCGACGCGCCGCCCGGCGCCGACGCGGTCGCCGGGGACGTCGCATCCAACGGCCGCCCGTCCCCGTCGTAGCTGTACGTCGAACGGTGCGCCGCCGGATCGGCACCCGAGACGTTTCCGGCGGGGGTGACCATCGAGATGCGCTCACCCACCGCGTCGTAACCATAGGTGGTGGTCTTGCCGAGCGGAGTGGTCGCGCTGGTCAGGTCACCGGACGCGTCGTAGGCGTAGGTCCAAGTGTTGCCGTCCGGGTCGGTGACCGCGGTCAGGTCGCCGGGATGATGCGAGTCGCCGTAGGTGTAGCCGGTCGCCTGCACCTGAGGCGGCGCCGATCCGGCGAGGGGCGTGGATTCGCCGGTCAGGTTCCCGTTCCCGTCGTAGGTGTAAGTGCTGGTGACCCCCGTCGCGTCGGTCACCGACGTCACGTCGTCAAGACTGTCGTAGGTGTAGGTCGTGATGCGGCCAAGTGGGTCCGTGGCGGTCAGCAGGTTGCCAGCGGTGTCGTAGCTGTACTTCGAGATGTGCCCGTCCGGATCGGTGACCTGGATGGGCGCGAAGAGGTTCGGGTCGTATGTGTATGTGGTGGTCGCTGCATCGGGTGTGCCGGCGCCGGTCGTCTGAGACTGCTTGAGCCCGTCGACGTAGTCATAGGTCGTCGCGTCGCCGCGCGGATCGATAACCGTGGTGGAGCCTCCCGCGTCGCCGAGGTTGTCACCGGTGTAGGCGAACGTCGTGGTGCGCCCGGCGAAGTCGGTCTGGCTGATCACGCGGCCCTGGTCGTCGTAGGTGTTGGTCAGCGGCTGCGGACTCGCGGCGCCTTGCTGGTCGGGGTCGAGCATGCTGGTGAGCAGGTGCCCGACGTCGTATCCATAGGACCAGACGGCACCGGTTGGGTCTGTCACCGAGGTCAGGTTGTCGTTGCCGTCGTAGCCGTACCTGACGGTGCGGCCCGCGACGTCGGTAACCGACGTGATCAGGCCCCCACTCATCGTGACGCTCACGGCGCGGCCGGCCGGGTCGGTGATCGCGGACAGATCGCCCGAGCTGTCGTAGCTCAAGGTGGTGGTGTTCCCGTCGAGGTCGCTGATCGCGATCAGCCGGCCCGAAGGGTCGAAGGTGAACGACTGCCGCGCCTTGCGGGTGAACACGTAGTTGCCGTCGCCGTTGACGGCGAGGGTCGCGAGCTCGCGCGGCTGCGAAGGACTGTACGTGCCGTCGCCGTTGGCGATGAACTCGACGACGCTGCCGTTCTCCTGATCCACGTCGATATTGCCGGCGTCATCGGTCTGCAAGTGCATCCCGTACGGCGAGGACCAACCGAACCCGAACGGCCCGTCGACATTGGCGAGGTTGCTGCTGTAGGTACGCGTCAGATCCACGGCCGGTCCGCGTCCGGGGACGGTCAGATCGGCGAAGGTGTGCCAGAACTCCCCCGTTGCGGTGTTCACCGGGCTAGAAGTCGAGGTCTGAGCGCAGTCGCAGTCCTCCGACGGGTTGCCCCCGCGGGCCTGTCAGGTTTTCTGTGTAAGGGCCTGACCGTTTGGTGATGTTAGGCCTTGTCGAGTCGGCCGGGGAACATGATGTCGAACTGGTTGAGTGCGACTTTCCAGGCGTATCCCTGGCCGCCGCTGCCGTGCCCGCCGCCGCTGGCGCGGCCTCGTGGGGCGCCGACGCGGCCGATGTCTTTGCAGCCGAGGTAGAGCAGTTTGATCAGCGCGTCGTCGTTGGGCAGGTGCCCACGGGTCTTGATGATCTTGCGGAGCTGGTAGTTGATCGACTCGATCATGTTCGTCGTGTAGATGACTCTGCGGACTTCGGGGGCGAAGGCGAAGAACGGGATGACGTGTTCCCAGGCGTTTTCCCACTGGCGTTTGATCGCCGGGTAGAGCTGGCCGATCTCGGAGTCGGTCCACGCGTCCAGGGCCTCTCGCGCGGCTTGCTCGCTCGCCGCGCCGTAGATCGCTTTGAGCTGGGAGGTGACGCGTTTGCGGTCTTTGTAGTTCACCCATCGCAGTGAGGCCCGGATCAGGTGCACCACGCAGGTCTGCACGATCGTCTGCGGCCAGACCGCGGTGACCGCCGCGGGGAGGCCGGGCAGCCCGTCGCAGACGATGATGAGCACGTCCTCGACGCCGCGGGCCTTGAGCTCGTTCATCACCCGCAGCCAGAACTTCGCGCCTTCGGTCGCTTCGATCCAGATCCCGAGGACTTCCTTGCGGCCGTTGACATCGACGCCGACCGCGAGGTGAGCGGCCTTGTTGCGCACGGTGCCGTTCTCGCGGACCTTGCAGACCAGAGCGTCGAGGAAGATCACCGGATAGACGGTGTCCAAGGGCCGTTGCTGCCAGTCGCGGACCTCCTCCATCACCGAGTCGGTGATCTTCGAAAGCAACTCGCGGGACACGTCGAGGTCGAAGGTCTCCTTGAGCTGGGCTTGGATGCCCGCCAGGCTCAGCCCGCGGCCGTAAAGGCCAATCACGAGGGAGTCGATGCCCTCGCGGCGGCGCTGGCCCTTGCGGACCGTCTGCGGCTCGAAGCTGCCGTTGCGGTCTCGAGGGACCTCGAGATCCAGCACGCCGACCTCGGTCGCGAGCCTCTTCGACGTGTAGCCGTTTCGGGAGTTCCCCGTCCCTTGGCCGGCCGGGTCACCCTCCTCATAGCCAAGATGATCGGTGAGCTCAGCGGCAAGCGAGCGTTCCATCACCGTCTTGGCGAGCTGGGCGAACAGGCCGCCCTCACCGGCCACATCAACGCCCTGCTCCCGAGCGTCCTCGATCAGCCGATCGACCATCTCCGGATCGACGAGCCGAGGCTCATCCCGATCCCTCCGCGGCCGTCCCACCTCTGCAGTGTCGATCACTTCCGTCATGACGTTTCCTCTCCGAGTCGCTCCTGCGACTCATCGTTGAGGTCACGCCCTTACACAGAATTTCTGACACGCCC
>DASZVL010000019.1:0-94725 GCA_035547035.1 Mycobacteriales bacterium | reverse complement strand
AATGCCGGCCGTCGCGAGCGGCGATCCGGGCGGCGGCTGGCAAGGCGGAGGAGGAGCTCGTAGCGGCGCTACGGGCGACGACGACAACGCCGTCCAGGCGTCGCTCCGGGCGTCGCGCAGCAGGCCAGTGCATTGTTCAGCAGACTCCTAGCGACGTTGCTGGTCCGATAGCCTCACCGCGAAATGAAGGGAATCGTCCTCGCCGGCGGCACCGGCTCGCGGTTGTGGCCGATCACTCAAGGCGTGAGCAAGCAGCTCCTGCCGATCTACGACAAGCCGCTCGTCTACTACCCGCTGTCGACACTGATGCTCGGCGGCATCCGCGAAGTCCTCGTCATCACCACGCCGGAAGACGCTGACTCGTTCGGGCGACTGCTCGGCGACGGCAGCCGCTGGGGCATGCGCCTGGAGTATGCGACACAGCCACGGCCGGAAGGCCTCGCGCAGGCATTCCTCATCGGCGCCGATTTCATCGGCGCGCAGCCCGTCGCGCTCGTCCTCGGAGACAACATCTTCTACGGCACCGGTCTGGGCTCCGAGCTCGCGCAACACACCGATGTCGACGGCGGGCAGATCTTCGCCTACCAGGTCGCCCAGCCATCGGCGTACGGCGTCATCGAGTTCGATGCAGACGGCCGCCCTACTGGCCTCGAGGAGAAGCCGGCACAACCGCGCAGCAACTACGCCGTACCAGGGCTGTACTTCTACTCGGCTGACGTCGTCGACCTCGCACGCAATCTCGAGCCGAGCGCTCGCGGTGAGCTGGAGATCACTGCGGTCAACCAGGCGTATCTGCACCAGGGCCGGCTGCAGGTGAGCATCCTGCCGCGCGGTACGGCATGGCTCGACACCGGTACGTTCGCGAGTCTCGTGCAGGCTTCGGAGTTCGTGCGGGTCGTCGAAGAGCGGCAGGGCATGAAGGTCGGCTGCCCGGAAGAGATCGCCTGGCGCAACGGGTGGATCAATGACGACGAGCTTGCGCAGCGGGCAGACGCGCTTGCGAAGAGCGGGTACGGCGACTACCTGCGGGCGCTGCTGACCCGGGCCACACCCGCTTCATGAAGATCGAGCCGCTGTCGATCTCCGGCATCTGGATGTGCACGCCGCAGGTCCATCCCGACGACCGGGGCGCGTTCCTCGAGTGGTTCCGCGGCGACCGGCTCGAGGAAGCGACCGGACGCCGTTTCCAGGTTGCGCAGGCGAACCACTCGGTGTCCCAGCGCGGAGTCGTGCGGGGGGTTCACTTCGCCGACGTCCCACCTGGGCAGGCGAAGTACGTGTACTGCCCCGACGGCGCAGTGATCGACGTGATCGTCGATCTGCGCGTCGGATCGCCCACCTTCGGCGCCAGCGAGGCAGTGCTGCTCGACGACACGAACCGCCGAGGCCTGTTCATCGCCGAAGGGCTCGGCCACGCATTCTGCTCGCTGCGCGACGACACGTCACTGAGCTACCTCGTGTCCACCGTCTACCGGCCGGCGTCGGAACACGCCGTCAACCCCTTCGATCCGGCACTTGCCTTGCCGTGGAACGACCACGTGGACACGCCGATCGCGTCCCCCCGCGACCTGGAGGCACCGACCTTCGCCGAAGCCGAGCGCGACGGGCTGCTGCCGAACTTCGCCGACTGCGTAGATCTATAGGTAGCCGAGCAGCTTCATGTGACGCTCGAGCGCTTCGTCTGACGTGCCCGTGACCGGCAGCGGCGCGGACTCGCTCCGCCCCCGGTCGCGCAGCTGGACCCGTTCAACCGACTGCTTCAACCGCATCAGGGTCGCGAGGTTCGCGGGGTCGACGCGGTCGAGGGGTCGAGGGTCGACTTCCAGCGGATCGGCCTGAAGGTCGAACAGCTGCCACTGCGAGCCGGCGAGCTCCACCTTCCACCTGCCGTCGGTCGCGCAGATCGCGTCGCGGGTCAGGCGTTCGACGGTGTGCTCCAAGCCGTGGCGGGCGAGGAAGTCGATCACGCGCTCGTCGTCCGGCGTACCGACGCCTTCGACCTGGGACACCGCGATCGTGCTCGGCCGCGGCGGCGCGTACGGGTGGTCGGCGACGCCGAGCTCGCTCGCGAGCAGACCAGCCAGGTCCACCAGGCTGAACGTCGGACCGAGCTCGGTGCGCGGCGCCTGGCTGAACACCAGCGGCACCCGCACCAGGCGATTGTCGAGTGAGAACGTGTGCCCGAACAGACCGCCTTCACCGAAGTTCTCGCCGTGATCCGAGGTGATCACGACAAGCGTGTCGTCGAGAATCCCCGCATCCGCGAGCTCGTTCATGAAGAACCCGAGCCATCGGTCGACGTACCGGATCGAGTCGTCGTACAGCTGGCGGTACGCCGCGAGCTCGGACTCCTTCGGCAGCTCACCGGACAGGTTGATCCGCCAGACCTCCTGGAAGTCCAAGGCGGACATGGCGAAACCGGCTTGCGCGCGGGACCACGGTGCAAGGCTGTTGAAGCCCTTCGGCGGGCGCCACGGCGAGTGACACTCCATGAGGTTGAGGAACAGCATGCAGGGTCGCTGCGAGGACTTGGCCGTCTCGAGCCAGCGGTCGGCGACCTCTGACGCCACGGACAACCCGTTGTCGGTCTGACCCATGAGGAGCTCCCACGCCGGCCACAGCCGGCTCAGCCGGGCCGGCAGCCGCTTCGGCGGACCTGCGAGCTGTCGCCACGCCTCGGTGAACTCGTCGAACCCGCAGTCGAACCCGGTCGCCTTCGACACCCAGGGATTCGCGCTCACGCCAACCGCGAGGTAGCCGTTGCGGCGCAGGACGTCGGGGAGGTAGCTCGCGATGTTGCCGACGACGGTGCCGTGCGCCGCCGGGGCGGACTGCTGGTACGGCTTCGACAGTCCTAGCGCGCGATGGTGCTGGCCGAACAACATCCCGACGTGCGAGGGCAACGTCCAGCTGCACGATGCGATCGCGTGATCATGTGCCAGACCGGACCGGCTGATGTCCTGCACCGCCGGTGTCTGCGCGAACGGGTTGTACGGCGCGAATCCGTCCGCCCGAGCCGTGTCGAGCACGATCAGCACCAGGTGGCGGGGCTGGGAACCCGCGGTGCGCGACACGCAAACAGAGTGTCATGGCGAACCCAGCGTCACAGTCGACCAGCGTCACGGCGAACAGCGATGGAGCCCCGATGCCACCAGGCGGTCGTGCACGCCGATCGCCCACCAAAGACCACCTGCCCGGGCAAGCACCCGATTCGTGAGAGTCCGGCACACGAGCCGCGGCGGGCCGTAGGGACCGGCCGCGGCTTCGGCTCGGTACGCCGCCGTCAGGGGATGCGGCGAGAGGTAGTGCCAAGGTTTCGCCCAGCCCCCTCCCTCGAAGTGCACGATCGCAGGATCGGTCACTGCCGCGGTCACCTCTGCCTCACCGAGCTGTTCGATCGCCACGTCCCGCCAGTTGAACAAGCTGTTCTGGCAGTTCCATCGGATCGGCACCGGAAGCCAGCCATCCCGAAACACAAGGTTGAGTGCGTCCTGGTCGACCCACTGCAATCGCTCGCCATGACTGTCCAAGACATCGAGCAGCTGTTCTGTCGCGCCGGTTCGCCGCCACGCATCCAGGTCCATCAGCAGGACCCCTGAGTTGAAGTAGGACTTCGGGTCAAGACCCAGGCCGCGGATGCGCTCCGCGTGCTGAGGCAGGACGACATTGATCGCGGCGGCAACCGGGCGATCGAGCATGTCGATCGCGAACAACGGCGCAACGCTAGACCGGACGAACGTGTCGGCGTCGATGTAGAGGACCCGCTTCACGTCCGGCAGGAGCTGCGGCAGCAGGAAACGGGCACAGCCGACATCGCCTCCGTGGGCCGCGGCGCCCGACGGAAGCCGGCCCATCGCACCCGAGTCGATGGGAAGCGCGCGCAAGCCGGCGCCGGCAGCTTCCAGCGATGTCGCCAGGAGATCAAGATCCCCGTCGGCGAGGCCTTGGTGCAGCAGGCAGACCTCGAGCGACGAGACGTCGCCGGCCGTCGATCGGACCGCGGAAAGCAGAGCGGTCGCCGCCCAGGGCAGGTAGTTCCGGTCGGTCGCGGCAGCAAGGACCAACGGCTTCGTGGACTCAGTCGTCACGTCTCGTCCGGTGCGCTGGACTCCGCTCTGACGCCCAGAACAAGCGGGTTTGCGAGTCTTGTCTCGAGCGTCTCGCGGCGATCGGTCCGCTCGATCGCGAACTGGACGACTGCAAACAGCGCCGGACGAAGCCGCCGAGGCAGGCGCCACGCGAATGAGTCCTGCAGCAGCTGAAGCGCAACGCCCGTCAGCCCGAGAACGGCTTGCGACTCGCGCACCGCGAGGCCGCGGCCGGCGAGCAACGACTCCAGACCGGCGTGCGTCCAGCGCCAGTAGTCCTCGGGATCGCGGTGGTAGTACATGATCCCGTGGGTCGAGAGGACCAGCGACCCTCCGGGTCGGAGCACTCGCACAACCTCGTCCAGGTAGACGTTCGGGTCCGTCACATGCTCGAGCACCTGGGTCGAGAGGACGGCGTCGACGCTGCCGTCCGCGACCGGCAAGCGCCCGTCCGGGCCGATCTCGACATCCGCGTCCGGGTTGCCGGCGAGATCGGCGCCGATGTATCGCACGCCGGAAGGGAGCATTCGCCGGTAAGGTCGAGCGGCACAACCGTAGTCAAGACAGGAGTCGCCCGCACGCAGCGAGCAGTTGTCCAGGAGTTGGGCGATCATCGAGTCGAGCCGTCGGTTGACCGCTCGAAACTGCGTGCCGATGCGCTCAGCGTGAAGGTCGGCGGGGCGGGACGAGACAAAACGAGATGAGGACTCAGTCATGAAATCGCTCCGCGGTCGGGGCCTTCGCCGCCGACTCGGGCGTCTGGCCGGGCAGCCCGCAGACCTGCAGGCGCCAGGCGTGCATCACATTCTCAGCGTATTGGACGACGACGAGCGGCGAATCATCGAAGAAGTTCGCCCCTACACGATGGTCAGTGCCGAGCGACTGCTGGCGATCATGGACTCCGTCAAGTACGTCCATGAGCGCGGCATCCCAGGGGCCCTCATCGAGTGCGGCGTGTGGCGCGGCGGCTCAGTGCTCACGATGATCAAGACCCTGCAGCTGCTCGGCGTGTCCGACCGCGACGTCTACCTCTACGACACCTTCGAAGGCATGACGGAGCCGACCGACGCCGACACGTCGCCGTACGAGCAGCCGGCGCTGGCGACGTGGGGTCAGACGCCGGAAGGCGTCACCCCGTGGTCACATGCCTTTGACAGCGAGATCTACGGCCTCGACTTCGTGAAGAAGGTCATCGGTTCCACGGGTTACCCGGAAGAGCGTGTCCACTTCGTCGTCGGGCCGGTCGAGTCGACGATCCCGGGCACCATCGCCGACCAGGCCGCACTGGTCCGGCTCGACACCGACTGGTACGAGTCGACCAAGCACGAGCTGGAGCACTTCTATCCGCGGATGCCAACGGGCGCGGTTCTGATCATCGACGACTTCGGGCACTGGGAAGGCGCCCGCAAGGCCGTCGAGGAGTACTTCAGCACCGCGGCCCAGCCGATCCTTCTCGGCCGGACGGACTACAGCGGGCGGCTCGCGGTCAAGCTCTGACGAGTCCCGCGGAGATCGTCCGGCTCACAGCACAGGAGTGGTCCACCGCAGCGACGCCGCGGCCAGGACGAGGATGTCTGCGGCGTCGACCACCCACATCGCCGGGATGGTGACCGGCAGGTGCCGGCGACGACCCGCGAGGCGCCCGCGCCGCATCCGATAGGCCACGTAGGGACCGAACGACGCGAGGATCACAAGGACCGACAACGCGATCGACGGCAGGACGGCTGCGACAGGCGCTGCCAGCAGCGGAACCAGCGCGTACGGATGCGACTCCTGGAAGAACAACCAGTGCGGGAAGTGCTCGCGCATCCCCGGGTGGCGGCGCACGAGGTAGACGACGCGCGCACTACGCAGCCGGGACTTCAGACGCAGCCGGAACGACGACCTTGAGAACGGGTGCCCCACCACTGCATCCGGCTCGAACCCGCACGAGAACCCGGCCTCGACGGCGCGCCACCCAAGATCGACGTCCTCACCGTTCGGGGCGCCCCCGCGACTGAACCCGTAGGCCTCGTCGAACCCGTCGAGCCGTTCGAGGACCTCTCGGCGGTAGGCGATGTTGCACGTCTGGAAGTAATGGCTGAACTGCTGGATCTCGACGTTGGTGCTGAACGCGCCGGGCGGGCTGCCACCGGGCGCGATGACGGTCCTGCCTTGCACGATGTCGAGATGCTCGAGTCCCGACACGAGATGACGCAGCCAACCGGGATCGGGCAGGCAGTCGTCGTCGGTGAACGCCACGACGTCGGCGTCCGTACTTCGCCAGCCTCGGTTGCGGGCGGTTGCCGGACCGCGTTGCCGCGGCAGCCGAACCGTTCGCAGCGCGGGAAACCGGCGCTCGAGCACTTCGAGAATCCGAGGCGTGTCGTCTTGCGAGGCGTCGTCGACCGCGACCACCTCGAAGGGTCCCGCCCAGTCCTGCCCGGCCAGACATTCGACGAGCTCGGACCACAGGTGACCGCGGTTACGGGTCGGTACGACAACCGCGACCCTAGGCATCGAGGTCAATCGCTGTCTTTGAGGCTGGCGTCCACCTCATCCGCGTTCTGCACCCGACCCCCGAACCTGGCTTGCAGATCGGTCGTGCCGTAGGCGGTCCGGCGGCCGCGGACTCGGAACGCGAGCCGCTTCTCGACGCTGAGCTGCGCCATGTCGGCGGCAAGGTCGATGGCGCTTGTCGCGTGAGGGTTGCCCCGCCCCGCCCAGTAGGCGACCTGGTACTCACCTGTCGTGAGCAGCAGCGGTATCTCGATGTCGAGCGTGCGGGTCTCTCCTGCCGCGAGGGCGGGGTACGGCGCCCAGATGCCGTGCTCTCGGTACACGACCGAACCCTCTTGCGACAGGATCGCAATCGACAGAAACGGCGCAAGGATCTCGACCGATGCCTTGACGTCGACCTCGAGCCGCATCGTCTCCCCGCCGTCGAA
Organism: Mycobacteriales bacterium; assembly: GCA_035547035.1. Lineage (GTDB taxonomy): Bacteria > Actinomycetota > Actinomycetes > JAFAQI01 > JAFAQI01 > DASZTV01. The sequence goes on along the minus strand of DASZVL010000019.1, from coordinate 87,710 downwards.
GGCCACCCGCTGGCTGCCTTCCGGTCCGACCGCTCGGACGTCGAGGATGGCGAGGTCATCCGACATCAGGGGGACCTCGCCGGGGCGTCGGGGCGCGTCGTTGTTCGATGCCGACGCGGTCAGCTCGTGATAGAGACCGACAGCCTCCGAGACCGGACCGTCGAACAACCGCTGCCCGCCGTCGAGCACGACGCCGCGTTCGCAGTAGACCTCCATCTGCATGACGTTGTGGCTCACCATGACGATGGTCGTTCCGCGGCGGCGCAGATCTCGCATGTGCTTCAGGCACTTGATCTGGAACCCCAGGTCGCCGACCGCGAGGATCTCGTCGAGCAGCAGGACGTCCGCGTCGACGTGGGCGGCCACCGCGTAGCCGAGCCGAAGGTTCATGCCGGACGAGTAGAACTTCACCGGGGTGTCGATGAAGTCCTCGACCTCCGAGAAGGCGACGATCTCGTCGAAGCGGCGATCGAGCTGCGCCCTCGTCATACCGAGAATGGACCCGTTGACGTAGACGTTCTCCCGGCCCGTCAGCTCCGGGTGGAAGCCGACGCCGATCGAGATCAACGGCGCGACCCGTCCGCCGACGTGCAGCTTGCCTGCGCTTGGTCCTGTCACGCCGCACAGCAACGACAGCAGGGTCGTCTTGCCCGAGCCGTTGCGGCCCATGACGGCCACGGCTTCGCCCGGCTCGATGGACAGGTCGACGTCGTTCAGGGCCCACAACCGGTCTCGCCGGCCGTGCCGCATCCGCAGCAACCCGTGCACGAGGGTCGGTGCGTCCTCGTACTTGACGAACTGCTTGCCCAGCCCCTGTGCGCGGATCGCGCCGCCAGGGAGGTCCTGCTCGCTCACAGCAGATCCGCGAAGTTGCGATCGAGCCTTGAGTGAAGAAGCAGCGCGGCCACGCCCAAGATCACGACGGCCACGAGCGTCGCGACGACGCTGATCCCCGGAACATGACCGCCAAGAATCGAGGCGTGCATCATCAGGATCGGGCCGGTCGCAGGGTTCAGGGTCACCAGCGTGTGCGACCAGCCATGCAGGCGACTCAGCGGATAGAACAGCGGCGTGACGTAGAACCACAGCAGCATCAGCGCGCTGATGACGTACTTCACATCGCGGAAGTACACGTGCAACGCCGCGAAGACCAGCGTCAGCGTGGCGGAGAACAGACCCATGAGCACGACGGCGGGAATCGCGAGCAGCAGATGCTGGTCTGGATACGCGCCGTCGATGGCCGCCACCGCAACGAGCACGAGCAGACCAGCCAGAAAGGCGTAGGCGCCTGAGATGCAGGCCGCCAGCGGCAGCACGGCGCGCGGGAAGTAGCTCTTGCTGGACAACGACGCGTTGTCGACGATCGACGTACCGCCGATGCCGATCGCCGAGCTGAGATACGTCCAGAGGACCGTGCCGGAGAAGATGTAGACGGCATAGTGCGGAACGCCGAACCTGGCGATTCTCGACATCACCACCGAGAGCACGACCGCCTGCAGGCCCGGCAGAAGGACCGTCCAAGCGATTCCGAAGACCGCCCGGCGATACCGCACGTAGAAGTCCTTGCGGGCCAGGATCACGCACAGGGACCTGGCCTGCCAGGTGCGACGGATCAGCTCCAGCGGCGGGGTGCCGCCCCCGCTGAGCACCAGCTGGGGAACGCGCGGAGGCGCGATCTCCTCGCTCGCGAGCATCACGGTTGGCTCCTCGATCCGTCAGCCACAACGCACGCGGCTACACCAGCTAGACGGTACCTGCGAGCACGCGTCGGCGTGCGGTGGTCGACTAGGCTCGCCGGCGGCGAGATCGAGCGAACGGATCCAACGGGAGGCATGCGCTGCGCCACCTGTTCGTCTCCCAGGAGCTCCCGCCGGAGACTGGTTGGGGGGGCATCGGCACCTACGTCAGCGTCATCACCGAGGCGCTCGCCGCGGCCGGGGCCGACGTCCACGTTCTGTCGGTCGTTCCTGGCCAGGCATCCAGCAGCAAGGTGATCCGCGGCGTCACCGTCCACCGCCATCCCCTGCCCACACCGCGAGGCTCATCGCGACTGCCACCGGAGTCGTGGCGACGCATCTGGCTTCCGATCAACGTCGCCCGGCTGGTCAAGCGACTGGATCTGCGGCCTGACGTCATCGAGTGCCCGGAGTGGTGCGCCGAGGGTCTCGTGCTCGGGCTCCGCGGCGCGGTGCCGTTGGTCGTCCGGATGCATTCAGGGGCGCGACAGCTGTTCGGGTTCAACGGGCAGGGCCACTCGCTGCGCGGACTCGACGGCCGCGGCGCGATGCGGCTCGAAGAAGCCTCGGTACGCCGAGCCGACGTCGTGACGGCAACTCGCTCGGTGCTGGCGAGTGTGGCGCCGGCACTCGGCCTCGACCCGGCAGCAACCAGAGAGATCACCTATCCGGTCAAGCCGCCGGGCACGACGCTGCCGCCCAATGACGATGGCCGGCCCAGGGTGACGTTCCTCGGCCGGTTCGAGCCGCGCAAGGGGCCGGACATCATCATCCGGGCGGCGCCGGCCGTTCTCGCGGCCGTCCCGAACGCGCAGTTCGTCTTCGCGGGCGTCAACGCCGGCGCCCACACTTCTGCGACCTGGCTGCGGTCCGAGGCAGCGCGGCTCGGCGTCGAGCACGCGGTCGAGGTCGTCGAGGAGTTCGGGCGACCGGTCGTCGAGCGAGAGATCGGCCGAGCCACCGTCTGCGTGGTGCCGTCACGCTGGGAGAGCTTCGGCTACACGGCGGCGGAGGCGATGTCGTTCGGCCGGCCGGTCGTCGTATCGGCGATCCCGCCTTTGGTCGACGTCGTCGGCGACGGCGCGGCCGGCCGCATCGCCGACAGCGAGGATCCGCAAGCGTGGGCCGCTGAGCTCATCGCACTGCTGTCGAATCCGGACGACGCGCAAGCGCTGGGCGCCGCGGGACGACGGCGGATCGAGACCGTCAACGCCCCCGAGGTGATCGCGACGAAGACGTCGCAGGCCCACCAGCTTGCCGTCGAGCGGTCAAGAGCCGGAAGGTAAGACCGAGCCGGCTACTGCGCCGGCGCCGCGAGGAAGAAGAACTCCGCTGGTCCCACGGCGTCGACAAACGCCGCGCAGGACGGGAACGGCTTGCGGTGGGCGAGCCAGTCCTCGAGCCGGTAGATCGCCATCCCGACCTCGGCCAGGGCCTGCCAGGTCTCGGCCGGCGTGTGTCCGATCTCGAACACGACGACAGGATGAGAGCGCAGCAGCAGTCCTCGCGCGCCGCGGATCACGGACTGGTCGAACCCCTCGACGTCGATCTTCAAGAACTGGACCGGGAAGTCGGCGGGAATGACCTCGTCGAGTCGCGCCACCGTCACTTCGAACGGCTCAGCGGTTGGGTGGTCGCGCGGGTGCAACGAGCTGAGTGCCGGCGCCTCCGGAATCCTGAAGAACGTCGTCGAACCGGCCCGGTCGGACAGCGCGATCTGATGCACCTCGACAGATGGAAACTCTCGGCGCAGTCCGTCGGCCAGGTCAGGGAGCGGCTCGAACGCGTGATGTCTGCCATTGGGAGCCAGCGCTACCAGCTCGCGGAGGATCGCTCCCTTGTGACACCCCACGTCGATGCAGTTCGAGGACTGCGTCAGCACGCGACGAGCGACCTCGACGGTGAGGTCGTCGTACCGCGCACCCAGCTCCTCGATCCCCGGGTGCAGCCGTCGCCATGCCGACCGTGCCGGAGCCTCGAGCGCGGAGCCCTTCAGCAGACGTCTGGCTGCGCCAGCGAACTTCGGCATCCGTGTCAGCACCTCCGCCGCCCTTAGCGGGGCACCGGGCCCTCGACGAACGGAACCTCGAGAACCTTCGGATGCATGATCGGGCCGTGACCGAAGTAGCCATCCTCACCGAAGAGCTCGCCATGGTCTGCGGTCACCACGACCCACGTGTTGTCCGGCAGGGCGTCGAAGAGCGTCGCGAAGACCTGATCGAGGTAGGTCACCGCATTTATCTGCCGCTCGTGCATCTCTTTGAACTCGGTGTCCGTGAAGTGGACCTCCTCGGCCGCGGGCTCGTCGAGGTGGCGAAGCACCCCGTGCAGTCCCGAAACGCGAGGCCAGCGAGAAGGGTCCTCGTCGGGCAGCGCGTAGGGGTAGTGAGTCTCGCCCACGTTGAGCATGCAGAAGAACGGTTCCTCGACCAGATTCGTCGTCAGCAGCATCGAGGCCATGTCGTTGTGCCTGGGCATCAGCGCGTAGTCGTCGAACCCGGTGCTGATGAGTGTCGCCTCATTGAGCACGGGCATCGAGACGCGGGCGACGGTGCGGTATCCGCGCGATCGCAGAAACGTGGGCAACCAAAGGCCCGGCAGCATCGAGCCGAAGTTGATGTCCGGGGCACCGAGCCGCTCCGCGTAGCGGGCGAAGTCCCGCTTGTAGTAGTCGGACGCCAGAACGTTCGGCGGGCTTTCGTGCGGCAGCAGCCCGGAGAGAAGGTTGTAGTGGGACGGCGCCGTCCACGTCGCGTAGCTCCACCGCCGCTCGACGCTTCCAAGCCGGCCGAGCTCGCGCGGTGCCGCCTTGACCCAGCTGTCGTAACGCAGGCTGTCGAGCACGACAACCATCAGGTTACGAAGGTCGTTCGCCACGCTTCCTCGCCACCGACTCGGACAAGCGACAGCTGTCCCGTTGCCGCCCGGTCACGATACCGACGGACCGGGCGCGCAGCGCCCTACACTCCTCAGCGTGGGTGACATCGGAGAGCTCCGCCAGGTGTTTGCGGAGTCATGGGACTGGACGACCGGCGGCGAGGAGTGGTCGGACTGGTTCGGCGGTACTCCAACGCTTTGGTACGGAACGATCCTGCCGAGACTGCGCCAGTTCATCCTGCCTGCTTCGACGATCCTGGAGATCGCCCCCGGCTTTGGGCGGGTGACCCAGTTCCTGCGACCCGCTTGCGATCACCTGGTGCTCGTCGACCTCTCACCGAAGTGCATCGAGGCGTGCAAGGCGCGGTTCCCTGATGACCCCGCGATCGAGTTCCACGTCAACGACGGCACGTCACTGGACATGGTTGCCGACTCGAGCATCGATCTCGCGTTCTCCTGGGACTCTCTCGTCCACGCCGACCGCGAGGTCGTCGAGGCCTATGTCGCCGAGCTCGCCAAGAAGCTCACCGACGAGGGCGTGGCGTTCATCCACCATTCGAACGGCGGCGAGCACCGTCTCGCCCACAAGATCGCAGTCCAGGTGCCCGAACGGATCCGGCGGCCGCTGGTCGCGCGCGGTGCGCTGCTCGACGTCTACGCGTGGCGGTCGACGACCATCACCGGAGAGCACGTCATCGCGGCAGCTCGTCGCGCTGGGCTCGTCTGCGTCTCACAAGAGCTGTTCACGTGGGAGCACGGGCCGTTTCTCACCGAAGCAATCACGGTGCTCGCCAGGCCCGGATCGAAGTGGGATCGCCCGAGCGCCGTACGGCGCAACCGCGAGTTCCGTAGAACCGTCCGGACGCTCGCCGCGCTACAAGGCGACAAGCAGTCGAGTTAGTGGTCTAGGAAGCCGAGTTCGAGCCGGTTCGGCGCAACGGAGTCGTAGACGCGATCCGCAACCGCTCGGTCGTTGCCGAGTCGGCTGTCCGCGGACGTGACGGCTCCGGCTCAGGGAACTCAGGAGCGCGAGAGCGCTCAGCGTCGGCCGCCCGTGACGTCTCCTCGATGTTGAGGGCACGCTCAATCCTCGCGAGCCGCACGTTGATCCGGTCGAGCGCCCGAGCGAACTGCACCGTCACCCGTACTAGATCGGCGTCATCTCCATCCGCGCGAATGGATGACGCGTCGCCTCGCGGCTCTGTCTCATTACCCTTCCGTCTTGTGCGGACCGGAACGAGATCGATCCCCCAGGGGTCGGGATCGGAGCGCGACACAGGTGCCTCTCTGGTTCGGCTAGGGCTTACCTCTGTCGAGGGTAGTCGATGATTCGCGGCCAGCTGAAGCCGTCGATCGAGCCCCTCGTCGTGAATGGCCGCTTCCTGCGCGCCACCCCGACCGGACTCGCCCGCGTCGCCCGCTCGCTCCTCGAGGCCGGTCTGACCGCTGGCCTGCCGGCGGAGGTTGTTGCGCCGCCCGGCATCCCGGATCCGCTCATTTCGCGACATACGCGTTCATTCTCCGGCGGGCTCGGTGATCGACTGTGGGAGCAAACAGTGCTGCCTGCGGTGGCTCGGCGGCGCCGAGTGCTCTCGCTCACGAATACCGCGCCCATCGCCGGCCGAAACGTGATGTGGGTGCACGATCTGGCCCCGCTCGTCGGCCCCCAGTGGTTCACGAGATCGATGCGACTGTACGGCGAGCTGGTTCTGCACGCGGCACGGCGCGCAGAGCGCGTGTTCACGGTCTCCGAGCAGATCCGCGAGGAGCTGGTGAGCGCAGGGGTGAAGGGCCCGATCGGTGTCGTCCGATCCGCCGTCGATCCCGGGCTGGTCGCTCCGGGGCCCGCCGAGACGGCAGCAGCGCTGAAGCGGCTCGGCGTGCACGAGCCCTACCTGTTGATCGTCGGCTGGACCGACCCACGCAAGGACGCACTGACCGCGGTCGCCGCCCACCTCAGAGTTGCGAAGTCTCGTCCGCATCAGCTGGTGCTCGTCGGACTTCCTCGTCCGATCTTCACCGCGGTCGATCTTCCGGACAGCGACACCATCCACGTCGTCGGGTACGTCGACGACTCCGATCTGCGAGCGCTCCTCGCGGGAGCGGCCGCACTGCTGTACCCGTCGCACTACGAGGGGTTCGGCCTCCCGCCGATCGAGGCTTGGCAGTGCGGTACGCCGGCAATCGTCTCGGACATACCGTCGGTCCGGGAGGCGACGCAGAACCGCGCGGTCTACGTGCCGACGGGCGACGTGGCCGCATGGGCCGAGGCGATGGAGGCAGCACTCGAGGGGCACATCCCCACGCCCGAGCCGGTGCAATGGAGCTGGTCCGACGCAGCCGAGCAGCTGCTCGCGATCCTCCGCACCTGATCTATCTCGGCCGAGCAGATCGCGTCGCCTCTTGCAGGACCAGGTCGGCAAGGACCGGCCCGATGCTTGACCACGAGAAGCTGTCGACGACGAGCTGCCGCCCGTGCGTCGCCAGTCGACCCGCTACCTCATCGTCGCTGAGTGCGGCGACGACGGCACGTGCCATCTCTTCTGGATCGTCCGCGACCAACGCATGCCGGCCGCTCTCGATGGCCAGACCCTCGAGACCCACGCTGGTACCGATGACCGGCCGACCGCTCGCCATCGCTTCGAGCGCTTTGATGCGCGTTCCCGACCCCACGTGCAGCGGCACGACGGCCGCACGCGCGGCCTCGAGATAGGGGCGCATCTGCGGGACGTTCGCCTCGACGGTCACCCCTGGGATCTCGACCATCGCCGTCACAGATGGCACCGGCTGAGCACCGACGATCGTGAAGGTCGCCTCCGGCAGCTGCTCGCGGACGGCCGGCCAGACTTCCTGCACAAACCACTCGAGGCCCTCGACGTTCGGCCGCCAGCCCAGCATTCCGGTGAAGACCAGCCGCGGCTCCGCGGGCAGTGGCGTCGGCGAGTACCAGTCTGTGTCGACGCCGTTCGGGATCACCGTGGCCTCACCAGCGAACGCCGCAGCATCCTCCGGACTGGTCACGATCACCCGGTCGTAGCGGCTTGCGACCCAGCGCTCGCTTCGCTCCGCCACCGCCGACTGGCGCCGAAGGACCCACCGCTGCCGCGCGCCGGTCGCAGTCGCGAGCTCGTGGCGCATCTGCACCGACACCAGGTTCTGCAGAGTGATGACCCATCGGTTGCTGCGCCGGCTCGGCAGCAGTGGCGCGAGTCGATCGTGCTCGATGCAGACCACGTCGTACTCGTCCGCCACGTTGCGCAGCGCCGCTCGCAGCCGGCGACGATGTGATCCGTTCAGTGCGACGTTCACGGTCTGGCGTCGCACCAAGGTGTGCCACAACAACGACAACCGAACCCGGTTGCGTCCGGCGGTGCGCGGCGCCGGTGGTTGGAGCTCTGTCACCCGCCGCAGCGGAGCCCGGGTGCGATCGTCGGCCAGGCGACCGACCAGAAGCAGGTCTGTCGGCACCCGTGTTGCGATCGCCTCGAGCAGGTGCGCCTCCCGGATGCTGCCGCCGGTCAGGTTGCGGTCAGGCGACTCGACGCTGACCCACAGCACTCGCGGCTGCTCAACGGACGTCAATCGCAAACCCGGTGTCCGCGAGCTCGAGCCACCCGGAACCTCTCCCGCACCATGAGCGTCAAGCGGGACGGCAGGATCGCTTCGCCAACCACGATCGGCGCGGTCCTCCGCAACGAGGCGCCCATGATGGGCGAGAACAGCAGCGCGGGGCATCGGCCGACGGCGGCGAAATACAGCGCCGCCGCCCTGCGGAACTCGTCGCGCTGGCCGACCCGACCAGACGCGCGCAACCGGTCGTGGGCGTCGATCGCCCGTTGCACCCGACGGCGATCCGGCACCCGGTTCGAGAACGCCTGCCTGATCTCGCGTTCCACCGCGATCCCAAGCTCATCCTTGTCCGGCGACGAGTGCGGCCGATGATCGAGCACCACGTCGGGCACGAAAACGGCCGGACCGCATTCGACGAGTCGCAGCCAGAGCTCCTGGTCTTCCGCCATCGCCATGTCGACGCGAAACGCACCGGCAGACCGAAGGATGTCTCGGCGCATCAGCATCTGGCCGCTCACAGCGACCCATCCCGCGAGGACCTCGCGCCACGGGTTGTGCACGCAGCGCCGTGCAACGCTTGGTGGCTGCCGTCGACCCGAGGCATCCATGTAGTTGGCGGTACCGACCGCGACCGGCGCCTTGGGCGTCTCGTCGAGTGCGGCGCAAAGCACGCCAAGCGCCTCCGGCCGCAGCTCGTCGTCGTCATCGAGGAAAAGCACGTATGGCGCCCGAGCCATCTCGAGTCCCTGGTTGCGCGCCGTTGACCGCTCCGCCCATCTGGTCTGGCGGTGGCCGGTCACTCTTGGGTCAGGGTGCGCGCTGATCCACTCCCACGTGTCGTCCGTGGACGCGTCATCGACGACTACCAGCTCCCAGTCAGCCAGCGTCTGCGCGCAAACGCTGTCGACGGCTCGCGACAGCAGCTCCTTGCGGTTCCGCGTCGGGATCACCACCGTCACAGCTGGCACCGTGTAAGGATAAGAGCGCGCGACAGCGCCGATCCGCCACTTCTGAGGCATCAGCGAGGCCGAGTGTGTCCTGTCGTGAGTGACAGCGACGGCATCAGCGTCGTGTTGTGCGTGCGCAATGCCGCGACGACAGTCGGCGAGCAGCTCGAAGGACTGAGCCGCCAGACGTTTCAGTCATGGGAGCTGATCCTCGTCGACAATGGCTGCACCGACGCAACGCTGGAGGTCGTCGATTCCTGGCTGCCGCAGCTTCCGTCCGTGACGGTGGTGCGGGCGCACGAACGCGCCGGGCTTGCTTACGCACGAAACGTCGGAGTTGCCGCCGCCAACCGAGCGGCGATCGCGTTCTGCGACGGCGACGACGTCGTCGACGCCAACTGGCTTTCAGCCCTTTGGGACGCCCTTCAGTCCGCCGACCACGTCGGCGGACATCTCGATGTCACGGGATTGAACGACGCCGACACCGTGTACTGGCGGACCGGCAGCCCGACCGAGGACGGCCTGTACCGGGCACACGGCTACCTTCCCCACCCGATCGGAGCCAACTTCGCGGTCTGGCGGACGGTCTACCTCGACGTGGGCGGATGCGACGAGCAGTTCGTCATCTGTTCTGACGACGTCGACCTCAGCTGGCGGATCCAACGCGCCGGAGGGAGCCTCGGCTACACCCCCGACGCGATCGTGCAGTACCGGCTTCGGTCCTCGCTCCGGCAGGCCGCTCGACAACAATGGACCTACGGGCGCGCCGAAGCCCGCCTGTTCAAGAAGTACCGCACGGAGATGCGTCGCCCGGCGTTGTCGCAAGCTCTCCAAGAATGGATTCGAGTCCTGCCCCGCATCGACCGCTTCTTTCGCGGCCGACGCCTACGCGGCGCATGGGTGTGCTTCATCGCCTACCGGGCCGGCCGGATCCGCGGCGGACTCGAGCACCACGTGGCGTGGTGGTGAACGGCTACCTCGCGCACGCCTTGCGGTAGACCTCCCAGGTCGCCGCGGCGGCGCGCTCCCAGGTGTACTCGCGGGCTCTGCGGCGCCCTCGCTCGATGAGGTCGGCCGCATACGCTTCGTCCTCGATCACCCGTGCAATCGCCGAGGCCCAGGCATCAGGGTCGTTCGGGTCCACCAGCAGGCCGGCGTCCCCGACGACCTCGGGCAGGCACGTCGCGTCGGCGGCGACGACAGGAGCACCGAAGGCCATTCCCTCAAGCACCGGAAGGCCAAAGCCTTCGGAGACCGACGGGAAGACGAAGACCCCGGCCTGCTCGAACAGTGCGCGCACCTCACGGTCGGGAAGGTGGCCGACCAGGCGGGCGCGGCCACCCGCAGCACTCGTGATGTCAGCACGCACTTGGGCTCCCCCCGGCCCGTCGCCGCCAACGACGACGAACGGCACGTCTTCGGGAAGCGAGGAAACGGCCTGCGCGACCATGCCGAGGTTCTTGCGCTGTGTGAGATGACCAACCGCGAGGACATATCTCCGAGCCCGCAAGCCGAGGCGTTCGAGCAGGTCGCCTGCTGGGCCTGCTTCCGCACCGAGGTCGAGCCGCACGCCTTCGGGCACGACATGAACGCGGTCCGGACCGACACCGACATCAGACTGCAGCTGCTCAGCGACGTACGTGCTCGGGACGATGATCTCTGCGCCACTGCGGGCACTCATTCCCACCGAACGCGCAAACCGCCGAACCGGTCCGCGAGGAAACCACTCGGGATGCTGCAACGGCAGGAGATCGTGAACTGTGACGACCTGCGGACGCTTGGTGGGAAGCCCGATCGTGGGTGCAAGGAGATGCACGACATCCGCATCTCGGGCTGCAACCCGTTCGAACGACGGGCGCCCCAGCTCGGTCCAGAGCAGGTGCAGCAGCCGTCGATTCAAGTTGGGGGTTCTCACCGCCAACCCGGGTGGCTGCACGTCCGGCGACCCTGCAGCGCCGCGCCCGGTCCAGAACTCGACCTCGTGGTCTCCTTCGGTCTTCGCCAGCGCGGATGCAAGCTCAACGGCATAGCGCTGCACACCGGTCGGGCGCGCCACATCCAGGCGGAAGAGATACAGCGCCGCCTTCATCGCACGGACCAGCCTCAGCTCGTGGCGCCGACGCCGGAAGCGACGGCACGCAGCTGTTCGGCCAGCGCGTCGACGTCGCCGGCCGGAACCACAAATCCGTCGACACCCTCCGTGATGCGCTCCTTCATTCCGGTTTGGTCCGTCACGATCACCGGCACGCCGACCGCCATCGCCTCGATCGGCCCGTAGCCGAACCCATCGTCGTAGCTCGGGTGCACGAACACGTGGGACCGCTGCAGGACCGGAAGCGGATCGCCGGCAGGGACCAGCTGGATCCGGGCGTCACCGGCCACCCGCTGCTGGAGGTAGCGGCGAATCCTTCGAGTGCAGAACTCACCTTGAAGAGTGAGCCGCCAGCTCGGCTCGGCGGCGGCGCGAAACGCGTCGAGGAGCACCGGCAGTCCCTTCGCCAGATCGAAGCGACCGACGTACGCGATCTCGAAGGTGGCGCCCGAGGGCACCGCTTCGCGGCGCCGGAACCGAGGATGCGACGCCAGCGGGACAGTGACCAGCTTCGTGTCGGGCACGCCACCCGCGAGGAAGGTCGCGCGCTGATGCTGCGAGCTCACGAAGATGACGTCGGCGAGGTCGTACTCCCGCAGGGCGCGCCGGCGAGTCGCCGAGTTGATCCAGCCCTTGTCGACCGGATATTGGGCCATCGCGACGCGCTGCTGGGCCATGACGTGATCGACATGGCAGGTCGGGCTGAGCAGTCCGAGGGCCGCGTACCCGGCCGCTCGGGCACGACGGAAGCTGGCGAGGCTCTGACCGCTGAACCCCATCAGGCCGTCGCGACGACCGTTGATGCTCCGGGCGACAGCGACGTCGAAGGTTCTACCGGCTGCGTACGTCGTCCAGGCGTAGTTCCAGCGCAACGGCGTAAAGAGGAGAAAGCGACCGCCACCGAGGACCGCCGTGACCGGGCGCGCGAGACCGGCGGCGACGTCCGCTGCGTCAGGTTGCGGGCAGCGGTACTCGAAGTCACCGCCCCGAAGCGCGCGGGTCAGCTCGATGAGCTCCTCGAAGTGCCGGCCGAGCCCGCCGAACCCTGGCGACACTGAACAGCTGAGCGTGCTGAGCGCCGAGAGCGCCACTGCGGGCAGTTCCTCAGCCGCTGTCGTCATGCCTTCCCTTCGCGCTGGGACCAGCCTCCATCTTCGCTGACGACGCTCGCGAACCGGGAAGTCCCGCAGGCGTCACCAACCGGCCACCCGGTGCGTTGGAGAAAGTACCCGGATGGCGGTTGACGCAGCCCGGTGCGGCATGCGGACATATCACCTAAAGGGGCAGGACCGCACCAGTTAGTGTCGAAGCTGTGTAAAAGGCAGCGACGACGCTTGTCGAAATGAGAGGAAATGACGCTCGGCCCGAACATAATCCGCGGTCCCGCAGACCCTCGGGTTGTCATCGCGCATGACTACCTCACGCAGCGCGGCGGGGCTGAGCGCGTCGTGCTCGCGCTCCTGCGGACGTTTCCCGGGGCGAGCGTGGTGACGAGTGTCTACCACCCGGAGGGCACCTACCCCGAGTTCCAGGACTACGACGTCCGGGTCAGCGCGCTGCAGCGTGTCCCGGCCGTCGTTCGCAACCCGCGTCTGGCAGTCGGCGTGCTGCCCCGGATCTGGCGGGAAACCGTCATCGATGACGCCGACATCGTGATCGCCAGTACGACGGGCTTCGCCCACGGCGTCTCGACAAAGGCCCCGAAGCTGGTCTACTGCCACAACCCGCCGCGCTGGCTCTACCAGCCCGACGAGTATCTGATGGGCCACGGCCTCCCGACTCGGATCGCCCTGCGCGCGCTGCGGCCCTACCTGCTTCACCGTGACCGGCACTTCGCTGCATCGGCGACGAGGTACCTCGCCAACTCGACGGTGGTCGCGGAGCGGATCTGGCACAACTACGAGATCAACGCGGAGGTCGTGCACCCCGCGGCAGGTCTCGACCCAGAGGGCCCGACCACCCCCGTGCCCGGAATCGAGCCTGGCTTCCTGCTGACCATCGCGCGGCCGCGCGGCTACAAGAACGCGGTGCTGGTCGAGCGCGCCGTCGAGTCCCTCCCGAACGAGCGGCTCGTCAGCGTCGGCGCCATTCCCTCCGAGGGTCGGGCCTACGACCCGCGCCTCGTGCAGCTGATGAACCTCGACGACTCACAGATGCGGTGGCTGTACGCGAACTGTGACGCGCTGGTCGCCGCCTCCCATGAGGACTTCGGTCTGACGCCGGTCGAGGCGGCGAGCTTCGGCAAGCCCACGGTGGCGCTCGCCGCGGACGGCTACTTCGACACAGTGCGCGACGGCGTGACGGGCCTGTTCTTCCAGACGCCGACAGTGGAGGCGATCCGGGAAACGATCGAGCGGCTGCGCGAGACCGCGTTCTCGGCCGAGAAGATCCTCGAGCATGCTGAGCTGTTCACCGCCGACCGCTTCGCCGAGGACATCCGGTGGCAGGTCTACGAGCTGCTCGGCGATCCGGCCGCTGCCAACCTCTGGCGTCCGTGGTCAGAGGAGATCGACGAGCTGCGCTCGGCCGACGCAGCCCGGCCGCGCCCTTGGCCGACAGCGATTCCCGCCAGGCCCCAGAACGTCAGCGCCACGGAGAAGCTGATCCAGACGTGAAGAAAGACGCCGGTGACTGCGAGGGCCAGCCCGGCTAGCCACATCCCGCCGGCCAGACCTGACATCGGCTCGCGGTCTTCCGGCGCCCGGGCCCTACGGCGCAGCCTCACGAGCACGCCCGCGAACAGGCCCATGAACGCGAGCATCGGGACCAGGCCGAGCTCCGCGCCGATCTGCAGGTAGGAATCCTCGGTGGTGACGAGGTTTCGAGCCTGAGCGGCGGTTCGGGTGGCGGGGTTGATGCCGAGCCCGAGGTCGTAGCGTCCCCGGGTAGCAGGGTTGATGCCGAGCCCCAAGCCTTGGGGGCGGCTACTCACCACCTCGAGACCTTGTTCGATCCCTTGCTTGTGCCCTGCATTGTCTTGCGCGGCCTGTGACGAGCTCGATGACGACGTACCGAGCAGGCTCCCGAACCTGTGGCGCAACGTGCTCGTGGCAAACAGCGGCGAGACGGCAAGCATCGCGAGCACCAGGACGAAGGCGAGTCGCTTCCGACCTTGGCCGCCCGCACCGGCTTTGAGAGTGGGCGCAAGCAACAGCGCGATGAACCCGCCCAGCACGGCGCTCCGAGTGAGTGTCAGCACGAGAGCGAAGGCGGACAGCCCCGCGGCGATGAGCCAGGCAGCCCGGAGCCGCTCACGCGAGAGTCGCTCCAGCGCGACCCCGAGCGGTAGCAGCATCACGAACGACAGCTCGAGGTTGTCGAAGAACAAGCCGCCTGCGCGAGTGAATGTCGAACCGCCGACGGTTCCGTGCACGACGACCGAGTAGACGAGCACGTCCTTCACGTGCAGCACGATGATCCGGTACAGCGGCACCGGCACCGTCACGGTGAAGAAGTGGTTGTAGGAGTGCTGTGCCAAGAGCTCCCAGATCGCGCTCGCCGCCATCACGACACCGACGAACACCACGGCCACTTGGAGGCGGGCCACTGCCTCGGGCGACCAGCGCAGCCTTCGACAGGCGGCGAACAGCACCATGAACAGGCAGTCGACCCGCCATGCCGACAACCGCAGGAAGGTGGACAGGCCACCCAAGGTCCCGGGGGCCACTATCGGCAGCAAGAAATACGTGGTGGCGATGCCGACATAGACGAAGACGGCAAAGTCGAGAATGTCGGGGGGGCGCCACTCACGATGCCTGCGGATTGCCGCGAGCGCTATCCCCGCGACCATTGCCTCCTTGACATAGCCGAGGTCCTTGATGATCACCGTCGGCCAGCCCAGCTTGTAGAGATAGGCAAGCAGGACGACCTGCAGCGGGACGTAGACGATCGTCACGCCGAGCGCAGCCGCTGGGTAGCGCGCGGCCCAGGCAACCGCCGCGACGGCGACGACGGCGCCGATCATCAGCATCGCGAGACCCATGCCGCCCTTGATCACGACCAACGGCGGGAACACGACGACGGCAACGGCAACACCCGCACGCAGCAGCCGCTGCCAGCGCCCCGTGCCTGGTGACGGCAGACGGATGGGCGCCGCCAAAGCGTCGACCGCGCCGCCGAACGTCACGAGCAGACGGTATCGGGGCAACCAAGCAGATACGCTCATCGAACAATGGACTTCGCGTGGTTGCTCGCCGCCGTCAGGCGGCGCTGGATCATTCTCTTGATCTGCCTCGTGGGCGGCGGCGCCGCCGGCCACTACATCGCCGCCAGCCAGCAGAAGATCTACGAAGCGACTGCCACGTCGTTCGTCACCCTGCCGACGAACAACGGGGACCTGGGGTCCGTGCTCTCCGCGCAGAACCTCTCCGGCAACTACGTCAACACCTTCGCAAGCATCGCCTCGTCGGTGCCTGTCGCCACCAAGGTGGTCGATTCGCTCAACCTCTCGGACTCGCCGCAGTCCGTGTCCGGCTCGCTCAGCGCCGCGGCCATCCCCGGCACCTACCTCATCCAGATCACGGCGCGGCGGGCCGACCCGCTGCAAGCCTCACAGATCGCCGACGCCGCGGCGCTGGGATTGCAGCAAGTCGTCGAGAGCCTCGAGACCGACAGATCCGTGAAGGTCGAGGCGAAACTCGTCCAGCTCGCGGCCGTCCCGAGCGTGCCGATCAGCCCGCGACCGACGTTCGACCTCGTCGTCGGCCTTCTGCTCGGGCTTGTCGTGGGGCTCGGCGGGATCGCCCTCCTCCAGGCACTCGATCGCTCGATGCGCGCGGCGGCAGAGGCGGAGGCGGCGTACGGCGCCCCGGTGCTCGCGATCGTTCCTGAACGGTCGAGCCGCAAACCCATCGTCTTCGGACCCAAACGCTCGACCACGGCGGGCGAGCCCTATCGCTCGCTTCGAACGTCGCTTCGGTTCGTCGACCCGGACCGTCCGATGCGGACCTTGCTGGTGACGAGCGCAACGCCAGAGGACGGCAAGTCGACAACGGCTGCCAACCTCGCCATCGCGCTGTCCTTGGCGGGGGACCGTGTCGTGCTGGTGGACGCCGACCTGCGGCGCGCCGGGCTCGCCCCGATGCTCCAGCTGGAGCGCGCGGCCGGGCTCACGTCGGTGATCCTCGGTCAGGCCGCTCTCGCCGATGTCCTGCAGACCTACGGCAGGGACATGCGGGTCCTCGAAACCGGGCCGCTCCCACCCAACCCGTCGGAGATCCTCGGTTCCCAGCTGTTCAACGGCATGCTGAACCAGCTGGCCGCGACCGCGGACTTCGTGATCATCGACGCCCCACCGGTGCTGCCGGTCGCCGACGCCATGACGCTCGCGTCGCAGGTGGACGGCGTGTTGATGGTGGCGCGACACGGGAGGACCGAACGCAACGCGGCGACGGAAGCCCATCGCCGCCTGACTGCGGTCGGCGCCCGGATCGTCGGAGTGGTGTTCAACGCCGTACCGAAGCTCCAAACCCGCCACCAGTACGCCGACTACAACTACAGCGAAGCTCCGCGAGACGCCGCTCGGCGGCTCACGCGCGCGGTCTGACCAGCGATCAGCCGGCGCCGGGTGCGCTCTTGCGCTCCCACTGCCGGGTGAAGTGCCGGGTCTGGCGCAAGGCGCGGGCCCCGGTCAGGCGCCCCGGTTCGATCTCGGTGTCCTCGTACCACTCGTTCCAGCTCGTCACCAGCACCCAGTCGGCGCGCGCCGCGCGGGCTGCTCGCCAGGTCTCGCGGTAGCGCGCGCCGTGCCGGCGGCTGACCACCCGGTCATGTCGGCCCGGGACGCGACGGTCGTCGAACCCCGGCGAGACGGTAGCCGCGTAGAGCCGAGGCCGAGCACCGTCGAGGACCGCCCCACCCTTGGCCAGCAAGCTGGCGTCGACGGCGACCCGCGTCAGCTGGCCGGCCGGCTCGGTCGCCGCATAACGGTGCACCCCCCACTCGAACGGCAGGTACGCCGGATCCGTGCTGTCGCCCACGAGGTGCACCCGGCGGTGGTAGCGGACTCTCAGGAGATGCAGCGCCTGCCGCCAGCCGGCCGGTGAGAGAGCGCTCATCTGGTAGACGAACACGACAGGGACACCGTGGGAATGGAGAAAGGCCCGGTTCCGGGAGTAGTCGAGGAGCTGCACCAGCCAGCTCAAGACCTGCTCTCCTGGGAACACCAGTCGCCGCGCGACGGACTCGGTGCTCATCGCAGCCGGCGTCTCGAGATATCCGGTGACGAGCTGGTGGTATCGACGGGCCGCCTCGAGCGCGAGGCGGAAGTGGTGACCATCCGATGCCGACCCGTGCCACGAGACGACGAAGCCGTTGACGCCTGCCCGTTTGGCCTGGCGAGTGAGCGAGGCGACCCCCCGAGCGGTGTCCGTCGACCTCGCGTCGCGGGGCCGGTCGGCAAGCGCCGGCGAGCGGTAGCCGGCGTACCAGGGGTAGTAGAAGGCCAGGACCAGCCGCCTGGGGTCGACGGAAGGCAGCGCCGTCGACCGCAGGCCCATCGCGGACTGTCGCGACAGCGTCAGCTGCCGTTCGAATGTCGATCGGTGTGGCGTGGCGTGAAGCGCGTCGCGCAGCCGTCCGATCCGCACAGCATCGTCACCACTCACCCGCCAGGCTGTGACGCGTGCAGCGCCGATGTCTCCCTTCGTCAGCTGGATCCGCACTGGCGCGCGACGATCGAAGTTGGTGTAGAGAACGTCGAGCGTGGCCTGTTGCCTACCCGCGCCCGGCCCTCCGGCGACACCGAACCCGTGGCCGCCGACCCGCCAGGCATGTGAGCCGGCCGGAGCCGAGAGCCGAGCCCGCAGGATTGTTCCCGGCGAGAGCTGCACGGAGGCCCAGTCCGAATCCGTGACCAGCCGGATCCGTAGATGGGCAAAGTAGGCGCGAGACACCGGATTGCTCGCCGTCTTGACGCGAGACGAGGTCGCGGCACCTGGCGGCGCCCAGACGAGGGTCGGCAGAAGAGTCCCGACGAGCGCGGCGACGCCCGCCACCGCCCGTCGTCGCACGTCATCAATGATGCCGTGGGTACGGGCTCTCGTGCAGGCAGCCGGCTCGATCTTCGCCCGGCACGACCGTAGTCTGACGCGGTGCGACTGCTGGTCACCGGTGGAGCAGGCTTCATCGGTTCCCATTTCGTGCGCACGCTGCTCACCGGCGGATACGCGGCATACCGGGGCGCGGACGTCACCGTCTACGACAAGCTCAGCTACGCCGGCCGCGAGGCGAACCTCGCCTCGGTCAGCGACGACCCGCGGTATCGCTTCGTCAAGGGGGACATCCTCGACTCGACGCTGCTCGACGACGTGCTTCCCGGCCATGACGCGGTGTTGAACTTCGCTGCCGAGTCGCACGTGGACCGATCGATTCTCGGTGCGAGCGAGTTCGTCATGACGAACGCAGTCGGCGTCCAGACCCTGCTCGATGCCTGCCAGCGCGCAGGGATTCCACGCGTCGTGCAGGTGTCGACGGACGAGGTCTACGGCTCGATCGCCGAGGGCGCCGCCCGCGAGGGCGACCCGCTCGATCCGAGCTCGCCGTACTCGGCGTCAAAGGCCGCGGGCGACCTCATCGCGCGCTCCTACGTCGTCACTCATGGACTCGACGTGGTGATCACCCGCTGCACCAACAACTACGGGCCCTACCAGTTCCCCGAGAAGATCATTCCGCTGTTCGTCACGAACCTCATCGACGGGCTGCCGGTTCCGGTGTACGGCGACGGGATGAACGTGCGCGACTGGTTGCACGTCGACGACCATTGCCGCGCGATCGCGCTAGCGCTGCAAAACGGCCGAAGCGGCGAGGTCTACAACATCAGCGGCGGCATCGCGATGGCGAACCGCGAGCTCACGGAGCGGTTGCTCGGCGCATTCGGCCGTGACTGGTCGTCCGTCGAGATGGTCGAGGACCGGAAGGGGCACGACCGCCGCTACGCGATCGACGACAGCAAGATCCGCGCCGAGCTCGGCTACGAGCCGGCAGTGGGCTTCGACGACGGCCTTGCCTCGACGATCGCGTGGTATCTCGAGAACGAGGCGTGGTGGCGCGAGCTGAAGGACGGCGCCGCCGCATGAGGTCGTGCAGGTCGCGATGACGGTCGTCGATCCGAAGACCCTCGACGACGACGCGCTGCGGGCCTACGTCGCCGACCGCGAGTGGTACCACACGATCGAGCTCCGGTCAGGAGTCGAGACTCCCGGATGGTTCGACCTGCGGGAAGTCGCGCCGCAGCTGCCGTGGCCCGACCTGAGCGGCCGTCGCTGCCTCGATGTCGGGACGTTCGACGGCTTCTGGGCCAGGCAGATGTCCGGCCGCGGCGCCGCAGACGTGCTCGCGATCGACATCCTCGACCCGCAGGCATGGGACTGGCCGCATGGATCAGAAGGCGCGATCGTCGAGGCGCTCGCCGCCCGCAAGCGCAAGGGCGACGGCTTCGAGTTCGTCAACCGCGTCCTCGACCAGTCGATCGAGCGGCGGGAGCTGTCGGTCTACGACCTCGATGCCGCCGACGTCGGCGAGTTCGACCTGGTCTACGTCGGGAGCCTCTTGCTGCACCTTCGCGATCCGATTCTCGCGTTGGAGCGCGTCCGCGACGTGTGCAAGCCCGACGGCCATCTGATGCTGCTCGACGCCATCGACCTCGGGCTCACCCTGCGGCACCGCCGGCGCCCGATGGCTTCCCTCGACGGCACCGGGCGGCCGTGGTGGTGGAAGGCCAACGCGGCGGGGCTTGCCCGGATGGTGACGGCCGCGGGCTTCGATCTGCTCGCGCCGCCGAGGACCGTCTTCATGCCGCTCGGACGCGGATACCGGGGTCCGCGTCCCCGTCCCTCACTGATGCGAAGCCCGGCCGGACGTGAGGCACTCGTCACCGCCTGGCGCGGCGAGCCGCACGCCGTGATCCTGGCCCGACCCCGGGCGAGCTGACGCGCGGTGCCCCGCTGGCTCGTCACCGGAGCGCGTGGAGCTCTCGGCCACGAGCTCTGCGCGCTCCTGACGATGGATGGCGCCGAGGTCGTCGGAGCCGCTCGCACCGACCTGGACATCACCGACGAGCCGGCGGTCAACGCAGTCCTTGCCGACGTCGCACCGCAGATCGTCGTCAACGCGGCGGCCTACACGCGAGTCGATGATGCCGAGACCGACGAAGCGGCCGCAGCTCGCCTCAACGGCGAAGCGCCGGGCGCGCTCGCGCGTTGGTGCGCGGCACACGATGCCCGGCTGATCCACGTCTCGACGGACTACGTGTTCGCCGGCGAGGCAGTGGCCCCGTACGACGTCGACGACGCCGTCGCGCCGAAGTCGGCGTACGGCCGCACGAAGCTCGCCGGCGAACGCGCCGTGCTCGCTGCCGGCGCCGATGCTCACGTGGTGCGAACCGCATGGCTCTACGGCGCGGTCGGCACCAACTTCGTCCGCACGATAGGCGCCCGCCTCCGCGCCGGCTCCGCGGTCGACGTCGTCGACGACCAGCGCGGCGCTCCGACCTGGACCCGCGAGCTCGCACACGGCTTGATCGCACTTGGCACGGCGGACGTCGCACCAGGGACCTGGCACTGCACTGCCGCGGGCGAGGCAAGCTGGTACGACGTCGCGGTCGCGATCGCCGAGGAGCTCGGCGTTGCGCCGAGCCTGGTACGGCCGACGACCTCCGCATCGCTGGCGCGGCCGGCTCCGCGTCCGGCCTACTCCGTGCTGTCGAGCGCGAAGTGGATCGACGCCGGATTGCCTGCGATGCCCGACTGGCGGCGCTCGCTCGCTCTCGCGCTGCAGGACCCAGCGGTGGCCGCCTCCATAGACTGACCGCGTGCCTGGCCTCGAGCCGCCGCGGGTGTCGCCGGACGAGTACGACGAGAGCTACTACCGGACTGCCTGCGCCGGCCACGAGGAGTGGGTGCAGTCCGGCGGATCCGGTCAGGCCGGCATCTACAAAGGAGTCCTGCGTCGCTCCGGCCTCGTTCCCGGCATGACCGTGTGCGACATCGGCGCGGGTCGCGGTGAGCTGATCTCGCTCGCCGCCGAACACGGCGCGAAGTGGGCCGTCGGCATCGAGTACTCACCTGCTGCGGCTGCTCTCGCGACACAGTCCGTCACGCAACGCGGGGTCGCCGACCGGGCGACGGTGACGATCGCAGACGCCCGGCGGCTGCCACTGCCGGACGGCTGCGCCGACCTGGTGTTCATGATCGACGTGATCGAGCACCTCGCGCCCGAAGAGCTCACCGCCACGTTCGCCGAGGCTCATCGGGTGCTGCTCCCGGGCGGACGCTTGTTCGCGCACACCTTCCCGACCCGAACGATCTACGACGTGACCTACCGGACGATGCGCTGGGCGGCGAGAGCAGCCGGTCGGTCGTGGCCGGCTGACCCGCGAAACGACTACGAGCACCGCATGCACGTCAACGAGCAGACTCGCCGCCGGCTGCGTCGGTCGCTGCGCGGCGTCGGCTTCGACCAGCCGGGGGTGAGCTTCGGCCAGTGGGTGTACACCGATTTCGTGCCGTCGCCACGCGCCCGGTCCGCGTACGAAATGATGGCGCGTCACCGCGTCACCGCGCCCTTGGCGGTCGCCGACCTCTGGGTCGACGCGCGACGCGCGTAGCTCGGCACGTTCAATCGCTCGGCGACGGAAGGAAATCTGGTGGCCGACGGCGTCTCGCCCCTCCAGCTTCGCTGGCGGCTGTGGGTTGCGGGCCCGCGAAGACTGCAGCAGCGGGTAAGGCGCGTGCTGTACGCCGGCAGCTCCGTCGAGTGCCCGTGCTGCGGGACGAAGGCCCGCCGGTTTCTCGCGGACTACAACCGGCGCGACGCGAGGTGCCGTGCGTGCTTCTCCCAGGAGCGCCACCGCGGACTGCGACTGTTCCTCGACGGCTGGCTTCCCACGCTGGATCGCCCGGCGTTCATCCTCCACCAGGCAGCCGACCCGGCGCTGGCTGAGTGGCTGCGGAAGCAGCCGGGCGTTCGCCATGTGTCCGGTGACCTCGGCGAGCGTCCCGCCGATCTTCGCTACGACTTGCAGCGCATGCCGCTGCACGACGAGACCGTCGATGTGCTGATCGCCAGTCACGTGCTCGAGCACATTCCCGATGATCGCGTGGCGATGGCGGAGATCCGCCGCGTGCTCAAGCCGGGCGGATCCGCAGTGCTTCTCGTGCCGATCGACGGCTCGCGGTCTGCGACGTACGAGAACCCGGCCGTCTCGACCCCGGAGCAGCGCGCGGCGGAGTACTGGCAGTTCGACCACGTGCGCCTCTACGGTCGCGACTTCGCCGAGCGGCTCGCGTCCGCGGGATTCGAGGTCACCGTCCATCAGCCGTCGCGCGACCTGCCGACCGACGCGGCGCGGCGCTTCGGCCTGCTGGTGGATCCCGAGGTCTACGAGCGGCACCCGATCTCACCGCCGGACGAGATCTACCTCGCCACTCGGCCCCGGTAGCGCGCCGCCCGTCACTACGCTGAGCCGATGCCACGGGCACTGGTAACCGGGATCACCGGACAAGACGGCCTCTATCTCGGCGAGCTGCTGGTCGAGAAGGGGTACGACGTCTACGGCCTGGTCCGCGGCCAGAACAACCCGAAGGTGCGCACCGTCGAACGCCTGATCCCCAGCGTCGAGCTGCTCGAGGGCGACCTCACGGACCTGCCGTCGCTGATCGGCGCGATCGAGATCGCGCAGCCCGACGAGATCTACAACCTCGGCGCGCTGTCGTTCGTCGGGTTGTCGTGGCGGCAGGCAGAGCTGACCGCCGACGTCACCGGGATGGGCGTGCTGCGCATCCTCGAGGCGATCCGGATCGCCACACAGGGACACATGGACCGGATCCGCTTCTACCAGGCGTCGAGCAGCGAGATGTTCGGCAAGGTACGAGAGTCACCACAGACCGAGCAGACCCCGTTCCATCCGCGCTCGCCGTACGGCGCCGCGAAGACGTTCGGGCACTACATCACGGTCAACTACCGCGAGTCGTACAACGCGTTCGCGTGCTCGGGGATCTTGTTCAACCACGAGTCGCCGCGGCGTGGACACGAGTTCGTCACCCGCAAGGTGACCCGAAGCGTGGCGCGGATCTCGCTCGGCCTGCAGGAGACGGTGGCTTTGGGCAACCTCGAGAGCAAACGCGACTGGGGCTTTGCCGGCGACTACGTCGAGGCGATGTGGCGGATGCTGCAGGAGGACACCCCCCAGGACTACGTCGTCTCGACGGGCGAGACCCACTCGATCTCGGAGCTGCTCGACATCGCGTTCGCGCGGATCGGCGTCAGCGACTGGTCGAAGCTGGTCGAGGTCGACCAGCGGTTCGTGCGGCCCGCCGAGGTGGACTACCTGTGCGGTGACGCCACGAAGGCTCGCGAGCATCTGGGCTGGGCACCGAAGGTGTCGTTCACCGAGCTGATCGAGATGATGGTCGACGCGGACCTCGAGAACGAGCGTCGACTGGCGCAGGACGACCGAGGCGACTGACCGCTACACGTCCTTCGGCAACCCTTCTGGACGCTGGTCAGCCGGACCGAAGTACTCGACGACGCGAGCCGGCGCGCCGTAGGCGAGGCAGTACGCCGGAATCGGGCGGGTCACGACGCTGCCGGCGCCGATGATCGCGCCCTCGCCGATCGAGTTGAGGATCGTGCACTTCGACGTCACGATCGCGTTGTCACCGATCTCGATCGGGCGGAAGTCGTAGCCCTGGTCGAGCAGATGCTTGGTGTGATCGCGGAAGAGGTGGTTGCCGTCGGCGATCATCACCGACTGGCCGAAGACCGCGCGACTGCCGATCGTCAGCGACGTCGAGATCTGCAGCAGCGCGGCCGAGGTGAAGACCACGCGATCGGCCATCTCGACGCGGCCACCCGGCGCGATCTCGCAGAAGAAGTCCCGGCGGAACTCGCAGGCCGGGCCGATGTGAAGCGTCGCCTGCGCCGGGATCCAGAAGTCGACCCGGGGCCCGATGGCGACGCCCTTGGCGACCTCGAGGTCGAGGTGGCCGCCGTGGGTGGCGAGCAGCGTCCGGCGACGCCATGCCGATGCCATCCGGCGCGCGTGGACGTAGCGCAGCTTCCACAACAGGCGTGGCGAGGACATGACGCAGCGACGCTAGCGGCTCGACAACGCCGCTAGTAAGCGCCTTCGCGACGAAAGACGGCGAAGACCGTCTTCCAGACGATCATCGCGTCGAGCGACAGCGACCAGTTCTCGACGTAGTAGAGATCGAGCCTGACGCTGTCCTTCCAGCTGAGGTTGGAGCGGCCGGAAACCTGCCACAGGCCGGTGATGCCGGGACGGACGAGCAGCCGACGGCCCACTTCACGGTCGTACGCCGCAACCTCGCTGGGCAGTGGCGGCCGCGGACCGACGAGCGCCATGTCACCGCGGACGACATTCCACAGCTGCGGCAGCTCGTCGATCGACCAGCGGCGAAGGAGCGACCCGACGCGGGTGACGCGAGGGTCCTCGCGCATCTTGAACAGGAGACCGTCCGAAGCCTCGTTGTGCTCGCGCAGTGACTCGAGCAGCGATTCGGCGTCGGCGAACATCGTCCGCAGCTTGAAGACCGTGAAGTTTCTGCCGTTTCGGCCCACCCGAGTCTGCCTGAACAGCGGCGAGCCAGGACTGTCGATCCGGATCGCCGCCACGAGCACGAGCAGAACGGGAAGCGTGAGCACGAATGCGACGAAGGCGAAGGCCCACTCGACTGTCGCCTTGAGCACCTGCCGCGGCCCGGACAGCTCGGGCTCCTCGACGTGGACGAAAGGCAGGCCGATCGCGGGTCGCGCCAAGATCCGGTTGCCGGCGACATCCAGCAACGCCGGTGCCACGACGAGATCGATGCCGCTGCCTTCGAGGTCCCAGGCGAGCAGACGCAGGGCATCTCGCGACATGCCGCGACCGGTCGTGACTGCGACGGTGTCTGCGTCGCACGCAGCCGCGGCCTCGATCGCCTGGGTCAATGATCCGAGCACCGGAGCGCCGCATACCTCCGCGGCCTCTTCAGGCACCGGCAGGCAGACCCCGACGAGTGCGAGCCCGAGATACGGCTCGTCGTCGAGCTCGGCCGCGAGCTGCTCAATGCCTTCTCGTCCGCCGACCGCGAGGACGCGGTGCCGGAAGCGCCCACGGCGGCGGCCCTGATGGAGGAACTTGCGCTGCAGGTACCGGCCGAGGAGCAGCAGCACGGTGCCGACCGGCAGCGCGATCGCGACGTAGCCGCGCGCGAACTGGATCTTGAACGTGTAGGCGATGACCGCGATGACGGCCATCAGCCACCACGAGGCGCGGGCGATCCCCTTGAACTCGTCCTCGCCGATTCCGAGGAAGCGCATCTCGTAGGTGCGCGCGGCCGCCAGGACCGCCAGCCAGATGAGCGCGAGCAGGAAGCTGAGCCCGACGTAGGACAGCCTGGAGTTGCCCACCTGGTCTGCGGCGCCCGAGTCGGCGCCGAAACGCAGGAGGTAGGCGAGCAGGGTGCTGCACAGGATGATCAGCAGGTCGCCGACAACCAGCTGAAGGCGGTACCGCCGCTCCCACCGCAGCGAGCGGCCCACTCGGGCCTCCTGTCCAGAGGTCGTGCGATCCCCCTCAGAGCGGCGCGGCCCTGCCAGCGTCACGTCTCCTCCTTGCCGCATGTGACCCGACCAGGGTATGCGTGCCGTCGACGCGGCGTCTGTGGGCTGAACGGAGCACCGAGGACAGGGGCGGACCACCGCCGGTCCCGCTATATTCACGGTGTCCCGACGGGAGGGTTCCAGCAGATCGGGCAAACGGCCGCGGCGTCCCCAGGCAGGACGCGGCCGCCCATGGGGGTGTTCAGTGACTGCACCGCAAAGCGGTTCCGGCAAGCGTACGCGACCAACTTCGTTCAGGAAGCACGCGTTGATCGTCGCGGCGCTGACATCGACGACGGCCATGACCGGCGTAGCGCCCGCCCTGGCCGACACCGGGGGCGCAGGCCCGACCCCGGCCAACGCCCCGGGTCTGCACTACGGCCTCATCAAGCGAGCGTGCCGAGCTGCGAGCCCGGGGACAGCCGCCTGTTTCGCGGCGCAACGCGTTCCCACTACGGCAGGAACACCTGGCGCGGAGCCCTACACGGTCGGATCCGGATATGCCGTAGGGCCGGCAGGCGGCTTCACCCCGGCGGACCTGCGGACGGCGTACGGCCTCACCTCGCTGCCGGCGGACGCGGGCACCGGGCAAACAGTCGCAGTGGTGGACGCCTACCACGACCCCAACGCCTTAGCGGATCTGAACCACTTCGACGACAACTACGGGCTGCCCGCCGAGTCGTCGTCGACCTTCGCGGTCCTGAATCAGACCGGGGGGACCAGCGTCACGGCGCCGAGCGACACCGGCGGTTGGTCGATCGAGGAGAGCCTCGACGTCGACGCCGTTCGCGCGATCTGCCCGAACTGCAAGATCTTGCTCGTCGAGGCGAACAGCAACAGCTACAGCGACCTGGGGGCCGCCGTCAACGCGGCCGTCGCGGCCGGTGCCGACGAAGTCAGCAACTCCTACGGCGGGCGCGAGGACTACGCCCCGACGTCCTTCACCGCGTACAACCACCCAGGGGTCGTCATCACCGCCTCAACAGGTGACGACGGCTGGTATGCGTGGGACCACATCAACCTCAGCCGCTACAGCAACCAATCCGACGGCCACCCGGAATGGCCTGCGACCACGCCGGATGTGGTCGCCGTCGGCGGCACCTCGCTCACCCTGAACGCAGACGCCACCCGTAACACCGAAGCGGTGTGGAACGAGGACGGGCCCGAGAACACTCAGTGGATCAACTACGGTGCGTATGGCGCATCGGGCGGCGGTTGCAGCGGCAACTACACGGCCCAGGCCTGGCAGTCCAACGTCGACGGGTACAGCACGACCGGTTGCGGCGGCCATCGACTCGCCGCTGACGTCTCCGCGCTCGCGGACCCGTACACCGGCTTCGACATCTTCGACTCCTACGACTACGGCGGCGGCGCCCCCGGTTGGGCGACTTATGGCGGCACGTCGCTCGCGTCACCGCTAGTGGCGGCGATGTGGGCCCTCGCGGGCGGCGCCCAGGGCGTCAGCTACCCGTCGCTCAGCCTCTACGGCCACGCCCGTGCCGCGACCACGCACCTCTACGACGTGACCAAGGGCTACGACGCGAGCACTGGCGTCCTCGCCCACGGCGGCAACGACTGGTGCGACGGCGACAACCAGACCACGTGTGCCTCGAACACGAACACCGAGTACTCGACGACCAATCCCAACGGTCGCGGCGGCGGAATGGTCGCGTGTGGCTTCAGCTCAACCGGAGTCACGGTGTCCAACGACACCCAGTGCCGTGCCGTCACCGGCTTCGATGGACCGTCGGGTGTCGGCACCCCGATCGGGGTCACCGCGTTCAAAGCGATGAAGCCCACGGCGTCATTCACCGCGCCGACCGGAGCGTCGCCCGGCGTACCGGCCAACTTCAGCGGCTCGGCCACCGACCCGTTCCCGGGTGGCAGCATCTCCACGTACTCGTGGCACTGGGGTGACGGATCGAGCGACAGCACCGGCGCCTCGGCGGCACACACCTTCAGTGCCGCCGGCACGTACACGGTCAAGCTCACGGCTACCGACAGCTACGGCCAAGTCGGGACCGTCAGCCACAGCGTCACCGTGGGGACCGTCATTCCCGCCGTCACTGGCTTGAGCCCGAACTATGGGCCGATCGGCGGCGGTACGGTCGTGACCATTACCGGCACTGGATTCACAGGTGCCACCAAGGTGCAGTTCGGCACAGCCGGAAACGCGACGACGTTCACCGTGAACTCCGGCACCAAGATCACCGCGACCGCTCCGGCCTTCTCAGCGACGGGAAGTGTCAACATCCGCGTGTTCACTTCCGCGGGAGAGAGCCCCGTGGCAACGGCTGACACCTATCACTACCGGTATGCCACCCCGGCGATCAGCTCGGTATCACCGTCCTCGGGACCGCTCGGAGGAGGAACCGTGGTCACGATCAACGGCTCCGGGTTCCTCGGCGCCACCAACGTCCAGTTCGGTCCGGCCGGAAACGCGACGACGTTCACCGTGAACTCCGACACCAAGATCACCGCGACCGCCCCGGCCTACACGACGAGAGGAACGATCAACATCCGGGTGGCCAACCCGACCTTCCAAAGCCTCGTCGTCGCCGGCGACAACTACACTTACACGAGCACCTGACGGTATTGCGTACGAGCGTCGAGCGCCGCGATTTGTGCGAGCGACGTCGGCCGGCCGGTGGGCTTTTCTTTTGGGCAATTCGCCCGTACCCTCTGTGGGGGCGTGAAAGCCTGCTGAAGGCCCGGGGAGGCACAACCCACCACCGAGAGTCGGAGGGGCGTCTAAATCGGTGCGGCGCGCGGTTTTCCGACGAGAGTTCGGCGGGAACACACGATGACGGGGCACCTTCTGCTCGTCTCGGAGGCCTGCCGGCGCCGTTCGGAACATTCGGCGACCGCGACCGACGAGGGCGGTCTCGGAGTCCATCATCCGTCCACATCGAGCCACGGGGGCCACCGATGACGATCGCTGAAGGAGTGCTACCCTACCAGTTGCATCCGCAACCGGAGTGTCTGCCGCCGCACCTAGCGGGACGAGTCTCCCCTCGGACTGATCTTCCTGCTCAGCGAGTCGCCGCTCTTTCGACTGCCGATCTGTACGGGATCGATTTCACCGCCGCGACGGAACAGCAGGTCATTGACCACGTCGTCGAGCAAGCAACCGCGGGCGTCGGCGGGCGCGTCGCAACGATCAACCTCGACATCCTCCGGCAACTGTGCGCTGATCGCCAGCAGATGCGACTGTTGGACGGAGTAGACCTGTGCGTGCCCGACGGGATGCCGTTGCTATGGGCGGCACGGCTTCGCGGGCGTCGGCTACCAGAGCGCGTTACCGGCGCCGACCTCGTCTGGTCGTTGAGCGCCGGCGCAGCGAGCGCCGGCCTCAGGGTGTACTTCCTCGGGGCTCCTGACGGCGTCGCGGCGAGAGCCGCTGCGAATATCTCGGCAGCATGCCCGGGTTTGGCAGTGGCCGGTACCTATGCCCCGCCATTCGGATGCGAGAAGGACGAAGCCGAGCTCACCGACATCAGCTCGCGTTTGCTCGCCGCTCAGCCCAATATCGTGTTCTGCGCGTTCGGATTTCCCAAACAAGAAGAACTGATGCGTCGCCTGTCCGCCACGCTCCCGAACACCTGGTTCGTCGCCTGCGGCGGCGCACTATCCATGGCGGCGGGCGACTTGAAGCGCGCCCCGCAGTGGGCGCAGCGCGCAGGCTTAGAATGGGTTTTTCGGCTTGCGCGTGAGCCATTCCGTCTCGCGCGGCGGTACCTCGTTCACGACGTTCCATTTGCGGTTCGGCTGATCGCTGGAAGTCTGCTCACCGCTCGGTGATCCAGTCCGCACGGTAGCCTGCGGTCAACGATGGTTTCGAACGCGTCAATACCCGCGGCGGTCGACTGGCTAGTCATCCACCAGTGGGACGCAGCCGTGCGATCGCCCGGAGGAATCGATACCTGCATTCGCGGGCTCTGCCGATACGCCGACGCGAACACAACATTCGCGATCGTGGGCGTCGATGCAACAGGTGACCGGACGCGCAAACTCGGCCAATGGGAACGCCATCATTTCGGTGAACGCACCGTCTGGTTCATGCCGGTTGTTCGTCTTGATCCCGCCGGCGGTCGACAGCGTGTGGTTCCCGATGCCTTGCGCCTCGCGGTCGGCACCCAGCGCTACCGACGTCGGCTACCTTCAGCTACGCGGGCCCAGGCCCACCGAATGGACCTCGGGCTTTACATCGAGGCGGTTTTGCGGCAGCCGCTGTCGTACTTCATCCATAGCCAGTCAGGCGGCATCGGCAGTGCACACTCAGACTCGATCTGGCGACACGCCAGTTCGTTGCACGAAACGCTCGAGCGGCGCGTCGCGGCCCGAGCCGAAAGTGTCATCGTCTTCAACCCGGAGTACGCCGCGACCGTCAGCGGCTGGAACCACAACACCCTCGGCAGCCCAACCTGGTACGACCCCGACGTCTTCCGCCCTGGCCCTGAGCGCGACACACATCACATCGTCTGGGCGGGTCGGCTCGAGCCCCCCAAGGATCCGATCCTTGCACTTCAGACGTTCGAGCAGCTTGTCATGCGAGACCCCGCTCCCCCGTGGACGCTCACGATGGTGGGGGCAGGCACCCTCGAAGGCAAGGTGCGCGATGCTCGCGCGGCCCTTCCCGACAGCATTTCGAGCCGAATAACAGTGACCGGGGGGCTCCCGCCGAACGAACTCGCCGGGATCATGGGCTCAGGTGGGACGTTCCTGATGACGTCGCACCCGGGATATGAGGGATTCTCGATGACTCTGGTCGAGTCGATGGCATCCGGTCTCGTACCCATTGTGACGGAGGGATCGGACACGGGTGGCCTGGTCAGTGCCGACGTTGGATCGATATGCTCGCGCGATCCTTCTGCGCTCGCAGACGCACTCCTGGGCGCGTCTCGTAAGGACCGTCAACTTGTCTGCGAGAGGGTCAACAAACTGCGCGCCGACATCATCGTCTCCCAGGTGCTCGCGGCGGCCGGCTCATGACCTCGAAGCACGACCGCAGCCCTGCTAACACCGCCTCGCCGGAAGGAGTCACCTCGAATGAGGCTGAGCCCACGCATGTGATCTTCATCATGGGAGCGGGACGCAGTGGGAGCACCTTCCTTGGCCTCTCAATGGCGCGAGCGCTCGGCGCCGTGTACGCCGGTGAGCTCGGCGCCTGGGCCGAGCGAGATGGCGTCCCGAACTTCGGCGGCGCAGAGCGCGAACGCTTCTGGATTGCCGTCAAGCGTCGAATGATCGCAGCGGGCGTATCAGTCGATGACAACGCATGGTGGCGCTTTGAGCACTCAACCCGGTTTCTACGACCGCGGCGTAGAAATGACGCAACGGCTCACCGCGACTACCTCCGATGTAATCGCGCGCTGTTCTCAGCGGTCGCTATCGAAGCCGCCAACCCCTGGATCATCGATTCCTCACACCGACCCGCGCGCGCAACTGAGCTTCGAGGCGCCCCTGGTCTAGAGGTTGACGTCGTCTACCTCATGCGAGACCCCACCAAGGTCGTGCGCTCATTCCGAAAGAGGGATGTCGACCAGCCCCGCAAAGGGCTCTTGGCGGCAAATGCCTACCTCTGGCTAACGAGTCTTGTCGCAGTCATCACCTACATGCGTTGGCCACACACGCGACGGCACTACCTTGACTACGACGATTTCGTTCATGATCCAACGGGTGAACTCGCCCGGCTCGCTCGAGAGATTGGGTTGCCGTCGCCCGGGCGTTTCGACCTAAGCGACCTAGCAGGACCGATTGCATTCCAGGGCAACCGCCTACTCAACTCGACAGTGAGCCTCACCTCGCCGGCGGAACGGGGCGGGGCGCCCGGGCCATCTGATTTGCTCACTTACTTGTTGCAATTCCCATGGGTGCTCGTGCGACTGGTCTTGCGTCATCGCTGGCACCGTTCCTAGAGTGCTTCGCTGTCCCAAGGCAACGCGCGACCCAGCATTGTCCGCAACGCATCGTCGTGCGCCTGGTAGTGCTCTCTTAGCCGCGCCGCAGTTTTCGGGGAAATGGGTGGGATATCGATCTCGCGTTGGTTCAAACTCGTCACCGCCACCCCGATTCGACGAGTGACGCGTCGCGGCAGGATCAAATGAGCGATCTGCCTCGAGATTCGCGCGTTTTGAAGGGCGCGAGCGAACCGTTCTGAACGCGGAGCCGCCGCCGCATTTTCGCGCGGCGCAGCGATCCCAGCGCCGCGCGTGAGCCCGAGCGCCCCGAGTACGGGTCCGAGGGCCATATCGGGGGCGGCGAAGTACTCCGAATCGAACACAACGTGCACATGAGGCGACGAAAACCGGGTGATCAGCCCAGCCAGCTGGCGCGCATACTCACCGTTCCCCAAGTAATCGCACGTCGATGCGACTGAGGGTTGGGTAAACCGGCGCGGGCCAGCTGCCACGGCATCTTCGAAGGACTGCATCGTCTCGATACCTTCGCGCCGGGCCCACCAATACGCGGAGTACGCGCGCGCGACAGGTTCTCGCAGACTTACCAGAAGGTGAACCCTTGGGTTATGCTCGTAGAGCCGCGCCAACGCGTGGTCTCTCGCCATGATGTTGGCATGCTTTGCGATGATCCGCGAGCCTGCGTCGGCGGGCGCCGCGCGTTGCGGAAAGTACATTCGGAACGCAGAATCGTACCCGCGGCGCCACTCATCGTCGTAAGTGAAATACGCCATCTCTGGCAAGGTTTGCGCCCGTACGCCGTCGATCGCGCGAAAATACTCAAGGATCGAACTGGTTGCACACTTCTGCCCACCCGCAATCATGAGGTCGATCACTGGGGCTATCGAGGGCACACCAGATTCCCGCCTCCCACTTGCACCTCCACCTAGGACCCCCACCCTACGATGTCTCCCAACACCGTCCCGCGCCCATCAGCCGCTGTGGTGTCGGCCGCGTCGCCGGGGCGGAAGACTCGCCCAGGTGCTAAAGCCGAGCACCCGCTTCGCATAAACTGCCTGGGCCAAACTCAGCGCGCCGGTGCCAACCCCTGACACAACAGCGACGCCGAGGATTCCGAAGGACCGCCCTGCAGCGATTTCACCCGCGAATGCACCAACCGCGATGACCGCCGACATATACATCAGAGCGAGCTGCCGTCCAGACATTCCGAGAAGTTGGGGAGCCAAACCAGTCGACGCGTTGAGTACGGGACCAACGGACAGGAGGATCAACGCTGTTCCCCCTCCTCTGAAGCCGGCACCGAAGAGCAGCTCCATGATCGCGCCTGGGGCGACGAGCAGCGCGAAGAAGCCCGCAATCGTGGGCACCGCACCGGCAATGGCCGAGATCTTCAGCAGCCTCTCCAAATCGTTCTTACGCCGTGCGGCGACGAATCCGCCGATCGTCGGAGGTAGTGCCACCGAGATGGCGAAATACGGCAGAGTCAAGAGATTTGAGAGCCGGGCGGCAGCGTTGTACACCGCCACGTTCAAGCCACTGGTGACGTTGGCGGCGGCCAAAGTGTCGCCCTGCATCAACACGATAATTGCCACATCGTTGATCATGAACGGAAGTGAGACCGCCAGGACCGCCCGAAGTGACAAGAGCGCGGCGCCGTCCCCTCGACTCTTCGAGGTTCCGCGGAACATTCCCTGTCCGCGAGTAAGTCGCCACAGCACCATCGCAGCTGTCGACGTCGCGAGGACCGATGAAACAAGATAGAAAACGGTCACATCGGCCACGGTGAGCTTCACGAATGCCGCGGCGACCAGACAAGACAAGGTGAGCAGAACCGCGCGTGCCGCGTAACCCAAAAGGGCTGCTGCGGCCTGACGGTGGTGAGCGCGACACATTTCGGCCAAGGTGATCTGCAGGCCTTCGACGACGATGCAACCGGCGACTAAGGGCACGATGGGGCGCAGTGCAGGCTGATGCAAAAAGCTGGTGGTGAGTGGGGGAAGAACCAAAAGGCAGATTGGATAGCTGACCGCGCAACTGGTGACAGCGAACGCTCCAAGTCGTCGGGTGAGGCGACCCGCTGACTCGGCCCCGTTGAGTTCGCGATGCTGCACGATCAGACGGATCGCGGCGGTCGGCACTCCGAACCGCGTAATCAGAGCGGCCACGCTGACCAGCGAGAAGACAACTACCGTGCCGGCGTATTGCAAGGTATCCATGCTGCGCGACAGAAACAGCAGTAGGCCGAACGTGCCAAACAGGCGAGTCAACTGCCCCAGCATGTTGACGCTAGCGACCGCGGTTAGCCTGCGACCACGCCCTGCACCCCGTGGAAAACGTCCGAGGGTCGTACTAGACACTCCGCACGACAGTCCGCGGGCGATCGCGCAGCTCCGAGGCGACCGGCGGGCGGATCGCACCGAAAGGTTGATCGGGCCGGAAGCCTGTCCGCTGCCCTACTGCCATGGCGACCAAAGCCAACGGCAACACCGTCTGCGGAGAGTTGAACAGCATCGGCGATCCGAGCGATAACGCTATGTACGAAACGAGCGCCGCGAGGGCGAGCGTCCCGGCCGTTGCTCGCATTGGATCTGGTGACCGCGCAGCGCGACGGCATCGGACGAGCAGGCTCACCATGCCAACCACAAACGCAGCAGCACCAACGAGCCCAAGTTCTGTGTAGACCGCCGGCCAGGAGGTGTCGGTGAGATACTCACTGAACTTCGGCGACAGGCCATGAATGTCGTTCCAACCGAGGGAGGTGTAAATCGGGCTGTAGTACCGCCGCGACGCGTCCTCACCGAATGTTCCGAAGCCAGTACCTAACGGGAAGTGGCCTTTAGCCAAGTGCCACCCTGCGGAATACAGCATTCCACGCGGCGTCTGTCCAGCAGCAGCGGAGGTGTACTTGGCGCCCTGCACCTCGAGGATC
Source organism: Mycobacteriales bacterium (assembly GCA_035547035.1). Lineage (GTDB taxonomy): Bacteria > Actinomycetota > Actinomycetes > JAFAQI01 > JAFAQI01 > DASZTV01. The sequence continues at coordinate 53,040 of DASZVL010000019.1, read as the reverse complement.
TGGCCATATACCGGCACCAACACTAAGCCCGCTACCGCCAACCACCCACCTGCCGCCACCAAGCCCCGCCGGCCCGGACTGCGTACCGCGACGGCTAGAACTGCGATCACTAGCAAGGGCGACAGCACGCTCTTGAGGCGCAGGGACAACGCAGAGAGAATAAGGAACAACAGCGCCGCCGCGATGTCGCTCCTTCGCCGGCGGACGGTGAAGAACGCCACAGTCACGGCGAACATCAGCGACATGAAGGTCGAGAACTCTCCCGGGTTGACGAAGAAGCCCTGAACCGAGCTGCCCCGAAGCGCCGAGACTTGCGCTGAACCGGTGTGAAAAACCGCCCTGAATACATGGGGGGCGAGGAAATCGAGCAGACCCGAGATCGCAACGATGACGCCGACCCTGCGAAAAATCCGATAGCACCATTCAAGATCGCTGGCCGTCAAGGGAGCCAACAGCGCAACGGCGAGAATGAGCCAGAACTTAAGAGCGTACCAAACGCCCAGCAGGGTCGCCGGGCCGTGAAGACCGCTGACTAGGGAAGATGCCGCCCCCGTAGCGAGGACCGCAACCGCCGGAATCAGCGGCGCCAACGACAGTCTGGGCTGAGCTTGCGAAGTCAGTCGCCTAAGGAGAAGAACAAGGAACAGTGTCAGCAACAGTGGCTCGTCGATGAGGCGAACCGCGCTACCGACGGACGAGCTCACCCCGTCAACAAGACCGGCGACTGAGGCCTGCATAACAGTCGTGACCCAAGCGACCATGATCGCCACGACCGGCCGTCGAACGGCCAGCAGGAGAAATCCGAACAGAACCACCGACACGGCGCACAGACCCACCACCACGCGCGCCGACGGACTCGCAAGACCCGCCCCGACGGCACCAGTGCACGCGACGAGGCCGGCGGTAACAACCCATTCCGCCCTCCGCCGCGGCCCGCGACTCACCATTGAGCGACCACGAAAGGTCTTGGCCAGGCGCTCGGCCTGGCCAAGCTCGTACGGAGCGCAGCAGCTGGTGCTACCCATACCTCGTCCCTCATCCTTGCGGCGAGCACCGCGCTGCCCACCGCGACGACTCCCGCAGACGAGACTCCACTCCTGAAGGGTAGTTTGTGAACCCGTGCAGGGAGCTGGGAGATCTCACCGTGAGCGCCAACGCCTTTTCATTTCACCGAATCACGCGACGCCTGACGTCTTGGCGGATGCGCAGATTGGCGCGGGCTTTCGACGCCTTGACGTACTTTTTCTTCGCCGCGGCAGTCCCTTCCAGCGCCCAGATCGGCGAAGGCACCCGGTGTGGGCATCGGGGAACCGGCATCGTGATCGGTCACAATGTCAAGATCGGCAAGAACTGTTTGATCCGCCAACAGGTGGTCATCGGGGGCAAAGGACGCGGGATCGAGGGCCAGCCGACACTCGGCGACAACGTTGAGATCGGCGCCGGGGCTAAGGTCCTCGGTCCCATTCGGCTCGGCGACAACAGCGTGGTGGGGGCCAACGCGGTCGTCGTCAAGGATGTGCCAGACGGCGCGATCGTCGGCGGGATCCCTGCGCGCATCATCGGGTGGGCGCAAGATTACGAGCAGACCGGCGGGTAGTTTCCTGACGGTAGTTTGGTTAGTTTGGGTTGTCCCGGGTCAGCCGACCTGCTTGTGTAGGCTGGCTTTCCACCTGCCCCAACAGCGCGTCCCGGGGCGCTGAGGAGAGCGGCGTGGAACTCACCGATTACTTACTGATACTCCGTAAGCGTTGGCGCCTCGTGTTGGCGTGTCTGCTTGTCGGAACTATCGCCGCGGCTAGCGTCGCCGTACTCGAGACACCGAAGTATCGAGCTACCGCACAACTCTTCGTGAGCGCCACCGACACCGGCGGACTGGCGAGCGCACTTCAAGAGGGAGCGCAGTTCAGCGAGGACCGGGTGCAGTCTTACGCCGACATCATCGACAGCCGCAGGATCACCGACGCGGTGGCCTCGCGTTTGAACATCGGGCTGTCAGGCAGCCGCATCAGCAAGGAGGTCAAGGCAACCGCACCAGCCAACACGGTCCTCATCAACGTCAGTGTCACGGACACCTCCGCCAGCCGGGCTGCCCAGCTTGCAAACGCCGTCAGTGACGAGTTTGCCAACTTCGTCACCAGCCTGGAGGCTACCCAGAGCCACGCGACCCCGCCCGTCAAGATCACGGTCGTGAAGGAGGCCACCACCCCGGCGTCGCCCGTTTCACCCAAGCTGCCACTTGACATAGGTATCGGCGTCGCGGTCGGGCTGATCGTGGGTCTCGCCGGCGCCGTTCTGCGGGAGACCCTCGACAATACGATCAAGACACCCGATGACGTGCAGAAGGCGACGGGCCGCAGCGCTATCGGCGTCATCGCTTTCGATCCAGGTGCTAAGGACCGCCCGCTCGTCGTCATCGAGGGCCTCCAGGGCACGCGAGCTGAGGCTTTCCGGCAGTTACGTACGAATCTCCAGTTCGTTGACATCGACACGCCGCTGCGCTCGATCGTGTGCACGAGCTCGGTGCCCGGCGAGGGCAAGACCACGACGATCTGCAACCTCGCGATCACCCTGGCCCACACTGGAATGCGGGTCCTTCTGATGGAGGCAGATCTCCGTCGGCCGCGGGTCGGCTTGTACATGGGAATCGACAACAGCGTGGGCCTGACCAGCGTCCTGATAGGGGCGGTCGAGTTCGACGAGGCCGTTCAGCGCTGGGGTCCGGAGGGGCTGCTCGACGTGATGCCCAGCGGCCCGACGCCTCCCAACCCGAGCGAGCTGCTCGGCTCGCGCGGCATGGCAGACCTGCTGCACTCACTCGAACAGCGCTACGACATCGTCTTGCTGGACGCCCCTCCTCTGCTGCCCGTGACGGACGCAGCGGTGCTGGCCGTGGAGACAACGGGCGCGGTGATGGTCGTCCACCATGGCAAGACCCGCCGCGAGCAGCTCGAGCACTCTGCCCAGGCGCTGGAGGCTGTCGGCGCGCGGATCCTTGGCGGCGTACTCAACTTCGCACCGGCAAAGGGCCCGGAGGCCTATTACTACGGCTACGCCTACAGTTACCGCAACCAGACCAAGGCTGCGGAATCGGCGCTGCAGCCAGCCCGAACGACCACGCTCGCGCGACCCGAGCCCGCGCTTCCGCCAGACGGTCGGGATAGCCCAAGCAGCAGCCAGGACGAGCAAGCGGCGAACCCTGTGAGCGTCGCGGCGGCCTCCCCGTCGAGCAATGACAACCGCGACGCCGAATCGCGACCCGAGTCCGCAGCCGCCTCGACGCTGCCATCTGAGCCCTCGCCCCACAGTGAGCAAGCACCAGGTCGATCGATTCCGCTCGGTCCCCCCGCGTCCGCCGGCGGCCAGTCGCCGGGTCTCACAGCTCACTGGGAGACCCAAAACCCCTCGTCCAACGGGTTGACGCCGCCGCTGTCGCCATATCCAGCGCCGCACCCCGAGGCCGGGGAGGGCGGCGACGGTGGCCGCTCCGTCGGTTGAGCTGGTTGCGACAGCCGCGACCTCGACGAAGTACTGAACCTGGTCAGTCAGGAACCCACGCTGATCAGTGATTCCTCGACTAGCAGCTAGGCGCGTCTACCCGCACGGCCATCGGCCGCGCAAGCGGCTGGACCGGCAGCACTACCGGCCCGGTCGCGGCCGGCTCGTTGACGGTGAACACCATCTGAGTGCTACCGCCCGGGGGGAGGGTGACCGACGTTTCGGTAATCGGGTGCCCTCGATCGATGGCGGTGTACCTGCCGTAGGGCTGGCCGTCGCGGGTCACGTTGGCCAGGGTTGATCCTTGCGTGGCGTAGAAGCTGACGGTGAGCAGTTCGGAACCGGGCGGGTGCGGCGCATCGCCCCACTGGACTCCCCGGGTCATGTAGGCCGGCAAGCCCGCACTCGATGCGTTGTTATGCAACTCAACGGTGACGGTGGAAACCGTTGGTCCGCAGGTCGAACGCTCGTAGGTGAGCGAGCGATCTAGGAAGTAGCTCAGCTTCGTGCCGGAATCGTCCGTGACGACAAGCTGAGCGAACGGCCGAGTGGTCCGCGGCAGGATTCCCGCTAGCGGTGTAGTCGCAAGCTGGGTCTCCTCTTGGTGGTTCGCGCTGTAGACCAGCAGCCGACGTTCGCCGGCGGACCGCGCCAATGCGTGCAGAAGCTTGGTCGAGTTGATTGCGCGGTGCAGCACCGCCTGGGTGACCGCCTTCGCCGCGGACACGAAGAACGCCTTGCGCGCCGGCGTGTCCACGGCGCGCGACCCGGAGTCGAAGCGCCGATACACGTCGACGTCCAACGTCCGGACGAGATTCTTGCCGGTGAGCGTCGTACCGTCTGGCGTGCGCACCGGGCCGATGACCGCCAGCACTCGCGCCAGGGCCACCGGGTCGAGCGCGATCACGCCGTCGATGGGCGTGCCCAGCCGCTGTTCCGCCATCGACGACCAGATCTTCGCCGCGTTGGGGAAATGCGGGCTGACGTCGGCGTCCTGGACGGCGCGGTACGGGTCCGTGCCGCCGTAGGCGGCCTCGAACTGGCGGCCGAGGTTGACCTGCGCGGTCACACCGTGAAAGTCCCGGTCGCTGCCGAAGGTGCGGAACTGCATATGGCCGTCGTGCGCGCTGAGGATGCCGTAGCCACCGAGGATCCCCCCGATTGCCCGCGCTTCGTTGTCGCCTTCGAAGACCACGAGGTAGGTGCGGGGGGCCCCGCCACCCAGCATCGTGGGCATCAGCCGGGTCGCGAGGACGGTATCGTGCAACGTTCCCTCCAGCGAGGTCAGCTGCCTGAGCAGCGCCCTTCGCCCATTCGCGACCGGACCCAACCAGCTGCCGGGCTGAGCGGCGATGTTCTGACGGGCAGCGACCACGGCGGGCAGGGCACGGGCCAGAGGCGGGCCAGCCTGCTGCAGTCGAGCGAGGTCGATCCGGTCCGGTCCGGTTCGCAGTTGCTTCGGATCCAGGGCGACCCCACCCGCCACGACCTGCGGAAGCGCGTCGCGGCTGAGCGTGTGACCCGTCAAGGCGATCGCGCGGATCGTTCCGAGGGCGGCCCGCAGACCGGGAATGTGGGCACCGACCCACCACGCCGGGCCCGTCGTACGCGCATGGGCGGCCGCGGCCTTTACCTGGGCGGCGGAAAGGTCCCGCTGGACGTTGGCGACCTGCCCCGCTACCAGGTCGGCACGCAACCTCGACACGTCGTGCCGCAACGCCTCGAGATCCGCGCGAGCTCGCCACGCGGTCACCACGATCCAGATCGCGCCTACCAGGACGACGAGGACGAGCGCCGCCAGCCCTCGCGTCCGCCATCTCCGGCCGCTGCTCGCCCGCCGCCTCGAGCCTCGCCCGGCGGGCGGCTCGGATACCGGCGGGCCGTCGTCACCGGAAGAAGTCAACGGAAGGTTCACCTCGAGAAAGAAGTGGGGGCCGGCACCTTTCGGTGCCGACCCCCACACTAACGACGATCAGTCAGGTCAGCCGTGCTCCGCGACCTTGAAACCGGGCGAGCCCTTCACGTGGTGGTGGCCGTTATGACCGTTGATGCTGACCGTGTGGTGGCCCTTTGGGAGCGTCGTTCGGGATGTGGATCTTGTGGGACAGCGCCCACCTCCCGGCGGGCAGCGCTCACGTTCGGGAGTGCACGTGCCAGCGATGGGCCGGCCTGTTGCAACCGGGCGAGGTCGATCCGGTCGGGCCCCACCCGCAGCTTCTGCGGGTCCAGCGCGACTCCGCCGGCAACCACCTCCGGTAGGGCGGTCCGGCTGAGCCCGTGGCCGGTGAGGGCGATCGCCCTGATCGTCTGGAGCGGGTCGCGCGCGACCGGCAGATGTCCCCCGACCCACCAGGCCGGGCCGCTCGTGCGCGAGTGAGCCGCCGCCGCCTTGGCCTGCGCCGCAGCGAGGTCACGATGGACTGCCGTGACGTTGCCCGCGACGAGGTCGACCCGCAGCCGACCGACGTCTCGACGAAGTGCTTCGAGTTCGGACCGGGCGAGCAGCCCGGTGACCGCGATCCAGACCGCACCGACCACCAGCACCAGGACGGCGAGCAGCAGGACCCGCCTCAGCGGCTTCGAGCTGCGCCCGCCTCCCGCACCGCCTCCACCGGCAGGCTGACGGATGCTCCGTCGTGGGCGCCGGGCGCGGTCAACCGTCGTCACCGCGAGAAAGTCGTGGGGGCCGGCACCTTTCGGTGCCGGCCCCCACCCTAACTAGAGGTCGCTCGGTAGCGAGCGGACTACTTCTTCACCTTGAAGTCGCCCGTGCCCTTGACCTTGTGGCCGTGGCGGTGGCCGCTCACGCTGACGGTGTAGTGGCCCTTCGGGGCGTGCTTGCCGATGTGCACCGAGGCGTGCAGACCGCCCTTGGATCCGGCGTGCCGCGTCACGGTCTTGGTGTACCCGTGCGGGCCGTGGATGACGATCGTGATCAGCGAGCCAGGCCTGAAGTGCTTGCCCAGCTTGACGGCGACGTGGCCGCCCGGATGGGTCTTGCCGTCACCCGTGCCGACAACGATGTGAACCGGCGGCGGCGGGGTGGGCGTCGTCGTCACCGTCGCGGTAGCCGTGGCGGTAGCCGTAGCCGTCACCGTCGGCGTCGCGGTCGGCGAAGCCGTAGCGGTCACGGTCTGCGTGGGGGTGGGAGTTGGCGTGGGGGTCGGCGGCGTGGTGGTCGGCGGCGGCGGCGGCGGGTATGCCGGCCGGAACACGCCGTGCGCCGACACGGACTTCAGCGCAACCGTCGGGTGGTCGACCACGTGCGACGGAGAAGCCGAAGCCGTCGCGGCGTACACTGCGGCGCTTGCGGGCAGGAGCGCGGCGATCGCCACACTCATGACAGTCGGGCGTAGCTTCGGCATGGAGTCCCCGTCCTCGGAAAAACTGAATAGTTGGGCGGCTGAGCAAGTCTAACGTAGCCGCCCGCCTGCTCAAGGACGGTACAGGCTATTCGGCCTAGAACCAAGTCCCCGCAGGTATCCCTCTTCAACCCTCTCCGGGCCGCCGACCAATATTTCGCTGGCGAGGCGTCGTGTCGGCGCTACGGTGGACCGCACACGGGAAGGGAGGTGGTCCAGACCATTGTGTAGACGTCGGACTCGTGAGGTGACTGTCCGTTAGTCGCCGCCTCGAGCAGGTAGCGAGCCACTCGCCGCCGGTCCCATCCACTGGATGGCAGGAGACGGCGTACGGCGAATATCGGCAGTCATCGCGCCTCCGGGCCGCCGGTTCCAGTCCAACCGGCCCGCGTCGCACCGCGGCGCGGAAACGGCCCGGAGGCCTCTTTTTTTCGCGGTTTCGGGCGCGCTCAGCCGAGCGAGAGCCAGGTTTTCAGCCGGACGACGCCGTCGGCGGCGATCTGGTGTGCCCCTTGCCAGACCTGCACCGCCGTTTGGGTAGCCGGTCCGTAGCCGCCGTCCACGGCCAGGTGTGCGCCGTGGCGGTTGAGCGCCTGCTGGAGCTGGGTCACGGTCCAGCCCGTGGTCCCCGTCTGGACCGGAAGCGTCACGCCGGCCGCCGGCCGCACGACGAGCGGCAGCAAGTCCGTCGTCCAGAGCGGCTGGATCCCGACGTTCGCGCCGGTGTGCGGGGCATCCAGCACCTGCCCGCCGCCGAGGTACATCGCAACGTGGTAGATCGTCGCGGGCTGGAGCACGTCGCTGGCGAAGAACAGCAGGTCACCGGCCTGCGCCTGGTCCAGCGGGTACGTCGGGCCCGACGAGGCATACTGGTCGGCCGCCACCCGGGGCAACGTGAGCCCGGCGTGCAGGTAGGACCTCATCTGCAGCCCGGAGCAGTCGTAGGACTTCGGGCCGGCGGCGCCGTACACGTAGGGCTTGCCGATCTGCCTCTTCTCGTAGGCCACTGCGGCACGGGCGATCTTGTTGGTCGTCGTACCGGGCTGCTGCAGCAGATCCGCCGCGAGCTGCGCCACGCGCTTGCGGACCTTCTGCTGCTGCTCGTAGTCCTTCGGCAGAGCTGGCGTGGTGCTGCCCGGCGTGCACGCCGGCGTCCCGGTGAGCTTCAACGCCTTCCAGGTCTTGCGGCTCGTAGCTCCTGTCGCGGCCAGGCCCGCGGCCTGCTGCGCAGCGCTGAGCGCGTTGCCGGTAGCCGCGCTGAACTCCGCGTCAACGGGCTGATCGAGCGCGGTCTCGAGTACGGCGACCGCCGGCCCCGTGTCGCCCTGCGAGAGCACCGCGCAGCTCACGGTGAACCCGGTGCCGCTGATCTTCTGCGCGCAGGCGGCCGCTGCCGTCGCGCTCGGCATGACCGCCCAGGTCGCGTCGTCGACCACACCTGTGGCCGGGATGCCTTGCTGGGTCTGCCAGGTCTCCAGCGCTGCGGCGGTCTGCGGGCCGAAGTCGCCGTCGACCGGCGTGCCCACCATCGCCTGGATCGTCTCGACGGCCGCACCGGTCGTGCCTACGTCGAGCGTCGCGCAGGAGGTGACCGTCGGCGCCGGCGCCGATCCCTGAGACGGCGTCGGGGAGGTCGCGGCCACAGCCGGCAGCGAGGTGCCGACGACCGCGAGAAGCGCGGCGGCGAACGTCACCCCGAACCGGCGCACGCTTCAACCCCTTTGGTCAGCCTTGGTCACACCTGCCACACGCGTACCCGCTTCTTCGGCAGATTCGGCCAAAAGGCTTAGTCGGGCGACCGGTACGACGGGCAAACGCCCGCCACCGGGGACCCGTCCCGCAGCGAGCTCGCTAGGCGGCAGGAGCGGCACGCCGGCGGCGTACCGACACCACGATCAACGTGCCGACGACCAGCAGGAGCAGGGCTGCCGCCACCATCGCGGCGATGTCGGCACCGGTGAACGCGAGCCCGTTGCCCCCGACGCCGTTGTTGCCGCCGCTCGGAAGGACGCCGCCACCGTTGCCGGTGACCACGTTGACCACGCGGAACTGGGCCGTGGCCTCCTGACCGGAGGTGCGGCCCTCGTAGATCCAGGTGTGCTGACCCGGCTTGACCGCCATCGGCAGCTTGAACGTGGCGCTGACGCTGCCGTCCGAGTCTGCTGTGGTCGTGCCGAGGTAGACCGGCTGCGAGTGGGCGAAGGCGTCGACCCGCTCGCCCGGGGTGAACCCACAGGCGTCACCGGTGATCGTGCCGCCCTGCGGCGTGACGTGGATGCTCAGCTGGGCGTTGCCGGAGTTCTTACAGCCGTGGCCGCCGCCGTTGCCCCCGCCGTTGCCCCCGCCGTTGTTCCCGCACTGGGTTGCGTCCGGCGGAGCGTTGTACGTCGCCTGCGAGGTCGCGGCCTTGGGCGGCGAGGACTGGTCGGTGCCGCTCGCGACGATGGTGTTGCTGACGGTCTGCTTGCACGCGGTCTTCACCGCAATGTGCGTGCAGCCGTGGCCCGACGCGTCGGTGTGAATCAGCCCGGTCGCGCCGTTGGCATCGTTGCGCACCGACACGGTGCTGTTGGGCGCGTAGTTGTCCACGCAGTAGGTGACCGTGCCGGGCTGGTTGTCCGGCGTGATCGACGACGTCGGCACCGGCGGGGTGCCGCTGCCGGCAGCCGGCAATGCCATCGATGCCGACGCAGCCGAAACCCCCGCGAGCGAACCGAGCCCGGCAAGCATCGTCACCAGGAGCAGCACGCGCGTCACGCGCCGTAGCAAGGCCCCCAAGGTCGCACTCCGTCCAGGTCGTCCAAGCTGGTGCGACCCAGTGTCGCACGCTCACGCAATATGCGCAGTGCCCCCATTTGGGGGCAAAATCCCTCGATCAGCCGGCCGATGTGGCGCGACGCCGCCGCACGAGCATCACCGCGATCACCACGAGACCGGCGCAACCGGCCACCCCGATCGCCAGCAGAGCCTCGTCGAGGGCGGTCCACCGGGTGGATCCGGCGCCGATTCCCGGTCGATCGGCGGCTGCCGACCCTCCGCACGACGCCGAGCCGGCGGGCAGCCCGGCCCGCGCCACCGACGTACCGGGGTTGCCGTCAGCCGCCGTTCCGTCGGCGACGATCGGCTGCGCCGGGCCGTTGCAGACGACCGCGACCGGGACATCGGCGCAGCCGGATCCACGGTTGTTCGTGCTGATGGACGCCGTCGCGCCGGTGCGCTCGTTGCGGATGGTCACGGCGTCGTTGGGGGCGTATCCGGTGACGCAGTAGCGGGCGCTGCTCGCGCCGAGCGTCGTCACGGAGGAGGCGGGCACACCCGGCGAGCCACCAGCCGGCGTGCCGGCGGCGGCAACCCACGCCGCGAGCGCGAGCCCGCCCATGACTGTCGCCACCACACTCAACTCTCGGCAGGCCTCGGCTGCGGGCTTAGCCGCACCGCGGGACGTCCATGCGCGTGACTTGCGGTCGTGCCAACGGCTGAACCTGTGTCGTTGCCGCGCCGCTCACCGTGGGCTCGGACAAGTCGAGGACGATCCGGCGGGGCACCCCCGGCCTGAGCAGCACCGGGACCATGAAGACCGGATGCCCTCGCTCCACGTTCGCCCCGACCGGAATGACGCGGCCGTCAAGGGTGGCTCGCAGCAGCGACGCACCCGCCGTCGCGTGGATGAAGACGAACAGCTTGTTGTTCGGGACCCGCTCGACCACAGGATTCCCCCCGGCCTGGAGCTGCTTGATCCGGACGTACGTCGGCAGTCCCTTCAACGGGGCGTTGTTCGTCAGCGTGACTGCGATCGTCGAGTCCCGCCGTGACGATCCGCATCCGCCGGCCTGGTAGTCCAGCTGCCGGTTCAGGTAGTAGTCGAGCTTCGAGCCATAGGCGTTGTCCACCGAAACCGACGCGTACGGCGCAACCGTAGGCGAGAGCTCGCCGGCGAGAGGCGTGCCGGTGATCTGGGACTGCTCCGGCAACCTGCTCGACCACAGCTCGAGGTGTCCGCCGCCCGCGGCACGGCCGAATGCGGCGGCTATCGACTGCGGGTCGCCCGCCCCCGACAACAGCTTGTGAATGACAGCCGTCCCCACCGCCGCGAGAAAGTTCTTTCGCAGCGGGTTGTCGAGCCCCGGAAAGGCTTCGTACTCGGTCGACTCGATGTACGTCGCGAGGTTCGCGCCGTCGAAGACGCCCGCGTAGCCCGGGACCGTCGCGGTGCCCACCGCGCCGAGAAGGTCCGCGAGCCCCACCGGATCCACGCCGAATGCACCGTCGATGTGCTCACCCGTCTGTGCCTCCCACAAGTGCGCCCAGATGTTGCCCGCGTCCGGGAAGTTCGGCGACACGTTGCTGGTGATCCAGTTCTGGGCGGGGAGGTAGTTGCCGTACTCCGCCTCGAACTGCTTGGACAGCGACACCACGGGCGTCGGCGAGACGAACGCCTGCAGCTTGCTGTCGCTGCCGTGCTCGACGACGCGAATCGTGCCGTGGTCGGCGGTCACAACCGCATAGCCCGCGACCAGGCCCCCCGTCGCACGCGACTCCGCGTTGTTCTGGATTCCGACGAAATAACGCCGTTCACCGTGCAGACCGAGCATCGTCGGACCTGCGGAGGCAACCCGGCTGATGTCGTCGACGGTTCCGGCGAGCGAGGTGAGCTCCGTCAGGACCTTCTGGCGCGCGCTGGAGATCGGGCTGAGCCACCCGCTCGGCAACGACGCCACCTGCAGACGGGCCAACGAAGCCGCGGCCGCCGCGCGCTCCATCGTCGGTGCTGCCGCGACGAGCGGCGCCAGGGCGATCTTGTTGTGCCGGATGCGGAGCGTCGCCGGACGCAGGCTCGGCGCGACCGACACGAAGTCGGGCAGCGCTTCCTTCGCGAGCTCGTCGATCGCGGTGGTGATCCCACGCACCGTCTGGAGTGGCGGCAGCCATGATGCCGCGGACCACACGAGGTCATGGGTGTCGTGGTGCGCGGCCGCCGCGTCTCGCTGCGCCGCTTGCATGTCTCCGAGTGCGCTACGCCCGTCGAGCAGGTCGGCGCGGACGCGCTGGATGTCGGTGCGCGCATCGGAGAGGCGGCCCGCGGCGTCGAGCCCGTGTATGAGGATCCACACGCCCGCCGCAACAGCAAGGATGACGATGACGACGCCTGCCTCGAGGGCAGCCAGGATGCCACGACGCCACGCCGCCCGTTGCGGCTTGATCCGGCGACGTCCGCTGCGCCCTTGCTCGTCCCTCGCGTGCATGTCCTCGGTGTCGCGGAGGTACTTCTCGGCCTGCCTCCTGAGCCGACGGTCGGAGGGTGAGGTCATGACTCCCGGTCCAGTGCTGCCGCGAGGTGCGGGACCAAGCCGGCATCACCGGTCGCGAGATCGATCGCGTACATCAGCTTGCCGCCGCGCACGGCGTACAGCCGTTTGTCCGCCGACACTTGGCTGGCGGTGGGGGTCCGCGCGATGACATCGCTGGCGAGCTCCAGATGAGCGCCTGCCGGTCCTTCGACGATCTCGCCGATCAGCACCTCGACGATCCCGGTAGGCAGCGCAACCACCATCTCCACGGCGACCTTGCCCCCCGCGTCGACGGGTTGCGGGCGGATCCACCCGTGCTCCACATGCAGCACGATCTCGCGCTCCACCGGGTGCACTGCCCGCGTGGCGTAGGTCAGCCACGGCAACCCGTCATCGTTGCGAATCGTGAGCTCTTCGGCGTACGGAAAGTCCGGCGCACCGCCACCGGGGACCGCGCCTTGACCCTCGCCCCGCCAGGTGCCCACGAGGAACGCGAGCGGCCGAAGCACCTCCGGCAGCTCGTCGGGCTGTCTGTCCTCGCCCAAGATCAGACGTCGCCCAACAAGATCCGGCTGATGATCAGCTTCTGAATCTCGGAGGTGCCGCCGCCGATCGAGCCGAGCTTCCCGTCCCTGAGGGCGCGCTCGACACCGAAGTCGCGCAAGTAGCCGTAGCCACCGTGGATCTGGATCGCATCGAGCGCGTTGGCGACGCTGTACTCGCCGACGAGATACTTCGCGATCGACGCCTCCATCTGATGTTCGACGCCCGTCTGCTTCAGGTACGCGGCGCGATAGACGGCGGTTCGACACGCCTCGAGCCGGATCTTCATCTCCGCGAGCTTGTGAGCGATCGCCTGGAACGACGCGATCGGCCGGCCGAACTGCTTGCGGTCCTTCGCGTACCGGATGCAGGTGTCGAGCGTGCCCTGCATGCCGCCGATCCCGCTGGCGATCATCACCGTCCGCTCCCAGTCGAAGCACTCGAACGCGACCCGCCACAACGCCTGGTCGACCTCGCCGAGCACGCAGTCAGCCGGGACCCGGCAGTCAACCAGTGCGATCTCCGCCGTCGGCGAGGACCGGCAGCCCATCTTGTCCAGCTCCTTGCCGACCTGGAATCCGGGGTTCGCCGTGTCGACGATGAAGGCCGTCGCGCCCTTCTCGCTGGTCCGCGCCAGCACGTTGCACACGCCGGCAATCGGACCGTTGGTGATGAAGATCTTGTTTCCGTTGAGGACCCAGTCCGCGCCGTCGCGGACCGCCTTCGTCTGCAGACCCGCCGCGTCGGACCCCGCTTCGGGCTCGGTCGATGCCCATGCGCCGACGATCGAGCCGTCGCAGAGACCGGGCAGCCAGCGCTGCTTCTGCTCCTCGGTGCCGTGCAGCCAGATCGGTACGGCGCCGATCACCCAGTGAGCGCCGAGGGACAGGTTGAAGCCGCCGTCGTGACCGCCTTCGGCGATCGCCTCATTGGCGATCACGCAGTCCATCACCGACGCACCGGCGCCGCCGTACGCCTCACCGATGGGAAGTCCGGCCAACCCCTGGGCGCCGAAGGACTTCCAGATCTCGTGGTCCCAGCGTCCTTCCTTGTCGCGATCGGCTGCACCAGGCGCCACAGTCGCGACCGACCAGTCGTACACGCTCGCACGGAACGCCTTCTGGTCCTCGGTCAGCGAAAAGTCCACCCGACGAGTCTGCCCCAACCCCTGCACCGACCCGCGTGATCTTGACGAAAAGGGCGCTCTGCGGGCCTCATAGCGCCTCCGTCGTCAAGATCACCGCGGGAAGGGCCGCGACCTGTGGACGGCTCGCCGCGTCCCCCGCGCTCCTGGCCGCATCCTCACCGGCGTGCGACGCGCCAACGTCCCTGTCGAGCTGACCACCGGACCGTTCACCACCGCCCAGGCGGCTGCGGCCGGCGTGACCCGGTCGGCGTTGCGCAGCGAGCCGTGGCGCGGTGTCTTTCGCGATGTGTGGATTCACGCGTCCGTCGAGCTGACCCGACCGGTGCGACTCGACGCCGTACGTCTGGTGCTCGGTCGTTGGGCGTTCGTCTGCGGCCACACCGCCGCGTGGCTGCACGGCATCGACGCGTGGGACCGCAAGTCGGACCTCGTGTGGGTGGGCTGTCCCACAGGAAGACGGCTCCGCACTCGAATGGGCTGCTACACCCGCGAGATCACCGTGGCGGACTCCGACCTGACACTGTGCGACGGCGTCCTCGTGACCACGCCGGTCAGAACCGCATACGACTGCGCCCGATGGCTGTCGCCCGTCGAACGCGTCGTGGTCGCCGACGCGCTGGCACTCGAGGGGCTGATCACTGCCGACGACCTTGCCGCCTATCGCACCCTGCACCCCGGTATCCGTCACGTCCGTCGCGTCGACGAGGTGCTGGGCGCCTTGGACCCGCTCAGCGAGTCACCGATGGAGACCCGGGTACGGATGCTGCTCGTGCAGGCCGGCCTGCCCAGGCCCACCTCGCAGCACGTGATTCGCGACGCGAACGGCGCCTTCGTCGCTCGGGTCGACCTGGCCTATCTCGGGGCGCGGCTGGTCATCGAGTACGACGGGGCCTTCCACTGGGAGCAGCGCCGCGAGGACGACCGCCGAAGGGATGCGATCCGGACGCTGGGATGGCAGGTCCTCGTGGTGAGCGCAGACGACTACTTCAAGACCCCGCAACAGCTCATCAGGTCGGTCCGCGCCGCTCTGGACCCGCGTGATCTTGACGAAAAAGGCGCTCTGCGGGCCTCATAGCGCCTCCGTCGTCAAGATCACGGCGGAAAGGGCACTACTGTGCCTCGCGTGGCCGCGGTGACCCTCGACCTTGCCGGGCTGGCCCTGCTCGACCAGGTGCTGGTCGGACTGCTGCCTCCGGAGGCGCTGCCGGGGGCGGACGGCGACGATCTGCTCGACGAGGAGGGCACACCTGTTGCGCGCCGCGCCGGCGGCCAGGTCGTCACTCTCCGCACGCTGCGCTGGTCGGCCCCCGACCCCGCGCACCACAACGCACCTGTCGCGGTGGCAGTCGACGGCGAGCTGCCGCAGCGACCGCTCCCGCCCGGCGTGCTGTTGCTGCTGCCCGCCGGAGGTGTGCGTTCCGACGACCGGCGCCACCGAGTCTGGGCCGGAGCCTGGCGTGCCAGTGCCGACAACGTCGTCGAGATCCCGGTGCCGCCGACGGACGCGGCCGCACGTCGGCGTGAGATCGCCGCGGTCTACTCGAGCGGACCGGTCCTTGATGTCGCCACGGCGCCGCAACCGCCAGGAAGTGGCAAGACGGTCTTCCTCACAGGGTTCTCCGGCTCCGGGAAGTCGACGGTGGCGCGCGCGCTGGTGGACCGGCTGGCCGAGCGTCGCAGTGTGACGCTGCTGGACGGCGACGTCGTGCGGACCCATCTGTCACGAGGGCTCGGCTTCTCGGCCGAGGACCGGGACATCAACATTCGGCGCATCGGATGGGTGGCCGCCGAGGTCACGAAGCACGGCGGGGTCGCGGTGTGTGCGCCGATCGCGCCGTACGACGCGACCCGCAAGTGGGTGCGCGGCGCGGTCGAGGCCGCAGGCGGGACCGGAGCGTTCGTGCTCGTGTGGATCTCGACGCCGATCGAAGAGTGCGAGCGTCGCGACGTGAAAGGGCTCTACGCGAAGGCGCGGGCCGGTGAGATCACGGGCTTCACCGGCATCGACGACCCATACGAGGAACCGGTCGATGCCGATCTCGTGATCGACACGACCGACGTGCCCGTCGAGGAAGCCGTGTCGCGGATCCTCGCGCTCATCGGCGAGAGATGACCGCACCGCCCAAGCTGGGCGATCGGGCTGCGTCAAGGCTCGGCTACCGCCCGGAGCTCGACGGCGTCCGCGCCCTCGCGGTGCTGTTCGTCTTGCTGTACCACCTCACCTTCCTCGTGCCGTGGCTCGCGCACGTCGGGCGAGGCGGGTACCTGGCAGTCGACCTGTTCTTCGTGCTGTCGGGACTGCTCATCACGGAGATCCTCGTCGCCGACGCCGAGAAGCTCGGCCGCATCGACCTGCTCGACTTCTACCGGCGGCGCGCCCGACGGCTGCTGCCTGCATTGGTCGCGTTCCTCGCGCTGACCCTCGCGTGGTACCAGCTCGCCCATAGCGACGGTCGCGCGCAGGCGCACGGCCTGTGGCGCGTGTTGACCTACACCTTGTACGGCAAGCCGGACATTCCGGCGTTCCCGTTCGGCCTGTCGCAGGTGTGGACGCTGGTCGTCGAGTGGGAGTTCTACATCGCGTGGTCGATCGCGCTGTTCGTCATGTTGTGGCTGCGCGTCCCGAAGCAGGTGATCGGCTGCCTCGCGCTAGTTGGTGTCGCAGGCTGCTCGCTGGGACGGATATGGCTGCTGCATCACGACGGTGACATCCTCCTGAACTACCACCTCGGACTTCTGCGCTTCCAGGACATGTTGACCGGCTGCGCGGTCGGTCTGCTTCCGATCTCACGCCGGATCCCCAACGTCGTACGGACGGCGGGGGTTGTCTTCCTCGCCGTCGCGATGGTCCGCGCGAACTACCTCGCGGCGTGGGTCTATCAGTGGGGATTCCTGCTGACCGCACTGTCGACCGGTGTGATGATCGCTCCGCGCGACAAGGCCTGGCGGTTCGACCGCGTGCTGACGAACCGGACGATCGTCTGGGTCGGCGTGATCTCGTACTCGCTGTACCTGTGGAGCGTGTTCGCGGTCAGCGAGGTCGGCGGCCACACCCGGTCATGGCCGCTGGCACTTCGCACGATCGCGGTCCTGGTCGTGTCGTTCGGCCTCGCGTCGCTGTCGTACTACCAGGTCGAGCGACGCTTCCGCGCCCGTTCCCGCCGCGCCCAGCCGGGCGGGGAGCACGAGGCCGCGGCTACGACGGGTTGAGCGCGGTTGCGATGTGCTGCGCCTTGTGCTTCGTCAGTCCCGCAACCTGGATCAGCCCGCCGGTTGCCCCACCGGCGACCGCCGACACCTCGACGACAGTGCCGTCGTAGACGATGGCGTAACCCCGCTTGGTGGCCGCACTCTGCACCGCCTTCGCGCCCTGACGGGTCAGCAGCAGATAGACGGACCAGCCTGTTCCGTGCGGTTCCTTCCCGACTGTGGTGGCCGAGACATCCCGCTGATCGGCCGTCGGCGCGGCAAGAAGGTAGACCGTCCGCGTGTGCGGGTCACAAGCGACGGCCCCACCAGACAGTGCAGCGGGGAATGCCGACGACATAGAAGGGCAATCCACCGACGTGTAGGCGCGTGAGGCGACGACGTTGCTGATCGCAAGGGTGCCGAGCTGGGTGTACGTCGGCGACATCGACGGCGACGGCCCGGCCGAGCCATCGCTCGACCCGCCACTGCAAGCCGCGACCGAGACGACCAGCGCCCCGGCCACCAGTGTTCCGCGAACTTGCACTTTCGGCCCCTTTCGGCCGGCGAAACGGTCGGTTAGCGCAAGTTCGGCGGAGTCAGGAGGCGGCGGAGATCAGGGTGTTCTTCAACGAGGGGTGGCAGATCAGCAGCTGCTCGGTGAGCCGTGACGGCTTGTTGAACACGAGCTCGGAGCCGTCGAGCTGGCTTACATGCATTCCGGCAGCCGCCGCGACGACGACCGGCGCCGCGGAGTCCCACTCCTTCATCCGCCCACTGTGCAGATAGGCGTCGGCTTCACCGAGCAGGATCGACATCGCCTTCATCCCGGCGCTGCCGATCGGGACCAGCTGGCCGGATACCTTCTCCGCGACATCGACGACCCACGGTGGGCGGCGGGTCCGGCTGACCGCGAGCCGCGGATGGGTAGCGGGCTCGCCACGAGTCGGAAGGGTCTCCGCCGTCGACAACGTGATGCCCCGCGCCGGCAGTGCCACGGCACCGTCTGTGAGACCTCTGCCGCGCTGCCACAGCGCGACGTGGACGGCCCAGTCGGTGCGGTCCGGCTCGCCGTACTCGGTGGTGCCGTCGAGCGGGTCGATGATCCAGACCCGATCGGCTTCCAGGCGGCGCTGGTCGTCCGCCGACTCCTCCGACAAGACGATGTCGTCAGGCCGGGACTCGGCCAGGAGCTGGAGCAGCAACACGTTGGAGTCGTGGTCGCCGGCGTCACGCAGCTTCCACGGGTCGCTGTAGCCCTTGTCGGCGCGCAGCTTCAGCAGGAGCTGACCGGCGCCGGTCGCAAAGTCGCGCGCGAGCTCGCTGTCGGTGCGGGGATCTGACACGAGGGCTACAGCACCATTCCCGCGCCGACGGTGGCGCCGGTGGACTCGTCGATCAGCAGGAACGAGCCGGTTGTGCGGTTGCGGCGGTACTCGTCGGCGAACAGCGGGACGGTGGTTCGCAGTGTCACGCGACCGATCTCGTTGAGCGACAGCGAGTCGGCGGTCTCGTCTCGATGCAACGTGTTGACATCGATCCGGTATTCGAGGCCGCGCACCTGGCACCGCGCCGAACGGGTCGTGTGCTTGATCGCGTACATGCCGCGATCACGCAGCGGCTCGTCTGACAGCCAGCAGACCATCGCGTCGATGTCCTGGCTCACCGTCGGCTGGTTGTGCGGGCGGCAGATCATGTCGCCGCGCGAGACGTCAATGTCGTCGGCAAGCCGGACGGTGACCGCCATCGGGGCGTAAGCCTCGTCGACCTCGCCGTCCGCGGTGTCGATGCCGGAGATCGTCGACTTCAAGCCGCTCGGCAGCACCACGACCTCGTCGCCCGGCTTCAGCACGCCGCCGGCGACGGTTCCCGCGTAGCCGCGATAGTCGTGGTGCGCGGTCGACTGCGGACGGATGACGTACTGCACCGGGAAGCGGACGTCTTGCAGGTTGCGGTCGCTCGCGATGTGCACGTTCTCGAGGTGGTGCAGCAGCGAGGTGCCGTCGTACCAGGGCATGCTCTGCGACCGGTGTACGACGTTGTCGCCGTGCAGCGCGCTGATCGGGATGAACGACAGGTCGCCGACGTCGAGCTTCGCCGCGAAGGCCCGGAACTCGTCCTTGATGCGGTTGAAGACGCTCTCGTCGTAGTCGACGAGATCCATCTTGTTCACGCAGACCACGAGGTGCGGCACGCGCAGCAGCGAGGTGATGAACGCGTGCCGGCGCGACTGCTCGACGATGCCGTTGCGCGCATCGACGAGGACGAGCGCGAGGCTTGCGGTCGAGGCGCCCGTGACCATGTTGCGCGTGTACTGGATGTGGCCCGGCGTGTCCGCGATGATGAACGACCGCTTGGGTGTTGCGAAATAGCGGTAGGCAACGTCGATCGTGATGCCCTGCTCGCGCTCGGCGCGAAGGCCATCGGTCAGCAGTGCGAGGTTGACGTGCTCGTCACCCCGGTCGCGCGAGGTGCGCTCGACCGCCTCGAGCTGGTCCTCGAAGATCGACTTGGTGTCGTAGAGCAACCGGCCGATCAGCGTCGACTTTCCGTCGTCGACACTTCCCGCCGTCGCGAAGCGCAGCAGCTCCATCAGCAACCCACCCCCGCGAACTTGCACATTTCAACGTGTGCAAGCCCGAAAAGCGGTGCAAAAGCGCAAGTTCGCGGCATCAGAAGTACCCCTGGCGTTTGCGGTCTTCCATCGCGGCTTCGCTGAGCCGGTCGTCCGCGCGAGTCGCACCGCGCTCGGTGATCCGGGTCGCAGCCACCTCGGCGATGATGTCGTCGTACGTCGCCGCGGTGGACTCGACAGCTCCCGTCACGGGGATGTCGCCGACGGTCCGGTAGCGGACAGTGAGGGTGACGACCTCTTCGCCCTCCCGCGGCGAGGTGAACTCGCTGATCGGCAGCCACATGCCGTCGCGCTGGAAGACCTCGCGCTCGTGGGCGAAGTAGATGCTCGGCAGCTCGACGTTCTCGGCCGCGAGGTAGCTCCAGATGTCGAGCTCGGTCCAGTTCGACAGCGGGAAGACGCGGATGTGCTCACCCTTGTGGTGGCGGCCGTTGTACAGCGACCACAGCTCGGGCCGCTGGTTCTTCGGGTCCCACTGGCCGAACTCGTCGCGGAAGCTGAAGACGCGCTCCTTGGCGCGGGCCTTCTCCTCATCGCGACGGGCGCCGCCGAAGACGGCGTCGTACCCGCCGTCCTGGATCGACTCCAGCAGGGTCACGGTCTGCAGCGGGTTGCGGATGCCGTCCGGCCGCTCCTTGACCCGGCCCTTGGCGATCGACTCCTCGACGCTGCCGACAACCAGCCGAAGGCCCATCCGCTCGACCGTGCGGTCGCGGAAGTCGAGGACCTCGGGGAAGTTGTGGCCGGTGTCGATGTGCATCACCGGGAACGGGATCGGGGCCGGGTGGAACGCCTTCGCCGCGAGATGCAGCATGACGACGGAGTCCTTGCCGCCCGAGAACAGCAAGACGGGGCGCTCGAACTCCGCGGCGACCTCACGGAAGATGTGGATCGACTCGGCCTCGAGCGCCTGCTGCGAGCTCAGCTCGTATGTGTTCGGCGCGCTCATATCCGCAGACAGGATAGTCGGCCGCCCGCGTCGCGCGGCTTCCGAGGCTCCTGCTTCGCTTACGCTGCGCCTCATGGCGGTCGGCGGTGCCGCGATTGATGTGGCAATCGTGACCTGGAACACCCGCGACACGACGATCGACGCGATCAAGGCCTTGTTGGCCACTGCGCCGGATGAGGTGCGTGTCCTGGTCCGGGACAACGCCTCGACAGACGGTACGGCGGGGGCCGTCGCCGCGGCGTACCCCGACGCCGAGATCGACGCCGGAGCCGAGAACCTCGGCTTTGCCGGCGGCGTGAACACGATCTTGCGCCGGTCGACCGCGCCGTGGGTGCTGCTGCTGAACCCCGACGCCTGGCCGGACCCCGGCGCCATCGAGCGGCTGCTCGCCTGCGCCCACCGCCATCCTCGGGCGGCGGTCGTCGCGCCGAGGCTGCTGCGCCCGGACGGCAGGCTCGAGCCGTCGGCGTGGCCCTTCCCGTCGCTGCGGGTGAGCCTCGCCTCTGCCCTGCGCAACGACCGCAACATCTGGCCGCACGACGTCGAGCGCCGTGTCGACTGGGCGGTCGGTGCCGCGTGGCTGCTTCGGCGCGAGGCGATCAAGGCGATCGGCGAGCTCGACGACTCGCTGTTCATGTATGCCGAGGACCTCGAGTGGTGCTGGCGCGCGCACGATGCCGGGTGGGAGGTGTGGTTCACCCCCGACGCAGTGGTACGTCACATCGGCAACGTGTCGGGCGCGCAGCGGTTCGGGCCCTCGCAGCCCTCAGCCTGGATCGCGAACAGCGTGGCAGTCTACGGCCGCCGGCACAGTCCAGCCGCGACGAGCCTGTGGCGTCGCGCCAACGCTTTCAGCGCCGCGATCCACGCCTACCGCGCGCGGCGTCGCGGGGACACGGCGGGCGCTGAGCAGCTGCGGCACCAGCAACGGGCGTGGCTGGCGTGAGGGTTCTCGTCGTCACCAACCTCTATCCGCCGCACGCGCTCGGCGGTTACGAGAAGTCGTGCGAGGACGTCGTCGAGCGCTGGATGGCGGCCGGCCACGAGGTCCACGTGCTCTGCACGTCGACTCGCTTCGGTGGGGACAACGACGCCGCGCCACCACAGCGGCACGTCAGCCGCAGCCTCGAGTGGTACTGGGCGGATCACCAGGTGGTGCGCCCGCCGGTACGTCGACGAGTAGCGATCGAGCGCAACAACCAACGGGCGTTGGTCGACGCCCTCGCTGACCGGCCGGACGTCGTCTCGTTCTGGGCGATGGGCGGGACGTCGCTGGGTCTGATCACGACCTGCATCGAGCAAGACCTTCCGATGGTCTGCGTCGTGGAGGACGACTGGCTGGTGTATGCCCCTCACATCGACGCGTGGACGAGCGCGTGGTCGAAACGGCCGCGGTGGCTCGGCCGCGTCGCGACGCGCGTGCTGCGCTTGCCGACGACCGTTCCGGTGCTGCCAACGCAGTCGACAGTCGCGTTCGCCAGCGAATACCTGCGGCAGCGAGCGGCATCCGACGGCCTCATCGCGTTCTCTTCGAGTGCGGTCGTGCCGCTGGGCACGGACCCGATCGACTTCCCGAGCCGGCGGCCCGGCGACCGGCCATGGCATGGCAAGCTCCTGGCGACCGGACGCATCGAGCCCCGGAAAGGTTTCGACACCGCGATCCGGGCACTCGCTGAGCTTCCTGACGCGACGCTGCGGATCATCGGGCCTGGCGTCGAGGAACACGTCGCGGGGCTGCGCGCACTGGCGACTGACCTCGGCGTCGCGGACCGCGTCTCGATCGAGGACGCGATCCCTCGCTCGCTGCTGGCAGCCGCCTATGCCGAGGCAGACGCCTACCTGTTCCCGTCACGGTGGGACGAGCCGTTCGGCATGGTGCCGCTGGAAGCGATGACACAGGCAACGCCCGTCGTCGCGACGCGCCGCGGCGGATCTGCCGAGTTCCTCACCGATGGCCTCAACTGCATCGAGGTGCCGAGCGACGACCCTGTGGCGATCGTCGCAGCCGTGCGCGCCCTCGCCAAAGATGGGAGCCTGCGCCGTCGGCTGGTGAACGGCGGCCTGACGACCAGCGCGGCGTATCGCATCGACCGCTTCGCGAGCGAACTCGAAGCCCTGCATCTACAGGCAGCCAGCCTTGTCTGAGATGCGCACGGCGACGGCTCTTGAGTCGGTACAGAGCAAGAGCTGGAGCGGGCGGGCACCAGCAATAACTGTCGTTGTATCGACGCACGGGCGAAGCAAGCTGCTAGCTGGTCTGCTTCACGACCTCGAGGCCCAGGATCACCGTGACTTCGAGGTGATCGTGGCCGACAACGGTTCCGACGACAGCACGTGGACGACGTTGACCGAGCGGTGCACGCTGACGCCGATGCGACTGCGCGCATTGCGGCTTCCGTTCCATGACGGGCCCGCCGTGCCACGGAACACGTGCATCGCAGAGGCCCGAGGCGTACTGATTGCATTCACAGACGACGATTGCCTACCCACCAAACGTTGGCTCACCGCGCTCTCGGCGGCGTTCGATGTCTCCACGGCGATCGTGCAGGGCCGAACCATTCCGGAGCCGCGCCGTTGGGAGGGGCCCTGGCAACGCAGCCTCGAGATCCAAAGCCCAAGTGGGCTCTATGAGACGGCGAATCTCGCAGCCAAGCGGGAGTCGATTCTTGAGGCGGGCGGATTCCGCGCAGACCGACTCCTCTCCGGGCGGCCCTTCGGCGAGGACGTGCTGCTCGGCGCAGCGATTGCGCGAACAAGTGGCTTCAGGTTCGCGCCGGAGGCGCTCGTCCACCACCGCGTGATGCCCGGTCGCTACCGAGACTTCCTGGAGGAGCGCCGCCGCCTCGCGGGCTTTCCGAAGCTGCTTCGCGAGGTACCCGAATTGCGTGACAAGGCGTTCGCACGAGTCTTCCTGTCACGCCGCACCGCGATCACGGATCTCGGGCTGGCGGGAGTCGTGACATGCATCATCTGCGGACTCTTGTCGTCACCCGTTTTCTTGGTCGGATTCATTGCCGCACTTGTCTGGTTCGACCGTCTCATCCGCGAGAATCGCGCACGCTTTGGATGGCGACGGTCGGGTCTCGGACGCCTGTTGGCGGCCGACGTCGTCGGATTCGGTGCGCTCATTGCAGGGAGCGTTCGGGCCCGCCGCATCCTGCTCTGACTCCGCCCGGCTCGTATCCTCGGCGGGTGCAGGCGCTGATCCTTTGTGGCGGTCGCGGCGTCCGCGCCTGGCCCGCAACGGCGGACGTCCCGAAGCCGATGCTGCAGATCGGCGACCGGCCGGTGCTGCACCACGTCATGGACATCTACGCCCGCCACGGCGTGACGGACTTCGTGCTTGCGGCCGGCTACAAGCACGAGGCGATCGCGGCGTACGCCGACAGGTGGCCGTCGGACTGGAAGGTCGACCTCGTCGACACCGGCGACGACGCCGACACCGGAGAGCGGGTGCTGGCCTGCCTCGATCGGGTCGGTGAGACGTTCCACGCGACCTACGGCGACGGCGTGGGCAACGTCGACATCACCGCAGTCGCCGCCCGCCACGCGGCCCACGACGGCGGAGCGACCGTCACCGTCGTACCGCTGCCGTCGCAGTACGGGACGCTGGTCGTCGACGACGGCGGGCGCGTGACTGACTTCCGCGAGAAGCCCGTGCTGCTCGACCATCTCATCAATGCCGGCTTCTTCGTCTTTGACCGCGAGCCGTTCGCGGCGTGCGCCGGGTCGAGCCTCGAGCGCGACATCCTTCCGGCGCTGGGTGCTCGCGGAGAGCTCTTCGTCTACCGTCACGATGGCTTCTGGAAGTCGATGGACACCCAAAAGGACGTGAGCGACGTGGACGCTCTCGCGCGAGGAGAGGATCCGCCGTGGCTGGCGATGCAGTAGGGACCGGCGCCCTTGGTGGCAAGCGGGTCTTGGTGACGGGTGCATCGGGGTTCATCGGGTCGCACCTGACTCGCCGCCTCGTCAACGACGGCGCGATCGTCCACGGTCTCACCAGCACCGTGTCGTCGGTCTACCCGGCGCGATTGCTCGACATCCGAGACTCGCTGAAGCTGCACGAGGCCTCGCTCGACGATCGCGGCGCGATGGAGCTGCTGGCCGACGAGGTGAAGCCCGAGTTCGTGTTCCACCTCGGCGCCTACACGCACGTCGGCAAGTCGTGGAATCGCGTCGACGAGTGCATCCAGACGAACATCCAGGGCACGGTCAACCTGCTCATGGCGGTCGAGCGCCACGGCTTCACACGGTTCATCAACACCGGAACGAGCGAGATCTACGGCGACATCGAAGTGCCGTTCCGCGAGGACGCGACGGTGCATCCCATCTCGCCGTACTCGGTGTCCAAGCACAGCGCCGAGGAGTACTGCCGGCTCTTCGCCGACGCTCGGAGCCTTCCGCTCGTGCGGGTTCGGCCGTTCAATGCTTACGGACCGATGCAGTCCCCGGACCGCGTGATCCCGGAGATCATCTCGCGGGCTGTGCAGAAGCAGCCGCTGAAGATGACGCAGGCGACGCAGACCCGTGAGTTCAACTACGTCGAGGACCTGGCGGACGGGTTCGTCGCCCTTGCAGTAGCGCCTGGCATCGACGGCGAGCTCTTCAACCTCGGGTGCGGTCGCGAGGTGTCGATGCGCGACATCGCGATCACGATCCTGCGGCTGATGGGCGATCCGATCGTGCCCGAGTTCGGGGCGCTTCCCGAACGGCCGATCGAGATCTACCGGATGCATGCCGACGTCACGAAGACGCGCGAGCGCGTGGGGTGGACGTCGACGGTCTCCCTCGAGGACGGCCTGCAGCGGACGATCGACTGGTACCGCGAAGCGCTCGCCTCGGGCTCGTCACCCTTCGCGTCTTAGTAGCCTCCGCGGGTGCGGATCGCGATCGTCCACCCGTTCACCTGGGTCGACGTACGTCGCGGCGGCGAGCGATATGCGCACGACCTTGCGTCGTGGCTTGCGGCGCAGGGCCACGAGGTCGACTACGTCACCGGTGGGCCGGCGCACTCGATCACGACCGAGGCGGGCGCGCGGCTGGTGCGGCTGCACCACCGGCACGGCGATCGTCTGAGTCGCCGCGGGGTGTCGAAGCTGGAGACGTTCGGGATCACGGTGCTGCCGTGGTTGCTTCGTCACCGGTACGACGTCGTGCACGCCTTCGTGCCGTCGGCGGCGATTGCAGCCCGATCCTCGCGGCAGCCCACGGTGCTCACCGCGATCGGTCACCCGTCGTCGACGAACGGACGCGATCGGCGGTTGCTGAAGCTCGGCGGGCGGGCGGCGCATCTCACGACCGCGCTGTCGCAGTCGGCCGCCGATGCGGTGGAGGCGATCATCAGGCGTCCGGTGCGAGTAGTGAACCCGGGCGTTCGACTCGATGTCTTCACACCGGAGCTCGCACCTCGGATCGGTCCTGCACGCGTGCTGTTCGCCGCGGTCGCGAGCGAGCCGCGCAAGCACCTGAACGACCTTCTCAACGCGTGGCCGCGGGTGCTGGACCGACTGCCTGGTGCGCGGTTGCAGATCGGCGGCGGTGGCGACTTCGGCTGGTTCCTGCCGGAGTCGGCAGCGGGGACGATGGACGTGCTTGGTGTCGGAACGCTCGCCGAGCTGCCGCAGCGCTACCGAGATGCGACGGTGACGGTGCTGCCGTCGGAGGACGAGGCGTTCGGGCTCGTGCTGGTCGAGTCGCTCGCGTGTGGAACGCCTGTGGTCGCGGCGGCCTCCGGCGGGATGCCGGAGATCGTGACGGACGGCGTCGGTGCGCTCGCGCGGCTCGGCGACATCACCGATCTGGCGGATGCGATCGTCGCGACCTGCCGGCTGGCAACGGATCCCACGACGCCCGTGAAGTGCGCCGAGCACGCGAAGAACTGGAGCTGGGACAACGTCGGCCCCGCCCACGTGGCGGCCTACCAAGCCGCCATCGCACCGAAGTAGCACACAGTGAGGATGGGTTTGCCTGTCCGGTGGCTGGCGGTTGACCCGGTAACACACTGACTTCGTGTCTTTCAGTCGATCTGTCGCCGCCGGCCACCGGGCGGGTGCACGCGACCGGACGGGCGTTCGTGACTTGATAGGAGCCTGGCTTAGAGGCCCCGTCACTGTGTTGTCCGCCCAGCCCGGCCGGTGCGTGCCGTCCCTGTGTTGTCTTTCGTGAAGGAACGGCCATGACCAGCATGACGGATGCCGCGGGTGCGCGTCACCGGTGGCGTTGACACTCATCTCGATACCCACCACGCGGCGGCGCTTGATCAGGTCGGCCGGGTGCTGGGCACCGCGGCGTTCCCGGTCTCCCGCCGCGGTTTCGCCGATCTTCTGCGCTGGCTGACCGAACTCGGGGAACTCGACCGGGTCGGGATCGAGGGCACCGGCAGCTATGGCGCGACGCTGACCCGGTTCCTCGCCGAACGCGGTGTGACGGTGATCGAGGTCGACCGCCCTAACCGCAAGGAGCGGCGACGGGCCGGCAAGAGCGACCCGATCGATGCGATCAACGCCGCCCGCGCGGTGCAGTCCGGCGCCGCTGCCGGCACCCCGAAGCTGCGCACCGGCCCGGTCGAGGCGATCCGGGTCCTGCGCGTCGAGCGCAGCGGCGCGGTCAAGGCCCGGGTCGCTGCCTGGCAGCAACTCAACGCGCTGCTCGTCACCGCACCCCTTGAGCTCGGCGCTTCGTTGCAGGCACTACCGGCACGTGAACGTCTCACCCGCTGCGCCCGGATGCGCATCGAGAACACCGAGATCCTCACCGACCCTCACCTCGCACTGAAGACCGCGTTGCGTCGTCTCGCCGCACGCATCCAAGCCCTCGACAGCGAGATCGCCGCTGTCGACGTCGACCTTTCCGCACTCGTCGCCGCTATCGCACCCAGCACCCTCGCGCTGTTCGGCGTCGGCACCGACGTCGCCGGCCAGCTGCTCGTCACCGCCGGCGACAACCCCGACCGGCTCCACAGCGACGCGGCGTTCGCCCGACTCTGCGGCGTCGCACCCATCCCAGCCAGCAGCGGACGCACCAACCGCCACCGCCTCCACAGAGGCGGCGACAGGCAAGCCAACCGCGCCCTCTACATCACCACCATCGTCCGGCTCGGCCGCCACCAGCCCACCCGCGACTACATGACCCGACGACGAGAACAAGGCCTCACCAAACGCGAGATCATCCGATGCCTCAAGCGCTACCTTGCCCGCGAACTCCTCACCGCAATCCGCACCGACTTCGCAGCACTTGACGCCATATAGGAGCGTCGAGTTGCGCCGAACCCGCGACACCTGTTGAACCGGTGGCGCAGTGTCCGGTTCGACGCGGCGGGTGTGCTACTTCGAGCGGGGTTGAGGGCGGTAACGCCTGGCGAGGCCGAGCGCCCGCCGAGCCGGGTCGGTGCGCGTCGAGTGGTAGATGACGAAGTGGGAGCGACCGTGGTGCACCGAGTAGTGCACCAGCCCGTGCCGGGTCGCGTGCCTGAGCAACGCCTTGACGGGCAACGGCTTGTGCACATGTACGTCGACCGCCAGCGGCTCGAGGAAGTTGATCGCGACCAGATCGGCGGTCGCCTCGATCTGCGCCAGGAAGCCGAACGGGTCGTCGATGTGCTCGATCACGTCGAAGCAGTACGCGAGCTCGTAACCCGCCGGCTTGTCCCGCTCGACGTCGTACACGTTGGCTTCGATGCCGCGACGATCAAGCCGGTGCTTCAGGTATCGCGTACTCGGGTTGTCGAAGTCCACGAAATCGACGGCGTACCCCGCCTCGCGGAACCGCAGACCGTCGCTGCCGATCCCACAGCCGTAGTCGAGCAGCCTTGATCCGGGGCCGATCCGCCGCATGATCTCGTCGCGATACGGCCGCTTGGTTCCCGACATCGCGAAGACCGTGAGGTCGTACAAGTACGCCGTCGAGGTGCGGTAGAACGTCGCCTCGTCTGCGGCCCGCGCCTCTTCCGCCTCCACTGCCTGCCAGTGCCCGCGCAGCAGCTCCGGGTCGTAGTCCGCACCGAGATACTCCTTCAGCTCCGCGAGCTCCTGCTCCCCCTCGAACACGTCGAGGTACGGCGCAGCGAACCGCGCCAGCCAGGGATCCACCGATCCTTTCGCCGTTCCTTGCGCGGCGCGGAACTTGTTCGCGAAGTATGGCGAGAAGTCCGGCCGTCGCTGCGTGAGCATGAACTCGCCCTTCGCGACTCCGCGCATCCGGCGCTCGAACGAGTGCTCGTCGTACGAATGCAGATGCTCGACCCGGGCCGCCGGCTCGTATCGCAACGACATTCCGGCGTCCCGCAGCCGGTAGGCGATGTCGAGGTCTTCGTAGTAGTAGCTGAAGTCGGGATCGAAGCCGCGCGCTGCGTCGAACAACGATCGCGGCATCGACACGTTGCACGAGTAGAAGCGGCCCCACCCGGCGTCGTCACCGATGCCAGCGGTCTCGAACTGCATCCCGGCGCGGTCGATCCACTCCAGCAAAGACGTGCGCGGCACCTCCGGATGCCAGTCGACCCTGCCGAGCACCGCGACGTTCGGCCCGCCGTCCGCAGCATGCCGCGCGAGGTGCCGTTCGACGAGATCGGGCGTCGGCAGCATGTCGTCTCCCAGGAACAACAGGTACGGCGTCACGCTGTTCTCCACGCCGATGTTGCGCGCCCGGCCCGGCCCGCCATGCGGCACCTGTACGACGGCGACACTCGTGGGCATCGACGGCACCTGCTGGTCCTCGCCGTCGACGACCACCACCACGGCGAACCCCGACACGGTCTGAGCCGCGAGGGCATCAAGCGTCCGCGACAGGATCGGCCAGCGGTCGCGGGTCGGGATCACGACGGTGACATCGCTCGGCGCGGTCACGACCCGTCCATCGGATAGCCGAGCTCCCGCATCAGCTCGCCGGTCGCGATCGTCACGGCCGCCCGTGCCGGTGCGGGCAGCGACCGCCACTTGCCGGTGCCGATCTCGCCGCTCGCCGCAAGCGGCGTGACCCGTTCTTGCGCGCGCTTCGCCGCGGCCGCCCGCGCCTCGTCCGTCACGCCAACCCCGATCCAGCGCCACAGTCTGTCGACCACCGAGAGCGGATCGGCGAGCAGGTCCTCGTAGCGCACCTGGTGGAACCGTCGCAGGTCCGGCTCGGTCAGCCGCACCGCACCCACCGCCTCGACCCACTCGCGCGCCGCGGCCTCCACCTCCTCGACGGTCGGCTCCGCGCCGCCGGTCCACGTGCGCGCCAGTGATGTCGCGACGTCGCGACCGTCGCGCACGACGTGCACGTACAACGCGTCCGGGTACATCCTCGCGAGCACCGGAAGCCGCCACACGGAGGTCGGCGTCTTCTCGCAGACGTGCGTCGCCTCCGGCGCCATGCGGTCGCGCATCGTGAGAAGCAAGCTGTCGCAGAAGGCGCGCATCCCGGTGAGCACCGCGCCGTCGCCGGCCTCCCGCCGTACCGGATCAACCCACACCGGCGCGACGTCGGTGAACAGCCAGGTCTCGCCGGTCTCGGTGCCGGCGACGGCGGGGTGGGCGCTGATCAGCCGATGCAACCAGGTGGTTCCGCTGCGCGCCGCTCCGAGTACGACGACCACGCGATCACGTAGCGGGCTCGCGGACAAGCGGAACCTGGACGCCGATGCGCGGCGTGCGCGAACACGGCCGGTCCGAGGGCGTTCCGGCGGCGCACCCGGAAGGGCGGCAAGCGTCGCGATCTGCGCCGCAACCGCCGCCGGGTTACCCGCCGCCTCACGCGCCGAGACCACCAGGTCGGGCCGCGCCGCCGCGACGCCATCGCCCGGCTCGCCGTCGCCGGCGACGACCACGAAGGCGTCGGACCAGACCGATCGGATGAACGGGCCGAGCACCTCGCCGTTGGCACACACGTCGACCGCGTACGCGGTGCCCGGCTCAACCGCTGCGACGACCAGCCCGTCGACCAGACGGCGCAGCTCGGCGGTCATGCGGTCGCGATCGACCAGCGATGAGACGCCCGCGTTGCCGCCGCCGGCCTCGAAGCCCCACAACAGGCGCGAGATCCGGCTCGGTAGATCCATCGCTCCGAGCGACGACCAGCCGGTCCGCGCGGCGAGCGCGGTGGAGAGGGCGCCGCCCACCGCCGGCTGGTCGGCGAAGACCAGCACCGGGACGTAGGACGCGACCTCGGTGGTCACGAGCCTGAGGTGTGAAAGGTGCCGCCGAGATCCGCGACGCCAGACGTGAGGTCACGACCTGACACGTAGAACGTGACGGGCACGGCCCGACCGAGCAGCACGCTGTTGCCACCCTCAGCGGAGTGAAAGGACGCGGTCGCAAGGAAGCCTCCGCTCGGCAGCGTCAAGGCAAGCCGCATCTCGTACTCGCCGACCTGGCCCGTCGCGAGCGCCGGAAACGGCGTCATCAGGTTCGTGTCGGAGTACACGACGGTTCCCGACTCCGACGTGATCGTCATGCCCATCACCGGATTGGCGATGTCTGTGGTCGCCTTCACCCGAAGCCGCAACGCGACCTGGTCGCCGGTGTCGAAATGCAGCACGGGATCGGCCACGCCGACGTTGTGCAAGGTCAGCGACTCGATGTCCGCACCGTGACTGGCGAGCTCGCCGACGCCGTACACGTCCTCCTTCGCCTCGCTGCCCACCACGTTGTAGAACTCCGAGATCGCGTCAAAGGTCGGGCCGTCGAAGACCTTGCGGCCATGGCTCATCACGAGCGCACGGTCGCAGAAGCCGCGGATCACGTTGATGTTGTGGCTGACGACGACGATCGTCGTGCCTTGCGCGCGGATCTCCTGCATGCGCGCGAAGCACTTCAGCTGGAACGCGAAGTCGCCGACCGCCAGCACCTCGTCGACGAGCAGCACGTCGGGATTGGCCGCAACCGCGACCGAGAACCCGAGCCGCACGAACATGCCGGACGAGTAGAACTTCACGGGGGTGTCGATGAAGTCCTCGACCTCCGCGAACTCCACGATGCTGTCGAGCCGCCGGTCGATCTCGGCCGAGCTCATCCCGAGGATCGTGCCGTTGACGTAGACGTTCTCGCGGCCGGTTAGCTCGGGATGGAACCCGACGCCGACGGAGATCAGCGGGGCCACCTTGCCGCGCACGGCGACGATGCCGCGCGACGGCGCCGTCACGCCGCACAGCAGCTGCAGCAGCGTGGACTTTCCGGCGCCGTTTCTGCCGAGTACGCCGACGCTCTCACCAGCCTTGATCTCCAGGTTGACGCCGTCGACGGCGAGCAGCTCGCTGCGACTGCTCCGCGCTCGAAGCTTCAGCGCGTTGACCAGCATCGGCTGGTCGTCGTACTTCACATAGCTCTTGCTGACATCACGCAGCGAGATGACAGCTTCCGAAGCACTCACAGCAGATCGATGAAGACTCGGTCGCGGCGGCACTGCAGCCAGAAGCCGAGGCCGCCGAACACCACACACCATCCGGCGCACGCCGCCACCGCCAGGCCGAGCGCGGAGTCCGCACCGACGGTCGCTGCGCGGAAGATCTCGATCGGGCCGGCGGCGGGCCCGAGTGCGAGCAGGATGCGCAGCAGGTGATGCGAGTGCTGAAGCCGCGAGAGCGGATAGATGATCGGTGTCAGATAGAAGCCGACCGACAGCACGGCCATCACGATGTAGCGAATGTCCCGGAAGTACACGTGCAGAGCCGACAGGCACAACCCGACGCTCACCACGAACAGCACCGCGAGCGCAGCGCCGGGAATGACGAGCAAGAACGACACTCCGACGCCGCTGCCGACGATGAGGGACATCAGCAACAGCAGCAGGATGCCGATCGTGAACGGATAGATCGCCGACGCCGCGGTCACGAGCACCGGAAGCGCACGCGGGAAGTAGATCTTCCCGGCCAGCGCGACGTTGTCGACGATCGCCGTCGACGCGGACGGGCCGGCGTTCGCGATGTAGTTCCACGGAACCAGCGCCGAGTAAAGGAAAACTGCATAGTCCTGCTGGGAGGCCGCGTAGCTGCGCCCGATCCCGACGACCCGGGTGAACACGATCGACAGGACCACCGCCTGCACGAGCGGCACCCCTACCGCCCACACGACGCCGAGGACGGTACGGCGGTACCGCACGTAGAAGTCCTTGCGCGCGAGGATCACCAGCAGTGCCCGGGCGGCCCACAGCTCGCGGAGCATGACGCGCGGCGGGGTCGAGGGACCGCGAAGCTCGAAGCCCTCGGCGCGGCTCGGAGCCGCGGCGGAGGACGCCGCGCTCGCCAGCGTCGCGATGTTGACCCTCCTCGCCCGTAACCGCCGCGTACCTGCTTCACATCGTGTCACGACGCGCCGCTGGAGACCGTTGTCGCAGGATGGTCGCGTGCCGCCCCGGAACCCGCCCGACCCACCCCGTCTGGCGGTCGTGGTGGCGACCTATGCCCGGGCTCACCTGCTGCCGCGGCTCCTCGGCGCGCTGGACAACCAGGTCGGTGCACCGCCGTTCGAGGTCGTGATCGTCGACGACGCCTCCCCCGACGACACCGCAAAGGTGCTCGACGAGCTCGCTGATCGAACCGCGTTGCAGGTCCACGTGATCCGCCAGCCCCGCAACCGCGGCCCCGCCGCGGCGCGCAATGTTGGCTGGCGGGCGACGAGCGCACCGCTGCTCGCGTTCACCGACGACGACTGTGCCCCCGAGCCGGGCTGGTTGCAGGCCCTCGCGGCAGGCCTTGAAACCAGCGATGTCGCGCAGGGACGGACGATCCCGGACCCCGACGAGCTCGGCCGGACCGGCCCGTTCAGCCGGAGCTTGTCCGTCGAGGCGGAGGACGGCTTCTACCAGACCTGCAACATCGGCTACCGCCGGCGGGTTCTCGACGAGCACGGCGGCTTCGACGAGCAGTTCCGCTTCCCGGCCGGCGAGGACACCGACCTCGCGTGGCGAGCCCGCGCGGCGGGCGCGAGCACGACATTCCGCGCGGATGCCGTCGTACGTCACACCGTCCGGCCGTCGAGCTTCCTCACCGCAGTCCGCGACACGTGGCGCTGGCAGAGCGTCGCGCTCGCGCTGCGCCGCAACCCCGGACTACGCACGCTCATCTACCAGCGGTGGGTCTGGCGCAAGGCACATCTGCTGCTGTCAGTGACGGCGACGCTCACCGCGCTCGCCCTCGCACTGACAGTGACGGGCAACGCGGTCGCGGTCGCGGCCGGCTGGATCGCCGCGGCGGCCTCGGCGGCGCCGTACGCCGTGCTCCGGCTTCACGACCAGCCGATGCCCGGAGTCGGGCTGCGGCGACGCGTGGTGCTGCTTCCCGCGGCGGTGGTGGTCGATGCCGCCGAGATCGTCGCCTGCCTCGTCGGCTCGGTCCGCTACCGGCGGTTCGTGCTGTAGCTCAGCCGGCCGGCGAGAACGGTCCCGGCCAGATCCCGGGGGGCGGCGCGGGCAGGCCGTCGCCGGTGCGCGTCGCGACCATCATGAGGTGGCAGCCCAGGCGGTTGACCAGCGGCAACGCCGTGCAGACCGATTCCAGTACGTCGACCAACTGCTTGCCGAGCTCGCCGTGGCGGTCGAACCACGCGGCCGTGCGACTTTGCGGTGGCGGGAACTCGAAGGTCGTCGCGCGCGTTGTCGTGAGGCCCGCCGCGGCGAACATCCGCCTGGTCTCGCCCTGCTTGTGCCAGGTGTG
Organism: Mycobacteriales bacterium; assembly: GCA_035547035.1. Classification (GTDB taxonomy): domain Bacteria; phylum Actinomycetota; class Actinomycetes; order JAFAQI01; family JAFAQI01; genus DASZTV01. The sequence goes on along the minus strand of DASZVL010000019.1, from coordinate 18,805 downwards.
AGGAACCCACGCCACCTCGACGCCCTCGTCGAGCACTGCGGTGCTGACCGGGTCCGGCCAGATCCACGGCCGGTGGGAGATCAGCCGGTCGTGGGTGAAGCCGATGGCCTTCTCGAGGAAGGCGCCGGGGTCTGACAGCGGGAACCGCAGCGGCATCTCGGAGGCGTTGTTGGTCGTCATGACCAGGACGCCGCCGGGCCGCAGGACGCGGGCGATCTCCCACACCGCGAGCTCCGGTCGCAGCAGATGCTCGATGACCTCCGTAAAGACCACGACATCGACGCTCGCGTCCGCCAGCGGCAGGCGCTCGCCGTCGCCACGGACGAACGACGTCCGCAGCTTGCCGTCGTTGTCGTGATGGCGCTTGGCGGCGGACTCGATGTGGTGCCCACCGAAGTCGACGCCGACGTAGTGGGCATCACGGTCGAGCAGCTCGTCGGCGACCAGCGCAGAGCCGCAGCCGAGGTCGAGCAGGACACCGCCGACCGGAAGGTTGGCGCGTGCCGCTTCACCGACCAGCCGGTATCGCATCTCGTGCCGGTGACCGTGGTACTCGCTCCAGGTGTCGAGCTCCTCCTCGACCGTCGGCACGCACTCGTTGTAGTGGCGGGCGAACACGGTCGGCGTGGCCGTGCGAAGGCGCTCCCACTCCTCGCGAGTTGCGGCGAGGCCGCGGCGTCGGTACTGCCGATAGCTCACCGACCAGGTCGCGGCCAGACCCGCGCCGATCATCAGTCGCGACCGTCGCGAGGCGCTGGGACGCGCCAGCGCGCCGAGCGCTGCCAGCGGCGCACCTACCCGAATCGCGCGGCCGAGCGAAACTCCCACCGGCCCAGTCTGGCCCAGCCGACGACTAAGGTGCGGGCACGTGACCTACCGCCGGCTGCTCCGCATCCTGCTGGCGCCGTTCATGCCGGTGTCCGGGCCGATCAGGAGGCTGCGGCAGCGCCTCGCACGCGAACGGCTGATCGTTCGCCTCAAGCTGCTCGCGCAGTCGGTCGGCGCAACCATCGACGTGCGGATCGCCCGCGACGTCCGCATCGACGGACCGGGCACCCTCGAGATCTATCCGTCGACGGCGAACACGCTGGTCATCGGAAGCGGCGTCGTGATCGGTGACGGCGTGCGGCTGTCGCTACGCGGCGGCTCACTGGAGATCGGCGACAACACCGAGGTACGGCGACTGGGCACCTACCAGATCACCGGCCAGGCACGTATCGGCAGCGGCGTCGTGCTCTCGAACGGGATCACCTTGCACTGCGCGGAGACCATCGAGATCGACGACCTCACGATCATCGGCGAGTACACGACCATCACCGACTCCAGCCACGTCCGCACGGACGCAGGCGTCCCGATCCATCACGCGTCGGCCACCCGCCCGGTGCGGATCGGCAGCAACATCTGGATCGGCGCACACGCCGTGATCACCCCGGGAGTCGAGATCGGCGACCAGGCGTTCGTGGGCGCGGGCGCCGTCGTCACCAAGAACGTGGAGCCCTGGTGGCTCGTGGCCGGAGTGCCGGCGAGGCCGATCAGCAAGCTCGAGCCCCCAGCCGGCTAGCGGCATCGTGAAGGTCGCGCACTACCTCGAACGGTGGCTCGAGCTTTCGGCCGGCTTCATCGCCGCACAGGTCGAGCGGTCCCGGCACGACGGGTACGTCGTCAGCCGCGACGGCTGGGTGAATCGCGAGGCGTTTCCGGTCACGCACGGCTCCTCGCTGCACCGGCTGCGTGATGCGGCGCCGGAGCGGTTGAAGTACGCCGCGTTGCGCGGCCAGCTCCAGCCGCTCCTGCTTGCCCGCCGCATCGACCTCGTTCACGTGCACTTCGGCTACGCCGCGAAGGACGTCCTCGACGTGACGCGGCACCGGCCGTTTGTGCTGTCGCTGCACGGCCACGACGTCACCGGCCTCGTGACCGAGCAGCCGGGCTGCTACGCCGGCGTACCGGCCGCCGTCGATGCGGTGATCGTGCCGTCCCGATTCCTCGCCACGGCGGCGGAGCGTGCGGGCTTCGACCCCGAGACGATGCGGGTGATTCCGAGTGGCGTCGACACGTCGTACTTCACGCCGACCCCGATTCCCGACGGTCCTCCGATCGTCGCCTTCATCGGCCGTCTGGTCGAGAAGAAGGGCCTCGACGTCCTGCTCGAGGCATGGCAGCTGGTCCGTGCCGAGTTCCGTGGCGCAACCCTCGTCGTACTCGGCGACGGCGCACTGTCGCATCTGCTGGACGATCGCGACGACACGGTGCGGCATCTCAAGCCTGACCCGTCTCGGCGCCATGAGCAGGTACGCGACCTGATCCGATCTGCGCAGTTGGTGGTGTCCCCCAGCCGCACCGCCGCGAACGGCGACAGCGAGAGCCTGCTCCTCGTAAACCTGGAAGCCGGTGCGAGTGCTCGCCCGGTCGTGACGACCCGCCACGGCGGCATTCCTGAGTACGTCGAGGACGACCGCAACGGGATGCTCGTCGCGGAGAACGACGCCAGGCAGCTCGCCGCGATGATCGTGTACGTCCTCGACCAGCCTTCGGTCGCGGCCCGTCTCGCTCAGGCAGGAGTCGAGCAAGCGGCGCGGTGGGACGTTCGCAGGTGCGCGGCGCTCGTCGACGATCTCTATGACGAGCTGGCGGACCGACCGCGGAAGTGACCGTCACGGACCGGAACGAACGCTGCAGCCGCGGCGCCGCGCAGCATCCCGAGGACGCGCAACATCGATCCGGCGGCGCGCAGCCAGTCACGCTTCAGCAGCTCGCGCCCGACCGACGCGAATCCCCACCGCCAGACGTCGTCGACCAGGACGACGCGAAACCGCACACGGTCGGTGCGCACCAGCTTCGCGAGCCGCGCACCGGAGCCGATGCCGTATCGGTGCTGCAGCACGACGTACTGCCGGACTCGTCGCCAGTGCTCGTGGTAGGCCGCTGCGTCGGGCGCATACCAGCCGTGCGCGCCGGTCGCGAGCACACGGTCGAGCAGGTCGGGATCCTCGCCGGCGGGCCACCGCGACCCGGGACCCATCGTCTCGTCGAACCCGCCGACCTGGGCGAGCACGTAGCGGTGCATCCCGAGGTTCGCACTGTGCCCGATCACGCCGCCGGAGCGCCTGTCGAACTCCTGCTCTCCGGCGTCGTCCTTCACCGTGAGCGAGAGCGTCCCCTGGCCTTCAGGCAGGTCGATCCGGCCGGAGACGAACGCGGCCCGAGGGTGTGCGGCAAGTGCGCTCGCCATGGCCGCCGCCCAACCGGGCCGCACCCGGATGTCGTCGTCGATGAACGCCACCTGCTCGTGAAGAGCTCGTTGCCAGCCGAGGTTGCGGGCTTTCGAGACGCCCGGAGCGTCGGCCACGAGCAAGGTCGCACCCTGTCGCCGCGCGACCTCCCACACCGCGTCAGGATTCACCGAGCCCGACTCGACGACGACGAGCTCATCGGTGTCGGCCAGCGACTCGCGGAGGGCTGTGAGGGCGGCGTCGAGCAGCTGCGGCCGGCCGGATGTCGGCACGATGACCGACAGCGGCGGCCGCATGGCGGGCGACGTCATCCGCGGACCCGGTAGTGGCCGTCGTGCACGGGTACGACGATCGCGCGCACCAACCCGAACGGCACCGCGAGCAGCCGCAACAGCGTGCCGAGCGCCGGGTAGCCATGGCGTGACCGCAGCTCGCGACCGAGCTCACTGGCCCCGGCCCGGAGATAGTCGGCCGCAACGAGTCGCGCGCGACGCCGGTCGATGCGCAGCAGCTTCGCGAGGCGGGCGCCCGTCCCGTAGCCATAGCGAAGGTCGAGCAACAACAAGCGGCGGGGACCACGCCACTGCGAGTGGTAGGCCACCGCGGACGGTTCGAAGCCGCCGGCAAAGCCGGCCGCGAAGCAACGATCGAACAGGTCGTGCTCGGGCGACGATCCGAACCGTCCGCCGACGCCGAGCGAGTCGTCCCAGCCGCCGAGCTGTTGGAGCACGGCCCGCGGTACGGCGAGGCTCGCGCCGTGACCGAGGTTGCCGACGCTCGCCGCGTCGTACCGCTCCGGTCGGTCGTCGCGCTTGATCGCGACATCGCGGGACGGCGTCTCGCCGGCTGGCGGGAGGATCCTCCCGGACACGAAGCCGAGGGCGGAGTCGGCGGTCACCGCGCCGGCAAGCGCGTCGCGCCAGCCTGCCTCGACCACCACGTCGTCGTCGGTGAACAGAACGACCGGCCGGGAGCCGGCTCGCCAACCGGCGTTGCGAGCCCGGTTCACCCCGGGAAGCTCGCAACGAACCAGCATCGCGCCGGCAGCGCTTGCGACATGCGCGACCGCTCTCGCATCACGGGATGCGCTGTCCGCGACGACCAGCTCGTCACCGGGGTGAAGCGCGGCTCGCACGGACTCGAGGCACGCCGCGAGCTGTACGGGCCGGTCGCGCGTGGGGACCACCACCGTGACAGGGGCAGCGTCGCTGGACACCGCCGCAGAGTGCCATACGCCACATGACGACAGCCTGCCGGTAGCGTTGCCGCGTGCTGCCGGACGACGGGACGGGCCCTCGCCCGCCGCTCATGGTGCCCGAGGAAGGCACCGGCCCTCGGCCGCGCCAGGTCACGATCCCGATCGAGGTCAGCGCCCTCACCGTCATCCTCGCCCTGGTTCTCGCGCTGCTCGCCGGCGCCGGCGCCGCGCTCTACCAACGGTCGAAGCCCACGCACTACATCAGCTACTCGACGATGCTGATCGACCAGCCGTTCGCGGTGGCGCAGGACCCGGGCGACGCCACGCTCGCGAAGCTGCAACGGTTGCGGTTCTACTACGCCGGGCTGGTTCAGACCTCGGTGATCGCCGGGCCCGTCGCGACGCAGCTGAGCAACCAGTACCGAATCAGCACCGGTGAGGTCGAGGGCGCGCTCAGCACGTTGATGGGCGCGAACACCTTCACGATCGACCTCTTCGCACAGGGCCGCAACCCGCAGGAGGCGAGCGCAATCGCGCAGGCGGCGACGGCAGAGCTGATCGACTACGTCAAGCGAGAGCAGCAGAAGATCGGCATTCCCTCCGTGCAGCGCGTCACCCTCACCGAGGTGACGAGTCCGGCCGCCGGCATCAAGGTGAAGGTGTCGACGAAGAAGCAGCTGGTGTCCGCGGGGGTCGCGTTCGTCGTCGTGGGAGCCGCGTTCATGATCGTCGCGGACCTGCTGCGCCGTCGCTGGTGATGCCCGCACCGCTGAGGCGCTGAGCAGGCGACATGGGCGTCCTGATCATCGACGGCGGCACCGCTCTTGCCGCGCTGGTGTGCCTCTACAGCCGGCCGACGGCGATCCTCGGCCTGCTGATCGGGTCGATGATGCTGATCCCGTCGACGCTGGTCGCACCGCACATGCTCACGTCGTACGCGACGGTCAACCACATCCTGATCGGGGCCGCCGCAGTGCGCCTCGCCGTGATGGCGAAGCAGGGCGGCCGCTCCCGGTTGTTCACGGCGACGCCGTTGCACCTAGGTTTGGCGCTGCTCGTCGTTGCGTGGGTGGCAGACGGTCTTGCCTTCGCCCCACCGAGCGGCATCCCTACGGTCGCGCTGCAGCGGCTGATCAACCTCGCCTTCGTTGCGCTGTTCTTCATCGTGACGCTCGCACTGTGCCGGCTGATCGACAATCCGCGCTTCGTCGTGCGCGCGATCCTCATCACGTTCACGATCTCCGCCGTGCTCGCGCTGCTCGAGCACCTCACGAAGCAGTCGATCGGTGAGCACTGGTTCAACCTCGCCGGTGAGGCCGGTTCGACGACGGCGTCGCATGTTCTCGAGACGCGGGCGGGGCACGTCCGGGTGCGATCGAGTGCGGAGTTCGCGCTCGCCTACGCCTGGCTCGCGATCATGGTCCTGCCACTGCTGACCGCCAGCGTCCTTCGGATGCGCAGCTGGTTGATCCGCGGTCTTCCGTTGCTGGCCATCATGTTCGCGGCGATCTACTGGACCTACGCCCGAAGCGCGGCCGGGGCGATTCCCGTCGTCTTCGTGCTGCTCGCGGTCCTGCTGCTGGAGCGCCGCGCGATCCTCCTCGCTTCGACCGGCATCCTCGTCTCGGCCGGGTTGTTCTTCTTCGACTCCGCGATCCGCCACCACCTGTCGCTGAAGACGGATGTCGGCTCGGTCGGAGTGCGGTTCCAGCGCCTGCCGCCGATCCTCGACGCGGTGTCACATCACGCCTATCTGGGTCTGGGGATCGGGGGGCTGCAGACGATCGGCGTGCCCACCACCGACAACTTCTACCTGTACTCGTACGGCGACACCGGCGCGATCGGCGCAGCGATCCTCGTCGTGATGTGTGTGACAGCCGTCGCGCAGGCCGCGCGCGGCCTGCAGGTCAAGGACTCCTACGACCGCATGGTGGTCGTCGGCGCCACGATCGGCTTCGTCGCGTTCCTGGTGAGCGGCGTCGTCGAGGACGCGTTGCTGCTCAGCCAGCCCGCGGAGCTGGCGATGCTGCTCCTCGCCCTCGCGACTGCGACGCAGGAGCGGGAGCTCGGCACGTCATTGATGCCGAGGTGGTCGTTGCGTCGCATCGTCTTCTTCGGCGCGATCGGATCGGTTGCGGGCGTGTTCGCGATGCTGCTCGCGCCGGTCACGGTGTCGCAGCAGCGCATCTTCTCGACGGTGAGTCCGTTGCGCAACACCGGCCAGTACGACGCGGTCACGTCGGGCCGGTTGTTGATCGCGACCGTGTGCAAGGTCGCAAGCGACATGCAACCGTCGATGCCCGGCGTACACATCTCCTGTCTCGACGACTACGGTGCCGCCGGCGTCGGCACGATGCGCATCTCGTCGCCGTCGGCGAAACAGACTCTGCACGCCTACGACCAGCTGACGGCAACGTTCCAGCGGACCTCCTACCTCGCCTACTTCGCGACGCAGGCAACCGCTCCGCCGATCTCCTCGCGCGCGACGCTGTGGCGGACCGCACCTGCATCGGGCGCGGCGCTCGCTGCGGCCATCGGGTTCGTCGCGCCGCTGCCGCTCCGGCGCAGGCGCAATAACACGAAGGCAGGGCGAGGTCTGGTGAAGTACCGCTTCGCGCCGATCTTCGGCTGACGGCTCAGAGCCGTTCGATCAGCGCCAGGCGAGCCTCGGCGGCTTGCTCCGGCCGGTGGCTCGCCAGCACGTCGGCGCGGCCGGCCGTCGCCATCAACGCCCGCCGCTGGGGATCCCGCAACACCTCGACGAGAGTCGCGAAGTAGGTGTCGTCGTCCGCGATCGCAACGGTGTCCGCGCCTAGCTTGATGCCTTCGACCCCGGCGACGGTGGTGACGACCGGCAATCCCCAGGCGAGTGCGTCCAGCACCTTCATCTTCGGACCGCTGGTGGGTGGGCAGGGAAACGCGAGCACAGCGGCCCGGCTCAGCGCATCGCGCGCCTGCGTGACCTCGCCCATGACCTCGACGCCGTCGACCACGATCGGGTCGGTCAGGCCGCGACCCGCGACAAGCAAGGTCGCACCGGGCACCTCGGCGCGAACCATCGACCAGTGGTCCAGCAGTCGCCGCAACGCTGCTTGGTTGGGCGGCCACCCCCAGTCCGCGATCATCACCGCCACCGGTTCTGCCACGAAGTCGAGCGGTGCCGACGGAATCGGCAACGTGACGGGACACAGGTTCTTGACCCCGGTGACTCGCGCGACCCTCGGCGAGAACGCAATCGCGACACCCGCTCGTCGTACGACGTGCCGTTCGGCGCGAACCGACTGGATCACCTCGGGACGGGGTCGCCGCAGCGCGACGGCGTCAAGCACCTCCGAGTGATAGATCGTCACGCCGCGGCGCTGGGCACGCTCGACGGCGGCGTAGGACTCCGGCTCCTCCGCCCAGGCGACGGCTCCCGCCGTCGGCTCCCAGCCAACCGAGGCCAGCCCGCCGCGCGGACGCACCAAGGTCGCGGGCTTGCGGCGCCAGCCACCGCGGTCGTGGAACGGCGAGCAGCGCACCCACGACGGCGGCTCGAGGTCGTCGGGCGCGCGGCCCCAGCACCATGCCGACACCTCGTGACCCATCGTGCGCACCGCATCCCAGATCGCATACACGTGCCGGCCGGTGGCGGTACCGTCGGGATGCGGCAGGTGATAGGTGACGACTTCGATCTTCATCCCCGCGCGACCTGTTCCCAGAGCTGCTCGACAGCCCTGGCGTTCGCGGCCCAGCTGAAGCCGTCGACGACCCGCGCGCGCGCCGCGGCTCCCGCCTCGCGCAAGGCAGCCGGGTCGCGCAGCAACCTCACGATTCGGGCCGCCGCCACCTGCGTGTCCGACGCGACGAGCACGCCCACGCCTATCCCTTGCGCCGCCCGCTCGGAGGCAACGACGGGCCGGCCCGCCGCCATGGCCTCGAGCACCTTGTTCTTGATCCCGGCACCCGACCTCATCCAGTCGACGTGCACCGACATCTGCGACAGGACGGGCCGGATGTCCGGCACATCGGCACGCAGCTCCACGCCGTTTCCGACGAGCCGGCGTACCTCGCGGTTGGGACGGCGCCCGGCGAGCAGGACGGTCGTCGCGGGAACCTCTGCGCGCACCCGCGGCCAGATGTCGCGCACCAGCTCCGTTGCCGCCTCGACGTTCGCGCGACTGTCGAAGACGCCGTGAAAGCCGAGCACGGGCGGATCGGCGCTCGCCGGCACCGGCTCCGGCCCGGCCTCGACTCCGTTGGGAAGCACCACCACTCGGGCGTCCGGGGATGCCTGGCGGACCAGCGCGGCATCCTCGGCCGTGACGACGACCACCCGCGTCGCGGCCGGGTAGTGCCGGCGCTCATGCGCCTCGATCCGTTCCGCCTGCCGACCGTCGAGCGGCGCCCGCACGCCCATGACACGGCGGTTGCTCGCGTTGGCGCTCCACGGGTCGATCGCGACATGTACGGCGGGCACGCCCGTCGCTCGCGCGGCGAGCCTCGCCGTTCCCCAGCCGTGCAGGTGTACGACGTCGGGGCCGGTCGCGAGCGCCCCGTCGTAGGCCGCCAGCAGGCGCGGCCGCTCGACGTACCGGACGTGCGCGGGCTCCTGGCGTCGCGCGGACCACGCCATCCGGCCGAGGTAGTCCAGGGCACGCGGCAGCGACCGGCCGAACCAGCGCACGTCGGCGCTCCCGTAGCGCTCAGGGACCCCTGCCGGCACCGCCGACTCGGCCTCGGGCGCGCCCGCGCTGAGCAACGTGAGCTGGTGCCGGCCGGCAAGCTCGCGTAGCTGATGGTCGAGCACGAACGCCGCGCCGTCGCTGGTCCGCCAGGGTTCCCAGGCGCTGACGACCACGACCCGCACCCCCGGACGCTATCTCCCGGCCCACTCCTCCCGGTGATCTTGACGCTATGCGCCTATCCCGCGCGCTGATGGGCGCACTACGTCAAGATCACCGCGGGTAGTCGGACCAGAATGGGCAGGTGGGCGTAGAGCTGGCGGTGGTCGTCTGCAGCCGGGACCGGCCGCAGCGACTGCGCGAATGCCTGCGCGCCGTCGTCGAGCAGGACGCCGACGAGGTCCTCGTCGTGGACTCCGCATCAGCCACGCCCGCGACGACGACAGTCGCGGCGGAGTTCGGGGTCAGGACCATCAGGGTCGACGAGCCCGGCCTCGCGAAGGCACGCAACGCTGCCATGCGCGCGACCACGGCCCCGATCGCCGCCTTCACCGACGACGACTGCGTGCCGCGCCGCGACTGGGCGCAAGCGGTCCGTTCACGGTTCACTGAGGCGGCAACCGAGGGCGAGCGCATCGGCTTCGTCGCGGGACGCGTCGTTGCCGACGGCGACGGCCAGCCCGTCTCGGTCCTGCTGGGTGCGGTGCCACGGCGTTACGTGGGCGGCGACGATGCGAGCTACATCGGCCACGGCGCGAATCTCGCAGTCGCGCGCGCGTGCTGGGAGGCACTCGGTGGCTTCGACGAGCTGCTCGGGGTCGGCGCCGCACTCCGCAGCGCGGAGGACACCGACCTGATGTGGCGAGCACTACGGGAAGGGTGGGTCGGGCACTTCGATCCGCACGCCGTCGTGTCGCACGCGCAATGGCGAGGGCGCGGCGGCGCGCTACGCGCGTCGTACGGGTACGGCGTGGGGGCGGGTGCGCTGCGATCGAAGGTCGGCCGGATGGGCGGGCACCAGGCGGCGCGTCGGTTTGCCGCTGGCAGCCTGCGCAACACCGCGCGGCTGATCGCGGCCGACGCCCGGTCGGGCTACGAGTTCGGCGTCGCGGTGAACGTCGTGCGCGCAGCCGGGATTGCGGTCGGGCGGGTGCGGGCGGCCCGGATCCCGCTCGCCGACGGTCTGCTCAGCAGACGGTGACGCACGAGATCAGCGGCTCGACGCCTGACCGACGGGAGGCGTTCAGGCGCCTGAGTCGTCCGCCGCGGTCCTCGCCATCCGTGCGGACTGAACTGGCAGCTGCGCAACCGGCAGGATGGGGCGAGCAACCGCTCCGCTGAGGACGACCTCTTCCATCACGTCGTCGAGCCGCTGCACGAACGCGTTCGCGGCGAACTGCTGCGCCCGGCGTCGCGTCGCGCGGCGCGAGATCAGCCGGCCGTTCGGCCCGTCGTCGGAGATCGCCTTCATCTGCTCCGCGAACGCCCATGGAGTCGGCGGCAGCAACCACCCGGTCACGTTGTGGATCACGCTCTCGCGCGGACCACCGGCGTCGACAGCGAGGACCGGCGCGCCCGATGCCATCGCCTCGAGCGGCACGATGCCCCAGTCCTCGTTCGGCGCCGTGAAGACGACGGCCATGCACCGCGCGTAAAGCGCAGCGAGCTCCTCGTCACTGGGGTGAATGAGGAACTCCACCGGCAGGCCGGCCGCATGCTGGCGCAGCGTCTCGAGGTACGGCCGGCTCTTGCTGTCGACCCCGCCGGCGATGACCAGCGACGCGTCCGCGCCGTTCTGGCGGGCTACACGAAGCGCCTGGATCGCGAGCTCGATCTGCTTCTCCCACATGATCCTGCCCGCAACCAGGAAGAAGCGCTCGCGCGGAAGGGTGGGATGCAGGGTGAACTGGTCGAGGTCGACGCCGGGGTGCAGGACCTCGATCTCCTCGGCTGGAAGCCCCGCCCGCTCGATCCGGTGCGCTGTCTCCTGGCTGTTCGCGAGGACGTACTGGTACTTCTTCCACATCCGCTTGTCCATGGCGTTGAAGCCGGGAGCGAGGGTGCGCAGCGCGGCGTACTTCCGGAAGCTGCGCGACCGGAGCGCGGCGCGGGTGACCGGGTCGTGCAGGATCTTCAACGGCGTGTGGCAGTAGCAGACCGTCGGCAGGTTGCTGTGCGCCATGACGAAGTCGCCGAGGCCCTCCGAGGAGACCAGCAACCCCTGCTCGTCGCGCAGCGGCAGCTCGGTCTGGTGGATCCGGTACGCCGCCTGGGCGAGAGCCGGCAGCGAACGGCGCACCGACACCTGTGGCTCGAGCACGACGATGCGCGCGTCACGCAGACCGGGGAACGTGCTCGCCGAGTCGTAATGGTGGGTGTAGAGGGTCCAGTCGTGACGGCTGCGGCTGGCGATGTTGAGGAGCGTGCGCTCGATCCCACCCGTGACATAGATCCACGGGTGGTACAGCGCCAACTTCACTTCGTCAGACCTCTCGCTCGCACGCTGACCCGGCACCCGATCGTGCCGACAGCGAGGCCGAGCACCGTAGCCAGGGTACGGGTCGCCACCGTGATCGCGCCGAATTCGTAGCCGTGGCGGAGATCATCCATCACCGGCCGCACCCCCTGTTCGATGACCGCCTCGCGGAGCAGACGCCGCGCCCGGGGTCGGTCCCAGCGAGCAAGCCGCGCAATCCGAACTCCCATGCCTTTTCCATAACGCCAGTCGAGGCGGACAAGTTGCGGCCGGCTCCGCCACTGGTCGTGCTCGGCAACCGCAGTGGGCTCGAACCGACCGGCGTACCCCTCCCGGAACAGCCGATCGAACAGGTCGAGATCCTCGGCGCTCGCCGCCCACGAGCCGGGCCCGAGCGTCTCATCGAACCCGTCGACGGATTCCAAGGCACGCCGACGGACCCCGAGGTTCGCACTGGCGCCGAGATCGCCTGACAGACCGCCATGCAGCACCTCGCTCTCGCTCCGGCTGGTGATCGCCACGGGCCGCTCCGCTGCCTCCTGACCGGCAGGCACTACGACGCGTCCCGTCACGAATACAACGTCTGGATCGTCGAAGGCGTTGACAAGTCCAGCCGACCAGCCGGACTTCACCCGAACGTCGTCGTCCACGAAGGCGACGAGGTCGTGGGTCGCGGCCCGCCAGCCGGCGTTCCGAGCGAGGCTGGCGCCTGGCCGGTCACACCTGACGACGCGCGCTCCGGCGCGTTGCGCGGCCGCCGTGACCGCCGCGGCGTCCTGTGAGGCGGAGTCGGCGACGACGATCTCGTCGATGTCGGTGAGCTCCGAGAGCAGGGCGGCGAGGCATCGTTGGAGCAGCTCGGGCCGGTCGCGTGTCGGCACGACGACCGAGAGGGCCGCGCGCATCAGGCGACCCGCCCCTCGACCGCTGCGACATAGACCGCCCGGGTCGCGGCAGCGACAGACGCGATCGAGTGCACCTTCGCACCGATGACCCCCGCCCGCGCGTACGACGCGACAGCGGCATCGTCGCTGAGCAGGCGGCGCAGCTCAGCCGCCAGCGCGGTGGCGTCGCCGGCCGCGACCGCGGTGCCGGCGCCGAGGGATCCGACGACCTCGGCGACCGCCGGGTCGTCGGAGCCGATGACCACCCGGCCATGCGTCGCGGCTTCGACCGCCGCCAGCGACGAGCCTTCAGGTCGGCGGCCGGGGACAGAGGCGACAACCACGACGCGGGCTCGGCCGAGCTGCGACGAGAGCTCGAGCTCGTCGAGCCAGCCGAGAAACGAGACTCGGCCGCCGAGCGGGCCGGCGCGTTGCTGCAAGGCGTGGCGCTGCGGTCCGTCGCCGGCGATCAGCAGCCGGCTTGCGCCTGCCTCCCCGGCTACGGCAGCGAAGGCGTCGATGACGACGTCGACTCCCTTGTCCGCAGCCAGCCGCGCCATCACCAGGACGTCGCGACACTGCTGTGCGGGCTTGAGCACCCCGACCGGTTCCGCAGCCGGGACCGGCACGGTGGTCACGGCGGGGAGTCCCGCGCGGCGGGCGAGGTCCGACACCGGGTCCGAGACCCCGATGGTCGCGGCCAACCGGCGTCGCGCCGCACGAAGCACCGCCGCCGCTCCGGCCGACTCGACGACGCGGTGCGGCGTACCCATCGCGTGCTCTCGGGCACCGAACAACCGCCGGTCGTGCAGCGTCATCACCGCCGGCACCGCCGGCGCTGCGCCGAGCACGCTTGCAGACAGCTCGCGCAGGACGTTGTGATGGTGGATCACGTCAGGCCGGAACGCCTGCGCCCGAGTCGCCACCATCCGGTGCGCGACGGGGTCCCACACGTCGAAGAGCTTCGCGCCGCCACGGTGCTTCCGCTCGCCGGCCATCACCTCTACGGTGTCGCCGGCGCCACGCAGGCCATCGACGAGCCGCCGGACGTAGGCCTCCGCGCCGTACCCACGCTCGATCGGCTCGTCGTGCACGATCAGCACCCTCACGGGCGGCCGCTCACTTCCCCGGCCAGTTCAATGCGAAGCCGGCGACGAGCGCCATGCCGCCGGCGTTCGGCTCGATCGTCGTGCCGTCCGAGGCGGGGTGCGCCTGCACCAATGTGAACAGACCGCCGGTCCCACCGTCCCAGGCGAACCCGCTCCAGCTGCGGTGGTCGCGCTCGGCGTCGGCGATGACGTTGGCGTTGTAGGTGCCGCTGTCGCCGTCAGGCCATCCGAACTCGGTGACCATCACAGGGTGCGTCCTGGCGAAGCTGTCCCAGCGGTCCATCAGCGGTGACGGGTCGTAGGGGTTCGGCTTGGTGCACGACGGCGGCGGCGCGGCGGTGCACGTGTAGACGTGCTCGCCGTAGGCGATGTCGTCGCCCTGGATCGGCTCCGACGGCGGAACGCTCGCGTACTTCAGGCCGCTGATCACGATGAGGTTGCGCGCGCCGGTGCCACGCACTGTCTGGTACAGCTGCTGCATGCCGACGGCCTGGACTGTGTTGCCTCCGAAGTCGAACGTGCCGCCGCTGAACCATGTCGACTGGGAGATGCCGTACGGCTCGTTGAACAGGTCGAACGCGACGAGGTTGTTGTCGCGGTAGCGGCTCGCTACCTGCTCCCAGAAGGTGATCGCGGCCGGCGAGTCGGCCATGGGCGTCAGGCCGGCCTTGCCGCAACCGCTGAGCTCGGCGAAGTGCAGGTTGAGCAGTGCGACCATTCCTCGCGAGGTCACCCAGTGGACGACGCGGTCGACCACCTGCGGGTAGTCGGCCTCATGGTCACAGCCGGGCAGCCACTTCTGCTCGCCGAGGGAGATGCGGACCTCGTTGGCACCCCACATCGACAGCTGCTGGATCTCGGCCTGGGTGGGCAGCGGGTTCTTCGTCCCGCCCTCCAGCCCGAACCGCTGCAGGCCGCGCAAGGTGACGGGATGCCCGTCGCCGTCGAGGATCTGGTCGCCGCGGGTCGTGAGCGGACCGACGACCTTGGCATGACCCCCGGGCGTCTGCCCGAGCGTCACGTCGTCGACGAGCTGCGTCACCTTGCCGGGGGACGGGAAGGTGATGCCGAGCTGCACCCGCGCGGTGCCTCCGGGCGACATTCCGGCCACGACCGGCAGGAGGCCCCAGCCGGTGGTCGAGTCCGCGGCGGCTTCGCTCACCTCGGTGTCCGTGACGCTTCCCGATGCATCGATGAACCGCAGCTCGAGCTGGCCGGCCGCTGCGGCCGATGTACCGCGCAGGTAGGCCTCGCCGACGTAGCGATCCCCGCCCGTCGCCTTCTCCGTCGGCGACCAGATCGTCATCGACCCGGCGTTCGCAGTTGCCGACAGTGCGCCTGAGCCGCTGCGCGCGTGGTGGCTGACGGTGAGCGCGCCGTCCTGCGATGTCCATCCGCCGGTGGTGGAGTCGAAGCCGCCGGCTGCGCCGCGAAGCAGCTCGACCGGTGCGAGGGAGCTCCCCACAGGCAGGCTGTGTACCGGGGCCGGAGCCAACGACGGAGACGACGTCGAGGCGTCCCGGCTCGCAATCAGTGCGCCGACCGCCACGATCACCGTGACGACGACGGCTGCGGCGATGATGCCGGCGCGCTCCTCGAGCGGGCTCCGGCCGGGGGCAGACACGACGAAAAGGCTATTGCGGCGTACGCCGGGTCCCGGCCTTCGACCGGCCGAGACCCCTCGATAGGTTGCTAGGCACCAGCGCCGGCGGAGCCGGCTCCTCGATCGGGCTGAGGGTGGAGAAGCGGACGTGGACTTGAACTCGTCGTCGGCAGTGGTCACAGGTGGCGCGTCCGGGCTCGGGGCGGCTACCTGCCGCTTGCTCGCGCAGCAGGGCGTCGGCGTCGTCGTCGCCGACCTGCAGGACGAAAAGGGTGAGGCGCTCGCCAAGGAGATCGGCGGGGTCTACGTCCACACCGACGTGACGAACACCGACCAGATCATCGAGGCGGTCGACACCGCGGCCGGCATGGCCCCGTTGCGCTCGCTGGTCTGCTGTGCGGGCATCGGGTCGGCGCAGCGCACCGTCGGCAAGGACGGCGAGTACAGCTCCGCGTTCAACCTCGACAACTACAAGTTCGTCCTCGCGGTGAACCTGATCGGCACCTTCGACTGCGTGCGGATCGCGGCCACTGCGATGAGCCGCAACGACGCCGACGAGGACGGCCAGCGCGGCGCGATCGTGCTCACCGCGTCGGTGGCGGCCGAGGACGGCCAGATCGGACAGGCGGCGTACTCGTCGTCGAAGGGTGGGGTGGTCGGCATGACGCTGCCGGTCGCCCGCGACCTCTCGGCGATCGGCGTACGGGTCAACACGATCCTGCCGGGCCTGATCGACACGCCGATCTACGGCGAGGGCCCGGAGTCAGAGGCGTTCAAGGCGAACCTCGGCAAGCAGGTGCTGTTCCCGAAGCGGCTTGGGTACGCCGAGGAGTACGCGACGCTTGCGCTCGAGATGCTGCGCAACAGCTACTTCAACGCGGAGTCGGTCCGGCTCGACGCCGGCATCCGCATGCAGCCCCGGTAGGTCCTCTTCCCGGGCCTGGCGCTTCCACTATTGGACAGGGGCAATGTGGCATTGCCTCCGCAATTTCGCGTCCCGGAGGCCAGTTCCCGGAGGCAATGTGGCATTGCCTCCGCATTTGCTGTGAAGCCAGAGGCCCGGGACCACGACGCTCAGTGCTTGAAGATCCAGTAGCGGCCGGCGAGGAAGTTCGAGCCGGCGTTGACTGCTACCGCCACCAGCTTGCTGACGAGGTAGTAGAGGCCCAGATGGCTGAGCAGCAGCACGATCAACAACGTCGAACCCACGTTCACCCCGACCATGAAGGCATACCGCGGCAGCGTCGATCCATGACCCGCCTGAGCCTGGAAGCTCCAGTTGCGGTTGAGCGTGTAGTTGACGAGCATCGCAGCGGCGGAGCCCAGGAACGTCGCGATCGCCAGCGGGACGTGCGCCACCGAGTGCAGCAGAGCGAGCACCCCGAAGTCGGCGCCAAGGCTGCCGAGTCCGGTGACGCAAAAGCGCATCAGCGACTCGAACAGCGTCGGTCGGCCCTGACCACTTTCGGCGGCCTCGGCGGCGAGAACGGTGAACGGGCTGGCGACAGGCGCTACCCGGTCCTCGGCCACCACACCATTCTGGCGGACGCGAAGGCCGCCCGACCCGGCTTCGCGGGTGGGCGGCCTTCTGCCGTTCGGAGTAGGGCTAGACCGAGATGCGAACCTCGCTGATCTCGCCCTCCGCCACGTCGACCTTCGCCTCGCCGCCCGAGTGGCCCCCGCCGGGAACGACCCGCACGGTCCACGAGCCGGGACGGGCGAAGAACCGGAACTGCCCGGTCGCCGAGGTCACGACCTCGGCGGTGAACTCACCGCCGCCGTCGAGAAGCCGGACGTAGCCGCCGGACACGGGCGCATCGCCGTTGTAGACGAGGCCCTGGACGACCGTCTCGCCGGAGGGAATGCCCTCGCGGCTGATCGTTGCCTGGTCAGGAGCGCCACACATGCTCAGACGTCCTTCTCGATCGGGACACCGACGAGCGAGCCGTACTCGGTCCACGAACCGTCGTAGTTCTTGACGTTCGTCAGATCGAACAGCTCGTGGAACACGAACCAGGTGTGAGCGCTGCGCTCACCGATCCGGCAGTAGGCGATCGTGTCCTTGCCGAAGTCGACGCCCTCTTCGGTGTAGAGCGCCTTGAGCTCGTCGTCCGAGCGGAACGTGCCGTCCTCGTTGGCAGCCTTGCTCCACGGGATGTTGACCGCGCTGGCAACGTGGCCCGCGCGCTGCGACTGCTCCTGCGGCAGATGCGCCGGGGCGAGCAGCTTGCCCGAGAACTCGTCCGGCGAGCGGACGTCGATCAGGTTCTTCACACCGATCGAGGCCACGACCTCGTCGCGGAACGCCCGGATGTCGTTGTCGGCATCCTTCGCCTTGTACGTCGTCGCCGGGCGGTTCGGGACCTCGGTGACGAGCTCGCGGCTGTCGAGCTCCCACTTCTTGCGGCCGCCGTCCAACAGCTTGACGTCGCCGTGACCGTAGACCTTGAAGTACCAGTACGCGTACGACGCGAACCAGTTGTTGTTGCCGCCGTACAGGACGACGGTGTCGTCGTTCGCGATCCCGCGCTCCGAAAGGAGCGACTCGAACTTCTCCTTGCTGACGAAGTCGCGGATCACCGGGTCCTGCAGGTCACGCTTCCAGTCGATGCGAACAGCGTTCTTGATGTGGTTCTTGTCGTATGCGGCGGTGTCCTCGTCGACCTCGACGAGGACGACCTTCGGGTCTTCGAGGTGTGCCTCGACCCAGTCCGCGTCGACGAGCACGTCGTTGCGAGCCATCGGTAGTTCTCCTTCTTGAAACACACAGAATGTGCGAAAACGGGGAAGTCACCCATAACCGGGCGACAAAGGACTCTGGGCGGTGACTAAGAGGTCACGCGAGACAGAGGCAGGTGGCCACGCGGCACAGGTCGACCGCGCGCCGGCTCCACAACGCGGGGCTCACCCGCGGCGTGCTCGTGACTGCCACGGACACAAGCCTACTGTGCAATAATACTTTCGTAGGCTAAGTATCTCGCTCGAGCCGAGGGTGACAGGTGTCCGCAACGAACGCACCGGGGGCCGGCCGATTCGCGTACAAGTGGATCGCGCTGTCGAACACGACGCTTGGCATCCTCATGGCGACGATCAACAGCTCGATCCTGATGATCGCGCTGCCCGACATCTTCCGCGGCATCCACCTCAACCCGCTGTCGCCGGGGAACACGCCGTACTTCCTCTGGATCCTCATGGGTTTCCTGCTCGTCACCAGCGTGCTGGTGGTGAGCCTGGGTCGGGTCGGCGACATGTTCGGCCGGGTGCGGATGTTCAACCTCGGGTTCGCGATCTTCACGGTCTTCTCGATCTTGCTGGCCGTGACGTGGATGACGGGGTCGTCCGCAGCGCTGTGGATCGTGATCATGCGGCTCGGGCAAGGCGTCGGCGGCGCGTTCCTGATGGCGAACTCGTCGGCGATCATCACCGACGCGTTCCCGGAGAGCGAGCGCGGCTTCGCGCTCGGCATCAACGGCGTGGCCGCGATCGGGGGCAACTTCGTCGGCCTGATCCTCGGCGGCGTCCTCGCTCCCACCTCGTGGCGGCTGGTGTTCCTGATCTCGGTGCCGCTCGGGCTGTTCGGGACGCTGTGGTCCTACCTCAAGCTCAAGGACAACGGGGTGCGCACCCCCGCGCGGGTC
>DASZVL010000018.1:0-9015 GCA_035547035.1 Mycobacteriales bacterium | reverse complement strand
GATGAGCAACCCGCGGGCGGCCCGTTCCGTGCGTTCTTGCAGGTCGCCGACCGCTGCGCGCCACGCGGCGATCACGGCGAACGGATCGCTCAGCGACGGCCGGCTCCGCAACGCATCGAGCCGGTGTTGTTCGGAGTCGAGCTGATGCGTGACGCAGCGGCGGGTGCGCGCGATGAGCGCTCGGATGCGTTCGCTCTCCTCGGCGAAGTCGGGGACGATGCGCTTCGCGGCATCGGTCGGGGTCGAGGCACGGACATCGGCGACGTGATCCAGGAGTGGTACGTCGGTCTCGTGTCCGACCGCCGACACGACAGGTGTGAAAGCCGCCGCCACCGCGCGCACGAGAGCCTCGTCGGAGACCGGCAGCAGGTCCTCCATGGATCCGCCACCGCGAGCGATCACGATGACGTCGACCTCGCGGTCGGCCTCGAGGCGTGCGAGTGCCTCGACGATCTCGGTGACGGCGTACGGGCCTTGCACGGCCACGGCCTCGGTCCGGAACTGCACCGCCGGCCAGCGGCGGGTGGCGTTCTCGACCACGTCGCGCTCCGCGGCGCTCGCCCGGCCGGTGATCAGCCCGACTCGTCTCGGCAGGAACGGAAGCGGGCGCTTGCGGTCGGCGGCGAACAGACCCTCGGCTGCGAGCACGGCACGCAGCGCCTCGATCCGTGCCAGGAGCGCGCCGACGCCCACCGGCCGGATCTCGGCGGCGGCGAACGTGAGGGAGCCGCGCGCCGCCCAGTACTCGGGCTTGCCCCACACCACGACGCGCGAGCCCTCCGCGAGCGGAGGGTCCAGCTCGTCGATCATCCGCGCCTTGCAGCTGACCCGAAGCGACATCTCGACCGCGGTGTCGCGCAGCACGAGGAACGCCGTGGCCTGACCGGGGCGTCGCGTCAGCTCGGTCACCTGACCCTCGACCCACACCCGGCCGAGCCGGCCGATCCAGTCGGTGAGCGCCTTGGCCACGGTGCGCACCGGGACCGGCGACTCCGCGCTCGACTCGAGGGCCATGGCGGTCAACCTACGATGAATGCATGGCAGACAACGCGGTACGCCGGGTGCTGTTGGCGGCGCCGCGTGGTTATTGCGCCGGGGTGGACCGAGCGGTGCAGACCGTCGAGCGTGCCCTTGAGCAGCACGGCGCACCGGTCTACGTGCGCAAGCAGATCGTTCACAACTCCCACGTGGTCGCCGGCCTCGAAGCGCGTGGCGCGGTCTTCGTCGACGAGACCGACGAGGTGCCGGAGGGCGCAGTCGTCGTCTTCAGCGCGCACGGTGTCGCGCCGACCGTCCACGAGGAGGCCGCGCAGCGGAAGCTGCACACGATCGACGCGACCTGCCCGCTCGTCACGAAGGTTCACGGCGAGGCGCGCCGGTTCGCGCGCGAGGACGTCGACATCCTCCTGATCGGTCACGAGGGCCACGAAGAGGTCATCGGGACCACGGGCGAGGCGCCCGACCGGGTGCACCTCGTTTCAGGGCCCGACGCGGTCGACACGATCCAGGTTCGCGATCCGAACCGGGTCGCCTGGTTGTCGCAGACCACGCTGTCGGTCGACGAGACACTGGCCACTGTGGCCGCTCTGCGCGAGCGGTTCCCGGCGCTGATCGACCCGCCGAGCGACGACATCTGCTACGCGACCCAGAACCGGCAGACCGCGGTGAAGCAGATCGCCGCCGATGCCGACCTCGTGCTGGTCGTCGGGTCCACGAACTCCTCGAACTCGGTGCGACTCGTCGAGGTTGCGCTCGATGCCGGCGCTGCCGCGTCGTACCTCGTCGATGATGTCAGCCACATCGACGAGTCGTGGCTCGACGGCGTCACGACGGTCGGGGTGACGAGTGGCGCGTCGGTGCCCGAGTCACTCGTTGCGGATGTGCTCGCGTGGTTGGCGGAGCGTGGCTACGGCGAGGTCGACGAGGTGACGGCCGCCGAAGAGCGGCTGGTGTTCGCGCTGCCCCGCGAGCTGCGACGCTCGGAGAAGACTGCTAGTCGCTGAAGCCGGATCCGAGCGGCTCGGTGTAGCCGAGCATGCTGAAACCGCCGGCCGACATGCAGATGTGCCAACCCTCCGGGATCTCGTGCACGACGACGACCGTGAACGGGCTCGGGCTGCCCGCCAGGGGATACAGCTGACCCGACACCTGAGCGGCGGGCAGGTTCATCGGGCCGAGGTTCTGGTGGATGTTCGTGACCGATGTGATGGTCCATCGAGCCAGCCCACCGCCGAGCTGCTCAAGCGCGCCGTCGCCTGCCGCCGCCAGGTCGCTCTCGTCGACCTGGGCGCGGTCGTTGCGACACAGCGAGTCGTAGACGCCGCTCCAGTTGTGGTGCTCGAGGTCATCCAGGGTGTGGTTCACCGCGCCCTTCACCGCGCCCGGGTTGGCCGCGAACACGTGGTGCCACAGGATCGGCCCGAAGATGACGTCGACGGCGAGCAGCGCGACCGTTCGTTTCCAGGTCAGCCATCTCGGCCACCGCAACCGCCGCTTCTTGACCGGCACCTGGTAGGGCTTCAGCTGGCTCGCGGCATAGGCGAGTGAGTCCCGGCCCTCGATCGACGGTCGTCTGATTGCCTCGTCGTACGACGGGACTCCGGAGAACGGGGCGCGTCGTTCGATCGGCGCCTCGTCGTCCACGTCGGAATTATCGGCGCCGGCGGCCTGCGGTTGATCGGCGAAAAAGCGGGATCAGCTGTCAGGAACCGGTACGCCAGTCGCGTTCGGTGTCGTTTCGGACATTGATCCCGTAGTCATCGAGCCGATCGAGGTCGCTGGACAATCCGACGACTGGCCGTGAGCGCTCGGCTCCGTCGAGCAGCTCCGCCGCGCCGAGCGGGCGCACCGCTTCCTCGACCGCGGCCGGGCGGGTGAGCTCGCTGTCCACGATCTCGAGCGCGTTGAGCTTGCGCGCGGAGGACATGACGTTGCGCTCGAGCGATCCGACGGAGTCGTTGTAGGTCTTGACCGCACTCGCCAGCGAGCGGCCGAGCTTGTCCATGTGCCCGCCGAAGGTGCCGAGCCGCTTGAACAGCTCGCGTCCCAGCTCGAAGACCTCGCGGGCGTTGTCGGCCAGCGCCTCCTGCTGCCAGACGTAGGCCGTGGTGCGCAGAACCGAGATGAGGGTGGTCGGTGAGGCGATGTGCACCTTGCGCTCGAAGGCGTACTCGAGCAGGGCCGGTTCCTGGTCGAGTGCGGCCGCGAGGAACGGGTCGCCCGGGATGAAGAGCACCACGAACTCCGGCGCAGACGGGAACTGCGACCAGTACGACTTCGAGGCGAGCGAGTCGACGTGCTGGCGCAGGTGGCGGGCATGCGCCGCGAGTCGCTCGTCGCGGACCGTGTCGTCAGCCGCTTCGTAGGCCTCGAGATACGCGGCGAGGGTCACCTTCGAGTCGACGATGATGTTCTTGCCGCCGACGAGCCGCACGACCAGGTCCGGCCGCAGCATGCCGTCGCTCGTCGTGACCGATGCCTGCTCGACGAAGTCGCATCGTTCGGTCATGCCCGCGAGCTCCACGCAGCGGCGCAGCTGCAGCTCCCCCCAGCGGCCGCGGGCCTGAGGCTTGCGAAGCGCGCTGACGAGGGCGGCCGTCTCGGTGCGAAGCTGCTCGCCCGTCGTACGGACGAACTGGATCTGCTGTGCCATCACGGCCTGCGCGCTCTCGCGCTTCTGCTCGATGTCGTGCAGCTGCGCCTCGACCTTGGTGAGCGTCTCCGTCAGCGGGCGACCCGCCTGCCGGAACCGGTCGTCGGCGATCTCCAGGAACTGCTGCCGGTTCGCCTGTAGCGCCTCGCTCGACATCCGGGCGAAGGTGTCCTTGAGCTGGGCCTCGGCCTCGGTGAGGGCCTGCAGCCGCGCGCCGGTCGCGGCGAGCTGCTGCTCGGCACGGCTCGCCCGCTCGACGGCGATGTCGCGCTCGCCGCGAAGCTCGGTGCGTTCCGCGACGGCGCGATCGCGCTCGATTCCCGCGGACACGAGCTCGCCGCGCAGCACCTCACGGTCAGTCATGGCCGCGTTGCGCTCGGCGTGAGCGGTCTCGAGGAGCCTTGTCGCTCGGGCCCGCGCCACCTGAGCGCCGATGCCGAAGCCGAGGAAGAGCGCCGCGATCGCGACGATGGCCACTGCAAGCGTCATGCCCGAATCGTCGCGTGGACGGCTGACAATTTCCCCGACCGACGCGCCCCCAACCCCCGGTGATCATGACCGCAAATTCGCTTTAGGCGGCGTGTCGCGAATTAGCGCTCATGATCACCGGGGGGTTGGCGGGGTCGGCGTGCCTGACAATGGATGCGTGGGTCTGTCCATCGGGATCGTGGGTCTGCCGAACGTCGGCAAGTCGACGCTGTTCAACGCGCTGACCGAGAACGACGTGCTCGCGGCGAACTACCCGTTCGCGACGATCGACCCCAACGTGGGCGTCGTCAACGTGCCCGACGCGCGACTCGACGTGCTCGGCAAGATGTTCGACAGCGCCAAGATCGTGCCGGCGACTGTGACGTTCGTCGACATCGCCGGGATCGTCCGCGGGGCCAGCGAGGGCCAGGGTCTGGGCAACAAGTTCCTGTCTCACATCCGGGAAGCCGACGCGATCTGCCAGGTGGTTCGCGCGTTCGCCGATCCCGACGTGACCCACGTCGACGGGCGGATCGAGCCGGCCGACGACATCGCGACGATCAACACCGAGCTCGTGTTGGCAGACCTGCAGACCCTCGACACCCGCCTGCAGCGGCTCGAGCGCGACGCGCGGATGAAGCCCGAGAAGCGCGCCGAGCTCGCCGCCGTACAGGCCGCCCGCGCCGTCCTCGACGAGGGCCGGCCGATCTCGAGCGATCCGTCGCTGGACCGCGAGGCGCTTCGTGAGTCGTTCCTGCTGACGGACAAGCCGTTCATCTACGTGTTCAACGTCGACGACACTGATCTCACCGAGCAGGGGTTGCGCGACAAGCTTGCTGCGCTGGTCGCGCCGGCGCCGGCACTGTTCGTCAGCGCGAAGCTGGAATCGGAGCTGATCGGCCTCGACGCGGCTGATGCCGCGGAGCTGCTCGCGGAGTACGGCCAGCCTGAGTCGGGACTCGCGACCCTTGCGCGCGTGGGCTTCGAGACCCTCGGGCTGCAGACCTATCTGACAGCAGGTCCGAAGGAGTCGCGGGCCTGGACGATCAAGCAGGGCGCGACCGCGCCGGAGGCAGCCGGCGTCATTCACACCGACTTCCAGAAGGGCTTCATCAAGGCCGAGATCGTATCCTACGACGACCTCGTCGAAGCCGGCTCGATCGTCGCCGCTCGCTCGGCGGGCAAGGCGCGCATCGAAGGCAAGGAGTACGTCATGCAGGACGGCGACGTCGTCGAGTTCCGCTTCAACGTCTAGCCTCTCGCGTGCTGGTTGGTCGACCTGAGTTGATCGACGCTGAGAGCGAAGGGCACACGTGATGGGTATCTGCGACGGACGGATTGTGGCGATCACCGGTGCCGGCAACGGCATCGGTCGCGAGCACGCACTGTTGTTCGGCCGAGAAGGCGCGAAGGTCGTGGTCAACGACGTCGGCGGCGCTCGGGACGGCACTGGTAGCGACACAGGTGCAGCGCAGGCCGTCGTCGACGAGATCACGAAGGCGGGCGGCGTCGCGGTTTCCAACACCAGCAACATCGCGACCCACGTTGGCGCGAAGGAGCTCGTCGACCAGGCGATCGGTGAGTTCGGCGACATTCATGCGGTCGTCAACAACGCGGGCATCCTGCGCGACCGGATGCTCGTCAACATGACCGAGGACGAGTGGGATGCCGTCATCGCGGTCCACCTCAAGGGCACGTACGGCGTGATGCATCACGCCGCGGCGTACTGGCGCGACCAGTCCAAAGCCGGCAAGGAGGTGGACGCCAGGATCATCAACACCTCGTCGGCATCGGGCGTCTTCGGCAACCTCGGCCAGACGAACTACGGCGCCGCGAAGGCGGGCATCGCCGCGATGTCGATCATCGCTGCGGGCGAGCTGGCGCGCTACGGCGTGACCGTCAACGCGATCTCGCCGACGGCGCTGACCCGGATGACCGAGGACCTTGCCGGCTTCCAGAAGGAGGACGCAGCGCGGGCGCTGCCGCCGGCGGGGATCTCCCCGCTGGTCGTCTGGCTCGCGAGCCCCGCCTCCGCCGGCATCACCGGTCGCGTCTTCGGCGTACGTGGCGGCCGGATCACCGTCTTCGAGGGATGGGTCAACGGCCCAGCTGCCGAGACGGACGGCATCTGGGACCCGGCTGCGTTGAGTGAGGTGATTCCCGGGCTGGTCGCCGAGGCTGCCCCCAACGCCGGGATGGACGGCAACCGGCGGACCTAAGCCGTTGCGAAAAGCGCTTGTCCGCCGCAGCGGGTGCCGTCCATCGTCGACTCATGGACGGCGAGCAGCGGGTGGTCAGTGCGGGCGGCGTGATCAACGCCCCGGCTGCGGATGTCTTCGAGGAGATCGCGGATCCGTCGCGCCAACCGGCCTGGGACGGCAACGAGAACCTCAAGCGGGCCGATGTGGGCCAGCGGGTGCACGGCGTCGGCGACGTCTTCGTCATGCACCTCAAGCGAGGCGGCGAGCGCCAGAACCGCGTCGTGGAGTTCGAGGAGGGACGCCTGATCGCGTGGCTCCCGAACGTCCCAGGCAAGCAGTCGCCCGGTCACCTGTGGCGCTGGGAGCTCCGGGCGCTGGACGACGGTCGCACCGAGGTCACCCACACCTACGACTGGACGAACCTGCGGGACCGGAGCCGGCTGCCGCGAGCTCGTGCGACGACGACCGACAAGCTGCAGGCGTCGATCGACCGGCTGGCTGCACGCTTCGAATGATCTAGGTTGCTTCCGTCTACACGGGAGGCGTGATGCTCGAAGGCAAGTCAGTGCTGGTCGTCGGGGTGGGTCCCGGCCTCGGCAAGGAGATCGCGACGGTCGCGCATCGCGACGGCGCGAGCGTGTTCCTCGCCGCCCGCACCGAGGACAACCTCCGCAAGGCGGCCGAGGAGATCGACGCCTCAGGTGACCGCGTCGGGTTCCGCGCCTCGGACATCACCGACACCGACGACCTGCCGAAGCTGATGGACGCCGTCATCGAGCGGTTCGGCAAGCTCGACGGGCTCGCGATCTGCGCCAGCGCGGACAGTGCCATGGGCGGACTCGAGACCACGTCCGACAAGCAGTGGCGTCAGACCTTCGAGATCAACGTGTTCGCCACCGCGGCCACGATGCGCGCCGCGTTTCCGCATCTGAAGCAGCAAGGCGGCGCCGTCGTCTTCGTCGGCTCGCAGCAATGGAACAACCCGTCACGCGATGTGCCTCAGCTCGCCTACGGCGCGTCCAAAGGCGCGGGAGTCTCGATGATGTACGGCCTCGCGCACGAGCTGGGTGCGCACAAGATCCGGGTGAACACCGTCGTACCGAGCTGGATGTGGGGCCCGAACGTCGGGCTGTACGTCGACTGGCAGTCCGACGTACAGGGCCGATCGAAGGAAGACATCCGCGCGGAGCTCGACGCCAAGTTCGCGCTGGGCGAGATGGCGACCGACCACGACGTGGCCGAGGCGGTCGGCTTCCTGCTGTCCGACCGGGCGCGGAGCATCACAGCGCAGACGTTGCACGTGAACGCCGGCGAGTTCCCTCGCTAGCAAAGTTGTCCGTGCCTCAGCCGGCTATGAGCGTCGCAGACACGGACAGCTTTCAGTGGTCGGTCTCGATGCGCAGCGTGTTGATGAACGTCGCGAGCATCCCGTAGTGCCCGGCGAGCAGTAGGAGCTCGATCGCGTCACGCTCCGACAGGTGCTTGCGCAGCTCAGACCACGTCGCGTCGTCCAGATCGCGGTTCGCGTGCAGCTGGTCGCACGCCGACAGCAGGGCAAGGTCGCGGCCGCTCCAGCCGTAGAGATCCGGGCTCGTCGCGCGCACGATCTCGTCGTCGGTCAACCCCGCGCCCTTGCCGAGTCGCTGGTGATGGTCGAGCTCGTACTCACAGCCGTTGCGCCACGCCGTACGCAGGATCACCAGCTCGGTGTCGCGTCGAGGGAGCTTCCCGCGCGGCATCATCCGGCCGGCGAAGAACAGCCATGCGCGGAACAGCGACTTGTGTCGCGCCATCGTCGTGAACAGGTGCGGCAGACCCGGCACGCGCGCGACCCTTGCGCCGCCGGCGATCATCGTCCAGTTGAGCAGCCCGATGTCACGCCGGCCGCCGGGCGTGATGCGAGGCGTCACGAGCCGGTCTTCATCGCGCGGTACATCCCCGCGTTCGCGACGCGCATGAACAGGTTGTAAACGTGCGGCATGAACCGCTTCACCGTGTAGAGCAGCCGGATGTCGCCCGAGGTGTACACGAGGTACCGCTTCGCGATGACGCCCTTGATGATCGACTCGGCAGCCTCTTCCGGCGTTACCGCACGCTTGCGAAAGCGACCCTGCATCTTCTGGAAGCGCTTGCCCGCGGTGTCGACTCCTGCGACCTCGACGGTGGAGGTCAGCGGTGTGTCGACGCCGCCCGGTACGACGACGCTGACGCCGATCTTGTGGCGCCGGAGGTCGTAGCGCAGCACCTCTGACAGTCCGCGCAAGCCGAACTTGCTGGCGCTGTAGGCGCCGTGCCACGGCAGGCCGATCAGGCCGGCAGCCGACGAGACGTTCACCAGGTATCCGCCGCGCCCGGTCTCCACCATCTTCGGCAGGAAGGACTCGATGACGTGGATCGGCCCCATCAGGTTGATGTCGATGACCGAGCGCCACTGCTCGTGGCTCATCTTCTCGACCGTTCCCCAGATGGCGATCCCGGCGACGTTCATCACGATGTCGGCGGCAACGGCCTGCTCGTGCACGGCGGCGGCGAAGCCGCGCACCTCGCCGATCTCTCGTACGTCGAGGGACCGTACGACGCCGACTCGCCCTCCGGCGTCCTTGATCGCCGCCGCGGTGTCATCGAGCTGTGCGGCGTTGCGGTCGGTCAGGTGCAGGATCGCGCCACGGTCGGCCGCGGCGAGAGCCGCGGCAC
>DASZVL010000017.1:0-2585 GCA_035547035.1 Mycobacteriales bacterium | reverse complement strand
GGCCTACTGGCGCAACCAAGACCGACAGCCCGGCCGATGGCCGGGCTCTCAACGATGACGCGACTCATCTGTCAACGATGTCGCGACTCATCACAGTGGTGGGCCGTGTGGGACTCGAACCCACAACCTACGGATTAAAAGGTGCAACCGCCGCGTCTCACCGGTGCGAGCTGATGCTCCCAGATCTCGCGCTGAGCGTGATTTCGTCTCAGCCGGACGAACGCGTCTCACCGGTGACGTCGCCTCCGCGACAGTTCGGCCCCACGCCGGCCCCACCGGCAAGATCATCCGGATGGCCGGCTAGGACCCGACGGCGAAGTCGGGCACCTATCTAATCGTCACCTTAACGTCACCGAAGTCGGCCACCATCTGCAGGCGGCCACCGAGCGCGCCGATGTAGGCCTCCAAGGTGCCGACCTCGGTGTGGGTCACATCACCACGCTCGATCTTGCTCACGCGTGCTTGCGACACCTGCATACGCATCGCCATTTCCGTCTGAGTGGTGTCCCGCCGGCGACGCACGTCGGCGAGCTCATACGAACGCACCGCCTCGCGCAGCACCTTCTTCGCGTTCTCCGCGCGCTGCTCGTCGACCAGTCCGCGGTCGACGGCATCGCCGCGCACCTGACGCCAAGTCCTAGCCATAATCTCTGTCCTCCCTGTGGCCCTCGCTCTGTGGGCATGTGCGGCTCTCTTTGCCGCGCTTCCTTACTGCTGCTCCTTCAGCCACTTCTCGTATCGGCGCTCGGCGATTGGCACGTTGTCGGCGTACCACTCGGCCCACTGACCGCTCTTGTCTCCACCGACCAGCAGCACCGCTTGGCGCTGCGGGTCGAACACGAACAGGATGCGGACCTCCGTGGTATCGCTTGATCCCGGACGCAACTCCTTCAAGTTGTGGACGTTTGATCCCTTGATCCGGTCGACGGCAGGACGTCCGAGCGTCGGACCTTCTTGCTCCAGTAGGTCGATCGCACCGACGACGAGGTTTCCGGTTTCCGGATCCGACTCGCAGAGCGCGAGGAACCACTCCTCGACCTCCGCAAGAAGGATCACCGTCCACACCCAAGAAGCATAACCCCTGGGTTCTATAACTTCAACATTCTATCGACGAGACCGGGACAAGGGGCGAAGACACCACGCCCGACGGCCAAGACCTGCAGTCCAGCCCGGACCTAACCGGCGCTACCGCACGGGTCGACTTGTCAGACTCTGAGCACGCTGGAGCGTGGAGAGAGCCTGACAACTCGGTATCCGAGGTGCCGCTACCGACTGGCGCTGGGCGGACGCGAAGTGCCTGGTCTGGCTGCGAGACGCTGAAGCGTGCCGAACGACCGGGGAGTAATCAATCGTGGCAGCCGCGACTTCCGGCTGATCGTCGATCTCGACGAGGTTCAAGCCGCGCTGACTGCGGCGCTCGACACCGTCCGGGCCGAACACGGACGTTGGCTTTCGTTCACGGAGGACTTCTACTGGCGGGTCCTCGGCTCACGACTTACCGAGGATGCAATCAACCCGGACACCGGACTGGCGTCCCTCGTCGACGACTACAGCGAGGGTGTCGAGTTCTTACAGGAGGACGAGCAGGCGCGGCGAGAGGTCTGGCGTCATGCGCTTGAACATCTCGGCGGGCTACTCAGGCACATGGGCGAGTTTGGCGTTGCTACCGCGACATCGGCAGAGGTGGACGCCGCCAACCTCTAGGTGGCCTTCGCGTGCGATTAGACCAACCACACAGACGTCTCAGCCGTCGGGAGAGGCATGGCAACGATGAGGCTGTGGTAGCCATGACCGCCCTGGTTCTCGCGGTGGGCTGCGCTGCTGGGTCGCGCGTTCCTCCGACCTCGCCGCCGTCCGGGGCAAGGCAACCGAGTGGCAGCGGTCTGGTTCTTGTGTGCACGTGTGACGGCATTCCGGCAGCGTTCAAGCCTGAGGGTTTGCAGATCGCCTGCGGCGACGGCAATGCTCGTGCAACGAATCTGCGATGGCGCTCTTGGGGCTCACCCGTGCCGTGGCCACAGGGATCTGGGTGCAGAACGACTGCCGGCCCTTCTGCGCCGGGGGCACGTTCATCCACTATCCCGTCAAGCTCGTGTTCAGCAACCAACGATCTACGGCCGCACCCGCGTGTTCGCGCTCGTCTCGTGGCGACCTTCCCAGGACCGGCGCGTGCGGCCCCGGCGCCATGCAGAGCTGCCCATGGCGGTCACCGGTTCAGGGCTGCGTGAACTACGTGACCACCGGCGGACTAACTCGATCGCCGGAGCGTGGGGCCGCCGTGGGGCCGAGATGTCGCCGCCGGGTCAGGTGTCTCCCGGCAACAACCCGCAGGTCAGAAGGGCGATCGCTGCGTCGCTAACGGCGTACATCGGATTCGACCTGCGGATTCAACCCCCGCCCGAGCGGCGAATCGGAACGCGTTCTCGGTGAACCTGCAGGTCAGAGTGGTGGGCCGTGTGGTGTGTAGTTCCACGACATCGTTGACAGATGAGTCGCGACATCGTTGACATCGATCCGGACTTGATCATGACCGATGTCGAAAGCGCAGGTCGTTGTTCTTGCTGTCGTTCATCAGGGGCTGACGA
>DASZVL010000016.1:0-62383 GCA_035547035.1 Mycobacteriales bacterium | reverse complement strand
CGGTTCTACCCGACGAACTCAGCCCGACTCAAGGCTCTGCCAGGCTGGGTCCACCACTACAACCATCACCGGCGCCACACCGCCATCGGCAAGGTCCCACCAATCACCAGGTTGACCAACCTGCCTGGGCAGTACAGCTAGACAACGACCGGCGACTCGCGCCACGATCCCGGCGGAGGCGAGCATGAGCACCGGCCGGGAAGAGATCCGCGCTGCCGTCGCGGCGCTCCAAACACGCAACGGCGGGAGACCGTTCGCTCCGATAGACATCATCCGAGAGATGAACCGACTCGGCACGAGCTTCGCCGACGAGACGATCCGCAGCCATGTGGTCCATCACATGTGTGTGGATGCGCCTGGACGCGCGACAGTCGGTTGGAACGACCTGCGACGTGTCGGGCGCGGGATGTACATGCTCAACGGTGACGACGCGACTCCGATCAGGAGGGTCGCAGCCTCCTCCAGCGCGGCCTCCCCGGACGCCATGCACGCCTGGCCCTGGGAGGGCGCCGTGCAGAAGGTGTTCCAGGACTGGCTCGAAGGCTACGGCTGGACGGTGACCGGCACCGCAGACACCGCGACAAGGGAGCGCGGCGTCGATCTGCTGGCGCACCGGCGCGGCCGACAGCTCGGCGGCGAGGTCAAGGGCTGGCCTTCCACCAAGTACGCCGACCCCCGCCGAGCCGATGAGGTGAAGCGCACGCAGCCGACCAATCAGGCGAGCCACTGGTTCTCCCAAGCACTGATGAAGGCGATGATGCTGCTCGAGACTCATCCCGATCATGAGTCGCTGATCGTGCTGCCCGACTACCCGCGCTATCGAGATCTCGCCCACCGGACCTCACGAGGTCGATCCGCCGCGGATATCCACGTCGTCTTCGTCACCAGTGAGGGCCAAGCCGAAAGCGACACGTGGACTCCCTAGCCAAGCAGGCGCGCTGATCGCGAGGCGTCAATCGAGGTGGATGACGCCGTCCGGGGTGACGCGGAAGGCGAGCTGGCACGGCCCGTCGGGCATCAACCGGGCGAGGCTCTCTCGCCCGAACCTCAGCAGGCCGGATCGCTCCTTGTCCGGCCCAAGCCGGGCGTCCCAGGTGCACGTCACAAGCTGACCGCGCAAGTAGACGCGGACGTCCGCTTCCCGCTCGGGGAGGTCGAGGAGGCGCTTCGCCGGTCGAGTGACCCGGATCTGACCTGCCTCGAAGTCCTTGGGTGTCATGTTCAGCCGCACGCCGTCGCCCGAAGCCTGCTTCGGTCGCGCGCGGGATTCGTCGGCGGGCGAGGATGACACAGCTCGTTGCACCACCCTCCGCGCGGCGTACGGCGCCCGCGCACATCGGCCGTGACCGGTACGGCCATCCCGGCCGCGCAGAGGAAGTCGATCGATGGAGGAGTCCAATGCCGGTGAGCGTTGTTGCTGCGCCAGTCCGACATGACCTCCCAAGCCGCAAGGAAGAGGCGTTCGCCGTGCAGAACAACTCCGTCTCGTGCCCAGACGGCGGTGAGCTCGCGCTGCTGCGAATGCTCAGTCCCCACGACCACAGGATGACCGCTCAAGGGCACGCAACGACAGAGGAGGCTCGCGCGCCCCGCGCCTAGCCGCGACACTTGATGCTGACAGGGGGCCCTGCGCCTGACGGTGCCTCTCGAGCGCATGGGGAGCGGTGATTGGTGTGGAGACGCGCAGCGGTCCGTCATCCGCCGTTCCGGTGATCCCCGGCTACGACCAGCTCGTGCAGATCGGCCGCGGCGGCTTCTCCACCGTCTACCGGGCACACGAACTCGCGTTCAATCGCGCCGTCGCACTGAAAGTCATCGACGCCTCCGACATCACCGCCGACACCCAGTCACGGTTCGAGCGCGAGTGCCAGGCGATCGGCGCGCTCTCGGGTCACCCGCACATCGTCACCGTCTTCGCCGCGGGCCTGACCACCGATGGCCGGCCCTACATCGCGATGGACCTGATGGAAAACGGCAGCCTCGCTGATCGGCTCAAGCAGAGCGGCCCGCTCAGTCCCGCCGAAGCTGCGCGCATCGGGCTGGATCTGCTCGACGCGGTCGGGGCGGCTCACGACTCCGGCGTCCTGCATCGCGACATCAAGCCCGCGAACGTGCTGATCTCGCGCTTCGGCACCGCGCAGCTCGGGGACTTCGGAATCTCCACCGTCCCCGGCGGCTACCAAACCACAACCGGCAACATCAGCGCCACCCTCGGGTACGCCGCCCCGGAAGTGATCGACGGCGAGCGGGCGACTCCGGAGAGTGACCTCTACTCACTCGCCGCCACTCTCGCGTCGCTGCTGACGGGCGAGCTTCCGTTCGCGCGGCAGAGCGGTGAGGCGATGGGAGCCTGGCTCAAGCGGCTGCTCGTGGACCCGCCGCCCGACCTGACGACGGTTGGAGCCTCACCGCAGTTCGCCGCCGTCATCCAGCAGGCGATGCAGAAGACGCCGGCCAACCGGTTCGGCTCGGCGGCGGCGTTCCGCAACGCACTGCGCACCGTTTCGGAGCTGAGCGGTACGTCGGCGCCGGTCGCGAGCGCCGACACCACCGTCGCCCGCGTTCCTGCCCAGCCGGCCGGCGCGAGCACGCTGATCACGCCGCGTATCCCCGAGCCAGCGGCCTCACCGTATGGGTGGTCCGGCGGGCACCGTTCCGCCCCAATGCCGGCGCCAGCCCGGAACCCGTCATCGCGAACCGGCCTCGCCGTTATCGCCGGCATTGTCGTCGTGGCCGTCATCGCGGTGGTCGCGGTGGTCCTCGCGACGTCGCACAAGTCGACGCCGACCGCGAACGCCTCCACCTCCTCACCGGTCACTTCGGCGCCGGCGTCGACCACGCCCACGTCTCCCGCGCCGGCCGGTGCTGCTTCCACCACCCACCACTCCGTGGCAGACCCCCCACTTATCACCGCGAGCTGGATCGTCGTGCTTGCGTCGATCCCGGAGGGAGGCGACAACTCCTATGCGACGGCGAAGCGCACGCTGGCGAAGCTGACGAGACGTGGTGGCTTCGGTGCGCCGTCCGACTCCCTGCACCTTGGCAGCAGCGACGGTGCGCCAGGCCTCCGTTCCGGCTACTGGGTCGTCTACTACGTCGAGCCGTCAGGCGTGGCGGCCAACGCCGACGTCGTGAGCATCCGCGAGCGAAGCGGCGTCTCCGACGCCTACGTGCGATGCGCGGCGGGAAGCTGCGTCTCGTCCGGGAGCGCCACCGCGACGGTCGACTTCCACGCACCGCAAGGCAACGTCAACTGCGAGATCGGTCCCCAGCTCACCATCTGTTCCGTCGTGCAGGCCGACGAGACGTTCGTGCTGCCACGCAGTGGCGCCGCCTACCGCGAGCCGGGACTTCGCATCCCCGACACCCGCGGGCGGCTGGCCGACTGGGGAACCTCCGTGAACAACGGGACCGTCACGTGCTCGATCCCCCAGTCCTACGAGCCGAAGGGAATCATCTGCCGCGACGCCGACACCGGTCACGGCTTCGAGGCAAGCAAGGTCGCCAGCCGGCAGCAGACGTACTGATCGGACTCGGCGACGCGACGCCCGCAGATTCACCTCAGACGGTCTTGCCGATTTCATGGCGAACTTGTCGGTGACCGGCCGCATGCTGAGTGCATGAACACAACCCCAGCCCGTCGGCGTACCCCAGCCGCTTCTCGGTTGCCGTGGCCGAACCATGAGTGGTGTGACATCTGGCTTCCGATGCAGCTCGTCGCGGGTTCGCTGACGGTGCTCGACGGAGATCGCGACGCGGTCGAGGAGCTGCTCGATCGCATCGACCACATGAACGACGAGCGCGAAGTGCTCACGCCCGCTCCCGTCACGATCCGCCGGGGCGACGACATCGCCGAAACGGTCGCCGCCATCGACGCAGCCTTGGAGCGCGGCACACCGGTGGTGTGTGACGGCCAGCCCGACGCCGCGGTCGCCGCCGGCGAACCGACGCCCGACCTCACCCTGACCCTCGTCATGGTCGCGTTGGACGAAGTCGCCGAGCCGACACTCGCCGGAAGCATGCGCACCGGCTTCCGCGGCACCAGCAAGGGGGAGAGCAGCGGCGACCACCTGCTGCACCTGTTCGGCGCCTGGACCGATACGTCGCTCGCGGGCCTCCCGGTCGCGAAGCGACGGCGATGACAGACGACGCCGGCTCTCTAGTTGGCGAACTCGCGCAGCTGCCTGCGCTGCCGCACACGTTCAACCCGTACCGGGACGTCTGCCCGACGTACGACGTGCCGGACGCGGCGGCGATCCGCCGCGAGAACGTCCGTGCGCTTCTCGCCCGTGCCGCAACGCTCGACGGGATCGACGTGTGGATCGGTCGCGAGCCCGGCTACCTCGGCGCCCGCCGGACCGGCGTCGCGCTGACCGACGAGGCCCACCTCGCCGGCTACGCCGACCTGATGGGTGTCTCGTTACGTCGGGCGACGCACACCGACGCGCTGCGTCGCGAGATCTCCGCGAGCGGGATCGGTCGAGCACTCGCGACCATTGGCCGGCCGGTGTTCCTGTGGAACATCTGCCCCCTGCACACGCATCAGCCGGACGAGCCGATGAGCAACAAGGAGCACAGCCGTGACGCGGCAGCGCTCAGCCGCCCCATCCTGATGGCGGTGCTCAACGTCGTGCGTCCGCGGCGGGTCATCGCTCTCGGTGACACCGCACACAAGGAGCTCACCCGGCTCGGGCTGACAGCGACGAAGATCAGGCACCCGGCCGCGCGCGGCGCGAAACGGCTGGAGTTCTTCAGCCAGGTCGAGGCGCTCTACCGTTCCTAGCCGGTGCTGCTCCAGAACACGTGGAACACCTTCTGCTCCCCGTCGTCGCGCTACATGTTCGCCTCGATCACCTCGTAGGGCCCGTAGAAGTCGAGGCAGGTCATGCCCTGCCCGCCTTCGACGGAGCAACGGGTGAACTGCTTCTTGCGCGGCAGCATCGAAGGCTGGACGTAGGACTTGTAGTGCGGCGCCTCGTATCGAGCAGCGCGCGCCGGGTGCGGTCCCCGTACGGCGTCGAGCCAGTGCTGCGCGACCGTGAGCGCTGCTGAGGCGCGCGACGAAGGCGCCAACGGCGCCGCGGCCGCCAGTGCGATCCGGAGCGGCACCTGTCTGACCGGCTGTCGGCATCGGCGCGGTACTGGGAGCGGTGAAATGCGCCGAGTGAACGTCGTCCGCTGTGGATCGGCGTTCTTTGCGTGGTGCTGATACACGAGCGAGGACGAAACGGCACACGGGACGCGGTGCAGGTGATCGATGGCGTAGTAGTTGAGTCCTTGCCCGATCCTTCGACGTGCGGACGGGTGCCGTAGTCGTACCCCCAAAGAGACCCTCGGCATACCGGTGGTGGGCGAGGTAGTCGTTGGTCACCTCGCCGCTTCCCTTGGCGACAATGAAGCCGTGCTCGGCTCCCTGGAACGTCCAGTCTTTAGGGGGCGTCGTACGTCGTACCCTCCCGGATGATGAGCCGCTTCGCCTTGGCGCAGCTGATCCGATCGGCGTGAACCGCCATCTTGTGACCGCCAGGCGCCGCGCCGTACGCCGCTGGGCTGGCCGCGAGAGCGGCAGCGGCTAAGACGATCAGCGCCGCGACCCGAGTCCAGAGGTGACGCGATCTTTGCACGGGACTACTGCTTTCTGCCTAGCGAGCCGATACTCCGCTGAGCGTTCGAGGATGCTAGCGGCGGCTGGCTCGGCAGGTAACACTGTATGGGGCTAAAACACGAGGTGGAGCGGGGCGGGACAATCTGATGGCGTACCCAGAGGCGGGGGGCTCAGGCGCGGATCCGCGACACGGGGACCTCATCACCCTCGGCATCAGCGATCTCAAGGAGATCGGTCGAGGTGCCACCTCGACCGTCTACGCGGCACGCCAGGAGCGATACGCCCGCGACGTCGCCGTCAAGGTCTTCTTCACCCCGCTGCTCGACGACAAGGCGCGCCGCCGGTTCGAGCGCGAGTGCCGCACACTCGGCCGGCTCTCGACCCACCCGAACGTCGTCAACTTCTTCGGCAGCGGGTTCGACACCGCGGGCCGCCCGTTCATCGTCATGGACCTCTGCAACGGCGGCAGCCTGCAGCAGGTCATCGCGGCGTCCGGGCCGATGGCGGTCGAGGACGTCATGCGGATCGGCGTCAAGGCCTGCTCCGCCCTTGCCTACGCCCACGCGAACAACGTGCTCCACCGTGACATCAAGCCGGGCAACATCCTACTCACCGAGTTCGGCGAGCCGGTGCTGAGCGACTTCGGCATCTCCGACGAAGCCCAGCAGGACATGTCCTGGACGATCGGCGCCTCCCTCACACCTCTATATGCCGCTCCTGAGGTCCTGGAGAGTGGCGGCGGCTCGCTCGCCAGCGACATCTGGTCACTCGCCGCCACCCTTTACGCGCTGCTGCTCGGCGACGCGCCGTTCGCCGACACCTCTGCGAGCCTGGTGACCCTCATCAACCGGATCGTGGCCGAGGAACCCCGGCCGCTGGACCGGCCCGACGTACCGCCCGCCCTGGCCGCGGTCCTCAAGTCAGGCATGGAGAAGGACGCGGCGAAGCGACCGGCGGATGCGAGTGCCTTCGCCAAGAGCATCCAGGAGGTGCAGCGCCAGCTGAACCTCCAGGCCACCGAGTACACCGAGGTGCGGGCGACGGTGCCGCTGACCGCGATCGAAGATCTCGAGCAGCAGCAGACGACGTCCAACGCGGGTGCGACCCGAATCTCACCGTTGGTCGCCCCCGAGACGCCGCCGAACGAGTTCGACCTCACGGTCCAACAGCCATTGCGAGCACCCGAGGTCGCGGACGACACGACCCGCGTGCGCTCCGCCCTGCCGAACCCCACCGCAGCAGCACCGGAAGCACCGACGCCGCCCGCCCCTCCGACGGTCTCGCCGTCCTCGATCCTTCCGGCGCCGAGGTCGGTGCCGTCCGGGCGGCCAAAATGGATGTACGCCGCCGCCGCGGGAGTCGTGGTGATCGCCGCCGCTGTCGGGATCGTGCTCGGCACGAGTCACTCGTCGCCTCCGTCGAGCCCGACGCAGCTCGTCGCGCTGAGCGCTCCCGCCGTTAAGGTCCAGTGCCACGGGTTCACTTGCAAGCTCACCGGTCCGGCCCCGGCGTCCGGCGGACGGGTCGTCGTCGACTTCGGCGACGGCACGCCGGTATCGCCCTTCACCGGCAGCCCGCTCAGCCACACCTACAAGCGGGCGGCGAGATACCAGGTCAGGGCGACGACCGTCAACGGGTTCAGGTCGAGCAACGCGACCTCCGCCGCCGTCGTGCTGCAGAGCTGGAAGCGATCCGTCCACCTCAGCGCCATCAGCGGCACCAGCCACCGGCTGACCCTCAAGGTGCAGTCGCGGTCGAGCCAGTGTCTGCCGAGCACCTTCCAACTGCAGGTGCACCGCCGCCACGGCTGGTCGACCCTGAAGGCGCATGGCACCACGAGCGCGAAGGGCCTCGCCAGCCTCCACGTGCCGGGGCCGGACCACTACCGCATACTCGTCAAACCCGCGTCGGTGACGGGCGGTAGGTGCGCCGCCGCGAGCGATACCGCGACCACCCATACACCGGCGCGGCATACTTCGACACCGACGACGACGTACGTGCCGCCGGCCACGACACAGCAGCCCCCGAGAACGACGACGCACCACAGCACGGCCCCGAAGGTTCCGGTCCAGCCGACCAAAGAACCGCCCCCGAAGAGCTGAACAGAAGGAACCTGATGAGGCGAGGACTCAGCATCCGCCGACTCGCCAGCGGCGCGGTCGCGGCACTGCTCCTCGGCGCCGGACCGATTGGCGTCGCGTCGGCCGCGCCGTCGGCCTCCCACGGTGCGCACGTCGCGAAGCGGCATGGTGCGACCCACCGCGTCGGTCGAGTCGGGCAGTTCCATCTGCCGACCAAGCTCGAGTGCAGCTACGACAGCAACAACGTCTTCGACAATCGGATCGACTGGTCGAGCCACAACGCGCCCTCAGCCGGAATGGTCGGGTTCTGGCACCAGCCCAGCCACGGCGGTTGGAGGGCGCAAGGCGTCGCGCTCTACGAGCGGTTTCAGGTCAAGGTCGGGAAGAAGTGGCACAACTCCAGCTACAAGGAGCTCCTCGAGCAAGTGAGCTTCGGCCACGGCACCGCGAAGTTCTCCGCGAGCCAGCATGCCCGCACGATCGTCCAGCACAGGTACCCTGCGGACAAGATCACCGCGACCCGGGCGACGCTTCAGCTGGTCTGGTACCGCCCCACCACCCACGCCTCGCGGGCGAACGTCAAAGACGGCATCGTCACCACCCACATCAAGAAGTACACCTCGTCGCTCAACGACGGCATCCATACGTCCTGCCGCGCCAAGTACGGCCCGCCGTGGCGTCAGCTGGCTCCGGCGCAGGCGCCGACGGCCAGGACGGGCGCCGCGTCCGCGTTCGACGCCTCGACCGGCCAGGTGGTCTTGTTCGGCGGCTACGACGGCAGCAGCGTGAGCGCGGAGACTTGGACCTGGAACGGCGCGGCGTGGACCCTCGTCCAGCCGGCGACGACGCCACCGGCGCGCACCGGAGCCGCGATGGCGTACGACGCGACGAACCACACCGTCGTGATGTTCGGCGGATTGGACGCCACGAACGCCGCGCTCAACGACACCTGGCAGTGGAACGGCACCGACTGGTCAAAGGCCCCCGGCGGTCCCACCGGTAGCAAGACTCCGCCGGCTCGCGGCTACGCGACGATGGCCTACGACGCGCTCACCCAGTCGACGGTGATGTTCGGCGGTAGCAGCGGCTCCCAGGTGCTGCGGGACACCTGGGTGTGGAACGGCACCAGCTGGACCGGGTCGATCCAGATCAACGGACCCGACGCCCGGCAGTTCGCGTCGGAGTCCACCACCGCGACCGGCGGCGTCGTGCTCTTCGGCGGGGTCGATTCCTCGGGCGGCTTGCTCGACGACACGTGGGAGTACGGCAACAGCGGCGCCTGGGTGCAGTACAACGAGAGCCCCCGCCCGCCTGCCCGCGGGCTCGCCGCGATGAGCTACGACTCGACGACCGACCAGGCCGTCCTGTTCGGCGGCTGCGCCAGTACGACGACCTGCCTCAACGACACCTGGGCCTACACGGCCAAGCACGTCTGGGTGAACCTGTCCCCGTCGGCCGCTCCGCCCGCCCGACAGGACGCGACGATGAGCTACGACGCCGCGACCTCGTCGTTCGTGCTGTTCGGCGGCACGCCGTACCGCGGAGCGCCGTCTCGGCTGAACGACACCTGGTCGCTCGTTTCCAGCTAGGCCGCGAAAGCCATCGACTTCCGGGACGGACGGAACGCCGCCGCGAGGTCGTTTGCCTGCAACCCGAAGGCGAGCTCCTGGCAGGTCGCGTAGCGGTACAGCGCGACCGTGTAGATCGGCATCGTGACCGCCACGAGCACGTTGATGCCGATGATCCAGGAGAACAGCAGGAAGATCGCGATCACCCATGCGTGCACCGCGACCAGCAGCACGCACAGGCCGATGACAGCGAGACTGATCAGGTTGAACAGGATCGCCAGGATCCCCACGCCCATCACCGCCTCGCCCCACGTCGAGCGGACGATCTCGCGTGAGCGTCGCAACGCCCCTGACACCGTCACCTGCTCGAAGAGGATCACCGGCAGCACGAAGAACGTTGCTGCTGACCACGCGACGTCGAGTGCGTAGCCCACTATCCGCACCAGGAACGACAGTCGGCTGCGCTCGAGCGAGCGGATCGCCACTCCGACGCTGAGCGCGAGGATCGCCCACACCGCGAGCGTCGGGAAGCGCGGGTTCACCTGACGCAGCGCTTGCGCGTTGCTGATCGTGCTGCCGTCCAACGACGCCCACACCCGTTGCGAGATGACGGCCTGGCCGAGCATTCCGATGATGGCGCAGGCGAAGATCGCGACGATCATGAAGATGTCACCGAGCGCTCCCGGGGAAGCGTCGGCGATCAACGCCGCGCTGATGAGAACGGCGAGCATCACCAAGGCCGCAATGCAGGGCACCGCGATCAGGCCCGGCTGCTCGCGCATCAGCCGCATCGCCATCTTGCAGAACGTCCACGCCCTCGACAGCCGCGCGGAGAACGAGCGGTCCACCCGACTCATGCCCATCGCGCCGGCACCCGGCGCGGGCACGACGGTCGGGGTCCACTGTGGAGTGGGCTGCGTCTGCTGCGGCATGGAGAACGACGGGAGAACCGATGCCGAGGCGACTGTGGCCGGAGCGACGGCTTCCGGAGCCACAACTTCCGGAGCCACGAAGGCCGGAGCGGCTTGCGTAATCGGAGTCACGGTCGCCGCAACGCGCGTGCCGCAACCTCCGCAGAACGCAATCCCGGCCGGCGTCGGGCTGCCGCACTTCCCGCAAAACCGCCCGGCCGAAGCGACCGGCTGCGGGGTTTCTACTAGTTGCGCGGGCCCCACCGGTGGTACCGGCGCGGCAGTTTGCACCGGGGCGACAGATTGGGAGGGCTCGACGGGCTGCGCTGCGGCTGCCGACGCTGATGCCGCTGCGGCAGCGGCGCGCGCCGCCGCGAAGTCTTCATGCCGCCACTGGACGGTCGCTGCCGCTTTGGCTGGCTGCTCGATCGAGGCGCGGGGCTCGGTGAGACCGGGGACCGCCTCGAAGCTCGCGCCGCACCGCGGGCAGCTGGGTAGAGCCAGCGCGGTCTCGTGCCCACATGCCTGACAGTTCACAGCGCCTCCCGACGCGATCCACCGAACCCGGGACGAATCGTGCTCAACAAAGCGTTCCACAGCGAATGGCCCGCACCTTCGGCCAAAGGGACTAGCACCTAGCCACCCACCTCGAAGACGAACGTCACGTCCTCGCCGAGGTTCACCGTCGTCCCCGGCTTCATTACCTGCGGCTGGTTGGGCTCGAGCCGCGCTCCATCACCGGTCCCATCGAGGAAGGTCCCGTTCGTCGAGCCGAGGTCGACGACGAGCGCATGCCAGCCCTCGACCCGGACCTCGCAGTGGGTTCGTGACACGCGGGTCGCCGACTCGGGCAGCTCCACCAGCCGGTAGTCGAACTCACTGGCCTCCGAGGGGGCCTCCGGGGCCCGGCCGATCACGACGTTGCGGTCGACGGCGACCGTGCTGCCGTCGGACAACCGCAGTTGCCCCAGCACGGGAGCGATGACCTCTTGCGGCGACCGGTCCGTCACCTCAGCGGCGCAGACCCGGCACCGCGCACCGTGCGCAGGAGTGAGATGGCCGACCGGGCACCGTACGGCGAGCACCGGCAGCGCCGTCGTCGGCCGATCCGCCTCGACGGCCGGAGGCGTCGGAGTCGGAGTCGGTGGCGGTGGCGGTGGCGGTGGCGGTGGCGGTGGCGGTGACTCAGCGACGGCCTGCGCGCGCACCTCGCGCAACCTCACCTGGAGCGCGGCTGCGGGCACGACGCCGTTACTGAACGGCAGTGCGGAGCCGTCGGCTCCCGCGCCGGAGCGCAACGTGACGATCGCGGCGCGGCCATCGAGCGCGTGTGCCGCGGGCGCTCCTCCCTCACCTGCACCCAGCTGCGACTGCTCTCCGTCGACGGTCGTGACCTGGACGCCCGCCTGTCCGCGCAGCACGATGCGCACGAAGTCTCCGTCGTACGACGCAAGCACGAAGTCCCCGACCTCATTGCCGGCCTGCAGCAGCAGGTCACGGATGCTGCTTGTCCCAGGTCGTTCCTGACGAAGCAGGGTCCAGCACTGCCGGACGATGTCGCTCGTCGGCTCGACGTCCACGAGCACCCACGTCGGAGACACGACGATGGCGAGCGAGTTGCCGGCCTGGTACGTGGTGACCGGCGGTGACGCTGCCGAGCTCACGGTCGCCTCCCCTTCACGCTGCGCACATCGATGAACCCTCTCGACAGAGTGCCATCGAAAGCATCGCGTTGACATGGGGAGAGGTCCCCATGCAGGACCGTTGCCTGCCTCCACCGGCGCTGGTTGACTGCGGGACGCGGCCACGGGCCGGATCGCTGCGACAGGCATCGACTGCGGGGGCACGGTGAACTTCTGCGAGAGCTGCGGGCGGCCTCGGACGCCCGGAGCGGC
Organism: Mycobacteriales bacterium; assembly: GCA_035547035.1. Classification (GTDB taxonomy): domain Bacteria; phylum Actinomycetota; class Actinomycetes; order JAFAQI01; family JAFAQI01; genus DASZTV01. Next base: position 50,323 of record DASZVL010000016.1, on the reverse strand, counting down.
GTTCTGCACGAGCTGCGGCGCGCCCTTCCGGGTTACGGGAGAACCGGTCTCGCCGCCACCGACTGTGGGTCAGCCTGTCGCAGCGACTCCCGCCGCTCCCGGCGGCGACTTCTGGCAGCAGCCCACCTACGCTGGGAACTCCTTCGACATCGTGCCGAACCTCGGCCCGTCTTCGACGGTCCCGAGCGGAAGGACGCCGGCGCAGATCTGGCTCGTCGCTGCGCTACTGGTCGTGTCTGCCGGCTTCGTGCTCAAGCCGTCGATCACGCTGATCGTCGACATCGCGTCGAGCCTCGGCGACCACGGAATCGAAGGCGCCTTGGCGGTGCTCGGGGTGGTCCTCGCGCTGATCGTCGTTTCGTTCGGCGTCGGGCTGCTCGCCGTCGCGTGGCTGCTGATCCGTGGCGACAAGGCCGGACGGGTTCTCGCCTTTCTACTCAACGGCGCGGTGGTGCTGGCAGAAGCACTGACGAAGGACCGAGGTACCTCCGGAACCGTCGCGCTTTGCGTGTGCATCGCGGTCATCGTCGTACTCGCCCTCCCCAACGCGAACGAGTTCTTCCGGCGACGCGATGACCGTCCTGCGGGCGTGGTCGCCGCCGTCGTGCTCATCGGTTACTTCGCGTGGGACTTCGCGCTGTTCGGAACGGCGATGCTGCCCCTGCACGCGTATGAGCCGAAAGACCTGCCGATCGGGATCGCTCTCATCGCGGTTGCCGTCGGACTCCTCGCGCTCAACCGCTCGTTGTCGAAGGGACAATCGTGGGCACGTGTCGTGGTCACGCTGCTGTTGATCGCGATGGCCGTCCTGGTGTGCGTCGCCGAGGGACGGGACCTGTCCTCCGTCATCCTGGCCGCGCTCGCGGGTGGGTGCATCGGATCGCTGTGGATCTCCCCGACCGCCAATGCGTACTTCAACGGCGCCGGAGCATTCGCCGCCCAGCAACGCCCAGCCTGGGGTCCGCTGCAAGTAGTGACGTCCTTCGTCGCGGTCGCATGCCTCGCAGCGGTGGCGGCGCTCGGCTTCCACGCGACCAGCAGTGACTCCAACGAGGACTTCTTCCTCAACTCCGAACCCGACACCCAGAGTCACGAACCGACGCAGACCTACGAGCCCCCGGCAACGGAGTACGACTCGACCGATGTGACAGGCGACTACTCCTACACGTGGACGTTCAACGAGACGAGCGACGGCCAAGAGGGCGAAGCGACGCTGTCGGTCGGTGATCCCATCCCGTACAGCGACGGGGTGACCAACGGAAGCTCAACGCTCGGGACGTGTGAGTACGAGCTCGACGACAGCGCGGAGGCGGCTGCCATCCCGTTCGAGATAGAGCTGACGAACGATTCGTCGTCGTACGACGCCGCCACCTTCGGGCTCGACATGGACAACTTCGGAGGCGACTCGATCCCCAGCATCTCTGGCGCCTACCTGTACCTGGAAGCTGAGTTCGACGACGGTCCCGCGTGCGACGGAACGAACGGGGGCGACGTCGGCATCTTCTCCGACTCGATCGCTCCCGGGTCCAGCTCCACCACGCACGGCTTCTTCGTGATCGACGGCTACTACGACTCGGAGGCCAGCTCCGATGCGGTGCTCGAGGACACGGTGCTCGGCATCGACGAGGACGAGTCGTTCGGCGACGACTACAGCGAGGCGGACCTGACCGTCGACAGCGCCTACGGGCCCGGCCTCGTCAACACCGGTGCCGGGTGGCGGATCACGCTCGCAGGCACCGAGTCCTACGACGACGAATGACGCTTAGGAGTGCTCGATGACATGCCGTAACTGCGGGGCAGCGATCCATCCCGGGGACGCGTTCTGCACCAGTTGCGGAACGCCTGCCGCACCGGTCGGCGCACCAGTGGCGCCTGTCGCGCCGCCAGTCGCGCCTGTCGCGCCGCCAATGACAACGTTCGCCGGGTACCCAACCCAACCCGCCAGCTACGGAGTCGGCGGCGGTGACAGCGGCGGTGACAAGCCGGTCGCGGCTGCCACCTTGGCGATGCTGCTGTCGGCGGTCGGGATACTCGCGCTGTCGATCAGCACACTGGTGTTCGCCGCCAAGCCGCAATCACCGTCTCGGCTCACGAAGTGGCTGCTGCTTCTTCCGCCGCCGGATCACCTGGGCACCTACAAGATCGAAGCGATCGTACTCGTCTCGATCTCGGCGATCGCCGTCCTGACGATCGTCATGCGAGTCCCGGCGGCGCGGCTGTTCGGCGCGCTGATGGGTCTGGCGGTGATCGGGATCGCCGTCGGCAACATCATCGACCTCAGCGTGAACGCCCGCTTCGTCGCGCTGTTGTTTAACCAGGCGGAGTCGAGTACCACCTGGGTTGCCGTAACCCTGAGCTTGTTCTGCGTGTTCGTGGGAGCAGTCGGCGTGAAGACCGACGCGCGGGTTGGAGTCTCGCTCCTGCTCGCGGCGGGAATCTGCGGGACCGCCGCGGGGGTCGCAGCCGCGGAGGCGCCCGACTTCAACTACGACCCGGCGTTCTCCAGCCTTGGTTCCCAGTACGAGGGCAGCACGTACACGCCGTCGTACAGCTCCTCGAATTCGCCCGGCGACTGTGGCTACGGCTGGAGCACCGCTCTGGATGTCGCCACCTCCGACATCGTCGCCACCGTGTGCATGGCATCTGACGGCACAGCCAACCTCGTCGCGTCAGGCCCCAGCAGCGAGAGCATCGACGCCGACGCCGAACGCACCCAAGCCGGATGGCAGGCCGTCGACAACGGCTTGGAGTACGACGTCGACCCCGACGTCGTGGCCGTCTACCAAAACGGTGAGCTGCAGGTCGACGAAGCGACCACGAACGCGCCGATCAGCTCTGCATCGAGCAGCACATCCGACTTCAACCAGCTCGCGGATCTGGTCCGGATCGCCCACGACGGTCGCATCCATGTCCAACGCCTTCAGCGCTTGACCCTCGACGGGCACTGCTCAACGATCAGCGTCGTCACCGCGCAGCTTCGGATTGTCGAGCACAACCGGCACGAGCTGGTGGTCGCTGCACAGCGCCTCGAGTCGAGCACCAACGAGGACCTGCCGGTCAGCCAGTTCATCAGGTCGATGTCCTCGTCCTACGCCGCCGACCGGGCGTGGGGACGGTGGATCTCGCGATCATGGTCGAGCTGGGTCCACCGCGGTTGCCGCGGAAGCACACCGCACGGGCAGCACTTCGCGGTCTTCAACCAGTACAACCGACGCGCCACCAGCACGAAGCAGGTCTTCGTCGCCGAGTACGACCCGATCGCAGCGGCGCACGGTCGTCGCAGCAACTGGACCGATGTCGATATCTAACGGCGCCACGCCGCGGTCCCACGCCGCGCCAGTGCGTGACAGGATGAATCACGCCTTCATGGCGCCGTCGACACAATGCGGGGTTCGGTGCAGCTGAGCTGGGGGTTCGCGAGCCATCGTGGTCACGTTCGCGCCGCGAACGAGGACGCGGTGGTGTGTGCTCCGCCTGTGTTCGCAGTCGCCGACGGGATGGGCGGACATGCCGGCGGATCGATCGCCAGCAACGTCGTCGCGACTTCTCTCGAGCGGCTGGCCGAGCGAGCCGACCTGACGGCTCAAGACATTCTCGACGCGCTGACCGAAGCTGACGAGCACCTGCGTGCTTGCGGCGACGCGGAGCCGAACCTCAACGGCATGGGTACGACGGTGACCGGGGTCGCCATCGTCGGTGAAGGTGCCGTCGAGCACTGGCTGGTGTTCAACGTCGGCGACTCTCGGGTGTATCGGTTCGTGGATCACAGTCTCGAGCAGCTCACGGTCGACCACTCCGAGGTGGACGAGCTGATCCGGGCCGGTGCGATCGACGCAGCGGGCGCGGCGAAGTACCCGCGGCGCCACGTCATCACCAGGTCGATGGGCGCCTACCTGCCGGCCGAGGTCGATCACTGGCTGACGCCGCCCATCGTGGGCGAGCGTCTGGTCGCGTCTTCCGACGGGCTGTTCACCGAGCTGACCGACGAGCGGATCGAAGCGCTGCTCGAGACAGCCGTGAACGCCCAAGCCGCAGCCGACGCGCTGGTGGCCGCAGCGCTCGACTCAGGCGGCCACGACAACGTCTCAGTTGTCGTCATCGACGTGCTCGGTGTCGACGACGAGTTCCCCGATGATCCGAACGGTGTCGACGAGGACACCTCCCCGCGAAGCAGTCTTCCCTGATGGCGCGGCCCTCTGTCGCCTATCGCCCCGGAGGTGCCGCCGCTGCTCTCGGTCCAGCGATCTGGTTGCTCGTCGACGCCACACCGGAGTCCGACATCGTCTCGGAGCTGTGGGACGCGACGCTCCAGCCGGACGGGACGGGAGCGGCACTGGACGCGCTCTCGCGCCCTGGTGTAATGCAGATGCCAAGCTTCGCTTTGGTGGCCGCCGGCGAGAACGCACTGCGAGTCCTCGTCCGCGGTGAGGCGGAAGTCACCGTCGTCAACAGCGTCGCCGAGTTCCGGCTGCAAGCTGCCGGATTCACGACTTGGGCCGAGCACCTGATCCCCGATGGCGATCTGTCGATGCTGCGCTTGAGCCTCGGCGCCGTCACGACGGCAGACGTGCTTCCCGCCGAGACCGGTGTCGTCTTCGCCGACCGCATCGAACTGCGCTGGCAGCGCGCCGTGCAGATCCCGACCGAGCCGATCCCCCCGGCCGCACCTCCACCACCTGCTCCACCGCCACCGCCGCCGCCTGCATCTGCACCGCCGCCTCCTACGGCTGAGCCGGAACCGCCCCCGCCACCGGCTGAAGACCCGATTCCGCCTGGTCTGCAAACCGCGGAGTGGCGGAGCTCCACACGCGCGGATCTGCTGGCGGCGCTGAATCAGGCGCAGGACGACCCGGAGCCTGGACTGACCACGTTGCCACCGGTTGACGCCGGCTCCGAGCCGGAGGAGGACCCGACCGATGACGGTTACGACTTCCTGTTCGGCGCAACCAGCAGCCGCACGATCGAAGAGGCCGCGATCCGTCCCGAACCAGAACCCGCTGACGACGGCGGCGACTGGATGGTTCCCGGCGTCGACCCGAGCCCCGCCTCAAGCCCAGCCGCGCCGCCCCGCCGCACCTCGCTTCCGGCCATGCCGCCGCCGTCCGTCGTACCGAGAGTGGCGACACCCTCGAGCCCGCCGCCGCCGGCGTCCGGCTTTCTCATCGGCTCGGTTCCGATCGCCGAGGACGCCAAGCCGGCGCCACCGCCTGCCGCGCCCCCGCCGCCACCTGCTCCCGCGTCTACTCCCCCGAAACCAACGGCGCCATCGCCACCCGTTGACGACGCGGATGACGGCTTGCACACGATGAAGCGCACCGACCTCGGCCACAGCACGATAAGCCCGTCGGTGATGGCGGTCCGGTGTGGAACCGGGCATCTCAACCCGCCGCACGCGGCAACGTGCCGCGTGTGCGCCGGACCGATTCCGGCCCAGGACGCGACGGCGGTGCCGCGCCCACCGCTCGGCGTGCTGGCGATCTCGACGGGCGCCAAGGTCGTGCTCGACCGCAACGTCGTTCTGGGTCGCAGCCCGACGCACCACGCGGCCGCTGACCGGCCGCACCTCATAAAGCTGCCGAACCCGAGCGGTGACCTGTCGCGCAACCACGTCGAGGTCGAGATCGACGGCTGGCACGTCCTGGTCCGGGACCTGAACTCGACCAACGGCACGCTGGTCACGCTGCCCGGCCGAGAACCGCAGCTGCTGCGTCCCGAAGAACACCTACCGATCCCACCGGGAACCCGCGTCGCACTCGCCGACGACATCTACTTCGTGTTCGAGGTTGGCTGATGAGCCGCACCGGTGCGCCTCAGGGTGCACCCCCCGAGCTCAACGGCTACGTCCTGATCCGCCACCTCGGCTCCGGCGGGTTCGCTGACGTCTTCCTCTACGAGCAGCAACCGCTCGGGCTCAAGGTCGCCGTCAAAGTACTTCGAGCCAGCGACCTCACCACCGAGATGACGGAACGCTTCAGCGAGGAAGCCGCGTTGATGGCGCAGCTGCAGCATCGCTACATCGCGCAGGTCATGGGGTCGGGCACCTCGACCGACGGCCGTCCGTTCATAGTCATGAAGTACTACTCGCAACCGAACCTTGCGGTGCGCGCTCGGCGCGAGCACTTCACCGTGACGCAGGTTCTGCGGATGGGCGTGCAGCTCGCGTCGGCCGTCGAGACGGCGCACCGGGCGAAGATTCTGCACCGCGACATCAAGCCCGCCAACATCCTGACCGACCAGTACGGCGACATCGGGCTCACCGACTTCGGGCTCGCCTCGCGCGGTGTCCAGCCGAGCTCGGAGTCCGACGGCGTCTCCGTCCCGTGGTCGCCGGCTGAGGTTCTCTACGCCTCGGACGACGCCGACGAACGCTCCGACGTCTTCGCGCTCAGCGCGACGCTCTGGCATCTGCTCGCAGGCCGCTCACCGTTCGAGATCGACGGCGGCGACAACTCGACTGCCGGTCTGATGCAGCGGATCCGAGCCGGTGAGATCTCACCGATTCACCGCGACGACGTTCCCGAGTCCTTGGTACGCGTCCTGCGATGGGGCATGGCGACCAAGCAAGGCGCACGACCGCAGTCGGCGTTGACGTTCGCACGGTCGCTGCAGGCGATCGAGCAGGAGCTGAAGCTCGCTCCTACGCCCCTGCTGCTCATCGATGAGAGCCCGGATCCCGCCGCCATCGTCGGCGAGCAGACCACCACCCTCACCACCCGGCGACCGCCCACGATCGGAGACACGTCTGCGCCACGGGTCACGCCGTCGACGACGGCAAAGCCAGTGACGCCAGTCCGGCCGTCGGCCCCGGCGCCGCGCCCACGCGCGCCCATTCCCGCCGCACCTCGAACCATCGAGACCGAACGTCGCGCTGCGCAGGTCCAGCCGGAGGTTGTCGCACCAGCCGCGCCGCCTCCGGTCGATCGACGACGGACGCTCATCGGAGCTCTTGTCGCCGTGGTGACGGTGATCGTCATTGTCGGCATCGTCCTTGCGACCCGCGGAGACGGCAGTAACGACAACTCGAATGAGCCCGCACCGACGGACAACCAAAGCGCGCTGATCGGTCAGGACATCCAGCCGGACCCGACGCAGCCAAGCATCACCGTCCGCCGCCTAGACCGCGGCAATGTGCGGTTCAGCTGGACCTACAACCGGCTCGATGGCGACGTCGCGCACTACTCAGTGACCAGGTCGGGCGGCAAGACGATCGAGGGGCACAGCACTGGGTCCTCGCTCACCGTCCCGCTAGCCGGCGGGTCGGCATGCCTTCGTCTCACCATCGTTCGAGCAACCGGCAAATCCTCTCCCGAGAGCAAGAAGTGCACATGAACGCAGAAGAGTCCAAGCTCATCGTCGACTTCTGCGGCGAGGTCCGTGACCTCGCGCCGGGAGAGGAGCTGACGATCGGTCGACAGGCAGACCTCCAGATCGACGACAACCCGTTTCTGCACCGACGCTTCCTGCACTTCTCCCAGCGCGACGGCCTCTGGTGGATCAGCAACGTCGGTTCACAGCTCACGGCGACCGTCGCGGACCGCGACGGGCTGTTCCAGGCGTGGTTGGCACCCGAGGCGCGACTACCTCTCGTCTTCAACTCGACGGTTGTGTGGTTCACCGCGGGACCAACGGCGTACGAAGTTCTGCTCGACCTCGACCCACCGACCTACCAGACGCCGGCGGGGGTGGAGCCGACCGACGGGGCGAGCACCGTCGGTCGGGTGTCGCTGACTCCGGACCAGAAGCTGTTGATCCTCGCGCTTGCCGAGCCGGCGCTCCGTCACGGTCGACGCGGCGAGGTACCGTCCAGCGCGGCTGCGGCGGAGCGTCTCGGCTGGACTCAGACAAAGTTCAACCGAAAGCTCGACAACGTCTGTGAGAAGCTCTCGCGGCAGGGAGCGAAGGGGCTGCATGGCAGCTCCGACCGCCTCGCGTCGTCGCGTCGTACCCGGCTCGTGGAGTACGCCCTGGCTACGCGGATCGTCATTCAGGACGAGCTGCCGCTGCTTGATCAGCGCGAGGATTAGCGGGGACTTCTCCCCATTCACACCCGCCCAATCGAGGCGCGCAATTGCCTACCATCACTCCGGCAGGCGCGGGGGGCGCCGACCTGGTCGCCGTCATGGCGACGAACTGCTGATGGGGGTCAGATCGTGCGCCGCGCAAACGCTGCATCGAGCGGCTTTCTTGCCGTCTCGACCGCGGCTGTTGTCGTCCTCGCCGCTACTGCCCACGGCTTCAGTGTCCAGAAGCTGACCCTCAACGACGGCACGGTCTGGGTCACCAACAACGACCACGGCTTGTTCGGCCGCTTCAACCGGCCGATCGCCGAACTGGATGGCGGGGTCAGCAGCGGGGCCGACGGCGCCGAGGTCGTCGACGTACGCCAGAGCGGTCAGGAGGTCTTCGCCTGGGATCGCGGGGCGGGCAAGCTCACCCAGGTCGATGTCACCGACTCCCAGTACGTCGGGGACCCCGCCGCAGTCCCAGACGGCGCGCAGCTTCAGCTCGGCGGAAGCACGCTCGCCGTGCTCTCGGGCGACGGCAAGCTTCGCGCGATCGCGACAACGCCGGGCGCCGGCGTCGGCGGCCTCGACGAGACCCAGAAGGCGATCGCCTCACGGATCCCGGATGGCGCAGCCCTCGCCGTCACCACCGACGGCACGATCATCGTCGCCTCGCCGACGTCGCTGCTGACCGTCCCGGCCACTAACGGTGTCCTAGGCAAGCCTCGCAAGACGGAGCTGGGGACGACGCTGTCGGGACCGATCCAGGTGACAGCGGTCGGTGACGTGCCGGTTGTCGCGTCCGCGTCCTCAGGCACCTTGTATTTCCCCAACCAGCACCGGTCCGTGACGATCCCGGGTGCGGCCGGCTCCGACCTGACGCTTCAGGCGCCTGGCGTCGCCACCGATGTCGTCGGCGTGTCGACCGACGACCAGCTGATCACGGTCCGGCTCGGCGACGGACGGACAAATGTCCTGAGCACCGCCGGGACGGGGCCGCCCGCGGTCCCGGTCCGTACCGGTCCCTGTCTGCAGGCCGCGTGGGGTGGAAGCCCGGGCAGCTATGTGCGCGCCTGCGACGGAACCGCGGCAACAACACCGCAGTCGGTCACGACGACGAACGGCGCCGCGCCTGTGTTTCGCGTGAACAACGGCGAGGTCGTCCTCAACGACGCCGCTGACGGCCGGGTGTGGCTGGTCAACAGCGACTCGCTGCAACAGGTCGACCCGAACTGGAACCAAATCCAGCAACAGGTCCAACCGAAGCCTGGCGCGAAGGCCCGGCATCAGAACTCACTCGCCGGTCGCTCGCGACCACCGCATGCCGTCGACGACCGGCTCGGAGCGCGCCCCGGTGTACCCGTCGTGCTCCACGTGCTCGACAACGACTCCGACCCCAACGGCCTGCCGCTGGCGATCACCTCGCTGGGGGCACCCAGCACCGCAGGGATCCCGCTGGCGGTCTCGCCCGACGCGCAGACGATCGTCGCCACGCTCCCGCAGGGCACGAGCAGCGATGTCAACTTCACCTACTCGATCACCGACGGCAAGAGCAAGGCGGTCTCATCGGCTCGGGTGGTGGTCAGCCCCCGCCCGAGCAACGTCAACCGCGAACCCAACTTGCGGCCGCGGTTCCAGGCGCCACATCTGGTCGCCGCGTCCGACGGCTCGGTGGCCTACCCGGTCCTCGCAGACTGGCGCGACCTCGACGGCGACCCGTTGAGCCTGTCGCTCCCCAGCCAGCCGCATGGCGGCTCCGCCTCGGTGAGCCCGCAAGGAATCGTGACAGTCAACACCGGGGATCGCGCGGGCACGCTGAACGTGCCGTTCGAGGTGAGTGACGGCGTCGGCGTGCCGGTGCGCCACAGCCTGCAGGTGACGGTTCTCTCGCGTCACAGCCACACCACCGTGAGGCCGCGAACGCGCGCCGATGTGGCCACCGGGCAGCCGCACGTGCCCATCACGCTGTCGCCCCTCGCCAACGACGTGCCCGGTGCCGATGCGCGCAACGCGATCGCTGAGCTCCGGTTGGCGGGTCCCGTCGCGAACGTACCTGGTGTGTCGGTCAGCACCGACACCACGGATGGCACCGTGACCGCCACCGCCAACCGACCCGGGACCTACTTCCTTCGATACGTCGCCGCATTCGGCGCCGCCGAGCCGGTGCGCGGCTTGATGCGACTCGACGTCACGACCGCCAGCCGCGGCAACCGGCCGGTCGCTGTCCCCGACGTGGTGGTGCTGCATGGGAGCACCCCAAGCCAGGTCGCGGTGCTCGACAACGACTACGACCCGAAGGGCAACATCCTCATCGTCAACGGCGCCCTCCCCGCCGACACGAACAGCGGGCTGCAGGTCTCGACCGACCACTCGGAGTGGGTCGACGTGGCGTCGAGCGGTGCGCCGAGCCCGCCACGGACCGTCCACTACGAGCTGACCGACGGCACGACGTCGCCCGTCACCGGCACCGTCATCGTCGTACAGGAACCGTCGCTTCGGCTTCGGTCCGCTCCGGCAACGAAGAACGACAGCGTCGTCGTCCGCTCCGGAACTGCCGCCACCGTCGACGTACTCGCGAACGACACCGATCCCGACGGCGGACAGCTCCACCTCGCGCCGGTCAGGCCGAAGCTCGAGCACGCCGTTGCCGGGCTCGTCGTCGCGCCGACCGGCGATCAGGTGACGGTTGCCGCAAGTGCCGGCGCGCACGCGTCGTCCGGGGTCGTCGACTACGTCGCGCAGAACGCCGGCGGCAACACAACGGTCGGTCATCTGCAGGTGCGCATCCAGCCACCCACCGGACCGAACCGGGCGCCGTCGCCATTGGGCATGCAACTGCGCGCGACCGCGGGAAGCCCGCTGGTCATCCATCCGCAGCTGACCGGCATCGACCCTGACGGCGACGCGACCGCCATCTCGGACATCACCCAGTCGCCGTCGATGGGTCGCCTGGTGACGGTCGCGCCCGACACGATCACCTACCAGCCGTTCCCGACGGCAGGCGGCACGGACACCTTCAGCTATCAGGTCGTCGACCCTCACGGGCTGACCGGAGTGGCGACGATCAACGTCGGCGTCGCACCCGCCACGGTGCCGGCACCGCCGCTCGCCATCGAGCACGACGTCACGGCGTCTCCCGGTCGGGTCGTCCACGTCAACGTGCTGACCGGCGATGCGATCGCGCCAGGGGACCACGTGACGGTGCTGCCGCTCGCCACGACGAATCCCACCGGTACGCCGCGGGGAACGGGCCTCAGCGGTGCAGTGATGAGCGTTGTGGTTCCCGCTCAGGGCTCACCTCCCGCGGTGGTGGGGTACGGCATCACGGATGGGTCCGGCGAGATCTCGGTCGCCCACGTCGTTGTCACCGGTGTCAGGGGCGTGCTGCTGCCGCCGGTTGCGGTGGCCGACCTGTATACCGATCAGCTCACGCCGGGACAGCGGACCGTGCAGGTGCCGGTCCTGGCGAACGACGGCGACCCGGATGGGTCCGTCGGCGAGCTGAAGGTGACGGCGCTTGGTGCCGGCAGCCGAGTCGTCGGACAGCGGCTCGACGTCACGTTGGCCGCTCAGCCTCAGCAGGTCCCGTACGAGATCACGGACGCCGACGGGTTGCACTCGATCGCAGCCGTGTTCGTGCCTGCCTTCGCACCGGCCGGGCCTTACCTCGTCCCCGGCGCACAGGTGCACCTGGCGAGTGGTGGCAGTACGACGGTGAAGCTGGCACAAGTTGTCGTCGACCCCGACCATCAGGTGGTCAAGCTCGCGCCGCTCGATGAGATCAGCGTCGCGCCGACGACCCCTGCCGCCCTCAGCACCAACACGCGCTCGTCGCGGTCACTCACGATCCAGTCCATCGGCCACTACGTCGGCCCGGCCGCGGTCACGTTCGTTGTGTACGACGGCCGTTCGCTCGAGGACCGCAACGGCAAGACCGCGACGCTGACGTTGCCGGTCCAGATCGGGCCGTTCGTGCCGGTGCTCAGCTGCCCGCGCTCACCCCTGGTCATCACCGCGGGGAACCCGGCGCTGTCTTACGACATCGCGTCGCTCTGCCACGTCTGGACTCCCGACGGTTACGCCAAGAACGTCAGCTACAGCGCGCACGCCTCTCCGGGGATCAACGGCGTCGACGTCAGCGCGACCGACGGTTCAGCGCTACACGTGTCCAGCAAGAGCTCCTCACCCGGTGGCTCGACGTCCATCGTGATCACCGGGGGCGGCGCCCGGCCGGGCCGCATCCCGCTGCGAGTCGTCCCGTTGTCGCACATCGCGGCCGCGCCGACGAAGGACGGGAAGAAGCCGGACAAGAACAAGACTCCGCCGGCGCAACCGAAGCCGGTGTTCGGCTCGGTGCCCACGATCACGCTGAAGGGCGACGGACAACCGGTCACCATCGACCTGGCCCCGGACCTGCAGAGCCCGCTGCCGAGCCCGGTCCCGACGATCGTCAGCGCAACGCCGCCTCAGGGGACTGACATCACGGCGAGGACAAGCGGCTCGCGACTCACGCTGTCAGCCCCGACCGGCACCCCCGCGGAGCAGGTGTCGATCCCCGTCGTCATGACCGACCAGCCCGGACACAGCGACCGCAACGTGGCGGGCAGCATCGACGTCCAGGTCATCGGGGTGCCCGGTCAGCCGACGATCGTGTCGGCTGACTCCGTCGGCGATAAGACGATCCAGCTTGCCTGGAGGACGCCGAACGCCAACGGCAGCAAGATCATCAGTTACAAGGTCCGCTCCGGTACCACCGATTACCCGGCCTGCCCGGGGTCGCCGTGCATGATCACCGTGGCCGAGAACTTCAAGACCTACCAGTTCCAGGTTGCCGCGGTTAACGCCGTAGGCCCCGGGCCGTTCAGCGACCTGTCCGACCAGGTAGAGGCCCACCCGTTGCCAGGCCCGTTCTCGGTCACGTCGGTGACACCCGGCGACCACACCGTGTCGCTGAGCTGGGAGGCGTCCGACTCGCACGGCGGGCAGGTGCAGTACACGGTGCAGGGCGACAACGGCGCCGGGAGCAAGGGGCCGCAAACAGCGCTGACGGCGACCTTCAGCGGCCTAACCAACGGCAACCAGTACTCGTTCACCGTGAACGCGTGCGTCCAGGACATCTACTGCACGACCGCCGACTCGGGCTCGCCGGTCACGCCGTACGGCAAGCCACCGGCGATGCCGGCCCCGTCGGCGCACGGTGCGCCCACCGCAGAGCCGGCGTCCGAGCAGGCCATCACCGTCTCGTGGGCGGCGGTGACCGACGCTGACGACAACGGCAGCCCGATCACGTCGTACACCGTGACGGAGTCCTCCGCGCCCTCTTCCTCAGGACCTTGGACAGCCGGACCGGCGAAGGACACGAATGGAACGAGTCAGTCGTTCAACGTGAAGAACGACGGCACTTACTACCGCTACACGGTGACGGCCACCAACGCGGCAGGTACATCACCCGACAGCCCGCCGTCCAGCGCCGTCGAAGGTGCGGCCGAGCCGAACCAGATCAACGCGCCCACCGCGGTCGACCACGCCGCGAACGGATCGGGCTTCGATCGAGCGGTTCGCATCACCTTCACCGACCCAGAACCGAACGCGAAGACGCTCGCCAGCATCAAGTACGCGCTCAACGGCAGCACGACAGCGAGCGGCTCGTTCACCCCGGCCGGCGTCGGCCAGTCACAGACGGAGGAGGTCTCCGGCCTCACCAACGGCCAGAGCTACACGGTCTCGGTGCAAGCTTGCAACGACGCCGGTATGTGCGGACCGTGGTCGAGCGCGTCGAACGCGGTATCTCCGTACACCACACCCAGTGCCCCGAACGTTGACGGCACCGTGAACGGTCGCAATCTCACGTTCACGTGGAGCGGAGGCGGCGGAGGAGGCCGCCCGATCAAGAACTACCACGTGTGCATCGACGGTGGGGTCGGTTGCAGCGACCACTCGGCGGCGGGGTCGATCACGCAGACGGTCTCCGAGTACTCAAAGACTTACACCGCAACCGTCACCGTCACCGACTCGGTCGATCAGACAAGTGCCGCGGGAACCAAGTCGCTCACAACAGGACCTGCTCCATCGCTGACGATCTACGAGAGCGGACGGGGCAACTCCAGCTACTGCACGTCGACGTACTGCCACTACATCCACGTGACGTTGTCGAACTACTCACCCTCGACCAACTACACGATCTGGTTCAGCACCGACTGCAACGGGCAGGGCGGCGCCCACTACAGCCAGTGTGCAGGCGAAGGCGGCACGACCAACTACGCGTCGTACCCGGTCACGACAGACAGCGCCGGCAACTGGTCCGGGGACACCAGGCTCTACGGCTGGTTGGGCGACCACGTCTACGTGACGGTCAACGGCACGAACTCGAACACGGTTACTTGGAGCTGAGTCACAGAATGGGAGCGGGACCGCAATGTCGATGACGACTGACCAGGCCAGCTGGTTTGCCGATGCCTTCGGCAAGCTGGTGACCAACGTCGAGCAGGCGATCGTCGGCAAGACGCACGCGGTCCGGCTCGCCCTCACCTGCCTGCTGTCGGACGGCCACCTGCTGCTGGAGGACTATCCCGGCACGGGCAAGACGTCGCTCGCGAAGGCGATCGCCAACACGGTGCACGGGACGCACAGCCGTATCCAGTTCACGCCCGACCTGCTGCCGAGCGACGTCACCGGCGTCACGGTCTACGACCAGAGCACCGGGAGCTTCGCGTTCCACCCCGGGCCGATCTTCGCGTCGATCGTGCTGGCCGACGAGATCAACCGTGCCTCCCCGAAGACACAGTCCGCGCTGCTCGAGGTCATGGAGGAGAACCGGGTCACGGTCGATGGCATCGCGCACGAGGTCGACCGTCCGTTCATGGTGATCGCGACCCAGAACCCGATCGAGCAAGCGGGCACCTACCGGCTGCCCGAGGCGCAGCTCGACCGCTTCCTGATGAAGACGTCGATCGGGTACCCGGACCATCAGTCGACGGTTGCTCTTCTGGCCGACGCAGCCGTCCGCGACCGGGCGGCGACTGTCTCCGCGGTGGTGCAGGCGAAGTCGATCGCCGACATGGCCCGGCTTGCCGACACGGTGCATGTCGAGCCCGCGATCCTCAGCTACGTCAGTGAGATTGCCGCCGCGACCCGTGCGGCGCGACAGGTCCGACTCGGCCTGAGCGTTCGAGGCTGTCTTGCCTATGTCCGCTGCGCGAAGACCTGGGCCGCCGCCGACGGGCGCAACCACGTCATTCCCGACGACATCAAGGAGCTGGCGCTTCCGGTGCTCTGCCATCGGCTGCTCCTCGATGCCGAGGCCGACTTCTCCGGTGTGACAGTCGACGACGTCATCGGCCAGGTCCTCGCCGACATCCGACCGCCTGCCGGGCGGGTGGCCTAACCATGTCTTCCCGCGTCCCGCTGTTGCGAGGCGCATGGCGTCGACTCGGCGAGCGAACCGGCCCAGTGGTGCAACGGCTCGGACCGAAGGTCGAGGCGGGCGCCGGCCTGGCGACCCGTGCCCGCGCCGCGGTAGGACCGGCCCTTGCAACGATCACGGCGTTGGGCTGGGGAGTGCTCATCGCCGGTGTGGTGGCCTACATCGTCGGCGAGCAGCTCGGCTGGCAGGAGCTGCTGTTGGCAGCCAGTGCGTGCGTGCTTGTCGTCGTGCTCGCTGCCGGGTTCGCGATCGGACGCTCCGGAATCCGACTCGAGATCCGGCTGAGCCCGCAACGAGTCACCGTCGGCGAGCCGTCACTCGCTGAGCTGGTCGTCGACAACATCTCCGAACGCCGGCTGCTGCCGCTTCGCATCGAGGTCCCGGTCGGCGCCACCAGTGGCTGGTTCGACGTGCCGTCGCTCGCACCCGGCGAAAGTCATCGGGAAGCCTTCGTCGTACCGACCAGCCGCCGTTCCGTCATCGCGATCGGGCCCGCTCAAGCGGTGCGCGGTGACCCGCTCGGCCTGATCCGCCGGCAGACCGCGCGGACCGATCTGGTCGAGCTCTTCGTGCATCCGCGCATCACGGTGCTCGACCCGCTGAGCGCAGGGCTGCTGCGCGACCTCGAAGGGCAGACGTCGAACGACCTGTCCGCGAACGACATGGCGTTTCACACGCTCCGCGACTACGTCGCAGGCGACGACTGGCGTCACGTGCACTGGCGGAGCTCCGCAAAGGCCGACCGGCTGCTCGTCCGACAGTTCCTGGACACGCGCCGCTCCCGTCTGGCCGTCATGCTCGACGCCGACCGCGCCAGCTATGCGGACGAGGACGAGTTCGAGCTCGCCGTGTCAGTCGCCGGGTCGATCGCCGTCGCCGCGGCGAGGAGCGACCGCGAGATCGCGGTGATCGCCGGCCGTCAGACCATCGCCCAAGCCCACCCCCACCTTGTCCTGGACGCCCTCGCTCGCGTGGAGCTCGGCGATTCCACCACGTCCCTGCGCGCCGCCGGCAGGCGCTCGATCCGTGTCGCACCTGACATCACCGTCGCGGTGATGGTGACCGGTAGCGGTGCGCCCTTCAACGAGCTGCGCGCGACCAAGAGCTGGTTCGGTCCCGATATCGCGTGTGTGGCAGTGCGCGTGGAGCCGGGCTCCCCGGCCAGCCTGTCCGCGTCTGGCGGGATCACGGTCATCGGTGTGCGCGCCCTGGAAGACCTGCGAAGACTGCTCGCATCGGCGGTCCGCCCGTGACGCCTTCCACCATCGCCGTGAGCGGCGAGGACCGACACGCCGAGGGCGTCGACATCGTCTTCCTCAGCGCGCTGACTCTGCTCGCGCTGGTCGGTTTCAAGGCGTCGTACGCGGGATGGGCGTTCTTCGCACTCGGCGCCTTCGGGCTCGCACTTGGCATCGCCCTCGCTTCGTTGAGCCGACGGCTCGGGCAGCCACTCGTCGTCGTCGCGGCGCTGACGGTCCTGCTGTTCTTCGTCGTCGGGAGCGTGAGCGCGCCGCACGACGCCTACGCGGGCTTCCTTCCCTCCGCGGACTCGATCCAGGCAATGGCGAAAGCGGTCGTCGAAGGCTGGAAGGACCTGCTGACGACCTACCGTCCGGTCGGGACGACCGGTGCGTTGCTCTGCATTCCTTACCTGCTCGGGCTGCTCGCCGGCGTCATCGGGCACACCGCCGCGCGACGTACGTCGATCACCGCCCTTGCGCTGCTGCCAGCTGTGGGCGTGTTGGCACTCGGGATCTTGTTCGGCACCCGACACCCGCAGTCACTCGTGCTGCAAGGAAGCTGCTTCGCCGCTGTGGCCATCGGATGGGCTTCGGCTAGGTCGCGGCGCGGCAAGATCGCCGGAGAGACGCGGCATCGGGGCGCGGGTTCCCGCGTGGCGGCCGCTGCGGGGCTACTCGCCGCGGCCGGTGGCCTGTCCATCGTCGTCGGACCTGCTGTCCCGTTTGCCAACGCCAACTCGCGCGAGGTCCTGCGTACCCAGCCGCCGTTTGACCCGGGCGCATACCCGAGCCCGCTTTCCGGATTCCGGCTCTACCGCAGTCCCACCAGCCCGACCTCGCTCTACGACAAGCCGCTGTTCACGGTCGCCGCACCGGTGCCGGCCGGCGCCCGGCTGCGGATTGCGACGATGGACTCCTACAACGACGTCGCGTGGGGCGTGGCCGACGAGACGAGCGCCGGTAGCGACCTGCCCGGCTTTGCGAGAGTCGGCTCGAACATCCCCCAGGACGAGCCCGGACCGAAGCAGCGATTATCAGTTGCGATCGAGCCCGGGTACAGCGGCGTGTGGGTGCCGACCGGCGGATCGCTGAGCACGATCCATTTCGGTGGAGCGCGCGCGGACGCCCTGGCGACGAGCCTTCGCTACGACGCGGTCAACGAGACCGCGGTCGCGCCGGTTGGACTGCGGGACGGTGACTCGCTCACCGAGACTGTGACGTCGCTCCCCACGCTCGACCTCGATCAGCTGAGCAAGGCCACCCCCGCAAGGTCGCCCGACCTGGCGACATCTGTGTATGGGCCGCTCGCGACGATCGCGCAGCGGTGGGCAAGGCAGGCGTCCGATCCCGCAGTCGCCACCGTGAACATCGCGTCGTACCTCTACAAGAACGGCCGGTACTCCGACGGCAACGACCACACCAACACCCTTGCGGGCAACAGCCTCGGGCGCCTTGTCACCTTCACCCAAGGCCAGCAGATCGCGGGCAACGACGAGCAGTACGCCGCGACGATGGCACTGATGGCCAACGCCATGGGCATGCCTGCACGCGTCGTCCTCGGCGCGGAGATTCCCCCCACCGGCGTCGTCGAAGGCAAGGACATCGAGGCCTGGGTCGAGCTGGACATCGCGGGAGCAGGTTGGAGCATCCTGCCGCCGTACACGACTTATGAGAACCGCAACCACAAGGCGGTCCCGCAGCCGAAGGCCCCGGTCCGGGAAGCGGCGACGAAGCCCGTTCCGCCTCCCGTCAACGCACCACCGGCAAGCCGGAGCCAGGACCCGAACAACGCATCCGCACCTGCGCCGAAGCCGGCGCCGCGCCACCACCGCAGCCTGCATGTTCCGGGCTTCATCGTCGCCGTGCTTCGTTACGTCGGGATCCCTCTGATCGTTATCGCTGGACTCGCCTCCCTCATCGTCGGCGCGAAGCTGCAACGACGGCGCCGCCGCCGGCACCGCGGCACGCCCAGCGCCCGAATCGCGGCGGGCTGGCACGAGGTTCTCGACGCGGCCGGCGACCTCGGTATCCGGGTGAATGTTCGGGGCACCCGCCGAGAACAAGCGAACGCGATCAACCCGCCCGCTCTGCTGTCACTCGCCCGAAGTGCCGACATTGCGACGTTCGCTCCTCTCGTGCCGAACGAAGCCGCGGCAGCGCAGTTCTGGAAGGCACTCACGCTCGCCGTCGAGCGCTTGCGGACCCAGGTTTCCTGGCAACGGCGGATCTACGCCATGGTGAACACAAGATCGCTCTACTCCGGGGCTCTGCGCGCGCTGCGGGCGCGCAGGCGGCCGGCCTGAGATGGCAAGGGGCAAGGCACTGCGATGAAGCTGAAACTGGCCTTCGAACGTGACACGAAGGAGCGGGTCGACCTCGTCATCGAGGCGGATGCCACCGCGACGATCGGCGATCTGGTCGACGAGATCGTGGCGGCGGATCCGCGCGGAGGACGCCCGGACGGTGACGCCGCGGCTCTCACCCTCGCCATCTCCGCGCCCGAGACCGAGATGTACCGGCCGCTCGAGCCGTCGCAGCAGCTCGACCACTCGCCGATCTGCTCCGGGTTCGACGCACGGCTCGTCCCGCTCGGTACGGCACAGGCACGGCTTCACGCCAACGCCGCGACCCTTCGGGTGATCAGCGGTCCCGACGTCGGCCGGCAGTTCAACCTGCGACAGGGGCCGAACCTGCTGGGTCGTGAGTCCGACGTCGAGATCGCGCTGACCGATCGCCATATCTCGCGGCAGCACGCGAGGATCGATGTCGGGCGAACCATCGAGATCGTCGATCTCAACTCGGCGAACGGTCTTGAGATCGACGGCGGGGTGGTCGCTCGAGCCGCCCTCTTGCCCGGCCAGGTCGTGACGATCGGTGAGTCTCGTCTCGTCGTCGAGCTGCCGCACGACGTCGCACCGGCGTCGACGGATCTCGACGCGCAGGGCGGCTCGGTGGCGTTCAACCGGTCGCCGCGCGTCGAGCCCCGCTACCCGCTGACGGAGCACCGCAGGCCGAAGGTGCCGGCGGAGATCGACGACCCGCCGTTCCCGTGGTTGCTCATGGTCGCGCCGATCCTCATCGGCGCTGCCGTCTTCGCGTTCGGCGGCCGGCACTGGACGGCACTGATCTTCATCGCGACCTCACCGATGATGCTGACCGCGAACTACCTCATGACGCGCGTCCGAAGTCGCCACCGCATGCGAGCTCAGATCGCCCGCTTCGAAAAGCAGCTGGAAATCCTTGACGGGCGTCTCACCGCCGAAGAGCCGGTCGAGCGCCGCGTGCGCAACGAGGAGTTCCCGACGACCTCGGCGGTCGTCAGCGAGGCGACGCAACTCGGGTCGATCCTGTGGACGCGGCGGCCTGAGCACTGGCCGTTCCTGTACCTGCGGCTCGGTACCGGTCGAACCATCTCGCGCAACCTCGTCGCCGCCGCAACGGAGCAGGACGACGGGATCCCGGAGTACGAGGAGAAGCTCGACGAGGTGATCCGCCGACACCGCTTCATCGACGGCGTCCCCGTCGTCGAGTCACTGACCCGGGCAGGTGCGATCGGTGTCGCCGGACTGACGCAGGCGGTCAACGCTGCAGCCCAGGCACTCCTCGCCCAGATCACCTGCCTGCACTCGCCGGCCGAGGTCGTCGTGACCTGCATCGGCGGGCAGCAGACGGCGGCCGAGTTCGAGTGGCTGAAGTGGGCCCCCCACACGTCGGCGCCGCTGTCACCGCTGACGTGTGACCACCTTGCTCTCGGCCAGGCCGCCGCCAATACGCTCCTCGCGCAGCTCGAGGGCGTCGTCACCGCCCGCCTCGCAGCGGAAGCCACGACTCCGCGCGGACCGATGGCCACCGACCTGACGTCGACTTCGCAAGGCGGGACCGTCGGCACCGAGGAGCAGCCGGTCGGACTGATTCCGCTGCCGGCGATCGTGCTGGTCATCGGCGCCGACTCGCCTGCCGCTCATTCCCGAGTCGTCCAGCTCGCCGAGCGGTGTCCCGAGGCCGGCATCTTCACGATCTGGCTTGCCGATCGGCGTACCGACCTCCCTGCGGTGTGCCGGACGTTCGTCGACATGTCCGAGCCACAAGGCGACATCGGCTTCGTGCGGCACGGCATGACGCTTCGCGGTTCCACCGTCGAGAACATGTCGACCGATGCAGCAACCCACATGGGTCGTCGGCTCGCCGCCATCTCGGATGCGAGCGCCGCGCTGCTCGACCAGTCCGACTTGCCGAAGTCGATCACGATGCTTTCGCTGCTCGGGTCGGAGTACGCGAAGGACGCCGAAGCGGTCGCCGACCGCTGGCGTGAGAACAACAGCGTCCACGACCGAACCGGGCCGCCTCGCCCATTGCGGCGCGCGAGCAACCTGCGCGCACTCGTCGGTCAGGGCTCGACCAACGCGATGCACTTGGACCTCCGGCTCCACGGTCCGCACGCTCTGGTCGGAGGTACGACGGGTGCCGGCAAGAGCGAGTTCCTGCAGACCTGGGTGCTCGGGATGGCGACGGAGTACAGCCCCGACCGGGTGACGTTTCTCTTCGTCGACTACAAGGGCGGCGCCGCCTTTGCGGAGTGCGTGAACCTGCCGCACTGCGTCGGTCTGGTGACGGACCTGTCGCCGTACCTGGTACGTCGCGCCCTGACGAGCTTGAAGGCCGAGCTACGGCGGCGGGAGGACATCTTCAACCGCAAGCGCGCCAAGGACATCCTCGAGCTGGAGAAACGAGGCGACCCGGACTGCCCTCCCTCGCTGGTGCTCGTCATCGACGAGTTCGCCGCGCTTGTCGGCGAGGTCCCCGAGTTCGTCGACGGTGTGGTGGACATTGCCCAGCGCGGTCGCTCGCTCGGCATCCACTTGATTATGGCCACGCAGCGCCCGGCCGGCGTCATCCGCGACAACCTGCGCGCGAACACCAACTTGCGCATCGCTTTGCGGATGGCCGACGAGGCGGACAGCGAGGACGTGATCGGCACCCGGGAGGCGGCGAGCTTCGACCCCTCGATCCCGGGGCGTGCCGTTGCCAAGGTCGGCCCCGGTCGGCTCGTGCCGTTCCAGGCGGCGTACTCCGGCGGGTGGACCACGGACGTCCCACTCGTTCCGCCGATCTCGATCCGCGAGCTGAAGTTCGGCGCGGCGAGCGAGTGGGAGAAGCCGACGTCCGCCGAGCCGGTGACCGACCAAGGGCCGACCGATCTCGCCCGCATGGTTCGCGTGATCTCCGGGGCCTCGACAGCTGCCGGGTGCCAGCCGCCTCGACGGCCGTGGCTCACCGAGCTGGCCAGCGCCTACGACCTGGCACGCCTCGGCCCGCGCACCGATGCCGCGCTGATCCTCGGCATCGTCGACCAGCCGGAGAAGCAGGACCAGGCGCCGGCGTACTTCGCACCCGACGTCGACGGCAACCTGGCGATCTACGGCACGAGCGGCAGTGGAAAGTCAGTGCTGCTGCGAACGCTCGCGGCCGGTGCCGGGGTCACGCCGCGCGGCGGACCGGTCCACGTCTACGGCCTGGACTTCGCGGCTGGTGGCCTGCGGATGCTGGAGGTGCTCCCCCACGTCGGCTCGGTGATCAGCGGCGACGACAGCGAACGGGTTCTTCGGTTGCTGCGTCACATCAAGTCGATCTCGGAGGCGCGCGCTCGCACCTTTCCGACGGTCAACGCGGCGAACATCACGGACTACCGGAGCCTCGCCGACAAGCCGGACGAGCCGCGCATCCTGTTGTTGATCGACGGCTTCCCGGCGTTTCGCGCCGAGTACGAGACGACCGGCCCGAAGGCCGTCGCCTATACGACGTTGCAGCAGCTGATCAGCGAAGGTCGCCAGCTCGGGATTCACGTCGCGTTCACTGCCGACCGACCGGCCGGTGTCCCGGGTTCGATTGCCGCGAGCGTTCCGAAGCGAGTCGTGCTTCGGCTTGCGGAGGAGTCGATGTACTACACGCTCGGAGTCGAAGCCGACGTCCTCACACCGCTGTCGCCCCCTGGGCGCGCGATCCTCGACGGCCTCGAGGCGCAGGTCGCCGTGCTCGGCGGATCGGCGAACGCCGCCGACCAGTACGAGGCGCTGACCCGGCTGGCGAAGTCCATCGAGGCACGTGCCGCGATCGTTGCGCCGCCGATCGAGCCGATGCCGACCGAAATCGCGCAGCGCGCTTTGCCGGCGTCGGTCGACGGTCGACCGGTGCTCGGTATCGGTGAGACGGATCTGCTGCCGGTCGGCTTCGCAGCCGAGGGTGTGTTCCTGCTGGGCGGTGGCCCCTCGTCAGGGCGCTCGAACGCACTCGCCGCGATGGTCAACGCGGTGCGGCGCGCTGACCCGAGCACGCAGTGCTACTACCTGGGTCATCCACGGTCGAGCCTCGCAAGCCGAGGGGACTGGGAAGGCGCAGCGACGACACCGCAGGAGGTCGCGGAGCTCGCCGTACGGCTGACAGAGGCAGCGGACTCGGCCGGTGCAACCGCGCCCGTCCTCGTCGTTGTCGAGTCGATCGCCGACTTTCAGGGGACACCAGCCGAGCAGCCGATCGTCGCTCTCACCAAGGCGTTGCGGCGTACCAGGAGCCTGCTCATCGCAGAGTCCGAGACCACGACGTGGAACTCGTCATTCCCGCTGTTCGCTGAGATCAAGGCGGCTCGGCGCGGTCTGCTGCTGCAACCGGACAGCATCGAGGGCGAGACCATCCTGCGTACCGGCTTCCCCCGGGTGTCTCGCAGCGACTTCCCACCAGGCCGTGGGTTCTTCGTTGAAAGCGGACGGATTGTGCGGGTACAGGTGCCGATTTCGGACGAGGCGGATGGCGGAATCTCAACTGCTCCGCATGGGTAGTCCTCCCCATTCCCAGGTCCGAATTGTTCCCCTAGCCTTCATCCCGTCGAGCCCGATAAGGCGGGCTTCCAGGAGGGGAAGTAGAGAGCAATGGCAGACCTGAATGTCACTTACGCAGACCTGAACGACACCGCCGGCAAGCTTCGCGCGGGCCAGCAGGACATGGACCAGCAGCTGTCCAGCCTCGGGAGCCAGGTCCAGAACCTGGTGAGCAGCGGCTTCCAGACCGACCACGCGTCGGGTGCGTTCCACGACACCTTCACCCAGTTCCAGACGAACCTGAAGCAGGCGATCGACGCGCTGGACAGCCTCGCCTCCTACCTCGAGCAGGCCGCCAAGGCGATGGAAGACACCGACACGCAGCTCGCGTCGGCCATCCAGGGCCAGAACTAGTACCAGGCCGACTGCGCTTCTAGGGGGAGACCGATGTCTGACTTGCTTCTCGACCTTCCGAAGCTCCAGATCGCGTATTCGGAGCTGACGCAAATCAAGGGAGCCTTCGACGGAGCGAAGTCGGTGAGCCACGAGCTGAGTGGGGCCGTAGGAAACTGCGACCCCACTCAGTGGCTGGCAAGCCAGATCAGTGCCTTCGCGGAGGACTGGGACATTCGGCGGCACAAGATCAGCGACGCGATGGACGCCATCGCTGCATCCGTCAAAGCAATCCACGACACATTCCAGGAGCTCGACGGCGAACTCGCCAGCGCGCTCACTCAAGGGGGCTAGCGAAAGTGGAACGGATTCAGGGGCGGCCTGACTTCGTCGAGGAAGAGGCAGGCAACGCGTCGGCTACCGCGAAGGTGATGGACGACGCGGCCAGCAAGCTCTACAGCCTCCGAGACGGCGAAATGCACAGCGAGGCCACGGACGCCATGCAGACGAATGTCGGGGAGCTCCGCGACGCGTTGCTGAAGGCCCACTACCGCTACAGCGAGTTCGGCGCGGCGCTCACTGAATACGCGCCGGTGCTACGCGAGGTCATGCAGCGGGTAGACGCAGCGATAGCGAAGTTCCAAGCCTCTGATGTCAGCGATGCTCAGCACCAAGCCACCATCGCTCGGCTAAACACAATCAAGGAAGAGACAAACCCGTTCTCCAGCCCAGCGGCGCGCGAGCACGCCCGGCAGGCGGAACATGATGCGGCGAACCACGCCGCGCAGCGAGAGCAGGCCGCGAGAGAGGCGCAACACGACTACGACCTCGCGATCCAGCGCTTGAAGGGTGCGGCCGACCAGGCCGGCGGTCGGATCAAGGGCGGGGACGTCGACAGCGGACTCAATGACGGCTTCTGGGACAAGGCTGCCTCGGTCATCGACAAGATTCACGACGCGCTGTCCAAAGCGCTCGAGATCATCGACAAGATCCTCGATGCGCTCAGCACGATCCTGGCGGGGATCGGAGCGGCGCTCCTTGCGCTGTCGGTCTTGTTCCCAGCCATCGCGGAGATCACCGTTCCACTTGCAGAGATTTTCAATGCTGCGTCAGATGGGGCGCAGGCCCTCGACCTGGCCGTGAAGGTCGTCCGCTTTGAACTTGGTGACATCACTTTCGGTGAGCTGATGGCAAGCGCACTCCTCACGGTCGCCGCAGTGCTTTTGACACCGATTGGCGGAAAGTTCACGGCAAAACTGGCAGTGAAGGCGATCGGTCACGGCGACGAGGTGTTCGAGAAATACGTAGGCAGCAATACCGAGTTCATCGTCGGCCGTATTGCTGACCACTACGAGCCCGGACTCGGCAAGCTGATCAACAACATCGTCTCGGTGCCGCCGGAGATCCAGATCTTCCACGAACTTGCACATCACGACGTCGACCAGCTGCACCCCGATTTCTCGCACATCAATCTGGACGACATCATGCAGAACTCTGGGTTTTCCTCACCCGCTGACACGAACCCGGTCATCGTCGACCGCAAGTACGCCGATGTCGGTAGCGGATCGGGCGGAGGCGGCTGGTGACCCAGTTCACTGCGACGTTGCCCGCACCGTTCCATACGGTTCCCCCAGTGGGAAGCAACGACTTCGATGCTTGGCGCAAAGACGTCTGCGCCAAGCGTGAGGTAACAGCGGGCGTCGAGGCACCCAGCATCAAGCAGGACCTCGACGGCCTCTTTGCGGCAATGAAGTGCGGATCGGAGCTGCGCAGGTGGTTCGTCGTGATCCCCCCTGCGCCGTACCGGCATTGCGTCTCGGCTCTGGGGTGGGTCGAGGCCGAACCAGCGGGCGAGACGACGGCCGAGATGGTCCGAGGCTGCGCTGAAGAGCTCGACAACACGATCATCGACTCAGCCGTCACAAGCTCCGCGACTGTCCACGAGTTGGCTGACAGAACGGCCGTGATCGCGCACCAGTTCCGGCCAGTGTCGCCACTCGGAGGACAAGTCTCCGAGAGTCAGCTCATCGAGCGCTGCGCCGGGGTCATGCTCGACCCGGCGAGTCAGGTGCTGGTGCGCGTCGACCTCACCGCCGTCGACCTTCGCGCCTTCGACGACGCGGTCGCGTCGGCGCTGGACATTCTCAGCTCCGTCCAGATCGAGACAGACGTAACGTGACAGCCATCGAAGGCGTCGAGTTCTCCCTCCCCGGAGTCTGGTGGTCCCTTGATCTTCGGGACAGCGATGCCGCAATCAAGGGCCGGATCAACGCGATCTTGGACGAGGCGGTAGGCCGCGCAGACAACCGTGCAGGGGCGCGACACGGGGTCCGCGAGGGCCTTCTCCAGGTTGCGGCACAGGGAAAGGCCATCAAGGCCCATCAGGTCCACATCGCCAGGTCCTTGGTAGGTGAAATCCCGTTCGCCGCCACGTTGTTGATCAGTCGGCCCGGTGTCGCGGTACCCGAACTTCACAGCCCGCAAGACACCGCCGCTGGAATGCTGACACTCATTCCGGGAGACGATCCGACCATCATCGAGAACCCGGCGCTCGCGGTCGTGCGCTCGGTCGAGCGGGCCGCCTCTCCCTCTGATCCTTCCCTGACAACCCACGTGACCATCAACTACTGGATCGCGTTGCCGCAGGGCGCCCGGTTGGTGGTTTTCACGTTCAGCAGCCCGCTCCCAATGTACGAGCAAGAGCTGATCACGCTTTTCGATGCGATCGCGATGACAACCAGCGTTCGTGAAAACGATCAGGTCGGCTAAACGCCTCGATCGGCCGTGACGGCATGCGCCTTCGGTTTCGTTGCGCCGATTGCCGTACATCGTGACAGCGCCGTTCGGAGTAACCGATCCCGAGCGGCGGCGTCGTCTGAAATGATGCCGACTCGGGCTCGGTGTTTGTCGGGGGATCAACCTTAATGACGGCGGACGTTGCTGGCGCAACCAGCGACCTGTTTCGCGGACTCGGCCTTGACGAGGTTCGCGAGGCGGGACGCGGCGCCACATGCACTGTTTACGTCGCGCGTCAGCCCGCCTTGTTGCGCATGGTGGCCGTCAAATATTTCAACAAAGCGATCGTCGACGACAAGCAGCAGCGGCGGTTCGAACGCGAGTGCCAGACTCTCGCCGGGCTTCAGCACCCGAACATTCTGACGCTCTACTCAACCGGGCTGGACGGAGCCGGTAGGCCCTACATACTGATGGAGTACTGCACGGGCGGCAGCCTTGCGGACATCCTCACCACAACCGGCGCGATGACTGTGCCCGAGGTGCTGAGGATCGGGATCAAGTTGTCCTCCGCACTACAACTGGCACACGACCGCGACGTCCTTCATCGCGACATCAAGCCGGCAAACGCTCTCCTCACGGAACTCGGTGAGCCAAAGCTCGCAGACTTCGGCATAGCCAGCGACGCGGGCGAATTGTCGATGACGGTCGGCGACTCACTTACCCCTCTGTTCGCTGCCCCGGAGGTGCTCGAGAGCGGCGGTGGAAGCCGGGCCAGCGACGTCTGGTCGCTTGCAAGCACCTTGTACGCGCTGCTTCTCGGCCGAGCGCCGTACGCACCGACTGGGACGACAGGCGAAGGCTTCTTGGCGCTGCTCGAACGAATCGTGCGCGATCCGCTGCCGAAGCTCCAGCGACCCGACGTCTCGGCCGCCTTGCAGAATGCACTGGAACGCGGGATGGAAAAGGACCCCAGCAATCGCACCGCGACCGCGCGCGAATTCGCGATGCTCCTCCAGGATGTTCAGAGGTCTGCCGGCCTACCAATAACTGAGTACCTGGCGTCGGCCGCAGACGCCGCATCCACCATTGCCCGGGCATCGATGCCGCAAATCGGTGAACAGGCGGGCGTCTCGAGTCCCGCACACCCATCGGGATCACGATTCGACTTCGCCGGGGTCCAGCCGCCCGCGAACCTCGACAACCGGACATCGACATCAGACGCTCGAACACTCAGCCGGGCGCCGTCGACCGTGCCTCGCGCAGACGCAGTTCAGGCGGCACCACAGCAGGCTCGAGCCAGCTGGAAGGTGCGTGGTTGGGCGATCGCCGGCGTCGCCATTCTGGCGCTGCTAGGTTGCGCGACCGCCGTCGTAGCAACTCAGCATCACGGCGGACACCCCTCTCCGCCTGTGACGATCGGCCCGATCAGCGGGTTCTCCGCCTCCTGCGCGCTGTTGGAGTGCTCACTGAAGGTTCACGTTGAGGGCGATGCTTTAGCGCCTGGAGCACAGCTCACGTGGACGGTGGGAAGGTCTTTCCGCGAGATCACGCCAGGCACGCAGACCACCCTTGACCTCACGTTGCCTCGTCCAGGCATCTATACGGTTGTCGTGACCGAAACACAGGACTCGGTCGTCGTCGCCAGTAAACGCGCCACGCTTGACCGTCGCGGCTCCCCACGCATCGTTGACCTGCGGGAGGCGTCAGCTGATTCGTTAACCGCTCGAGTGGAGTCGACCGATCGGCGCTGCGCACGAGACGCTCGCGGGACGCTTCAGATTCGGACGTCAGGGATTTGGCGCACGAATCGACACGTCGAACTCTCAGGATCTGCGATGCGTATTCATGTCGCACAGTCGGGTCGTTATCGGATTCATCTTCCGGCGAGCACGGCGCCCGCCTTGTGCGAGGAGCGATTCAGCCGACCGGTCAACGTGCAGCTACTCACGTCGACGCCACGGCGCTCAACCGCCGCCTACGGCCCGTCGGCACAGCCCTCAGCGACGCACCCGAGCACCAAGCCACGCAACCCAGTTTCGCCCAGTGGTAGTGCGGGGTCCACCCCGAAAGACCCAGTCCACCCTTGAACCAACCCTCATGGGCGCAGCGACATTCGGCACAGCGATACCCGATTGACAGGAGCATGAGTTGAAATCACGTCGAATCCCGCTCGGATGGATGGCGCTCCTTTCGATGGGCGTCATCGTCGTTCCCAGCCTGGGCACCGGCGCAGTTCTTACGAGGCGTGTTGCGGTGCCCGTCGCCAATGTTGTCGGCCACATCGGTCCTTTCGCGTTCTCGGATACCGCCGCCTCTGCGTCACATGAGGTTGTCTGTCGGTTCTCGCGGGGCTCGATCTCCTCGATCAGCGCGCCCGCGCCGAAGATCCGGGCGGAGGCGAGGTGGCAAGGTGTCTTCAACTATCAGTTCGTCCGGTTGGTCACCGTCGTCCAGACACACACAGGCGGACGTTGGAC
The DNA here is from genome assembly GCA_035547035.1 of Mycobacteriales bacterium. Classification (GTDB taxonomy): domain Bacteria; phylum Actinomycetota; class Actinomycetes; order JAFAQI01; family JAFAQI01; genus DASZTV01. The sequence continues at coordinate 21,238 of DASZVL010000016.1, read as the reverse complement.
CACCATCGCGACGAAGAAGCACCGAATGAAAGCCGGGTTCGAACGTTGGAGTCACGTCCCGTCGATCGACCCATTCAAAGCGCGTGAGTTGGCCGGTCCACACGCGGCCTACCGAGTGGTCGAGACCCTGCAGTGGTACAGCCCGCAGCGCAGGGACAAGTTCGACGGACATGCGACCCGTGTCCTGCAGCACTACCGCTATGGGTACAGAACATCGCATCACAACGACTGCCAGAACCGAGCCCCCGTGGTGACGGACCAGTCCGCGACGACGTACCCGGGCCAAGACAACACCGTGAGTGTGGGTGGGAATGACCCGGATGGTGACTCACCGTTGAGCCTGAATCTCGTCGGCAGCACCATCGACGGTACGACGGTTGAGGGGTTCGCCACACAGAGCGGTAAGGGATCGTTGCAGCTGTCCGCCGATCCGGACCAGGTTGGCGACACAGTCGATGTGACTTACACACTGACAGACCCATCCGGCGCGACCTCCGTCCCAGCGATATTGGCGGTGACAGTGGACCCGGCGCCTGAATCGTCACCGACGGCGACGGCGACGGCGACGGCGACGGCAACCGCAACCGCAACCGCAACCGCAACCGCAACGACATCCTCAACCGCCACCCCAACCAGTGCGCCCGCCCAGATGACGGCTCCGACGGCGAGCGATCACACTTCAAGTGGCGCCGGCTACAACGGCGCCATACAAGTCACCTATACAGATCCGAGCCCACACAGCGGCAGTCTCACCGAGATCGACTATGCCCTCAATGGCACGACCACTTCCGGGCATTGGGAGCCTGGCGGCATCGGGCAACTCGAAACGAAGACGATTTCAGGCCTAACGAACGGAACGCCCTACACAGTGGCGGTTCGCGGCTGCAACAGCAACGGTGTATGCGGGTCATGGTCAGACGCCTCCAACCAGGTCACGCCGTATACCGTTCCAGGAACACCGCTCGTCGCTGGCAGCACCTACGGCACCACGTTCACGTTCGCCTGGCTTGGCGGCGGTGGCGGTGGTCGCGCGATCGACCATTACCACGTCTGCATCGACGGCACCTGCAACGACCATTCGAGCGCAGGTTCATCGAGTATCGACAGCCTTAGCTACTCGACGCCCCACACGGCTGTCGTTACAGCGATCGATTCGGCCGGTCAATCAAGTGCGCCCGCATCCCGCACGATCACGCTGCCACCGGTAACGATCACCGTCACAGAAGGAGCCGCCGCCACGACCTGTCCCTCCGGTGCCCCCTCGTGTCACGCTGTCGACGTGGCGATCAGCGGCGCTCCCGGTTACGAATACGGACTCGTCGAACACACCGACTGCGCCGGCCCTTACGCAACTCAGTGCCAGGCAAATCCGGGAGGGATTCAGAGCCCGGGAGGATCGAAGGTCACGACGGACGCAGACGGCAATTGGAGCGGCCAGTTGGGTGCTTTCGGCTACCCAGGTGCCCACTTCTGGATTACCTGGACTGATCACGACGGTACGCAACACAAGTCCAACACACTTACTTGGCAGTAAGCCCGCACTCTTGACGCCCAGAGTCGCCGCGGGCGCTACGGCGACCTTCCGGTCGCGACAGACTAGACGCCGAGCACTAACTGCGGAGAAGTTCACCTATGACCGAAGCTCAGGCGGTTGCCGACAACCGCCGGCCCAAGCCGCCCCGGCGCCGTACGTTCGGGCAGACGATGCGCAAGGTACGACGCGAGGTCGCGCCGATCGAAGGCGACCTCCGCGACCTCATGGCCGGCGCGAAAGCGCGCGAGCGCGCTGCCGACCCGTCTCACCCGCTGGTGGCGGGCCTCAAGCCGTTCGACCTCGCCGACATGGTGCGACAGCGGCTGCTCGAGGACAAGGACTACGCGCGCAACCGGCGATGGGTATGGCGCAATCTCGCGTCCGCGTCGATGGTGCTGACTCTCGTGCTGTCCGCCACTACAACCGTCGTTCTCGGCCTGTCGGATCTGGGGCCACTGGGCACGTTGGGTTTCGTGTGCTCCGCAACCGTGACCGTGATGATCGCGATCGAGCCGCTGTTCGACTGGCGCGCACGGCGAGCGTCAGCGGATGCCGCGCTGGCCGCGTGGGACAACCTCGAGGAGAACCTCGCGATCTACGTCGCTTCCACCGCAGCGAAGGATCTCGACCAGGACGTGATTCTGGGATTCGACAAGGACCGCCGAGCGGTGTGGGCCACGTTCTCCGAGCAGTGACCTAGACCGCGGCTGCCCGGAGGCTGAGCCGTCAGTTCGGGAAGCTGAGCGTGTAGGTCTGGGTCAGCTTGCCGTGGTGGTAGACCCGGGCCCGGGTGAACACCGTCACGCCATGCTTGGTCTTGGGCCGGTCGAGGGTGAAGTGGTCATGCTCGTGGCTCGCCGTGCCGGCCGCGCAGTTCGGATCGCAGTTGTCGATCACCGTCCGGTCGGTCCCCTTCGCGACCGTGGCCGTCCACTTCGTGTAGCTGATCTTCGTCAGCGCCAACGTCTGGTCGCAGAAAAGGACGATCGTGCTCGGCTTGTAGTGCGCGTGCTGGCAGTCGCTGACCACCTTCGTGTGATGGCCGGAGGCAAACGCCGTACCGGAGAACAGGGCACTCATTGCCAGCGCCAGCAGCGCGGATCGCTTCACCGACGCAGTGTGCGTGCTGGGCCGCCGAGAGACAAGCCTCCTGCCGATCGGCCTAGCCGCCGGGCGCTCAGCGCGGGAAGCCGAGCGGGTACGAGGTCTCGAGCTTTCCGTGGTGGTAGACGCGTGCCCGGGTGAAGACCGTCATGCCGTGCTTGGTCTTCGGGCGGTCGAGGGTGAAGTTGTCGTGCCGGTAGATCGGGCTGCCGTCGGCGCAGTCCGGGTTGCAACCGTTCTGGAAGGTCCGATCGGTGCCCTTCGCGACCTTGGCCGTCCACTTCGTATAGCTGATGTTGGTCAGCGCGTAGTTGCCGTCTCCGCAGGCGAGGATGATGCTCGTCGGCTTGTAGCGCGCATGGACGCAGTCGCCCACGACCTTCGTGTGATGACCAGAGGCGAACGCGGTCCCCGACAAGACGGCACTCATGGCGAGGGCAAGCAGCGCGACACGTCTCACGCGCGCAGTGTCGCCCGCGTCGCCCACGCGGCGCAATACTGCACGCCGACCCCGCCCGGTCAGCTCGCGATGGCGGTGCTGAAGCCGCTTCCGTCGCTCAGCTGGCAGGGCTCGGGTGACTGCGCGTAGGTGAGCTGCGAGTACTGGTTGACCTTGCTCACGCCCTGCGCGTTCGTCACCGTCACCGGCACGGTGGAGGGGCCTTGCTGCGCCGGCGCGGTCGCGAAGATGTAGTTGTCGGAGATCACCTTCACACCGGTCACCTTGCGACCGCCGACGCGCACCACCGATGAGGGCGAGAACCCGGTCCCGCTGATCAGGATCTTGCCGCCCGCCGTACCGATCTGGCCCGGCCCGACGAGGTTGACCTCCGGCCGGTACTGCCGCACCAGCTGGCGGAACTCCGGCTCGAGCCCCGCGCCGCGCATGATCGGCACCGGCGCCTCGGCCGGCATCGGGTTCTCGCAGACCGACGTGTTCTTCTCCTTGACCATGTCGGTGTAGAGGAAGCACGGGTACGCCGGCCCGCCCTGCGCGAAGTAGTTGTTGTAGATCCGGATGTGCCCGACCGTGTGGCAGCCGCCCGTGTTGAACGAGTCGATCGGCTGGAAGTAGGCGAAGTTGCCGCCGATCTTCACGTACTGGCTCGCCGCGTCGGTGTAGAAGCTGAAGTCGGTGTTGGTCCCGCGGTAGGCGACGTTGCGCTGCTCGACCAGCGCGGTCTTCCAGGAGTACGCCTGCGGACCGTTGGAGTAGATCGCGCCGCCGTCGCCGAGCGTGTGCATGTAGTCGTACATCATGTTGTTCGACACCACGTTGTACGCGTTGGCGTTCGGGTTGCGGTTCGGTGCCAGCACCGTCGAGTGCCAGCCACCCCAGCCGATCGAGATCGCGGTGTAGGGCACGTGCTCGATCTCGTTGTGCACGACGTGGCTGTGCGTCGTGTAGCCGAGCCAGATCCCGATCCCCCCGAGGTACTGGTTCGCCACGTCGTGCACGAAGTTGTCGGCGACAGTGTTGAAGCGCTCGCGCATCCCGCCGTACCGCTTCTGCGGCAGATTGTCGTTCGTCGCGCCGAGCTGGACTCCCGACGCCGCGATGTCGGTGAACTCGTTGCCCTGCACCAGGTCGTGCTTCGCACCTCGATACAGGTCAAGTCCCGCGCCGCCGAGATGCACGAATCGGTTGCCCACCACCGACACACGTGAGGTGGAACGCAGTACGACGTTCGCCGGCGTCCGCGTCCACGACGCGAACGGACAGCTTCCCGACGGCTTGTGGTAGCGGCAGGTGCCTTCCATCGTGTTGGCGTGCGGACCCGACAGGTACCAGTCCGCCTGCATCTGCGGGAACCCGTTGTCGGTGTCCGGCGCGGTCCACGTGCCGTACTCGAACGTCAGCCCCTGGATCGTCAGGTCGTGCACCGGGTGCTTCGCGGTGCCGTCGACCGACAGCAGCGTCTGCAACGCCGGTACGACGACGTCCTCCTTCGCGAGGTCCTGACCCTTGCGCGGCTGGTAGTACAGCCGGTGCTCGACACGGTCGATCGACCACGTGCCCGGCGTCATCGCCGAGTAGAGGTTCCAGAACGTCGTCGGCGTCTTCCAGACCCCGAGGCCACCGAAGCCGTCGTCCGGCGAGGTGAACCACGCGAGCTCCTGCACGCCGTACCCGTGCAGGTTCAGGTTGTTCCAGCACGGCTCGGCCATGTTGACCGTCGTACCGGCGATCGACGCGATCGGGCACGACGTCTGCGTCCACGGGCCGTTGCCGCCGCGGAAGACCGCCTGCACGTTGGACGGGTTCTTCCACGAGTCGACGTCGGTGGACGTCGCGATCATCCCGGTGCTGGTCTGCACGAGCCGGCCGTGCGGCAGGCCGCGCGCGATCGGCATGCGCTTGCCGTTGACGTAGAGCTGTCGGGTGTCGAAGCCCTTCGGGATGTCGGCGTACCAGTTCGGCGAGCCGGCGAGCTTGCGCCACTCGGTGATCCGCTTCCCGCCGGACAGCACCGGGTGCGCGCCGCTGGCGGCACGGTAGACGACCTCCGCGCCCGGGTGACCGGAGTCCGCCGCCGTGAGCCGGATCGCGTGCCGCAAGTGGTAGGTCCCGCCCTCGAGCTGAACCACCACGCCGTACCGGGAGTCCTTCTCAAGCGCCCGTGCCTGCGCCTGGGCGGTGGCCAGCGAGCAGGGCTCCGCTGGGACGCACGCCTCGCCGCCGCCGTTCGGTGACACGGTGAACACGGCCGGCGCCGGGACCTGGTGCCGCTGCGCCGGATGCGTCGCCTGGGTGAACCAGGCGACGGGGATCGCCAGAGCGCTCACCGCGAAGTAAGCAGCCCGTGGCCGTGCCTGGGTCGTACCGAACATCCGCAACGCCCCCTAGTAGTGAGGAGCGCTTCGACAAGATCGCGGCGTGGACCTTCCGCAAGACGCATCGAGGCCAACGATCTGGGCCTAGGTGGTGCTCAGTTTGGCCCAGAGCGTTGGCCTCGGCGGCGGGGAACCCGCCTACATGTCTGAGTCGCCCACGCACATCAGGCTGTTGCCGGCGTGGTCGCGGAACCAGAACATCGGCGGCACCGGGCCGCCCATCCGCTGGACCGCGTCGTCGACGTCGACGCCGGCGGCCTTGAGCGCCGCGTGGTAGCCGTCGACGTCCTGGCAGTACAGGCTGATCCCGGTCTCGCGCGTCTGGATCACGTAGTCCTCCGGCGGCGGCGCGAGCGCGATCGTCGTCGTGTCCTCGTTGTCGCTCAGGCCGACCTCGATCCAGCGCAGCGGGCTGCCCTCGCCGAACGGCACCTCGACCCGGAGCTGGAAGCCGAGCTTCTCGGTGTAGAAGGCGAGCGCGGCATCCTGGTCGGCGACCGGGATGATGACGGTGGCGACCTTGCTGGGCCGCGTCGTGGTGGTGGCCATGGGAAATCCTCTCTCCGGTGCGTCTTGACCCTCACCCGGTGAGACGGATCCCGTCAACCAAACTCATCGCTTAGAGCGGATGGCACATCCGCGCTGCTACAGCTCGGTGTATGTGCCATCCGCGCTACGCACTTAGTACGACGCGTCGATCGTGACCGGCACGCTGCCGCGGTTGACCGCCGTGACACTGACCTGACCGGTCGCGTCGGCGTACGTTCCCGTGCCGCCGGTGATCGCCAGCGAGAACGTCCCCGGCCCGCCCCTGCCGGCCTTCACCGCGCCCGTCGAGACGATCTGCCCGTCATGCAGGTTGAACACGAAGCGGCACAGCTGAACCGCCGCGCTCTTGCCGACGCGGGTCGTCAGGCAGTCCCCGGTCTCCCACCCGACGGTCTTGCCGGCGTCGGTGAGCCGCGTGGCCTGCAGGTCCTCGTCGCCCGCGCTGAAGCCGGCCGGCTTCTGGTCGACGTGGCGGTCGCTCACCTGGTGCATCTTCAGGTTGAAGGTGTGGGTGCTCGCGGCAGCCGTACCGGCGAGCACCGGCGTGGCGACGGCGGCGGCGATCGCGGTGACGCCGGCGCCAACGACGACGGCGGCGATCGCGGTGACGCCGGCGCCAACGACGACGGTGCGCTTCGTGGTCTTCATCGGTCCTCCTGTTGGCAGCCGCGACGGTCGCGGCGACGAGGACGGACGGTATGAACGCGCGGCCGGCCACCGCTTCCCACTCGAGACGGATTGGTCATCCGCCGAGGCGGATTGCGACGGGCCGCCACTCCGCCGCGAGACGGAGCGGACCGGTCCCGCAGTCCGCCGCAAGAGGGAGGTACGGCGACAGCCGTCAGGGTTACCGTCCAGTGATGTTCGGCAACACCCGACTTCGACAGGCCATCTTCGACTGGGCGGGCCCCGTCGTCATTGCGGTCATCGGCGTCGTCGACATCGCCAGCCACCAGGACACGAAGGACTTCCCCGGCTCCCCCGCCGTGCACCTCACCTACCTGCTGGTCGGTGCCGCGATCTTCGGGTTCCGGCGCCGCTTCCCGATCTTCGTGCCGTTCCTCGTCATCGCGGTCGCGACCGCCTGGGCGACCAGGTGGCAGGGGCACAACCAGGGGGCCTTCGAGGCGTTCCTGCTGATGGTCGCCGCGTCGTACGCCATCGGCGCCGATAACCGCGGCATCCGGCAGCGATGGGCGTCCGCGGCCCTGGTCGGCTACTTCGTCGCGAGCCAGATCCTCCTGCTCGCCACCAGCGGGTCCCTCGGCGACCTGCTGCCGCTCATCGTCTGGATGGCCGTCGCCTGGGGCATCGGCCTCGTCATCCGCAGCCGCGGCGACCAGGCGCGCCGCGCCCGGCGACTCGCGGCGCAGCTCGAAGAAAGCCAGCAGCACCGGACCGCGGAGGCGGTCGAGCAGGAACGATCCCGCATCGCGCGCGAACTGCACGACGTCGTCGCGCACGGCCTGTCGGTGATCGTCGTACAAGCCGCCGCGGAGCGTCGCGCGCTTTCGCACGGTACGGCGGACCCGGTCTCGACCGCGGCCGTCCTGGACTCCGTCGAGCGGGCCGGCCGCGAAGCACTCGTCGATCTGCGGCGGCTGCTCGGCCTGCTGCGACAGGTCGACGAGCAGCCCTCGCTCGAGCCGCAGCCGTCGCTGGCCCAGCTCGACGTCCTCACCGCGCCGCTGCACGAGGCCGGCCTCGAGGTGGCGGTGCGGGTCGAGGGATCGGCGCAGGAGCTGCCTGCCGGCGTCGGCCTCACCGCGTATCGGATCGTGCAAGAAGCGCTCACGAACGTCCTCAAGCACGCGCAAGCGCGGCGCGTCGACATCGTGATTCGGCATGCCCGTGGCCGCCTCGACATCGAGGTCGTCGACGACGGCGGCGGCACCGGCCGCGAGCCGGCGGCGCCCGGCGGCGGGCACGGCCTGCTCGGGATGCGCGAGCGCGTCAGCATCTTCGGCGGCACGGTGACGACCGGGCCGCGACCGGAAGGCGGCTGGGCCGTCAAGGCGCGCCTCCCGCTCGGCAGCCAGATGCTGGAATCAGCGTGAGCCGGCACAGCGGTAGGGCGGCGGGCGGGGCGGAGGACGCATGAGCCTGCGGTTGCTGATCGCGGACGACCAGTCGCTGGTGCGCGCCGGGTTCCGCAAGCTGCTCGACGGCGAGGCCGAGCTGGAGGTCGTCGGCGAGGCCGCGGACGGCGTCGAGGCGATCGCCGAGGCGAAGCGGCTGCGTCCCGACGTCGTACTCATGGACATCCGGATGCCGCGCCTCGACGGGGTCGAGGCCACCCGCCGCATCACCGCTGCCGGAACTGCGACGGCGGTGCTGATCCTCACGACGTACGATCTAGACGAGTACGTGTTCCAGGCGCTGCAGGCCGGCGCGAGCGGGTTCCTGCTGAAGGACTCGCCGCCTGACGACCTGATCGCGGCGGTGCGCGTCGTCGCACGCGGGGACGCGCTGCTCGCGCCGTCGATCACCCGCCGGCTGATCGCGGAGTTCACCGCGCGCAACGGCCGGCCCGCCGAGCCGCTGCCCGACGTCTCCGAGCGGGAGCGCGAGGTGCTCGTCGGGGTCGCGCGCGGGCTGAACAACACCGAGCTCGCCCAGTCGCTGTTCATCGGCGAGGCGACGGTGAAGACGCACGTAAGCAGCCTGCTCGCCAAGCTGGGCTGCCGCGACCGCGTCCAACTTGTGGCCCGCGCCTACGAAGCCGGCGTCGTCAAGCCCGGCGAACCCTAGAGCGGATGGCACATCCGCGCTGCTATAGGTGGGCGGATGGCACCTCCGCACTACCCCGCGATGATTTCTGGCGGGCCGGGTCGTCGTACCTGTCGATGGCACTCGACTTGCTCTGTCGCCCGCCGCGGGTAGGGTCCGAAACCGTGACCACGGACGCCCCCGAGGTGGCGGCTGACCTCGAGCAGTACCGCCGCGAGCTGACCGCGTACTGCTACCGCATGCTGGGCTCCGGCTCGGAGGCGGAGGACGCCGTCCAGGAGACGATGCTGCGCGCGTGGAAGAACGCCGACGGCTTCGAAGGCCGCGCCAGCGTCCGCTCCTGGCTCTACCGGATCGCCACCAACGTCTGCATCGACATGCAGCGCTCCAGCCAGCGTCGCGCCCGCCCGATCGAGCTCGGGCCGTCGTCGGATCCCGACGAGTCGCTGCTCGCAGAGACGCTGCACCCCGAGCTGCCGTGGATCTCGCCGATCAACGAGGACAGCGTCCTTCCCGACAACGGCGACCCGGCCGACATCGCAGTCGCGCGCGACTCGATCCGGCTGGCCTTCGTCACCGCGCTGCAGCACCTGCCCGCCAAGCAGCGCGCCGCACTGATCCTGTGCGAGGTGCTGCGCTGGCCGGCGGCGGAGGCGGCGGAGCTCCTCGAGACCTCGGTCGCCTCGGTGAACAGCGCGCTGCAACGGGCGCGCGCAACGCTGGCGGAGCTGCCGTCCGACCCGGCTCCGGTGCAGCTCGACGCCGACAACGCTGAGCTGCTCGCGAAGTACGTCGACGCGTTCGAACGCTACGACATCGAGAGCTTTGTGAAGCTGCTGCACGACGACGCGGTCATGTCCATGCCTCCGTTCTCGGTCTGGATCGAAGGCGCGTCGAAGATCGGCGAGTTCATGGTCCTTCCCGGCCCCTCCGCCTGCGCCAACTCGAAGCTGATCCCGGTCCGCGCCAACGGCTGCCCGGCCTTCGGGCAGTACAAGCCCGACACCGACAACGGCGGCTACACGCCGTGGGGGCTACAGGTCCTCGAGATCGTCGACGGGCGGATCGCCCACTGGAACTGCTTCCTCGACACCGCGAGCATCTTCCCGACCTTCGGGCTGCCGACTCATTTGCCGGCCGTCCCGGCCGAGCACCTCCCGGCCTAGCCCGGCCAGCTCCAGCAGCGCCGCCAGCTCCTCACTCACCTCGAGCAGGCGGACTCGCCCGCCGCGCCGCCGTGCGTCGAGCTGCATCCGCGCGAGGCTGTCCACCACCTCGATGCTGGGACTGCCGTCGCCGCGCAGCGACCATTCCGCCGATGTGTGGTCGTCAGGGTCCCGTTCGGACACCCGACACCACACACCCATCACAGATGAGTAGACGGCGCAGCCCTTCCCCACTCATCGAACCCCCCGGTGATCTTGACGTTGTGCGCCCTTCAGGGCTGCCTGATAGGCGCGTTACGTCAAGATCACCGAAGAATTCGCGGCGCGGGGATGTCGAGAATCCGGATCGGGCTCCGTCAGTTGGTTGACGGCGACCCCGTAGTTCACAGGCAGAGTGGTCGCCCAGACACCAGGGAGCTAGCGATGCCGAAGTACCTGATCCTCAAGCACTACCAAGGCGGCCCGGAAGCGCCCGGCTTCGCCCCGATGAGCGAGTGGACCCCCGCGGAGATGGAAGCGCACTTCCAATACCAGCGTGACACCATCAAGATGCTGCAGGACGCCGGCGAGTTCGTCAGCGCCGATGCCGCGGCGCCGACCGGCAACTGGGTGCAGTACGGCGGCGAGGGCAAACCGCCGCACGTGCTCGACGGCCCGTTCCCGGAGACCAAGGAGCTCATCGCCGGCTGGTTCCTGATCGACGTCGAGTCCGAGCAGCGCGCCCACGAGGTCGCGGCGTACGTCTCCAAGGCCCCCGGCAAAGGCGGCGAGCCGATCTACGAGTGGCTCGAGGTCCGGCCGATGATGTCCGAGCCGCCGCCCGTCGAGTAGAGCGGATGGCACCTACGCGCTGCTATAGCCATAGCAATGGCACCTGCGCTTGACGAGGACCTGCTGCGAGAGGCGTCGCGGCAGGTCCTCGGTGCGTTGGTACGACGCGCGGCCGACTTCGCCGCGGCCGAGGACGCGGTGCAGGAGGCGCTGCTCGAGGCGACGTTGAAGTGGCCTGAGAGCGGAGTGCCCGCCGAGCCGGTGGCGTGGCTGACGACGGTCGCGCGACGCAAGCTCGTCGACGTACAACGCTCCGATGCCTCTCGCCGCCAGCGTGAGGCGAATGCCGCGCTCGAGCCCGAGCCCGGGCCGACCGAACGGTCCGACGACACCTTGTTGTTGCTCTTCCTCTGCTGCCACCCCGCGCTGTCGCCGACCCTCGCGGTGCCGCTGACGTTGCGCGCGGTCGGCGGCCTGACCACGCGCGAGATTGCCGAGGCCTACCTCCTGCCCGAGGCCACGATCGCGCAGCGGATCAGCCGCGCCAAGAAGACGATCGGCCAGCAGGACTTGTCAGCCTTTCGCGCCGCCCTAGCGGCCGGAGAGCCTGACAAGCCCGTCGTACTGCGCGTCCTGTACCTGATCTTCAACGAGGGCTACACGACAGGCGACCGCATCGACCTCGCCGCGGAGGCGATCCGACTCACACGTCTGCTGTACGCCGCCAGCCCCGATCCCGAGGTCGCCGGCCTGCTCTCGCTCATGCTGCTGCACCACGCGCGCCGGTTCGCGCGCTTCGACAACGGCAACCTCGTCCCGCTCGACGAGCAGGACCGCACGAGGTGGGACCGTGCGCTGATCGCCGAAGGCGTCGGCGTGTTGCAAGCCGCACTGGCTGAAGGACGTCACGGCGAGTACCAGGTGCAAGCCGCCATCGCGGCATTGCACGACGACGCGCGGTCGGCCGACGAGACGGACTGGACGCAGATCCTCGCGTGGTACGACGAGCTCGTCGCACTCACCAACAACCCGCTCGCCGAGCTGAGCCGCGCAGTCGCCGTCGGCGAGGTCGACGGTCCACTTGCCGGACTGCGAGCGCTTGACGGGGTCGAAGAACGCCTGACCGACTATCACCGGCTGTACGCCGTACGGGCACATCTCCACGAACGTGCCGGCAACACCAACGCCGCATCAGACCTCTTCGCGAAGGCAGCCGCCAGCGCGACCAGCACCGCCGAACGCAACCACCTGCTGCGCCGCGCCGCTCAGGCGCGAGCAGCGACGACCGAGCGATGACTACGGGATGCCTACGCGATGCCTACGCGATGCGACCATCCGGACGCGGTCTCGGACAGCTCGCCGAGCCCAACAGCAAGGGCGTATCAGCGGCGGCCCGTGAGACGCCATTGTCGTTGGGCTCGACGCGACGGATCCGGCCGCTACGCCTCGGCTAAGCGCCTCGGCTGTCGCGCGCCCGGAGCGCCGCCTGGGTCCGATCCGCAACCTGCAGCTTGTCGAGGATCCTCGAGACGTAGTTCTGCACGGTCTTGAGCGACAGGTCGAGCCGCCTCGCGATCTGCGCGTTGCTCATCCCCTCGGCAAGCAGCTCGAGGATCTGACGTTCGCGCTCGGTGAGGTCGTCGTCGTGGGCGGCAACCGGTTTGTGGTGGTCGCCGGTCAGCGCGAGCACCTGCCCTGCGACCCCGGCGCCGAACACCGCACCGCCGGCGGCAACAGTCCGAACGGCCGCGACGATCTCGTCACCGGGCGCGCCCTTGAGAACGTAACCGCGTGCACCCGCGCGCAGCGCGGCGACGACCGTGTCGTCGTCATCGACCATCGTCACGACCAACACCGCCGGCGACGGCGACCGCGACGTGATCCGCGCGGTCGCGTCGACCCCGGACATCGTCGGCAGACTCAGATCCATCAGTACGACGTCGACCGGCTGCTCGCTGACGAGCGCGACGATCTCCGGGCCGTCGGCGACCGCACCGACGAGCTCGAAGTCATCGGTCGTCTCGACCAGCGTGGCCAGACCGTCGCGGAAGATCGGGTGGTCGTCGACGACGGCGACGCGGGTGGTCACTGCTGGACTCCGATCGTCGGCCGTACCGGCTCGCGTTGCCGCGGCAGCGGCAGCGACGCCTCCACCGACGTGCCACCGTCGGCTGACGAGGTGACGGTGAGCCGACCCCGCAGCTCCTCGGCGCGTTCGCGCATCGTGTGCAATCCGTGGCCCTGCGGCGACGACTCGTCCAGCCCGCGCCCGTCATCACTGACGACGATGCGCAACGTCGCCGCGTCGGCCGACATCGTCACCGCGCAGTGGCGAGCGGCGGCGTGCTTCACCGCGTTGGTGATCGCCTCCGTCACGATCCGGAACGCCGCAACCTCCACCGCGGCCGGCAGCGGCGGCAGCTCCGCGGCCGCCACCGAGGTCTGCATCGAGCTGGTCCTGCTGATCCGTGCACCGACCTGCTCGAGCGCCCCGACGAGTCCCAGCTCGTCAAGCGCAGGAGGCCGCAGACCCTCGACCACCCGCCGGATCTCATCGACCGTGCCGCGCAGCTCGGTACGCATCTCGTCGACCGACGCCGCGGCGGCGACGTCGCCGCGCACCCGCGCCGCGAGCACATCGAGCCGCAGCAGATGACCGGCGAGAGCCGGGCCGAGCCCATCGTGCAAGTCGCGACGTAGCCGTCGACGCTCCTCCTCGCGGGCGAGCACCAGCCGCTCCCGCGCGCCTTGCAGGTCGATCGTCAGCCGGTGCGCGTAGAGCACACCGCCGAGATGTCCGGCGAGATCGTCGAGCAGCTGCTGGTCACGCGCCCGCAGCCCGGCCGCCGGCGGCTGATAGGTAAGGACGCCGACAACATCGCCGTACGCAAGCAGCGGTTGCTCGACCACGTCGTCATGAGCGGCCGCGGCACCGACGAGCGGAACACCCACGTTGTCGGCGATCGTGACGTCGCGCAGCCCGAGTGTCTCCAGCTCGGTCGCGAGGTCGGTGAGCAAGCGCGTCACGTCGACGGTGTCCTCGAGCCGCTGACCAACCGCCGCGAGTACGGCGTACGGCTCGTCCCATCTGCCGAACGTGACCCGGTTGACGGTCCGTTGCAAGACGTCGCGCAACGGCACGATCGCGACTGCGACGACGCCGGCCGCCACCCACGGCAGCCACCCGCTGTGTCGGTTGACGCCGACCAGCGCACCGAGCCCGACGATCAGCGCGGCATACAGACCTGCCACCGTCGCGGACAACGTCACCCACACGAGCGTGCGGTTGGCCGCCGCCCGGAGGTCGTACAAGCCCTTCGCCATGACGGCGAACCCGATCGCGAACGGCAGCGGTATCAGCGAACCGTTGAAGACCCAGTTGCCCGTACCGAACCCGATGGAGAAGACGATCGGTACGGCGACGATCGGGACCAGCGCCGCCGCAACGAACAGCCGGAGCTGCTGGCGTACCAGCGCATTGCCCTGCCGGTATCGCCGTACGAGCTGGCGCACGATCACGACCGTCACGACGACCGCGAGCGGCGTGTGGGCAAGAAACGCGACCGCGCTGACGAAGTCCCAAGGCCGGTGCAGCGCGATCGGGTTATGCCAACGCCCGAGGTTCGTGAGGTCGGCCTGTGAATCGGTGAGTGGGTCGACGATCGCGCCGGCGAAGATGACAACCAGCGCCTTCGGCAGCCAGTTGCGTCGGGAGGGCAACATGCGGCCGTCGGGGAAGACGGCCGGGACGCCGAGCGTGAAGACGTACCAGCCGGCCGATCGAGTCGCAGCGCCTGCGATCGCGAACGCGGCAACCCCGGGGACGCTGCCGGGTGAGGCCACGATGCCGTGATGGGCGAGGTCAGCGCCGCCGGCGCCGAGCGCCGCGAAGGCGGCGCCGACCAGCATCAGCCAGCCGACCGGGTTCTTCGGGCGGGCCGCCGCGATCACAGCACCCGCTACGAGGAAGGCGATGAGGACGGTGCCATTGAAGACCTGCGGGACCACCGAGTGGTGGTCGAGCCCGGCAACGACGCCCGACGTCGTGAGACCCGCCGCTGTGAGGACGGCGGCGACCATGATGGCCGCCGTCGTCCTCACACGCTGACTGGGTCTCACGGCTGCATCCTGCCAACTTTGCCGAACGCTTACGAGTGGTACCGGATCGTGACAGCCGTTGCGTTGTTGCTCACAGCCTTACCGCTGATCGTGCCGGTCACGCCGTGGTAGGCGCGGGTGCCGCCGGTGACGGTGCCAGTGGCCAGACCACTGTTGAGGTCGAGGTGGATCCAGCCGCGCATCGTGCCGTTTGCGCGAGCAAGGGTGACCTCGCAGTGCGCGGTCTTGGTCTGCGTGTTCATGTGGCAGTCCGTGGTGTCGTAGCCGACGACCTTGCCGTTCTGCTTGTCGACATCCGCCGCGATGTCCTGGAAGCCGATGATGTGATCGGCGACCTGCGACGCATTGAACGTCAACGTGTGCGACGTGGCTGCGGGCGCCGCGGCGCTGAGGCTGACCGCGCCGGCGACGGTGCCGCCTGCGATGACGGCGACAACGGCGCCACGAGCGATCCGCGAGGTGGTGAGAGCTGACATCGTGCGTTCCTCCGAGTCCGGTGATGAGGTGAACGCACTACAACCTCGTGGAGCGACTTCCCATGAGGTAGAGCAGAGTTCCCAACAGCAGCGGGAACTTCTCCCACCCCCAAACCCGCGGTGATCTTGACGTTATGCGCCCATCAACCCCTGCTGAAGGGCGCACTACGTCAAGATCACCGCGGATTTAGAACTTCACGTGGATCGCTGCTGGGGAGCGGAATGCGACACCCGCGATCGTCGGGGCGTCGTACGACGGGTCGAGCGCGAGGCTTGGGAGGCGGTCGAAGAGCATGCCGAGTGCGACAGCTGACTCCATGCGTGCAAGGTGCATCCCGAGGCACATGTGCGGGCCGTACCCGAACGTCAGGTGCGACAGCCCCTCGCGGTGCGGGTTGAACTCCGTCGGGTTGTCGAACCTCGCCTCGTCGCGGTTGGCCGACGCGATGCTGACGTTGACTCCATCACCAGCCTTGATCGCGACGCCCGCGACCTCGGTGTCGGCGATGCAGGTCCGCACCAACGCCGTGATCGGCGGCTCCCACCGCAGACCCTCCTCGATCGCGGTGCGCAGCAGAGGCTCGTTGCCGCGCACTTCGTCGAGGTACCGCGGATGCGTCAGCAACGCGACCAGCAGGTTGCCGGATGACCGGTACGTCGTCTCCACGCCGGCAGGCAGGATCAGCAACAGGAACGAGTAGATCTCCTCATCGGTCAGCTGCTGCCCGTCGATCTCCGCACCCGCGAGCGCCGAGATCAGATCGTCCTGTGGGCGACGGCGCCGATCGTCGAGGATCGGCTTGAAGTACTCCCGCAACGCCACCGCGGCCTTCGTGCCCGTGTCCCAGTCGTACACGACGTTGAGCAGCTCGATCGACAGCTTCTGGAACCGCCGGTAGTCCGACCGCGGCAGCCCGATCATCCGGGCGATCACCTGCACTGGGAACGCGAAGGTGTACTCCTTCACGAGCTCGGCGTGACCGCGTCCTTCAAACGACGAGATCAGCTCGTCGCACACCACCTCGACGAGATCGCTGCGCCAGTGGTCGAGCATCTTCTGCCGGAAGGCGGGCGTCGCGAGCAGCCGGTGGGCGCGATGGTCGGCGCCGTCCATCTGCAGCATGGTCCGCCCCATGACGGCGCCCATGATGTCGGCGTAGAGCGAAGTGCTGAACCGTTCCGAGTCGCTGAGGATCTGCGAAACCGCCGCGTGTGACAACGCGGTGAAACCGGTGGCCGCGGTGTTGACCGTCCGCGTCTCCTCGGTGAACGGGTTACCCGGCAGCAGCCCGCCGCGTGCCCGCCACTCGGCGTACCGCTCGTGGACGTTCTCGATGTGCTTGAGCAGCCCGTCCTGCAGCTCGTCGGGGTTGAAGTCCGCGATCTCGGACGCGAGATCGGTCACGCCGCCGCCGTTTCCTTCGCGCTGACCGATTTCGTGTCACGCCCCGACTTCAGCAACGTGCCGGGCAGCTCGCCGGTCGCCGTACCGTCCCTGCACACCTCGACCCCACCGACGATCACCGACGTGATGCCTTCGGCCTCCGCGTAGAGCCGCCACGCTCCGCCCGGCAAGTCGTAGCGCGTCCGCTCGATGCCGTGGTCGACCGTCTCCGGGTCGAACATCACGATGTCGGCGTGCGCGCCCTCGGCGATGCGCCCGCGGTCGACCAGGCCATAGAGCTGAGCCGGTACGTCGGACAGCAGGCGTACCGCTTCCTCGATCGACACGACCTGATGCTTGCGGACAGCGTTGGCGAGCAGCGACGTCGAGTAGATCGCGCCGCACATCATGTCGAGATGCGCGCCGGCATCCGACGCGCCGACCACAGCGTTGGGGTTACGCCAGACCTCGGCGCGGGTCTGCCAGTCCTCGACCGTGTCACCGGGCATGTCGGGGGTGAGGCCGGTCCGCAGCTCGTCCGCGATCACGAAGTCGAGCAGGGCGTCGAAGGAGTCGATGCCGCCTCGTGCCTTGCACACGTCACCGATCGTCTTGCCTTCGAACTCGCGGTTCTCGGGCGCAAACGTCTCGGTGATCTTCAGCCGGTGCCACTTCGACAGCGCGCCGATCAGGCCCGCGTCGGGCGAGCGCGCGCCGTCGTTGAGCCGCTTGCGTTCCGCCGGGTCCGACAGCCGCCTCATCCGCTCCTGGACGGGTAGGTGCATCGTCTCGCGCCAGCCCGGCAACCCGTCGAGCACGAAGCCGGACAGGAACGACAGCCGGATCTTCATCGAGTGCGGCAGCGTGAGCGCGACGAGCCGGCCGCCGCCTGCGGCCACTCGTTCCTGGGCCGCGAGCTGACCGTTGACCTGATCGCGCATCAAGGCGGCCACCGCCAGGACGTTCCAGTTGATCGGGCGGTCCGCCGCCGTCGACATCGCGGTGAGCAGCTCGACCTCTTCGTCGCTGAAGCCCGCGAGGCACCCTGGCACAATCGCCTCCAGCGTCGTGCCCTCGTGCTCACCCGTCGCCCGCGCGAGCGCGACGAGCTCCACGGCCGCTGCGTGACGTGACGGCACCGGGTCACCGGCGCCGTCGTTGTGTGTCGGCGACTGCGACGTCGAGAACCCGAGCGCCCCGGCATCCAGTGCCTCGTGCAGGAGCTCGGTCATTCGCCTGATCTGGTCGTCGGTCGCCTCGGCTCCCACCGCCGCGTCGCCCATCGCGACGCGGCGCAGTGCGGAGTGCCCGACCAGGAACCCGGCGTTGACGGCGATCTTGCCTTCGAGAGTTGCCAGCCACTCGGCGTACGACGACCAGTCCCACGACAGCCCCTGCTGCAGCGCGTCGAGCGGCATGCCCTCGACCCGCGCGAGCAGCCGGGTCAGGTAGTCGGCGTGCTCGGGGCCGGCCGGCGCGAGCGTGAACCCGCAGTTGCCGCCGACGACCGTCGTGACGCCGTGCTGCACCGACGGGCTCGCGGTCGGATCCCACGCGAGCTGCGCGTCGTAATGCGTATGGATGTCGATGAACCCCGGTGCGACGACAAGCCCGGTCGCATCGACCGTCTTGGTCGCCGAGTCGTCGGTGTCGCCGATCGACACGATGCGGCCGTCGCGCACGCCGACGTCGGCGACCTTGCTCGGTGCGCCGGTGCCGTCGACGACGGTTCCGCCCTTGATCAGCAGATCGAGCACTAGCTCTCCTTATCGTTTCGTCGAGGCCAACCGTCTAGGCCCAACTCGCGCGGAGTTTGGCCGATGGGCGTTGGCCTCGACGCTGGTTCGCACTAGGCGCTCAGCCACCCGGCGTCGGGAAGCGGGTGGCGGAACAGGCCGGCAGCGTTGAGATGCGTGATCTTCGCGATGTCCTCCGCGGACAGGTGCTTGAGGCTCGACGCGACAACCTCTTGGGTGTCCGGCCACGTCGAGTCGGCGTGCGGGTAGTCGCTCTCGACGAGGATGTGGCCGACGCCGATCGCTGACGCTGCCCCGAACGCGGTCGGGTCGTCGATCGAGCAGAACCAGAAGTTGCGCCGCAGCACTTCGCTCGGCAGCAAGTCGCCGGTCCACGATCCACCCTCGGCACCCGACGCGGAATGCGCCAACACGAAGTCCGCGCGGTCGGCGAGCATTCCGACCCAACCGAGGCCACCCTCGGCCAACATGATGTTGAGCTTCGGGAACTTCCTCGGCACGTGCGACCACAGCCAGTCCGCCGCCGCGATCAGCGCGTGCGCCGGGAACAACGTCGTGATCGCCTCGAACGGCATGTCCGGCGACGGGAACGGCGCCCACTGTGCAGACCCGGTGTGCAGGCAGACGACCGTGTCGGTCTCCTCGCAGGCGGCGAAGAACAGGTCCCACTTTCCGGTGTGCAGCGAGCCGATGCCAGAGTGCGCGGGGAGCTCGGGGAACGACACCGCCTTGAAGCCGCGCGCCGCGTTGCGCCGTACCTCCTCCGCCGCCAGCTCTACGTCGGCGAGCCACGGGATCTGCAGCGGGATGATCCGCTCCGGGTACGACGCAGCCCAGACCTCGAGGTGGTAGTCGTTCCAGGCCTTGAGTACGGCGAGTCCGAGCTCGGGATCCGCAGACTTCCAGAACACCGTCCCGGCGAAGCCGGAGATCAACGACGGGAAGTTCAGCGACGCCCAAATGCCGGCGAGGTCCATGTCGTGGATGCGGGCGTCGATGTCCCAACAGCCTTTGCGCATCTCGTCGAAGCGCGCCGGCTCCATCGACCACTCGTCCTTGGGTCGCCCGATGACGGCGTTGAGGCCGACGTTCGGATAGAGGTTGTCCTCGTAGACCCAGGTCTGGGCGCCGTTCTCCATCTCCACGATCCGCGGCGCGCGATCCTGCAACGCAGCCGGCAAGCGGCCCTCGAACATGTCGGGCGGCTCGATGATGTGGTCGTCCACGGAGATGACGACGTGCTCTCGCGTGCGAGGTGCCGGATCCGGCAGCAAACCCACAACCCTGACGCTAACGTCAGCAAACAACGGGGGTCAACGGAGGCACCATCTAGTCACATCGGGGGGAATCGTCACGGCTCGGTCAGTTGCACGCCACCCTCTCGGCCTTCACTCGTTGATTGTCCAAGGTGTCAGCGGTCCACCTAGGAGTTGTCATGCGATCCATCCGACCACCCGGCGGCCCGACTACGACCCTCTTCCTCGCGGCGGTCGTCGCGGCCGGTGTCGCGCTTCCTGCGACTTCGGCAGCCTCAGCGCCCCTCACCAAGGCGCAGGCGAGGAGCATCGCCAAGCACGTGAACCTGCGGGCCACCGACTTTCCGGGCTACACCTCGCACCCCTACCAGTCGTCGAAGAGCGCCCGGGCGACCGACAGGCAGTACGCCGACTGCGTAGGACTCGCTCCCGCCTTCGCCAAGGTCCACTCCCCCTCGTACGACGACGGCAGCAGCGCCATCTACTCCTCGGTGACCGAGTTCGTCACCTCCCGTAAGACCGCGCAGCGCGACGATCGCAGGTCGGCGAGCGCCAACGCTCGCGCGTGCCTCAATAAGGAGCTCTTGGACATCGCCAACGGCGTCGGCTCCACCAGCACCCAGGTGACGGTGACACCGGTGGCGGAGTCGCCCGTAGCCGGCCTCGATGCGATCTATGCCGACAGGTGGAGCGCTACCTACACCGTTGTGGGCTACACCGGGACCCTGCATGGCTGGGTGGTCGGCTTCTCGCGCGGCAACGTCGAGGCGTCGCTGGACGAGATCGGTACGACGGAGGTGGCGGAGTCGAAGCTGCAGGCGCCATTCACCGCTGTCGCCGGTCGGCTGAAGCAGAAGGTCGCCGTGCAGGGCGTCCCCGTCCGCCACAGCTAACCGCGGGAGTTCTGGTCAACGCGGGTAGGTGCATTCGGGACCTTCGCCCGTACCGCTGACACGTCGGGACGATCAAGGATTGGGACAACCCGATCGCCACCAAGACGATCGCCCGAGAAAGCCGGTCAGATGTCGACGTGCTCCCGATGCGGAACCAGCCTCCCACGCACCGCGACGGTCTGCCCCGCCTGCTGCCAGCTCCGCGAGACGACCCGCCTCGCTTGGGTTCACACTGTGCTCGAGTCAGCGCCGGCCGAGCGGGCCGACACTCCGCGGCCGCCGGTCGTCGTACCGATCCAGCGCCAGCCGGAAGCCTGCTCCACGACCCCGGTCCGGCCCCCTGACGGACTCGACCTCCCGAACCAGCGACGCGCGGCCTTCAACCCGCTTCGGGTTTCGACCGTCGCGCCGCCCAACCCCTACCTCGCGGCAGAGCGGCGCCAGCAGGCCAACTACCGGCGCGGCACCACCCTGGTTTAGGTACGGCGAAGGGCGGGTAGCAGGCCCTCGCGGCTAGCGGGGGCTAGGTGTACTGCCCAGGAACGTTGGTTGAGTGAGTGTTCCGACACGCGCTGAGCAATCTGGATGGGGAAGGCCTCCCTGTCGTGGAGTGGAGCTGTTGAGAAACCGCTCTACGACCAGGAGGCCTTCATGTCCCACGCTA
>DASZVL010000015.1:0-1541 GCA_035547035.1 Mycobacteriales bacterium | reverse complement strand
GAGGCGCAGCGTAGGCGCTGAGACCGCCTCGGCAGCCAAGCGACGCGGGCCGCCCACTATCCTGTCTGCGGACATGAGCGCGCCTAACACGTACGAGCTGAGCTCGCAGCAGGCGCTCGAAGCCGAGTCGATCCACATCTTTCGTGAGGTCGCCGCGGAGTTCGAGCGCCCCGTTTTGCTGTTCTCTGGCGGCAAGGACTCCGTCGTGATGCTGCATCTTGCGGCGAAGGCGTTCTGGCCGGCCCGGATCCCGTTCCCGGTGATGCACATCGACACCGGCCACAACTTCCCCGAGGTCCTCGACTTCCGCGACCGCACGGTCGAGCGGATGGGCCTTCGGCTGGTGGTCGGCAGCGTCGAGGAGTCGATCGCCAAGGGCCGGGTCAAGGAGCGCCCGGACGGCATCCGCAACCCGCTGCAGACGGTCACCCTGCTCGAGGCGATCCAGGAGGGCGGCTTCGACGCCGTCTTCGGTGGCGCTCGCCGCGACGAGGAGAAGGCCCGCGCCAAGGAGCGCGTGTTCTCCTTCCGTGACGAGTTCGGCCAGTGGGACCCGAAAAACCAGCGCCCCGAGCTGTGGTCGCTGTACAACGGGCGCCACCACAAGGGCGAGCACATCCGCGTCTTCCCGCTGTCGAACTGGACCGAGCTCGACATCTGGGGCTACCTCGCCCAGGAGCAGGCCGACCTGCCCAGCATCTACTTCGCGCACGAGCGGCAGGTGTTCTCCCGCGACGGCATGTGGCTGCCGGTCAGCGAGTTCACCTCGCCCCGCGAGAGTGAAGAGGTCGTGAAGATCTCGGTGCGCTACCGGACCGTCGGCGACATCCCGGTGACCGGCGCGGTCGAGTCTTCCGCCACGACGTACGACGAAGTCATCGCCGAGGTCGCGGTCACGCGTATCACCGAACGCGGTGCGACCCGTGCCGACGACCGGCTCACCGAGGCAGCGATGGAAGACCGCAAGCGCGAGGGCTACTTCTGATGGAACTGCTGCGCTTTGCGACGGCTGGCAGCGTCGACGACGGCAAGTCGACGCTGATCGGCCGGTTGCTCTACGACACGAAGTCGATCTTCGAGGACCAGCTCGAAGCGGTCGAGCGCACGTCGCGCGACCGCGGCGACGAGCCCGTCAACCTCGCGCTGCTCACCGACGGCCTTCGCGCCGAGCGCGAGCAGGGCATCACGATCGACGTCGCCTACCGCTACTTCGCGACCCCGAAGCGGTCCTTCATCATCGCGGACACGCCGGGCCACATTCAGTACACGCGCAACATGGTCACGGGCGCCTCGACCGCAAGCCTCGCGCTGGTCCTGGTGGATGCCCGCAACGGCATCGTGGAGCAGTCGCGCCGGCACGCGTTCATCACCTCGCTGCTGCGGGTGCCTCACCTTGTCGTGTGCATCAACAAGATGGACCTCGTCGACTACGACGAGGCGGTGTTCAACCGGATCAAGGACGAGTTCCGGGCCTTCGCCGCGAAGCTCGACATCGGCGACCTCTCGTTCATTCCGATCAGCGCGCTGCACGGCGACAACGT
>DASZVL010000014.1:0-77976 GCA_035547035.1 Mycobacteriales bacterium | reverse complement strand
CGTCGAGGAGTACGTCGGCCACGGCATCGGCACCGAGATGCACCAGGACCCGCAGGTGCACAACTACGTCGGGCCGCGCATGGGCAAGGGGCCGGAGCTGGTCGAGGGTCTGGCACTCGCGGTGGAGCCGATGGTGAACCTCGGCAGCCGGATGACCAAGGTGCTCGACGACGGCTGGACCGTCGTCACCGCCGATGGCTCCCGCTCGGCCCACTTCGAGCACTCGTTCACGATCACCGAAGAAGGCCCCTGGGTCCTCACGGCGCTGGACGGCGGCCGCGAGCGCATCGCCGCGATCACGGGGGCCGCGGCTCCGGCTTAGGCCCGGGCCTTGCCTGCGGGCTTCGCCCTTGGCGTCGGCCCGAAGAGCCAAAGCGCTGAGATCGCCGGGCACGGCTCCCGCTGATTGCCGGGTTGCGTTGGCCCCCCCTGCTTCCAGCCCGCTCTCTTGGCCTTGGACGGGTCTCGAGCGTTGTCGACTTGGCGTATGTCAGCCCCGTTCGCTGTCGACTTGGCGTATCAAAATGTCCGATTCAGACACGCCAAGTCGACATTGAACGCGATTCGGCGCGAAACCGGGCGGGGGAGCGGAAGCCAGCCGCCAACGGGGCCATCCCCCTGGTCGGAGCGCCTTGCGGGCCGCAGGCGAAGCCGAGGCCCGAGCTAGCCTGTTCTGAGCGTGGCTGAGCGCTGCTTGTACTCCCGGATCGCGCGGTTTGTACGGCGCGACACGCTCACGTAGACTCTTTCGTTGGCCTGCGGCTTCGCGGGCTGCAACAACCATCACACCTGGGATTTGCGGAGGACATGCCGAAGAAGGAAGGCGCCATCGAGATCGAGGGGCGCGTCGTCGAGCCGTTGCCGAACGCCATGTTCCGCGTCGAGCTCGCCAACGGTCACAAGGTCTTGGCCCACATCAGCGGCAAGATGCGCCAGCACTACATTCGGATCCTCCCCGAAGACCGGGTCGTCGTTGAGCTGTCGCCGTACGACCTGTCCCGCGGTCGAATCGTCTACCGGTACAAGTAGGAGAAAGACCGTGAAGGTCAAGCCGAGCGTCAAGAAGATGTGCGACAAGTGCAAGGTGATCCGCCGTCACGGCCGGGTCATGGTGATCTGCGAGAACCTGCGCCACAAGCAGCGTCAGGGCTAGCAGACACAACCGATAGCGCGCACCACCCGCGCCGCCCGATCAGATCGAGCGGCCGGTACCCCCGGCGCGGAGGCCGGGGCCCTGTCTGGGCGACAGGGACGGTGACGCGGAAGACCTCCGTGAAGACGAAGGAGTACTCGCCCGGATGGCACGCCTTGCCGGCGTCGACCTGCCCCGCGACAAGCGGGTGGAGATCGCGCTCACCTACATCTTCGGCATCGGCCGGACCCGCGCTCAGCAGACGCTGGCGGAGACCGGTGTCGACCCCAACGTCCGCGTCAAGGACCTGACCGACGACGACCTGGTCAAGCTCCGCGACTGGATCGATGCCAACTACCGCGTCGAGGGTGACCTGCGACGCGAGGTTGCCGCCGACATTCGCCGCAAGATCGAGATCGGGTGCTACCAGGGCATCCGCCACCGCCGTGGCCTCCCGGTCCGCGGTCAGCGCACCCACACCAACGCCCGTGGCCGTAAGGGTCCCCGCAAGACCGTGGCCGGCAAGAAGAAGGCAGGCAAGAAGTAATGCCACCAGCGGCTAAGAAGGCGGCGGCCAAGAAGGTCCGCCGCAAGGAGAAGAAGAACATCGCGCACGGCCACGCGCACATCAAGAGCACGTTCAACAACACGATCGTGTCGATCACCGATCCGATGGGCAACGTGGTCAGCTGGGCCAGCGCCGGCCAGGTCGGCTTCAAGGGCTCTCGCAAGTCGACGCCGTACGCCGCGCAGATGGCCGCCGAGGCGGCCGCGCGCCGGGCTCAGGAGCACGGCATGCGCAAGGTCGACGTCTTCGTCAAGGGTCCGGGCTCCGGCCGAGAGACCGCTATTCGTTCGCTGCAAGCAACTGGCCTGGAGGTAGGCACCATCTCCGACGTAACCCCGGCGCCGCACAACGGCTGCCGTCCCCCGAAGCGCCGGAGGGTCTGACCCATGGCCCGCTACACCGGTCCTGACTGCAAGCGCTGCCGTCGCGAGAAGACCAAGCTCTTCCTCAAGGGCGCCAAGTGTGAGTCGTCCAAGTGCCCGATCGAGATCCGTCCTTACCCCCCGGGTGAGCACGGCCGCGGCCGCACCAAGGACAGCGAGTACCTGCTGCAGATGCGCGAGAAGCAGAAGTGCGCGCGGATCTACGGCGTGCTCGAGAAGCAGTTCCGTCGTTACTACGAGGAGGCCAACCGGCTTCCCGGCAAGACCGGCGAAAACCTGCTCCAGCTCCTCGAGCGCCGGCTCGACAACGTCGTCTACCGCGCCGGGTTCGCGCACAGCCGCGACATGGCGCGCCAGCTCGTCAAGCACGGCCACTTCGTGGTCAACGGCCAGAAGGTCGACATCCCGAGCTACCTCGTGGACGAGAACGACATCATCGAGGTGCGTCCGAGCTCGGTCGAGCTGACGCCCTTCGTGATCGCCCGTGCCGAGGCCGGCGAGCGTCCGGTTCCGGCGTGGCTCGAGGTCATCTCGAACCGCATGCGGATCCTGGTCCACTCGATGCCGGCCCGCCAGGTCATCGACACCCAGGTGCAGGAACAGCTGATTGTCGAGTTGTACTCGAAGTAAATCTCCCTTCGGTCGATTTACCTCGAGTAGGAAAAGAACAGAAAGACAAAGGCAAGATCGCAAGACATGTGGACCTCATATAGCGGTGGTCCCTGACAGGAAGGCAAGACCTTGCTTATCGCACAGCGCCCCACACTTTCCGAAGAGCCGATCGACGACAGTCGCTCGCGCTTCGTCATCGAGCCGCTCGAGCCCGGCTTCGGCTACACGCTCGGCAACTCGCTTCGTCGTACCTTGCTGTCCTCGATCCCGGGCGCGGCTGTCACGTCGCTGCGGATCGCGGACGTCCTCCACGAGTTCTCGACCGTGGCGGGCGTCAAGGAAGACGTCACCGACCTGATCCTCAACATCAAGAACCTCGTCGTCTCCAGCGAGCACGACGAGCCGGTAGTGATGTACCTGCGGAAGCAGGGTCCGGGCGCGGTCACCGCGGCCGACATCGCGCCGCCGGCCGGTGTCGAGATCCACAACCCTGACCTGCACATCGCCACGCTGAACTCCAAGGGCAAGCTCGAGATCGAGTTCACCGTCGAGCGCGGTCGCGGTTACGTCTCTGCCGTGCAGAACAAGCAGCCGGGTCAGCCGATCGGGGTCATCCCGATCGACTCGATCTACTCGCCGGTCCTCAAGGTGACCTACAAGGTCGAGGCCACGCGTGTCGAGCAGCGCACCGACTTCGACCGCCTCGTGGTCGACGTCGAGACCAAGTCCTCGATCACGCCGCGCACGGCGATGGCGTCGGCCGGCCACACGCTGGTCGAGCTGTTCGGCCTGGCCCGCGAGCTGGACGAGAACGCCGAGGGTGTGGAGATCGGTCCGTCGCCGACCGACGCGCAGCTCATGGCGGACCTCGCGCTTCCGATCGAGGAGCTCGACCTCACCGTTCGCTCGTACAACTGCCTCAAGCGTGAGGGCATCCACACGGTCGGCGAGCTGGTCTCCCGCTCCGAGGCGGACCTCATGGACATCCGCAACTTCGGGCAGAAGTCGATCGACGAGGTGAAGGGCAAGCTGGCCGGCCTGGGTCTCGCGCTCAAGGACAGCCCGCCCGGATTCGACCCGAGCGCCGTCATGGCCAACTACGACCAGGGCTACGACGACAACGGCGACGCCGGTTTCGCCGAGACCGAGCAGTACTAACTACCCACTCTTCTCGCTCCGCTCGAAACTCCGCGGGGACCCCGAGAAGAGCCACTAGGAGCGATTGCGATGCCTACCCCCACTAAGGGTCCGCGCCTCGGCGGCAGTCCGGCGCACGAGCGGCTGTTGCTGGCGAACCTCGCCACGTCGCTGTTCGAGCACGGCCGGATCACGACGACGCTTGCGAAGGCCAAGCGGCTGCGTCCGCTCGCCGACCGGATGGTCACCTTTGCGAAGAAGGGCGACATCCACGCCCGCCGGCAGGTGCTCACGGTGATCCGTGACAAGGCGGTCGTGCACCAGCTCTTCGCGGAGATCGGTCCTGGCTTCGCCGAGCGTGCGGGTGGCTACACCCGGATCACCAAGCTCGGTCCGCGCAAGGGCGACAACGCCCCGATGGCCGTGATCGAGCTGGTCGAGTACCAGACGTTCGCCCAGGAGGCCGTGTCCGAGGCGGAGGCTGCTCGCGGCACCCGCTTCGCGCGGCGCCGCCGGCCGACCGGCGCCACGGCTGAGGCGGCGGCCGAGCTGGCGAGTGAGTCCGAGACGGCCGCGGCGGTCGCCGCCGAGGCTGAGGCCGCAACCGACGAGGACGCGGGTCTCGACCTGTTGGGCGAGGACAGCGCGGACGACGTCGCGGTGATCGCGGAGGCCGACGAGGCCGACGTCGCTGAGCAGGCGGCGGAGGTCGAAGCACCAGCGGAGGAGCCGGTCGCCGAAGCGCCGGTCGAGGTTGCCGAAGCCAACGAGGCCGACGTCGCCGAGCAGGCGGCCGAGGTCGAGACCCCCGCTGAGGAAGAGGCACCGGCTGCCGACGAGGGTGACTCCCCCAAGGAGTGACCTCCGTCAACGACATGAACGAGCCCGCCACCCCATCTGGGGTCGGCGGGCTCGTTCGTCTGCGCCTCGACATCGCGTACGACGGCAGCGACTTCTCGGGCTGGGCGCGTCAGCCCGGGCGGCGGACGGTGCAGGAGACGATCGAGACCGCGATCGCGACCGTGCTGCGGCTCGAGGGGCCGCAGCCGCTGACCGTGGCGGGTCGTACCGATGCGGGGGTGCACGCAACCGGTCAGGTCGCGCACGTCGATCTCGCAGCCGAGGTTGATCCAGAGGAGCTGCGCCGGCGACTCGCCGGCGTCCTTCCGGTCGATGTCGCCGTCACGGCGGCTCGGGCCGCGGCGCAAGGGTTCGATGCCCGGTTCTCGGCGACCGGACGTCACTACCGCTATCGCGTCACCGACCGATCGCCTGACCCGCTACGTCGTCACGACACCGTGACCTGGAAGCGACGGCTCGACGAGAAAGCGATGCACGCAGCGGCTCAAGGCCTCTTGGGCGAACACGACTTCGCGGCCTACTGCCGCCCCCGTGAGGGATCGACGACGGTACGGACGCTGCGGATACTCGACCCGAGCCGCGACGCCGACGGTGTTGTGCTGATCGCGGCGCATGCGGATGCGTTCTGTCACAACCAGGTCCGAGCGATGGTCGGCGCCCTGCTCGCTGTAGGCGACGGCCGCAAACCGATCGAATGGCCTGGCGAGGTGCTGCGCGCCGGCGTGCGCGACTCGGCCGTCAACGTCGCGCCGGCGCATGGACTGACGCTGGTCGCGGTCGACTACCCACCTGACGGGGAGCTCGCTGTGCAGGCTCAGCGCACCCGCCGTCGGCGCGACGAGTGAGCATCACCACTTCGCGGCTCGGATGAAGTCCGCAGCCGGTCGATCGAGCCACTGTGTGATGCGCATCGCGAGCACGATGCCGGTTGCGTATCGGGCCGTTCGCAGTCCAGTCAGCTGATTCGACGTGCAACCCAGCTCGCCGGCGAGCTGCTTCCAGGTCATTTCGTTGCGCCGACGTTGGTCGTCGAGACCGCCGTACAGCCGCTTCAGGCTCCACCGCAGCCGCCGGTCGGGCCCGCAGGCCGGCAACCTCGCGTCGCTTCGGGTCGGACCGTCGCCGTCGAGGAAGACCTCAGGCGCCTTGCCGAGCCAGGCCAACATGCACAGCGCGTGCTGGCAGCTCGTCACCCCGCGCCTCGGCATCCCGGTCAGGGTCGACGGGCTGATCGGGTGATCGTTCGGCCGCGTGGCGTTGAGCTCATGCGACATCGACCAGATCTCGCGGGCGACTCCTGGCCAGCTGAGTCCGCGCTCCTCGCGCTGCGAGTCCATCGCAGCGAACAGTTCGTGGACGTCGAAGTCGCGGATGGTGCGCCCCGCCATGGGACTCATAATCCCTTGGCCGTGCAGTGACAATGGCTGGGTGGGCCACGTCGATCTGCAGCGGGTGAGCCTGGCCCTGCCCGACGGCCGGATGCTGCTCGACGAGATCACCTTCCGGGTTGGCGACGGGCAGAAGGCTGCGCTCATCGGACCCAATGGCGCCGGCAAGACGACGCTGCTGAAGATCGTCAGCGGTGACGTCGCGCCGGATTCCGGCAGCGTCACCGGCTCCGGTGGCCTCGGCGTCATGCGCCAGTTCGTCGGCTCGGTGCGCGACGACTCGACGGTTCGAGACCTGCTGCTGTCGGTCGCGCCACCCCGAGTGCGCGCCGCCGCTGCGGCCCTCGATGCGGCCGAGCTCGCAATGATGGAGCACGAGGACGAGCCGACCCAGCTGAAGTACGCCGCGGCGCTCGGCGAGTGGTCCGACGCCGGTGGTTGGGACATCGAGGTGCTCTGGGACACCTGCACCGTGGCAGCGCTGGGAGTCCCGTTCGACAAGGCGCGCTGGCGCGAAGTCCGCACCCTGTCCGGCGGTGAGCAGAAGCGAGTCGTGCTGGAGGCGCTGCTGCGTGGACCCGACGAGGTGCTGCTGCTCGACGAGCCGGACAACTACCTGGACGTGCCCGGCAAGCGGTGGCTCGAGCAGGCGATGGCGGACAGCCCCAAGACCGTCCTCTTCGTCTCGCACGACCGCGAGCTGCTGGCGCGCACCGCGAGCCGCATCGTCACCGTCGAGCTCGGCGCCGCAGGCAACACCGCATGGGTGCACGGCGGCGGGTTCGCGTCGTACGCCGAGGCCCGAGCGGAGCGCAACAGCCGGCTCGAGGAGCTGCGCCGGCGGTGGGACGAGGAGCACGAGAAGCTCGAGGCGCTGGTCGTCAGGCTGCAGCAGAAGGCCGCGTACAACGACGGCATGGCGGGCGCTTACCAGGCCGCGTGCACTCGGCTCGATCGGTTCGAGCGCGAAGGTCCGCCGCGTGCCGTGCCGCTGCAGCAGGCCGTCGCAATGCGACTCCGGGGCGGCCGGACCGGCAAGCGGGCCGTCGTGTGCGAGAACCTCGAGCTGACCGGACTGATGCGACCGTTCGACCTTGAGGTGTGGTTCGGCGAACGAGTCGCGGTGCTCGGCTCCAACGGTTCGGGCAAGTCGCATTTCCTGCGGCTTCTCGCCGCTGGTGGCAGCGATCCGGACGTCGAGCATCGGCCGGTCGCCGGTGCGCCGTCGACGACGGTTGCACACACCGGGGTCGCCCGGCTCGGTGCGCGGGTCCGGCCGGGCTGGTTCGCGCAGACTCACGAGCATCCGGAGCTGATCGGGCGGACGCTGCTCGACATCCTCTGGAAGGGCGACGCACATCGTGACGGCCTCGGCCGCGAGCAAGCGGCCCGGGTCCTCGACCGCTACGAGCTCGCCCGCGCCGGCGAGCAGCCGTTCGAGACGTTGTCGGGCGGACAGCAGGCGCGGCTGCAGATCCTGCTGCTCGAGCTGTCGGGTGCGACGTTGCTCCTGCTCGACGAGCCGACCGACAACCTCGACATCGCGTCAGCCGATGCGCTCGAGGCGGGCCTCGACTCCTTCGAAGGCACGGTCGTCGCAGTCACGCACGACCGGTGGTTCGCGAAGTCCTTCGACCGTTTCGTGGTCTTCCGCGCGGACGGCACGGTGGAGGAGACGCCGGAGCCGGTCTGGGACGAAGGCCGCGTCGAGCGGGTGAGGTAGCCGACGATGCTGGTGCACCCGTGGGACGCCACGTCGGGCGAGGAGGAGTGGCGGGCGTTCGTCGCGGCCCAGGCCTTCGGTCAGCTGATCGCCGCCGGACGTGACCGTGACGTGCCGGTCGTCGTGCCGACGCAGTACGTCCTCGAGACCGACGAGGTCGTACTGCACCTTGCTCGGCCGAATCCGATCTGGCGAGCGATCGAGGAGAACCCGACCGTCCTGCTCAGCGTGGCGGGGGACTGGGCGTTCGTCCCGTCGGCGTGGAAGGCGATCGGGGACGAGGATCCCGCCGTCGGGATACCGACGACCTACTACGCGGCCGTCCAGCTGCGGTGCGAGGCAGCTGTCGTGGACGACGACGAGGGCAAGCTGGCGATCCTTCGCCGCCAGCTTGCGGTGTTCGAGCCCGAGATCGCGCACGCGGACCCGGCGGTCCACGAGCGGAAGCTGCCGGGCATTCGGGGGCTGCGGCTGACGATCCGGGAGGTCGCGGGCAAGTTCAAGTACGGCGGCAACGTCGATGACGCTCACCGCGCGGCGATTGCCGCGCGGCTACGGGCCCGAAACGGGCCGGGAGACGCCGCCGCGAGGGCCCATCTGGAGCGCAGATCGGGATTTTGACCCCTCAACAGGGCCGCGGGTAGCCTCGTACGGTCCACGCGGTACACGCGGGTGGACGAAATCCGGACGAGAAAGCAGATAAGGCACCCCTGTGCGTACGTTCCAACCGAAGCCTGGCCAGGTCACGCGCCAGTGGCACGTGATCGACGCGACCGACGTCGTGCTCGGCCGGCTCGCGAGCCAGACCGCCCGGCTGCTCCGCGGCAAGCACAAGGCGATCTTCGCGCCGCACCTCGACACGGGTGACTTCGTCATCATCGTCAACGCGAGCAAGGTGGCCCTGACCGGCAACAAGCGTGCCGACAAGCTGGCCCACCGCCACTCCGGGTTCCCGGGTGGTCTGACGTCGACGCCGATCGGCCAGCTCATGGACAAGCGTCCCGAGCGCGTCGTCGAGAAGGCCATCAAGGGGATGCTTCCGCACAACACGCTCGGCCGGCAGATGGCCAGCAAGCTGAAGGTGTACGCCGGCCCCGAACACCCGCACCAGGCGCAGCAGCCGGTGCCTTACGAGATCACGCAGGTGGCGCAGTAGTGAGCGAGACAGTGACCGAAGACGTCATTGAGGACGCCGTCGAAGAGGTCGCGGACGACGCGGCCGAGACCACCTCGCCGAACATCGAGGACGAGGCTCCAGCAGCTCCGGTCGAACGCAAGCCCCTCGTCCAGGTGAGCGGTCCCGCCGCAGCCACCGGCCGCCGCAAGGAGGCCATCGCCCGCGTTCGGCTGATCCCGGGCACCGGTGTGTGGACCATCAACGGCCGCACGCTCGATGACTACTTCCCCAACAAGGTCCACCAGCAGATCGTCAACGAGCCGCTGGTCACCCTCGACATCGCCGATGCCTACGACGTGCTCGTGCGCGTGCACGGTGGCGGCGTCTCCGGTCAGGCCGGCGCGGTCCGCCTCGGCGTGGCTCGCGCGCTGCTCGACACCGACGACGCCGCCCGCCCGCCGCTGAAGAAGGCCGGATTCCTCACCCGCGACGCGCGGGCCAAGGAGCGCAAGAAGTACGGGCTCAAGAAGGCCCGCAAGGCTCCGCAGTACTCGAAGCGCTGAGCATCACGACTGCCTTCGTTCTCGTCGGCTCGCGTGCCTCAGCACGCGTCGCCTCCTGCGGCCTCGGCATTCGCGCGCTCAGCACTTCGATCGCAAGCGCTCAGGTCACGATTGGCGGCGTTCTCGTCGCCTTGCGTGCCTCAGCACGCGGCGGCTCCTGCGGCCTTGCCACTCGCGACCTCAGCGCTCCGAACGCAAGCGCTCAGGACGCCTTGCGTGCCTCAGCACGCGGCGGCTCCTGCGGCCTTGCCACTGGCGCGCTCAACGCTCGCTGAAGCGCGTTGACTCTCTTCGGGACCGACGGGGTGCGGGGGGTCGCTGGAGTCGACCTCACCGCCGATCTCGCGCGTTCCGTTGCGGCGGCCGCTGTCGCCGAGCTGGCAGTTGGTCAGTCCGCGCCCCTGGTCGTTGTCGGCCGCGACCCGCGGCCGTCGGGTGCATGGCTGCAGGAAGCGGTCGTCGACGGGCTGAAGTCGGCCGGCGCTGATGTCGCGCTGCTCGGCGTGATCCCGACTCCGGCGGTGGCCCGCGCCGTCGCCGACGGGGTGCGGGGACGAGCGTCCGTTCCCGCGCTGGGCATCGTGATCTCGGCAAGCCACAACCCGGTGCAGGACAACGGCATCAAGCTGTTCGGCGCGGGCGGAGTAAAGCTCGACGAGGCGACCGAGCAGCACATCGAGTCCCGCCTCGACTCACTCCACGAGAGCAGCCGGCGCGGCGTCGTCGTCGCCGACCTGACCGGCGACTTCGAGTGGTACGTCGAGGCGTTGCTCGCGACCTTGCCGACGCGGCTGAACGGGTTGCGGCTCGTCGTCGACTGCGCGAACGGCGCGGCGGGCAGGATTGCCGCGGATGCGTACTCACGTGCCGGTGCCAACGTCACGGTGATCAACACTGATCCGACCGGTTCCCGGATCAACGACGGTTGCGGCGCGACCCATCTCGAGACGCTGCAGTCCCTTGTCGTCGAGGTCGGCGCGGACATGGGTATCGCGCACGACGGGGACGCGGATCGCTGTCTTGCTGTCGACGCACGAGGTGAACCGGTCGACGGCGACGCGATCCTTGCGATCCTGGCGCTCGACGCTCAACGCCGTGGCAACCTTCGTCGGGACCTCGTCGTCTCAACTGTCATGAGCAACCTGGGGCTCGCGCGACTGCTGTCGGCGAACGGGATCGCTCTGGTGACAACCCCGGTCGGCGACCGCCATGTCGCCGAGCGCATGCGGGTCGAAGGTGCGGTCATCGGCGGCGAGCAGTCCGGTCACGTGGTCTTGCTCGACCACGCGACAACCGGCGACGGTCTGCTGACAGCGCTCCACCTGGCGGCAGCAGTTGTGGCCGCCGGTCGGCCGTTGGCAGAGCTCGCCGCTCGGCTCGAGCGGCTGCCGCAGGTCCTCGTCAACGTCACGACGCAGGCGCCGGATGGCGCGATCGCCGCGGCGCAGGACGTGATCGACCAGGTGGTCTCCGAGCTCGGCGATGGCGGGCGCGTCCTCGTCAGACCGAGTGGCACCGAGCCATTGGTCAGGGTGATGGTCGAGGCGGAGACGAGCTCGCGGGCTACCGAGCTCGCGGAACGCATCGCAAGCGGTCTGCGGCTCCAATGAGACGGGCGACCGTCATCCGCGGCTATGTCGCGCTAGCGGTCGGGTTCGGGCTGCCGTGTACGGCGGTTGCCACTCCCGATGTCATCCCGACTCCGCCGCCCGTCGTCACTCAGACCGGCGCCGACCCCGTGCAGTCGGCGTACCGGGCGATGACACCTTCCGAGCGGATCGGCCAGCTGTTCATGACCGGGGTGAGCTCCGACGGCCCGTCCGCGGCGAAGCTTGCTCGGCTGCAGAGGCTCAACGTCGGCAACGTGATCCTCGACGGCAACTCCGCTTCGGCGCGCGCAGCGGTGTCGGTCGAGACGGCCTCGATCAGCGCCGCCCTTGCCCGTTCCGGCGTTGCACCGCTCATCGCGACCGACCAGGAGGGCGGCGAGGTCCAGCGCTTCACCGGGCCCGGGTTCTCGCAGATTCCAACCGCGCTCCAGCAAGGTCGTTGGACCACCCGAAAGCTGCGTCGCGAGGCCACGACCTGGTCGCACCAGCTCGCGGCCGCGGGCATCAGCATGAACCTCGCCCCGGTCGCCGACACCGTGCCGGCCGGACACGCGCACGCGAACCAGCCGATCGGCCGGTATGACCGCGAGTACGGACACACCCCAGGCGTCGTCGGGCCGCACGTGGTGGCGGTGGTGCGGGGTGAGGGCGCGAACGTCGCGGTGACGATCAAGCACTTCCCCGGGCTCGGTCGCGCCACCGGCAACACCGACCTCACGAAGCACGTCACCGATCCGACGACTCGGCATGACGCCTACCTCGCGCCGTTCAGCGCCGGCATCTCCGCCGGTACGCCGTTCGTCATGGTCTCGCTCGCTTCGTACCCGCACATCGAGCCCGGCCGGCCGGCCTGCTTCTCGGCGACGGTCATCAAGTCGATGCTTCGCGGCGACCTCGGCTTCAACGGGGTCGTGATCTCCGACAGCTTCCATGCCGTCGCCGTCCGCAGCGTGCCGCCCGCGAATGCGGCCATCCGCTTCTTCCGAGCGGGCGGAACGATGCTGCTCGACACCGACGCCTCGCCGATCCGCCAGATGGAGGCAGCCGTGAGGTCTCGCGCGAAGACGCATCCCGCATTCGCGGCAGCCATCAGGGCCGACGTACTCGATGTCCTGCAGGCCAAGTCAGGCGCCGGACTGGTGGCTACGGTTCAGCAATGACCTTCACCGGCATCCCGATCGCGGCCCTCGACTTCTACGAGGACCTCGAGGCCGACAACACCAAGACGTTCTGGAGTGCGAACAAGTCCGTCTACGAGGAGTCGGTCAAGGCGCCGATGCTCGAGCTCGTTGCGCTGCTCGGACCTGAGTTCGGTGAGGGGAAGCTCTTCCGGCCGTATCGCGACATCCGCTTCAGCAAGGACAAGACGCCGTACAAGACCCACCAAGGCGTCGTGTTCCATGACAGCAAGCGCTACATGCACATCTCCGCGGCCGGGCTGTTCGTCGGTGGCGGCTACTGGCACACCACGTCTGCTCAGGTTGCCCGCCTGCGCCGCGCCGTCGCAGACGACCTGTCGGGGAGGGCGTTGGAGAAGGCCCTCGCGACGGTGACGCGGTCAGGTCTCGACGTCCACGGCGAGCAGCTCACTCGGGTTCCGAGCGGCTTCGACAAGGAGCATCCGCGAGCCGACTTGCTGCGCTACAAGGCGCTGACGTGCGGTCGCGAGTTCGGCGCACCGGATTGGCTGTCGACGAAGAAGGCGCACCCCGAGATCGTCAACGCGTGGCGTTCGATGAGCCCGCTGGTCGACTGGCTCGACAAGCACGTCGGCGAGGACTAGACCGAGGTCGTCACAGGAGGTACGTCGATGTCGTTCGATCTCGTGGTTCGCGGCGGGACTGTCGTGGATGGAACCGGCGCAGCGGCTCGCACCGCCGACATCGCGATCCACGAAGGACGCATTGTCGAAGTCGGTCGGGTCGCGGGAGCCGGCGACCGTGAGATCGACGCGGACGGCGCGATCGTCACGCCGGGCTTCGTCGACATCCACACCCACTACGACGGTCAGGCGACCTGGGACAACCGGCTGCAGCCGTCGTCACAGCACGGCGTGACGACCGTCGTTGCGAGTAACTGCGGCGTCGGCTTCGCGCCGGTGCGGCCGGACGACCACGCGATGCTCATTGAGCTGATGGAGGGCGTCGAGGACCTGCCCGGCGTCGTCCTTCACGAGGGTCTGTCGTGGGACTGGGAGACAGTGGCCGACTACCTCGACGTGCTCAATGCCCGTCGGTACGACGTCGACGTCGCCACCCAGGTCTGTCACGCCCCGATCCGCGTCTACGTCATGGGAGAGCGCGGCGCCAATCGCGAAGCCGCGACGCCAGAGGAGATCGCCGAGATGGGCAGGCTCGCCGCCGAGGGGATCCGAGCCGGCGCGTTGGGGTTCACCACGTCGCGAACTCTCAACCACCGGACCAGTCGCGGTAACCCGACGCCCACGCTCACTGCCGCTCGCGAGGAGCTGGTCGGGATCGCCCGGGCGATCGGCGAGACCGGTCAGGGGGTCCTACAGGTCGTCTCCGACTTCAGCGTCGACGGCGAGGACGAGACCCTGCTCGAGATGATGCGCGAGTCCGGCCGGCCGCTGTCGTTCTCGTTGCTGCAGACGAGCCCCGGGACGGCTTATCGAAACAAGCTCGCGCTGCTCGACCGGGCCAACGCCGAGGGGCTGACGATGCGTGCCCAGGTCGCGGCGCGCGCCGTCGGCATCCTGGTGGGCCTCACGGGCAGCGTGAACCCGATCAGCCGCTGTCCGACATACCTGGCTGTCGCCGACCGCTCGATCGCTGAGCAAGCGGCGTCGCTCGTCCATCAGCGCGACCAGCTCGTCACCGAGGCGCGGGAGCTCATGGCACGCGTTCCGCTGTCCGCGGTGTTCGACCTGGGCGAGCCTCCCAACTACGAGCCACTGCCCGAGGACAGCGTCCAGGCAGTCGCCGAGCGGCTCGGCGTCGACCCGGTAGCGCACTACGTCGATCTGCTGCTCGCTGACGATGGCCGGGCATTGCTGTATGCGCCGATCCTGAACTACTCCGACGGCAACCTCGACGCCGCGGCGGAGCTGCTCGGCCACCGCCACACGGTGCCCGGCCTCGGCGACGGCGGCGCACATGTCGGCACGATCTGCGATGCCAGCTTCCCGACCACCCTGCTCACCCACTGGGCGCGCGATCGCAAGCACGGTACGACGTACGAGCTGCCGTTCCTCGTCCAGCGGCAATGCCGTGGAACGGCGGAGGCAGTCGGTCTGCGCGACCGCGGGCTGCTCGCGCCCGGGTACAAGGGCGACCTCAACGTGATCGAGCTCGAGGCGCTCACGCTCGCCAGACCGCGGATGGTCTACGACCTCCCCGCGGGCGGGAAGCGCCTGACGCAGGACGCAACCGGCTACCGCCACACGATCGTCTCCGGCGTCCAGACGTACATGGATGGGGAGCCGACGGGAGCGTTGCCGGGCCGGCTCG
This sequence comes from Mycobacteriales bacterium, assembly GCA_035547035.1. Taxonomy (GTDB): domain Bacteria; phylum Actinomycetota; class Actinomycetes; order JAFAQI01; family JAFAQI01; genus DASZTV01. Next base: position 63,412 of record DASZVL010000014.1, on the reverse strand, counting down.
TCAGGGGCGCGCAGACCGACCGAGCGGAGGTGCGGGTGTGACGAAGCCGACTGCCGAGCCGCGGGTGCTCGAGACGCGGTGCGAGTGGACCTCGGCGGACGTTGCCGACGAGGCCGGCTGGACCGAGGTGTTCACCGGTGTCGAGCTCGAGGAGCTCGACGCCTCGCTGCGCCATGCAATGCGAAAGTCGGACGACGTCCTCGAGCTCGACCGCGACGACTTCCCGCTACCCACGCTCGCCGTCCGGCTCGCTGCCATCGCGACCGAGCTGATCGACGGGCGGGGATTCGTCAGGCTGCGCGGCATCGACCGCGCGGCGTACAGCCAAGCCGAGATGGAGCTTCTGTACTGGGGAATCGGCATGCACCTCGGGCTGCCGTGGGCGCAGAACCGTCATGGCCATCTGCTCGGCGACGTGACCGACCAGGCCAAACGGGTCGACGATCCGACTGCCCGTGGCAACGAGCTCGGCGGGATCGCGCTTCCCTTCCACTGCGACGGCTCCGACCTGGTTGGCCTGATGTGCCTCGAGAACGGCCGCAGCGGCGGGCTGTCAGCGGTGGCGAGCTCGGTGCTGATCCACAACCGGCTCGTGCGTGAGCAGCCGGATCTCGCGGCTGCGCTGTACGACGAGTTCCCGTACGACTTCCGCGGGGAGCAGGCCGACGGTGGCAAGCCGTACTACCTGGTGCCGGTGTTCACCGAATGGGATGGCCGGTTGTTCGTCCGCTGCATCCCGCCGTACATCTGGGCGTCGCAACGACACCCGGACGCACCGCGGTTGACAGACCTGCAGCAGGAGGCACTGCGCGTCCTGGTGGCGATGGCGGACGAACCGTCAAGCCACGTCTTGATGGAGCTGCTTCCTGGCGACATCCAGTTCATCAACAACTACCACGTCCTGCACGGCCGGACCGCCTACGAGGACGACGCGGCGGCGGGCCGCGTCCGCCATCTCAAGCGGCTCTGGCTCGAGACCACGGCCCTGCCGAGCCGCCCGCCCTACTTCGCCAACCACCGCACGCACTGGAACGCGAACCGGACTGCGAGCCGGATGCAGGTCGGCTCGCAGTAGGGGCTGCATCCTGCCGGCCAGCCCCGCGCGCTCGCCCGGACGGCAAGGCGACTGGAGTCGACTCACCCACGAGGTGCTGGGATGGGTCGTACCGGCTTCGTCAGCCTCGTGTCACCGGACGGACTAGCGAGTTGTCGCTCAAGGGCCGTGAAGGCAGTGATGACGTCGGGCGCCTCGAACGCTCGATTGCGACGCCCGATGGTTACCTGTTTGACGATTCCTGCCGCGACCAGTCGCTGGATCGCCTCGTTCGCCGGGTTGAACGTCCGTCCGATGAGTGTCGCGGCGCTGTCGACCGTGAGCACAGGTGCACCGGGCAGGGCGCGTAGAAGCAGGTCCGTTGCCGATCGGCTCCGGACGGCGCCGAGTGATTCGCGCCACTGAGCTTCGATTTCGGTGATGCGGTGCTGGAAGGTCAGCGCGTCATCGACCGCACGCGCGCACGCGGTTGCGAAGAGCTCGGTCCAGCGGTTGAGGCTGTCGTGCGCGGCCCGGCTGGTGGACGGACCGCGGTATCGATAGTTCGAGAGCCCCCCGATGTAGTCCTTTGCCCAGGTGGCGAGCACCAATGACACCGGTGGGAGCACTTGCACGGCGAGGCCACGGCGACGAAGCACGAGATGGATCAGTGCTCGACCGGTCCGCCCGTTTCCATCAGCAAACGGGTGGATCGTTTCGAACTGCGCGTGTGCGATCGCGGCTTGTGCGACGGCGGGCAGGTCGTCGCCGGTCGCGAACGTGCAGAGGTCAGTCATGAGGTCGGGGACGAGCTCAGGTGGCGGTGGCACGAAGGCAGCAGAGCAAGGGTTGTACGAACTCCCGCCGATCCAGTTCTGCTCGGTGCGGAGGACGCCGGCGTACGCCGCGATCCGACTGCCGTCTAGTAGTCGACGATGGATTTCGAGGAGGGTATCCAATCCGATCGGGTCGCCGACACCGATCGCGCTTGTGGCGAAGACCATCGCGTCGATGTTGCCGAGCACCTCGGTTGCTGTTACGTCGGAGCTTCCCTCGGGTGTTCGGCGCTCGGCCTCCGCATGGAGCAGGCGCCGTGCACCGATCTCAAGGCCCTCGATGCGCGACGACGCGACGGCCTCACTGCGCAACAGGATGCGGGCGAGTGCTTCAGTGTCGACCAGGGCGCCGGCCTCTTCGTTGAGGCGGGCGATTGCCCGCTCGGCGTCGGCGATGTCGGCGGCGACCTCACCATCGAAGTTGAACCGACGCTCTGCGAGACGATCGGGCACGTACGCTTCGTACTCGCACGAGCGCCGGTCCCGTCGGGGGATGCCCAGTCCGGCGAGATCGCTGTCCCAGCGCCGCTTGACGATCCGAGACAATCCCGCTCCTTATCTGAGTTAGCGATCTAACCTCAAATAAGGCTACCGCGTCGTTTCAGGGTCGTCGGGAAGATGCCCTCTGCCGTCATGCTGAGCACTTCAGCAGGGGCGTGGTGATCTTCTCTCTCGCGCGGCAAACGCTGGACCAACCGCAGTTCGATCAGCCGATCGAGGGTACGAGCCGGTCCGAGGCGGAGTTGATCCGCGATCTCGCTGTGCCGCGTCTTGCCCGTGGCGATCGCGTGGAGCACCGCGGCAGGATGTCGCCCGCCTCGACCTCGGTGGCAAGGACCAGCTCGCATGAAACGAACTGCTCGATGGCCCTCCGATTCAGAAGGTCCAGGCTGGGTCTTCGGCAAGTGTCGTGAGCTGGTCGATCGTGAGCGGCTGGTTCTTGGTCCGGGCCCGGGTGGCTTCGGGACCGAACGCATAGTTCGACTCCTGCGCCTGGACGACCAACCCGTTCGCGTAGTGGATCTCGACCGCGACCACCTCGCCACCACCAGTGCCGGCCGTGATGTGTGAGATCTGCATCCGGCTGCCGTCGGGAAGCGTCGACTGCGTGCACTTCGGCGCGTCGCAGCTGCCGTCGAAAGGCACCTGCTCGGTCACCGCATGCGACACCTGGACGCCGATGTCGGCAGGCCCGTCCGGCAGCTGCACGTCGACGTTGCCGTCGTAGTAGCTCGGGTGTCCCTTCTCGAGCGTCGATGACTCCTGGGCGAACGGACGGCTGTAGACGACCGTGAACCCGAGCTTCTTGACCTGATGGCTCAGCTCGTTCTCGAAGCCGGCGGAGATCGTCTGCGGGTCGGCCGTGTAGTGGTACGGCGGCATCGTGGCGGTCGGATCGGGCGGGCTGGTCGGCCGGCCGTCATCAGGTCGGGCGCCGGACGGGCACATCTCGACGATGTACGCGCCATGTTTCATGGTGACACCCTTGATCCGGTAGTCCGACTTGGCGTGAGTCTGCACGTCCGCGAGGGCCTTGCCCAAGGCCAGCTTCTTGGCCCGCTGTCCGTCGGGAAGCGGCTTGTAGAACAACTCGCACTTAGGCGAGCTGGTGGGGCTCGCACTCGGCTGGCCGAGCAGCGAGATCTGCTGCGTTGACCCGTGATGGTTCGCCACCGTGATCGGCACCACCACGGCCGCCGTCACGGCCGCCGTACCTGCCGTGCCGGCAACCGCAGTCAGCGTCGTGCGCCGGCGCAGGGCCCGCCGGCCGTTCGTGACGACCTGGTCGATGTCGTAAGGAGCCGGCGGTTCGCCTTCGAGCATCGCGGCGAAACGGTCGTTCAGATCGGTCATGACGTCTCCTCGACGAGTACCGGGTCGGAAAGCAGCGAACGGAGAGTGTTGATGGCCCGTGCGGTCTGGCTCTTGACGGTGCCTTCGGAGCAGCCGAGCGCGTCCGCGGTCTCGGTCACGGACGCATCCGCCCAGAACCGCAGGACGACGGTGGCGCGCTGCCGTCGCGGGAGGCGGGCGAGCGCGGCCCGGAGGTCGAGCACCGACGCGTCAGCAGGCGCACCCGTGACGGCTTGCTCGTCGATCGCCTCTACCGGCCACTCCCGTCGCCAGGGGCGGCGCCGCTCGTCCAGGAAGCACCGGGTGAGGACGCGCCGGGCATAGGCATCGGGCGCTTCGTTCGTCCGCACCCGTCGCCACGCGACGTACATCTTGGTGAGGGTGGTCTGGACCAGATCGTCGGCCTGATGCCAGTCACCGCACATCAGGTACGCGGTTCGCCGTAGCGCCGGGCGGCGCGTGTGAGCGAAGGCCCGGAAGGCTGCTTCGTCAGCGTCAGACATCGCCACGTCCGTATATACGTATCGGACCGGGTTGGCGGTTGTCAGCGCCGCGTAATCTTTGAGCTGTGTGCGGGATCGTCGGCTACGTCGGGGCCCAGCCTGCTCTCGACGTGGTGATGGCCGGCCTCGCCCGGCTCGAGTACCGCGGCTATGACTCGGCCGGTGTGGCGATCCGCAACACGGCGGGAGAGCTCTCCGTGGTTCGCCGTGCCGGCAAGCTCGCGAACCTGCGCGGCGCGTTGTCCGAGGTCCCGGTGGCTGATCTTGAAGGCACCCTCGGAATCGGCCACACCCGCTGGGCGACGCACGGCGCCCCGAACGACCGCAACGCCCACCCACACGTCGACTGCACCGGCGCCATCGCGGTCGTTCACAACGGCACCCTCGAGAACTTCACCGAGCTCCGGGACGGGCTGGAGCACCGCGGTCACACCCTCGCGAGCGAGACCGACACCGAAGCTGTCGCGCACCTGATCGAGGAGCGGTACGACGGCGACCTGGCCGCCGCTGTCCGCGAGGTGTGCCGTGAGCTCGATGGGTCGTTCGTGCTGGTGGTGACCCACCGCGACGAGCCGGATGTCGTTGTCGGCGCCCGGCGCAACCTGCCGCTCGTCATCGGCCTCGGCGAAGGCGAGAACTTCCTCGCCAGTGACGTGACGGCCTTCATCGCGCACACCCGCGAAGCACGTGTTGTCGACCAGGACCAGGTCGTCCTGCTCCGTCGCGACGGGGTCGTGGTGACCGACCTCGATGGTGACTCCGTCCACGGTCAGCAGTTCCACGTCGACTGGGACACTGCGGCCGCCGAGAAGGCCGGCTACGACTACTTCATGCTCAAGGAGATCGACGAGCAGCCGGAGGCGGTTCGCGAGACGATCGGAGGCCGCACCGACATTGCCGGCCGGCTGCGCCTGGACGAGCTCGCGATGAGCGACGAGGACATCCAGGGCCTCACCCAGGTGATCATCGTCGGCTGCGGCTCGTCGTACCACTCGAGCATGGTCGGCAAGTACGCGATCGAGCGGTGGGCGCGGCTCCCGGTGCATGTGGAGATGGCGAGCGAGTTCCGCTATCGCGACCCGGTGCTCGATCCGCACACCCTCGTCATCGCGATCAGTCAAAGCGGTGAGACCGCGGACACGCTCGAAGCGGTGCGCCACGCGCGCCGGCAGCGGGCGTGGGTCATGGCGGTGAGCAACACCGTCGGGTCCTCGATCGCCCGGGAGAGCGACGCGACCTTCTACACGCGAAGCGGACCCGAAGTCGCCGTTGCGTCGACGAAGGCCGTGATCACGCAGCTCGCGGCGATGTACCTCGTCGGCCTGCACCTCGCGCAGGTGCGCGGCTATCGCGACGGCGACGAGGTGCGCTCCCACTTCCACGACCTCGCGCAGACTCCGAACCTGATCTCCGAAGTGCTCAACCGCATGGACCCGGTGCGCAAGCTCGCCCGCGAGATCGCAGGCCAGGAGCGAGTGCTGTTCCTCGGGCGTCACGTCGGCTATCCAATGGCGCTCGAAGGTGCGCTGAAGCTCAAGGAGCTCGCCTACGTGTCCGCCGAGGGATTCCCGGCCGGCGAGATCAAACACGGCCCGATCGCGCTGATCGAAAAGGGAACGCCTGTCGTGGTCCTCGCGCCGCGTCACGTGCTGACGCCCAAGCTCGTCACCAACGTGCAGGAGATCCGCGCTCGCGGCGCGCGCACGATCGTGATCGCCACCGATGGCGACGAAAGCGTCACACCGCACGCGGACGACCTGATCCGCATCCCGGACACGAAGTCACTGCTGTCTCCACTGCTCACGATCGTGCCGATGCAGATCCTCGCTGCAGAGTTCGCGATGGCTCGTGGCCTGGACATCGACCAGCCACGCAACCTCGCCAAGAGTGTCACTGTCGAGTAGCGGCGTAATACGTGATCGTCGGGATCGGGGTCGACGTGGTCGGTCTCGAGAGGTTCGCCGAGACGATCGAGCGGACGCCGAACCTCAGAGAACGATTGTTCACCGAGGCCGAGCGAGACGTCGGCTTCGCGACGCTCGCCGGAACGTTCGCCGCCAAAGAGGCAGTCGCCAAAGCGCTGGGCGCTCCGCCCGGTCTTGATTGGCACGACGTCGAAGTCCGTCACGACGACCTGGGCCGGCCCTACTTGGAGGTGAAAGGCACCGTCGCCACAGTCGCACTGGACAAGGGCATCGAACGGTGGCACCTGTCGATCTCGCACGACGCAGGGATCGCCACCGCGATGGTCGTGGCCGAGGGCGACTCGTGAGACCGGCGTACGACGCCGACGCCGTCCGCGCCGCGGAGCAGCCGCTCCTCGACTCGCTGCCCGAGGGCACGTTGATGCAGAAGGCTGCCTTCGCGCTGGCGCGACGTTGCGCCGGCTTGCTCGGACAGACCTACGGCTCCCGCGTCGTACTGCTCGTCGGATCGGGTGGCAACGGCGGTGACGCGCTGTACGCCGGTGCGCGGCTCGCGGCCCGGGGTGCCCGAGTCGACGCGTTGCTCCTCACCGACCGTCCCCTCTCACCTGCTGTCGAGGCGTTTCATCGCAGTGGAGGTCGTGTGTTGCCCGCGGGCAGCGATGCCGACGCGGACCTGATCGACGGCGCGGAGCTTGTGATCGACGGCATGGTGGGGATCGGCGCGACGGGGCCGCTGCGGGAGCCGATGGTGCGAGTGGCCCAGCTGCTTGACCGATCCCGCGCGACAGTGGTTGCGGTCGATGTTCCGAGTGGCGTGAACGCGTCGACTGGCGAGGTGGACGGCGCCGCGGTTCGCGCCGACGTCACCGTGACGTTCGGCGCGACCAAGATCGGTCTGCTGGTCGACCCCGGAGCCGGTCACGCCGGCATCGTCGACCAGGTCGACATCGGTCTGGCCATGCCGCCGGCGACGGTCGAGGCGCTCGACGCGGACGATGTCCGCGGCCTGTTGCCGGTGCTCGCCGCAGAGACCGACAAGTACCGCCGCGGCGTGCTCGGAGTGGTGGCGGGAAGCAACGTCTATCCCGGTGCCGCCCTGCTGTCGGTCGGCGGCGCCGTCCGGACAGGGGTCGGCATGGTCCGCTTCGTCGGAACGTACGGGCCTGCGCACGTGGTGCGGTTACGCAGGCCCGAGGCTGTCGTGACCGAGATCGCTGCGGGTGACGCGGAAGCGATGATCGGCGCGGGGCGAGTGCAGGCGTGGGCGATCGGCCCGGGCCTCGGCACCGATGACCACGCCAGGCGCCTCGTCGAGGCCGCTCTGTCGACCGATGTGCCTGTCCTGCTCGACGCCGACGCGATCACGATCGTCGCGGGCGATCCGGCGATGCTCGACGGCCGAGGTGCTCCGACGCTGCTCACGCCGCACGCCGGGGAGCTGTCCCGGCTGCTCGGCAGGAACCGCGACCAGATCGAAGCCAGCCGGCTCAGCGCGGCACGTGACGCGGCGAGCCGATTCGGCGTGACAGTTCTTCTCAAGGGCTCGACCACGCTCGTCGCAGATCCGTCGGGACAGGTGCGGGTCAATACCGCGGCGACGCCGCACCTCGCCACCGCCGGAAGCGGTGATGTCCTCTCGGGAATCTGTGGCGCACTGCTCGCCGGGGGTGTCGACGCGCTGGACGCCGGATCTGCCGGGGCGTTCGTCCATGGACTCGCCGGGCTGCTCGCGTGCGGCGTACCGGCGCGTCCGATCAGCGCCACCGACATCATCGTGAGTATCGGACCGGCCATCAGCAATATCCCCTGAGACACTGGCAGGGTGAGCGTCTCGGCGGTGCGCGTCGACCTCGCCGCGATCCGCGGCAACGTCGAAGCTCTCAAGCAGCGCGCGGGAGACGCGGCAGTCATGGCCGTCGTCAAGGCGGACGGCTACGGCCACGGAATCATCGAGTCGGCGCGCGCTGCGCTGGCCGGCGGCGCGAGCTGGCTCGGCGTCGCGATGGTGGATGAGGCACTCGCACTTCGTGCCGCGGGGGTCGATGTGCCCACCCTTGCCTGGCTCCTCGGCCCGAGCGACGACTGGCAGTCGGTGATCGCGGCGCAGGTTGACGTCGGGATCTACGCCGAGTGGGCGCTCGACAAGGCAGTGGCTGCCGCTGCCGCGACGGGTCGGCCGAGTCGCATCCACCTCAAGGTCGACTCCGGACTCGGCCGTGGCGGCGCGCAGCCCGCGGCATGGCCGGACCTCGTCGACGCGGCGGCGAAGGCCCAGGCGGACGGCACCGTCGAGGTGGTCGGTGTCTGGTCGCACCTCGCGTACGCAGACAACCCCGGACATCCGACGATCGAGGCGCAACGCACGTCGTACGAAGAGGCGCTCGACATCGCCACTCGCGCCGGCCTGCGACCATCGGTCCGTCACCTGGCCAACTCGGCGGCGACGCTTCGGCTGCCGGGGACGCACTACGACCTGGTCCGGCCTGGCGTGGCCGTCTACGGGTTGTCGCCCGGGCCTGAGGTCGGCGACGCGCGTGACCTCGGGCTGACTCCGGCGATGACGCTGACCAGTCGCGTAGCGCTGACGAAACGTGCGCCCGGGAACCACGGCGTGTCCTACGGCCACCGCTACACGACGGCGGCGGAGACGACGTTGGCGCTCGTCCCACTCGGCTACGCCGACGGCGTGCCGCGCCACCTCACGAACCTCGGCGAGGTGGCGATCGCCGGCAAGCGCTACCGGATCGCCGGCACGGTCTGCATGGACCAGTTCGTCCTCGACGTCGGGGATGACGCCGTCACTGCCGGTGACGAAGTAGTCCTGTTCGGGCCCGGCGGCGACGGGGAGCCGACCGCCGACGACTGGGCGGCGGCGATCGGCACAATCAACTACGAGATCGTTTCCCGGGTAGGGGCGAGAGTGCCGCGAACATACGAGGGAGCCTGATGCCGAACCGTCGGAACGTGGGCCTCGCGGCACTTGCCGTCGGCGCAGCAGGCGCTGCCGTCGCCGCAGGCATCGCCGCGGAGCGTCGTGCTGTCGGCCGCGCGAGGTCCGCGCCGGATCCGTACGCCGACGAGCCGTTCGGCAAGCTGCACACCGAGGGTCTGCGCGTCATCGCCGACGACGGAGTCGCGCTTCACGTCGAGGTTGCCGGCAAGCCTGACGCCCCGTTGACCGTCGTCTTCATGCACGGCTTCACCCTCTGCATGGACGCGTATCACTTCCAGCGCCGCGACCTCGCGGACGCGGCTCGGCTCGTCTTCTACGACCAGCGCAGTCATGGCGCGTCGGAGCGTTCGCCTGACGAGCACTGCACGATCGACCAGCTGGGCAGCGACCTCGACAAGGTCCTGCAGGCTGTCGCGCCCGCTGGACCGGTCGTGCTGGTCGGGCACTCGATGGGTGGGATGACGATCCTCGCTCTGGCCGACCAGCGCCCGGATCTCTTCGGTGACCGGATTGCCGGTGTCGGGCTGCTGTCGACGTCGACCGGCAACCTCGCGAAGGAGATGGTCGGCGTACCGGGTGTGGTCTCCCGGCTGATCAACCCGATGGTGCCGGCAGGAGCGAAGCTGGTTCGACGGCGGGCGGCCGCCATCGAGCGGGGTCGCCGGGTCGGCAGTGACATCGGGTTCCTCGTCACGCGCTACCTGTCCTACGGGCCGGGAGCGCCGCCGTCGCTCATCGCCTTCATGGAGCAGATGCTGCTCGACACCCCGATCGAGGTGATGGCGAACTTCTTCGACACCTTCCTCTCGCACGACAAGCTCAAGGCGCTCGACGTGCTCAACGACGTACCGGTGCTGATCTCCTGCGGAACGCGCGACGTGCTCACGCCGTTGTCACACAGCCGCGTGATGGCGGAGGCGCTGCCGACGGCGGAGTTCCAGGTCCTGCCCGGCGCGGGCCACATGGCCAAGCTCGAATGCCACGCGGAGGTCAACGCCGCGCTGCGCCGGCTGTTCGAGCGGGCGACGGAGCACGCCGCCGCCAGGTGAGCGGACTAGGCGCGCACCGGACTCGCGTGGGGGAGGGGTGAGCGCGCGAGCTGTCGATCCGTCGATCCTCGAGATCGCCGGACATGCGCACTCGTGCACTGAGATCGACAGCCTCGCGAACGCGATCCGCGCCTGTACCGCGTGCCCGGAGCTCGCCGCGACCCGACAGCACGTGGTCGTCGGGGACTCGCGTCCCGGTGCTCGGTTGCTGATCGTCGGTGAGGCGCCCGGCGCTACCGAGGACGCCGAGGGCCGGCCGTTTCTCGGCAAGGGTGGTCAGCTGCTCGACCGCATGATGGCGGACGCGGGGCTGCAACGCAGCGAGACGTCAGTGCTCAACGTGCTGAAGTGCCGGCCGCCGAGCAACCGCACGCCGAGCAGGGCCGAGGCCGCGAGGTGCACCGGCTGGCTCGACCGGCAGGTCGCTCTGCTCGACCCGCCGCTCGTCGTGACGTTGGGGCGCAGTGCGCTGACGTGGGCGTTGAACGCATCGACCAGACTTGCCGACGTGAGAGGTCAGGTCTTGGAGTGGCGCGACCGCCGGCTGATCGCGTCGTACCACCCGTCCGCGGCGCTCCGATTCGGCCCGAACGGCGAGCCGCATGCTGCGCTTGCAGCAGACCTCCACCTGGTGGCGGAGACGCTCGCGTGGATCTAGTGGCTGCCACTCCGGAGGCGATGCAAAGCATCGGCGAACGCCTTGCCCCCGACCTGCGAGCTGGTGACCTCGTGATGCTGTCGGGGCCGCTCGGTGCCGGAAAGACGACACTCGCCCAGGGAATCGGTCACGGGCTCGGCGTCGCCGGCGTCGTCTCGCCGACCTTCGTGATCGCGCGGGTGCATCGCGAGGGAAGGTTGCCGCTCGTGCACGTCGACGCCTACCGCCTCGGCTCCGTCGCCGAGGTCGACGACCTCGACCTGGATGCCTCGCTGGAGGAGTCAGTGACGCTTGTCGAGTGGGGCGAGGGCCTGGTCGAAGGCCTGGCCGGCGACCGACTCGAGGTGCGCATCGTGCGCCGTCCGGACGGCGACGAGCGGTCCGTGGAGATCACCGGGGTGGGTGCGCGCTGGGTCGGGATCGACCTGACGCACCACTAGCTCACCAGCCGACGGCGCCGTCGACCAGCTCGCGGATCAGGTCGGCGTGCCCGTTGTGGCGGGCGTACTCCTCGATCATGTGGTTGTAGACCCATCGCAGCGACACCGCCTCGCCTCGACGCTCGCCGGTGTAGTCGAGGCCCCGGGCCTTGGCGACACCACGTGCCAGGTCGCACTCCGAGTGCCAGGTGGCGAGGTCGGCCTCCCAGCTCGCATCCGCGATCCCGTCGAAGTCGGCGTCGTCGTTGCTGTCGTAGTCCCACAGCCACGGGATGTCCTCGCGCGCGATGCACTTGCGGAACCAGCCGCGCTCGACGTCGGCCATGTGACGCACCAACCCGTGCAAGGACATCAGCGACGTCGGGATCGGGCGATGCTTGCGCTGCGCGTCCGTGAGCCCTTCGCACTTGAGCAGCAACGTCATCCGGTGGAAGTCGAGCCAGCCGTCGAGCATCTCGCGTTCGCCCAGAAGGTACGGCGGCTCGGTACGTCGCGGATCGACGATGTCGGACACCATGCGTCCTCCACCCACCCTCCACCGGCAACGGAGCCGGCTGCGCCGGTGCTTATCACCGTAGCCTCGACGGGTGCTCGTCCTGGCAGTCGACACCTCCAGCCCGACCGTTGCGGCCGCGGTCTGCGACGTCGTCGATGGGGATGTCAGGCTTCGCAGCGAGCGAAGCGAGACGGCTGACAACCGCCACGGCGAGCGGCTGGCACCGCTGACCGTTGCGTCGCTTCGCGACGCAGGCATCGCGCCGGATCAACTCGAGGCGGTGGTGGTGGGCGTCGGCCCGGCGCCCTTCACGGGCCTGCGCGTCGGGATCGTGACGGCGCGCGCGCTGAGCGATGCGCTCGGCATTCCGGCGTACGGCGTCTGCTCCCTCGACGGCATCGCGCACCGCTTCACGACCGACGTGGGATCGTTCGCGGTCGTCACGGACGCACGGCGCAAGCAGGTCTACTGGGGGCTGTACGACGAGCGTGGCGCTCGCATCGACGGCCCCGAGCTGGCGCCGCCCGACGAGCTGGCCGACCGGCTTCGCGGCCGCACGACTGACGTCGTCGGCGCGGGCGCACTCAAGTACACCGCTGCGTTCGACGGCTTCACGGTTCGCGAGGGCGACCCTTCGCCACGTGCCGTGGACCTGGTGTGGTGCGTCGACTTCACCCGACAGCCGAGCGTGCTCGCTCCGATGTACCTGCGCCGCCCCGACGCGCAGCCGCCGGGACGACCCAAGGCAGTGACTCCAGCGTGAGGGCATTGCGGTGGTGGGACATCCCGGCCGTGATGTCGATCGAGGAGGAGCTGTTCGGGGCCGAGGCGTGGAGCGACGGAATGTTCTGGTCCGAGCTCGCACAGCGCGACACGCGTCGCTATCTCGCCGTCGACGACGACGCTGGTGAGCTGTGCGCCTACGCCGGTCTGTGCGCCTACGCGCCGCACGAGGCCTACATCCAGACGATCGCGGTGGCGACGCGCGCGCAGCGGCGCGGCATCGGCGAGGCGATGCTCGTCGAGCTGCTCGGCGAGGCCGAGCGACGCGAGTGCGGTCATGTCGACCTCGAGGTTCGCGCAGACAACGATCCTGCGATCCGGTTGTACGAGCGTCACGGGTTCACGCAGATCGCCGTGCGACGCGGCTACTACCAGCCCAGCGGAGCGGACGCGATCGTGATGCGAAGGCCGGCGTCATGAGCGCGCCGGTAGTCCTCGGAATCGAGACGTCGTGCGACGAGACAGGCGTCGGCATCGTGCGCGGTGGCGAGCTGCTCGCCGATGCGCTCGCCTCCAGTGTCGAGGAGCAGGCGAGGTTCGGGGGAGTGGTGCCCGAGGTCGCGAGCCGGGCGCACCTCGAAGCGATGGTGCCGACAGTGCGGCGTGCACTCGACCAGGCGGGCCTGCGACTGGCGGAGGTCGATGCGATCGCCGTGACCGCGGGCCCGGGCCTTGCGGGCGCGCTGCTGGTCGGCGTCGCCGCTGCGAAGGCCTACGCGCTGTCCGTGAACAAGCCGATCTACGGCGTGAACCACCTTGCGGCACACGTCGCGGTGGACCGGCTGGCAAACGGTGACCTGCCGGCGGAATGCGTCGCGATGCTCGTGTCCGGTGGCCACTCGTCGCTGCTGCTGGTGCGCGATCTCGTGGACAACCTGACCCCGCTGGGAGCGACCGTCGACGATGCCGCGGGTGAGGCGTTCGACAAGGTGGCGCGCGTCCTCGGGTTGCCGTTTCCCGGCGGACCGCACATCGACCGCGCGGCTGAAGAAGGCGACGCGACCGCGATCGACTTCCCACGCGGAGTGGTGCGCGATGCGCCGTACTCGTTCACCTTCTCCGGACTCAAGACGGCCGTGGCGAGGTGGATCGAGGCGAAACAGCGGGCGGGTGAGACGGTGCCGGTGAACGACGTCGCGGCGTCGTTCCAGGAAGCGGTTGCCGACGTCCTGACCGCACGTGCGGTCGCGGCATGCAAGCAGCATGACGTCGGCACGTTGGTCATCGGCGGAGGAGTCGCTGCGAACTCGCGGCTGCGAGCGATGGCGGCACAGCGATGCGAGGCGGCCGGCATCGCGCTGCGCACGCCGCCGCCGAAGCTGTGCACCGACAACGGCGCGATGGTCGCCGCCCTGGGCGCGCTTCTGGTCGAGCGCGAGATCGAGCCGTCGCAGCTCGACTTCCCGGCTGACTCCGCGATGAGCCTGGTATGACGGAGCCGGTTCCTCGGCTCCGCCGCGATCCGCAGCCGACGAGTGGGCGCAGGGTGCTGGTCGGCGTGGCTGTCTTCTTCGTGCTGCTCGTGGGCTTCGTGCTCACACTGGTCTTCACCATCGGCATCAACAACAGTGGCGTGAGGCTGCCGTCGTCGCCATCGCCTACCGCGCCCCCGTCGACCGGGCCTTCCAGGTAGGCCGGCCTGGTTGACGGACAGCGCACGGAATAGCGTCCGTCTCATGGCTACAGATGCATTCGTGTCCGAGACGGTCATGATCACCGGTCACGGCGGCGACACCATCGAGGCGTACGCGGCACTCCCGCAGGACTCCGCCCCACGCGGCGGTGTCGTCGTCATCCACCACATGCCCGGCTACGACGACGGCACGAAGGAGATCACCCGCAACTTCGCCTACCACGGCTACAACGCGGTCTGTCCCAACCTCTACTGGCGTGAAGCGCCGGGCGCCGAGCCGTCCGACGCGGCGGCCACGGCTCGCGCCGCCGGCGGCGTTCCCGATGATCGGTTCGTCGGCGATGCCGAAGGTGCGATGAACTACTTGAAGGGGCTGCCCAACAGCAACGGCAAGGTCGGGATCATCGGATACTGCTCCGGCGGGCGGCACTCCTGGCTGGCGAACGGCACGCTGCCATTCGACGCAGCCGTCGTCTGCTACGGCGCCTTCATCATCGGTGACACGCCCGAGGGCCTGCCGCCGCGGGAGAACCTCGCGCATCTCGCTCAGACGATGTCGGGCCCGGTCCTCGGCCTGTTCGGCAACGAGGACGTCTTCCCGACGCCGGCACAGGTCGACGAGCTCGAGAAGCTGCTCAAGGACGCCGGCAAGCCCTATGAGTTCCAGCGCTACGACAACGCCGGGCACGCGTTCTTCATGGTCGACCGCACGTCCTTCCGCCCCGAGGCGGCAATGGATGGCTGGGCCAAGATCTGGGACTTCTTCGGCAAGCATCTAGGGAGCTAGGGGTCGCCATGTGCACCTACCAGACGGAGCTGCTGAAGGTCGCGGGCAGCGGCAAGGGTCCGGCCGGCTGGCTGCGGTTCACCGACGCCAGCGTGTACGTCGACCATCCGGTCCACGCGATGGCCGGCCACACCCTGAACATCGACCTTCGCAGCCCGGGCGACGGCCCGGCCGCGAGAGTCGCCCTCGAGCTGCATCCAGAGGCCGCGAGAGAGCTTGCCGAGGCCATCCTTCGATCACTGGCCGCCGTCCCCGAGGCGGTCCTGGCAGCGGGATAGCGACCCCGCGTTGACGGGAGTTCCGACGCTGGCGTAACTTGGCACTCGGCACCCAAGAGTGCCAGCCGCATCCCCATTCTTCGCAGGAGGTCCCGGTCGTGCCGACCGCCACCAAGACCAAGATCCAGCCGCTCGAGGACCGCATCGTCGTGACGGTGCTCGAGAGCGAGCAGACCACGGCGTCGGGCATCGTGATCCCGGACACCGCCAAGGAGAAGCCCCAGGAGGGCACCGTCATCGCTGTCGGCCCCGGCCGCTTCGAGGACGGCGCGCGCGTGCCGCTCGACATCAGCGAGGGCGACACCGTGATCTTCTCCAAGTACGGCGGCACCGAGGTCAAGTACGGCGCGGACGAGTACCTGATCCTCTCGGCCCGCGACGTCCTGGCGATCGTCAAGAAGTAGCTCGTCGCGCCTCAGGCGCAAAGGGGAAAGCCCGGGCCTCGCCCGGGCTTTCCCCGCGCAGTGACGCAGTGCGCTGCGCAAGAGAAAGCCCCGGTGTCGTACCCGGGGCTTTTCTATTAGCACTCGAGGGGTTAGAGTGCTAACCATGCCGAAGATTCTCTCCTTCAACAGCGATGCCCGCGACGCGTTGCAGCGGGGTGTCGACGCCCTCGCCGACGTCGTCAAGGTGACCCTCGGCCCGCGCGGCCGCAACGTGGTCATCGACAAGAAGTGGGGCGCGCCGACGATCACCAACGACGGCGTCACCATCGCGAAGGAGGTCGAGCTCGACGACCCCTACGAGAACCTCGGGGCTCAGCTCGCCAAGGAGGTCGCGACCAAGACCAACGACATCGCGGGTGACGGCACCACGACGGCCACGGTGCTCGCCCAGGCGATGGTCCGCGAGGGTCTCCGCAACGTCGCCGCCGGCGCTCAGCCGCTCGCGCTCAAGCGCGGCATCGACGCCGCCGTCGAGGCGGTCAACGACAAGCTGCTCTCGATCGCCCGCGAGGTGAAGGACCAGAGTGAGGTCGCGCACGTCGCGTCGATCTCGGCGCAGGACCGCGAGATCGGCGAGCTGATCGCCGAGGCGTTCGCCAAGGTCGGCAAGGACGGTGTCATCACCGTCGAAGAGGCGCAGACGATGGGACTCGAGCTCGAGTTCACCGAGGGCATGCAGTTCGACAAGGGCTACATCTCGCCGTACATGGTGACCGACCCCGAGCGCATGGAAGCCGTGCTCGATGACGCCTACATCCTGATCCACCAGGGCAAGATCAGTGCCGTAAGCGAGATCCTGCCGTTGCTCGAGAAGGTGGTGCAGTCCTCGAAGCCGCTGCTCGTCATCGCCGAGGATGTCGAGGGCGAGGCCCTGTCGACGCTGGTCGTCAACAAGATCCGGGGCACGTTCACCGTGGTCGCGGTCAAGGCGCCCGGCTTCGGCGACCGCCGCAAGGCGATGCTGCAGGACATGGCGATCCTCACGGGTGGCGAGGTCATCAGCGAGGAGGTCGGCCTGAAGCTCGACGGCGTCGGGCTCGAGAGCCTCGGCACGGCCCGCCGCGTCACGATCACGAAGGACACGACGACGATCGTCGACGGCGCCGGCAAGAAGGCGACGATCGAGGACCGGATCCGTCAGATCCGCAAGGAGATCGACGACACCGACTCCGATTGGGACCGCGAGAAGCTGCAGGAGCGGCTCGCGAAGCTCTCCGGCGGTGTCGGCGTGATCCGCGTCGGTGCGCACACCGAGGTCGAGCTCAAGGAGAAGAAGCACCGGCTCGAGGACGCGATCTCCGCGACCCGCGCCGCGATCGAGGAGGGCATCGTCGCCGGCGGAGGTTCGGCCCTGATCTCGGCGCTCGGCGCTCTCGACGGCGACCTCGGCAAGGAGGGCGACGAGGCAACCGGTGTCGGCGTCGTACGCGACGCGCTCGTCGAGCCGCTTCGCTGGATTGCGCACAACGCGGGCCTCGAGGGCTACGTCGCGGTGCACAAGGTCCGCGACCTCAAGGCCGGCCACGGTCTCAACGCAGCCACCGGTGAGTACGTCGACCTGGTCAAGGCCGGCGTCGTCGACCCGGTCAAGGTGACGCGATCCGCGGTCCGCAACGCGGCGAGCATCGCCGGCATGCTGCTGACGACCGAGACCCTCGTCGTCGACAAGCCCGAGGAAGAGGATCACGCGGCCCACGGCGGCCACGGGCACTCGCACGGGCCTGGCGGGCACCACCACTGAGCCTGACCCACTAACGTCTCGCGGGTGAGCCAGACGCAGGATCTCGCGTCCCTGCTCGCTGACAGCGAGCGGGCGGTCTTTCGTGGGGCGCCCGGGAAGGCGATCGGCGACCTCGAGAACGCGGTCGCCGTCGCGCAGAGCAGCGGCTTGTACGCCGAGGTCGCGGCCGCGGTCTGGTTGCTCGGCGTCGCGCTGTCGGCGTCGGGACGCTACGGGGCTGCGCTCAAGGTCCTGATCCCGCTGCTCGAGGCGGGGGAGGCCCGCGACGCCACGGAGAATCCGGAGCTGAGGCTGTTCGCGTCGCTGTCCGCCGCGACGGCAGCCAGCGTGCATCGCGGGCTGAGCCGCCCCGAGGCCGCGACCGAGCTGGACGCGCGCGGTCTCGCGCTCACCGACGGACCGGGGGAGCCCGCATTCGACTGCCTGCTCGGCTTGTCCGCCGACTGCGTCGGCGCCGGGCGGCTCGATGACGCCAACCTGCGGTTCAGCCAGGCCAGCGCCGTGATCGAGGGTCATGGGGGCGACTGGTGGCGCCAGAAGGTACGCCTGGAGTGGGTTCGCGCGGAGATCGCGATGCTCGCTGACCGGCCCGCCGATGGCCGTGCCTCCGCCGTCGCGGCCGTCGCCGGAGCAGAGAAAGCCCGCGCGCCGCGCCACGTGGCGAAGGGCCTGCTGTTCCAGGGTGTCGCCGAGCTGCAGTCGGGCACCGGCGACGCGGCGGCAACGCTGCGCCGCTCTGCGACGCTCGCAGAGGGGCTGGGTGCCCTGCCCGTCGTGTGGCAGGCTCGCGCGCTCGTCGGCGCGTTGCTCGGAGCCGACACCGAGGAGGGGGCCCGCTCGCTCGCGGCAGCCCGGAACGCCGTCCTCACGATCGCCGGGGACCTGCCTGCCGAGCTCCGGGACGAGTGGCTCGCCCGCGAGAACGTCAACGCCCTGCTCCTGGAGGGCTGACCCAGGCCGAGCGGCCTGAGGAGCGTTGCGCCTAACGAGTGAAGTCGGCGCCCGTTCGTGCCGATGTAAGAACCGTGACGACCGTGCTGATCTGTGACGACCAGCGCCTCGTGCGGGACGGCCTCGCGCGCTGCGTGGCGTCGGTACCTGGCGTGGTGCGGGTCGACACGGCAGCCAGCGGCGAGGAGGTCCTCGCGCGGTGGCCGCTGGAGCGCCAGGACCTGGTGCTCATGGACGTCCAGATGCCAGGCCTCGGCGGGGTCGAGACGACGCGCCGGCTCAACCGGGAGTATCCCGAGGCCAACGTCGTCATGCTCACCGTCGCGACTGACCGGGAGGCAGTTGCGGCGGCGATCGCGGGGGGTGCCCGCGGCTTCCTGCACAAGGAGGTGTCGCGCGAGGAGGTCGCCGCGACGGTCGCCAACGCGATCACGATGTCGACCCTCGGTTCGGAGGCCGGACTCAACGGCCATGCCGCGCGACGCAACGGCGCCGACGTACCGGAGCTCACGCAGCGCGAGCTCCAGGTCCTCACCGGCATGGCCGGCGGCAAGAGCAACGCCCAGATCGGCCGTGACCTGTTCCTGTCCGAGGACACGATCAAGACCCACGCGCGGCGCCTGTTCCGCAAGCTCGACGTCGGCGACCGCGCCGAGGCAGTAGCGGCCGGCTTCCGCCACGGCCTCGTCACCTAGCGTCCAACCCCGAAGTAGCACATCAAGTGCTCGTCGAAACGGACAGTCGCGCCTGAACTAGTAACGCGATGAGGGACTTGTTGTGCTACTTCGTGGAAGAGCTAGTCGAGGGGGACGGACTTCGGGGCTGGCCCCATCGGGCGGCCACCGTAGATCACGTGCCCCTTCGCGTTCTGGTAGGTCTGCCACGGAATCGTGTCCTGCTGTTCGACGCCTGGCGTCGACCAGTTGCACACGCCCTTGGGGAAGATCCGCTTCAGCTTGGCCCACTGCGCGTCGGTGAACAGACCGTTCGGGTACTGGTAGCGCAGCAGCGGCTTGAGCTTGCACGCGACGATGTCGCTCGCCTCGTCGCTGCCGGCGACCATGCGCGGTGTCTGGTAGCGCGTCTGCACGGTCGGCGGCAGGCAGAAGTCATCGGTCGGCGCCGTCGACAGCGCCGAGATCACGTCGGGTGCGTACTCGCAGCGGTTCTGCACGTCCGACGGCCGGTCGGCGATGATCTTGTGACTGATCGGGGCGGCGGAGTGGTCGCGCGTGACGTCGCTGAGCCACTCGTCCATCTTCTCGAGTGCTTCGTTCATCCAGTCGACGTCACCGACGAGCGGGGTCAGGCCGTACCAGAGCACGTCGTTGCCCGTCGTACCGAAGTCGCGCTCGAGCCGATCGCGCATCCACCAGGTGTGCACGTAGTCGTGCGCCGCGCCCGGGTCCGGCCCGGCAGCGTCGATGATCGCGACGTCGCTCATGTTGTTTCCCTCGTTGATCAGCCCAGAGCGGTACGCGCCGCGGATCGCGTTCTTGTCGCCGAGCGTCCTGGCCGCCTGCCAGCCACCGTCGACGTTCAGACCGCCGATCTTGGCGTTGAGGTCGAGGAACTGCTGCGGCGTGATCAGTCCCTGCTCGAGGGTGCTGAGGCCGTACATGATGCCGGCGTCGCCGAGCGGCAGTCCGGCGAAGCCATGACCGGCTTCCTTCTCCTGCTTGTCCCACTCGCGCTTCGGCTGCCGCCCGAAGACGTTGACCGCCGCATCGAGAACCGAGCAGCGCACGCCGTTCGGGTTGGTCTTCGCGTTGTACGAACGCTTGCCGGCACACGACCCGCTCGGGTCGGTCGCGCTCTTGAAGAAGGCCTCGTCGGCGACGATCGCATTCACCGGATCGGGCCGGCCTTCGACCAGGCCCCACTGGGCGGGAGTCCACACAACCCCGGGACCCCACTTCGAGGGATTTTCGAAGTAGATCCGCAACAGGTGGTAGTCGGCGAACTCCGCCGCGGTCGAGAAGTCGTCCGGGAACGCGCACGTGACGATCAGGCCGTTATAGACCCCGCCCGGGTAGGCGTTGGCGACCTGCTGCTGGGCGATCGAGCCGCCGGAGCAGCCGGTGCCGATCGTGTAGGAGACGTCGCCGTACCGGTCGATGAAGTGCTCCTTGGCCATGATCAACGACTCGGCCTGGAGCACGCCGTTGCAGTTGTGCCCGTTGTTGTCGAGCGCCGTCGACATCACGCCGAAGCCCTTGCCGAGCGCGGTGATGTAGCTCTCGGTGATGCCAGGCACTGTGGGGATGGTTCCGCTGAAGTCATCGAGCGGGGCGTTGCCGCTTCCGTGCGACGCACCGCAGCCGCCGCCGTGCGTCACGAACAGCTTGTGGTCGAACTGCGGCTGCGGTGACCAGCGACTCCACCGCTTGCCCGGCTGGAACAGCGTCAGGTAGACGACCTGGTCGCGGTCCTGGTAGTCGATCTCCTCGCGGACGATGAACGGGACCGTCACGCCGTTGTCCGTGGTCGTCAGCGCGACGTCGGTCGGCGGGTGGTTGCGGTCGTAGGGCTGCAGGCCCGCCTTGGTCGGATCGGTTGACTTGTAGAGGTAGCCGAACGTCGCGGGCTTGTCGCACTTCGCGTTGACGGCACCTGCTTCGCAGGTCCAGGCCGGCAGCTGCGGGCCGGCGAACACCGGACCGCCGAGCGGATGATCCGTGATCGTCAGGCGGGCCCCCCGGGCGCCGCCCGCCGTGGCGGTCAGGACGTTGCGGCCCAGCTTCAAGCCGTGGACCAGCGCCTCGAACCGCCCGTTCGGCCGTACGGCGAACTCGTGCGTGACGTTGCGGCCATCGAGATTCACATGGGCCGACGAAGGCTTGACGCCCTTCGGAAGGTCGACCGCGACCACAGTGGTCTTCCCCGACACCAGGTCGGCGCGGGTTGACAGCACCTCGATGTGGATCTGGCCGGGTCGACCGGCGAACGCGGCCGGCGCCAGCGGAAAGAGGCCGGCGCAGACAGTGCCCAGGCAGACCACGGCAGCGCAGACCAGAGCGGCGGACCTCGACCGGAACGTCATGGCCCAGACTTCAACGCGAGGTCGGCTAGCCCTCTTCGTCGTCGTCGGCCGAAAGCACCCCGTCGGCGAATCCCCGGGCGTAGTCCCAGCTGACGTAGTCGGCGGGGTCCGGGGCGAACGCCGGCTCGTGGACGTGCGGCGCGCCCGCGTCGAGCAGGCTGCGGAGGTTGCCGCGGATCAGGTCCCAGGAGAAGTAGTGCGCCTCGTGGCAGTCGTCGCAGTCGACGACCAGGCCGCGGATGCCGCGCGGACCGAGCAGCGCCTGGAAGACGTCGAGGTCCTCGAGGTCCTCGAGCAGGTCGCGCCGCTCGTCCTCGGACAGTGGCTCGTCGTCGTAGTCGTCGGAGGACAGCGCTGCCGCGGGGTCGCTCGGGTCGCCCGCGAACGGGTCGACGGGGCTGTCATCTCGCACGCCTCAACGCTATACGCGTCACGCTCGGTAGACTCAAGGTTTCCCTTCGAGCCTGGGAAGTTTGGTGGGCATGGAAGTGTCGTTCCCGGAGAAGTTCGCGCCGCTGGGCCTCACCTTCGATGACGTCCTGCTGGTGCCGGCGGCGTCCGACCTGCTGCCTAGCGAGGCCGACACGACCGCCCGGCTGTCGAAGTCGCTGAACCTGCGAATCCCGCTGCTGTCGAGTCCCATGGACACCGTCACGGAGGCCCGAATGGCCATCGCGATGGCCCGCCAGGGCGGCGTCGGGGTCTTGCATCGCAACCTGTCCGTCGAGGACCAGGCGGCACAGGTCGACATCGTGAAGCGCTCCGAGGCGGGAATGATCACCTCTCCGGTGACCTGCAGTCCCGACGAGACGATCGCGGACGCCGACGCCCTGATGGGCCGCTACCGGATCTCGGGGGTGCCGGTCACCGATGCCGAGGGAGTATTGCTCGGCATCGTGACGAACCGCGACATCAGGTTCGAGCGCGACGCCTCGCGCCTCGTTCGCTACGTCATGACCGCGATGCCCCTCGTGACTGCGCCGATCGGCGTCTCTCACGACGATGCGCTCGGTCTGCTGCAGCGTCACAAGGTCGAGAAGCTGCCGATCGTCGATGACGCCGGTCGGCTTCGTGGACTGATCACCGTCAAGGACTTCGCCAAGAGCGAGGAATATCCCCACGCGACGAAGGACGCTGCCGGTCGTCTGGTCGTGGGCGCGGCCGTCGGCGTCGGCGAGGACGGCTTCAAGCGAGCGATGAGCCTGGTGGACGCCGGTGTCGACTTCCTGGTCGTCGACACGGCACACGGCCACTCAAAAGCTGTCATCGAGATGGTCGCCCGCCTCAAGAAGGTGATCACGATCGACGTCATCGGCGGCAACATCGCAACCGCCGCTGCGGCGAAAGCACTCATCGACGCCGGCGCCGACGCCGTGAAGTGTGGCGTCGGACCTGGGTCAATTTGCACCACTCGAGTTGTCGCTGGTGTTGGAGCGCCGCAGATCACCGCCATCTACGACGTCGCACAAGTCGCGGGCCCAGCCGGTGTACCGGTCATCGCCGACGGCGGCCTTCAGTACTCCGGCGACATCGCGAAGGCGATCGCGGCCGGGGCCGATACGGTGATGCTCGGGTCGCTGCTGGCTGGCTGCGAGGAGTCGCCCGGGGAGCTGATGTTCGTCAACGGCAAGCAGTTCAAGTCCTACCGTGGCATGGGATCGCTCGGCGCGATGCAGTCTCGTGGTCAGGCCAAGTCCTATTCGAAGGACCGCTACTTCCAGGACGACGTGCTGTCCGACGACCGGCTCGTGCCGCAGGGCGTCGAAGGCCAGGTGCCCTACCGAGGACCGTTGGCCGCGGTTGCGCACCAGCTCATCGGCGGGCTTCAGGCAGGCATGGGGTTCGTCGGCGCGCGATCGATCGCCGAGCTACAGCAGGCGCAGTTGATGCGGATCACGGCGGCTGGGCTGAAGGAGAGCCACCCGCACGACATCACCATGACGACCGAGGCTCCGAACTACACGGCGAGATGATGCGTGACAACGTCGAGATCGGCCTGGGCCGGTCCGCCCGCCGGGGTTACTCGCTGGACGACATCGCGATCGTCCCGTCGCGTCGTACCCGCGACTTCGATGTCGTGTCGCTGACCTGGCAGATCGACGCCTACCGGTTCGACCTTCCGCTCGTCGGCTTCCCGTCCGACGCCACGATGTCGCCGGCGACGGTGGCCGAGGTCGGACGCATGGGCGGTCTCGGCGTCCTCGATGCCGAAGGTCTGTGGACCCGGTACGACGACCCGACCCGCGTTCTCGAAGAGCTCGCCGGCCTTGACAGCGATGAGGCGACGCCGGCCCTCCAGCGGGTCTACGCCGAGCCGGTCCGCGACGAGCTGATCACCCAGCGGATCAAGGAGCTGCGTGACAACGGCGCGACGACTGCGGTGCGCGTCTCGCCCCAGCACACCTTGCGGTATGCGCCGACGATCCTCGCCGCCGGCGTCGACCTGCTCGTCATCCAGGGCACGATCGTGTCCGCCGAACATGTGGCGGCGTCTGCTACCGAGCCGCCGCTGAATCTCAAGACGTTCATCGCCGATCTCGACGTACCGGTCATCGTCGGCGGGTGCACCAACTACCAGACTGCGCTGCACCTGATGCGCACCGGCGCTGCCGGCGTAGTCGTGGGAACGGCCTCCGACGAGTGGTCGACGACGGGACGAGTCCTGGGCATCGAGGTGCCGATGGCAACTGCGATCGTCGACGCGGCGGCGGCGCGACGTGACTACCTCGACGAGACCGGTGGCCGGTACGTGCATGTCATCGCGGCCGGCGAGATCGAGACCAGCGGCGACATCGCCAAGGCGCTCGCGTGTGGTGCCGATGCGGTCATGCTCGGGGAGCCGCTGACCGCCGCCGCTGAAGCGCCGGCGAAGGGGGCGTGGTGGCACGCTTCGGCGTCGCACCCGCGGCTTCCGCGCGGCCGGTTCGCCGAGGCCGCCGGGGGTTGGCCGCTCGCGCCGCTCGCCGAGGTACTGCGGGGCGCATCGTCGTCACCCGACGGTGACCTCAACCTGTTCGGCGGGGTTCGCCGCGCGATCGCGAAGGCCGGCTACAGCGATCTCAAGGAGTTCCAGCGGGTCGAGCTCGTCGTCCGGTCGTAGCGCTGGCTTCAGACGGAGAAGGTGCAAGGGCAAACGCTCGCCCTCCGCGATTGGGTCGGAACCTTCGGTTACGACTTGTGGTCTGGGAAGATCCGTTCGATCTGGCTCAGCACGATCCGCAGTGGTTCCACAGGGTCACCGACCATTGAGACTCTTTCGACCTTGTTCGCGGATAGGTGGCGCGCGTACAACGACCCGCTGAAGACCCTTGGCTGATTCCGCAGGTGCGTCTTTTCGATCGACAAGGGCATATCAGAGAAGTAGGGCGGCAGCTGCCGGGGGTTCCCTGTTCCTGCCGGAGGCGTCACTACCGGCCGCCAGCATGCCCAGCAGCGCGTCACGGCGTTCTCGCTAACGGTTACATTTTCCGAAGTCGGCATTAGGACTTTGGAACTCTTATGCCAGTCGCGAAGATAGACCTGGTAGTCGACCAGATTTCGATTCCAGTCTTCATGCCCTTCGTGCCAGGCCGCCTGACTGTATGCCCAGAGTTGGTCGTTCGTTGCCGTGGTGAGGTCATTGGTTCCGATGCCGGCGAGTTTGCATAGTGCGACGTGATCGGTGGAGCTTGCAGTCAGGCACTTGCACTCGACCAAGAAGAACGAGTTGCCGTCGCTGAGCGTGGCGTCGAGATGGGGCGAACGGCCGTTAGGATCGCAAACGACCGGTCGAGGTTTTGTTGTGCGCGTCCAGTGCCGCCCTGAGTCAGAGTCGGAGGTAAGGGCGTGGCACAGCAGCGCGAGCAAGACTTCCTCGCCCAGTGCTCGCGAGAGTATTCCGCGGCCGTTGATCGTTGGCGTGTCGAAGGCCGCGACTAACTCTTTGACGTCCAAATCCATGTGAGTCCCAAATCTACGAAGACCCGCACAGGGTGTCGGATCGTGTGGCGAGCCTGAGCGGTCGGGTGATCGCGCCGACGCGGGTCGCGCCGTACCAAGCGACCCGACTGGCGGCGCCGCCGACGAGCATCTCGATCTGCTCGTCGGACATGACCTCGGTTGCACTACTCATCTCAGACCCCTTCGCTTGCCACTATTCTTCTTAGGGGCAGTATAAGGCGGGTACCGACATCTTCGGGCCTGATCGAGCCGTCTCTCGCCGTCGCTCTCATCCCGAGACGCATGGCGTCGATCGCCCCAGCGGCCCCTTGCTATTACTGCTGGTCGCCCTGTAACAGTATCTGTCGCATAATCTGTGACATGGGTGCCAGATATGCACAGAGCGTCGTTCGGCGTGCTCCGCTGCCGCTGACCGAGACCGATATTCGCGCGGTGGAAGCACTTCGTGTCTCCGGCCCACAACGTGCCGCACTGATGCGCCTGCTGCCCGAGGATCTTCCTTCCGACATCAGTGAGAGCGGCCTGTTGCACGCGTTGTTCGAGGTCGCATTGAGCCGGGTGAGAGAAGAGGTGGAGGCAGCCGGCTACGCGGAGCTTGCTCTGCAGCAAGACGACACGGTCCGTCGGCGCGCGGCGAGGCGGCGCAGGCCGCGCTGGTCTGATGACGCGTGAGTCAGTTGGTCCGTGGGCGGGTCTACTCGGCTCTGCTGAGCGGGCTCGATGACATCGGCGAGAAGTACTACGTCGTCGTGTCGAACAATCGTCGTAACAGAGCACTCGAATCGGTGCTCGCTGTTCGTTTGACCACCTCGGCCAAGCCGAACATTCCGTCCATCGTCGAGACTGTTCCCTCCGACCCGGTGGTCGGCCGTGTGCTTTGCGACGACGTCGTCGAGCTGTGGCCGGACGAGGTACGTCGGGATCTGGGGTCATTGTCGGTGGGAACGATGCGACGAGTCGCCGACGGACTGCGCGCGGCGTTCGACATCTAGTGCGACGAGCATCGGACCGAATCGCAGCTGATCGCCCACAGATTCGCGCGAGCCGCACTGTCGGAGCCTCCCTCTAACGTCACGGTCCGCGAAGGAGCGTGAATCATGACTGAACGCCTGGTCGAGGGGATGAGCGGTCGGTGGGCGGTCCGGACCGCGAGTGGCGCGGAGTACGTGGTCGATCTCGACGCCCGGACCGTGCGCCGCCATTGTGTCGGCGCGAAACCGGCCCCGGGGCATGCGTTGGTCGGGTTGCGTCGGGATCGGGAGCCCGTCATGTTGGTCGCGGTGGAGCACATCGAGATTGGGCGACCCGCGCGACTTGTGCTGCGAGGGGTTGCGAGCGACCAAGCGACGGTGACGTGCCGAGTCACGACCCCGGTGGTGACCATCGAACCCGCCGACGGGGAAGCCGATGACGACTGGTGCCAGTCGACGCACGGGGCGCGGACGCCGCTTGCCGAACTGTTGGCCGACCCGACGCGCTGCTACGCCGCCGGGTGTCCCGCCGAGAACGAGATCCTCGTGCATCTTGGGCCGGACGCGTTCGCCGATCTGTGTCTGGACCACGCGCGAGCGACCGTGGCACGTTCGGCCTTCGTGCTGACGTGCGATTGCTCGTTCTGCCGTCGCGCACGGGCGGACTTGCTCGGCTTGTGATGATCAACGACGACGAGCTCCAACCCTGGCGACAGATCGGAAGAGGACAAGCCGGCTGGCGCGAGGCGGTCGAGCGCGCGCTCGACCAGGTGGCGGACGTCCAGCCCCTCGACGTACCTCGTTCGGGGCGGGTGCTGCTGGCGGGCGACTGGCACGGCGACGGCGGCTGGGCGCAGCGAATGCTGGAGCGCGCCGGCGACGACGGTCTCGAGTTGGTGATCCAGCTCGGTGACTTCGGGATCGGGATGGCCGGCATGGGCGGCTCGGAGGGCTATCTCGACGCAATCGACGCCACCGCGGCGCGGGCGGGTGTCCGCCTGCTGTTCCTCGACGGCAACCACGAGAACTTTCCGTACCTCTACCGCTTCCCGTTGCATGCCACCGGACTGCGCCCGGTACGACGCCACATCTGGCACATCCCGCGTGGGTTCCGGTGGACCTGGGGAGAGAAGACGTGGCAGGCAGTCGGCGGCGCGACATCGACGGATCGGGTCCATCGCCGTGAGGGCGCCGACTGGTGGCCGGAAGAGGCGCTCACCGATGACGACGCCGAGTCGATCGCCGTGGCAGCGCGCGACGAGCGGGTGGGCGTGCTGCTCACCCATGACGCACCGCGTGATGCGCCGTTGGACTCAGGTCGCTGGCCGGTTGACTGGGCAGAGGTCGACCGGGTGCTGGCTGAGGAGCACCGCGACCGGCTGTCTCGAGTGTGCAAAGCGTTGCGCCCGCGCAAGGTCGTGCACGGCCACTGGCACTACCGGTATCAGGAGACGGTGGAGACAACTTGGGGGTCGTGCGAGTTCATCGGCCTGCATTGCAACGGCGGGGAGGCCAACGTCGCGACGCTGACGATCTGACCGGTGGCTGCCCGCACCGAGTGCACTCATCGGTCAGAATGAGCGTGGTGCAGATGCTTCCGGAACCGATCTCGCTGGCTTCCACCTACACGGTGTCCGACATGCTCGGTATCGACCGAGGACAGGCGCAAAAGGTGGCCGAGAGCGGGCTGCTCGGCCCGGTCTACCGCACTGATCAGAGCGTGCTGGTCGAGCGAGATCGGGTGGCGGAGCTCGCGGCCTGGCCGTATCTCACCGGGCCGCACCCGGCGGCGCTGGTCGTGCGGGTGGCGCCCGCGAAGGAAGACGAGTACGACGACACTCGCCGATTCATGGGGTGGAGCGCATTTCTCGACCAGCCGGTGAGGTGGGAGGGGGTGCGCGGCTGGTGGCCGTGTCGGCATCCCGAAGAGGTCCGGTACCTCGTCGTCGTCCTGTGCGGTTTCGTCGTCGAGACCCTGAAGGTGACCGGCTGGGAGACCGGAGAGAAAGACAAACGCAAGTTCTCGGTCGTCGCCGCGCCGCGGGACGGTCGACCCTTCATGAAGCACCGGTTGTGGACGCCGCCGGGTGGTACGACGTTCCTGCTTGGCGCCGAGGAGTAACGAAACGATCGTCGCCGTCGTACGACTCGATCGTCCGATGCGGCGCATTTCTTGGCGGATCGCCTCCCTGACTAATCTCACGACATGGCCGAGTTCGACTACGACGTCGTCGTCATCGGAAGTGGTTTCGGCGGCAGTGTCGCTGCGCTGCGCGCCGCGGAGAAGGGCTACCGCGTCGGCGTCCTCGAGGCGGGGCGGCGCTTCACGAACGACACGCTTCCCGAGACGAGCTGGGATCTCAAGGACTTCCTCTGGGCGCCGGCGCTGGGATGGATGGGGATCCAGAAGATCACGCCGCTCACCGATGTGGTGTGCCTGTCGGGTGCCGGCGTCGGCGGCGGGTCGCTCGTCTACGCCAACACTCTCTACACACCGCTCGATGCGTTCTACAACGACCCGCAGTGGGCGCACATCGCCGACTGGAAGTCCGAGCTCGCGCCCTACTACGACCAGGCGTCACGAATGCTCGGTGTCGTCGAGAACCCGACCGAGACCGCAGCCGACGTCGAGATGCGTGCGGTCGCCGAAGAAATGGGCGTCGGGCACACCTACCACCACACGCCGGTCGGCGTGTTCTTCGGTGAGCCCGGCAAGACTGTGAGCGATCCGTACTTCGGCGGCGCCGGCCCGAATCGTGCCGGTTGCATCGAGTGCGGCAACTGCATGATCGGCTGCCGCTTCAACGCAAAGAACCGGCTCGACCTCAACTACCTGTATCTGGCCGAGGGGCTCGGCGCGAAGATCCATCCTGAGACGACTGTCATGGCGGTGCGCCCGCGCCGGGACGGCGGCTACTTCGTCGACACCCGCCACACGACGCGGCGTCGCGACCGGCAGGCCTTCACCGCGGAGCAGGTCGTCTTCGCCGCTGGAACCCTCGGCACGCAGAAGCTGCTGCACCGGATGCGCGACGAAGGAGTGCTGCCCAAGCTGTCCGCACGGCTCGGGCAGCTGACCCGGACCAACTCCGAGGCGATC
The DNA here is from genome assembly GCA_035547035.1 of Mycobacteriales bacterium. Classification (GTDB taxonomy): domain Bacteria; phylum Actinomycetota; class Actinomycetes; order JAFAQI01; family JAFAQI01; genus DASZTV01. The sequence goes on along the minus strand of DASZVL010000014.1, from coordinate 33,990 downwards.
CTCGGTGCCCGGTCTCGTGACGTGACAGCCGACTACTCGAAGGGTGTCGCGATCACGTCGTCGTTCCACCCGGACGACCGCACGCACATCGAGCCGGTCCGCTACGGCAAGGGCTCCAACTCGATGGGCATGCTGCAGTCGATCCTCACGGACGGCGACAAGGGCCCGCGGTGGCGAGAGGCGCTTCGCGAGGCGCGACGCAACCCGCATGACCTCAAAAAGCTGTTCTGGCTGAAAGGCTGGTCGGAGCAGACGATCATCGTGCTTGTCATGCAGTCGCTGGACAACTCGCTGACGGTGTCGCGCAAGAAGGGCCGCTTCCGCGACAAGCTTGTATCAACGCAAGGGCACGGCGAGCCGAATCCGACGTGGATCCCGGCCGGCAACGAGGCGACGCGCCGGCTGGCGGAGCGGATCAACGGTGTCGCCGGCGGCTCGGTCGGCGAGCTGGCGAACATCCCGATGACAGCGCACATCATCGGCGGCGCTCCGATCGGTCTCAGCGCCGATGACGGTGTCGTCGATCCGTGGCAGCGACTCTTCGGGCACCCGGGACTGCACGTCACCGACGGCGCGGCCGTCACCGCGAACCTCGGTGTGAATCCGTCGTTGACCATCACCGCACAGGCCGAGCGCGCCATAGCGTTCTGGCCCAACAAGGGCGAGCCCGATCCGCGGCCGGAGCTGGGATCGTCGTACGCCGAGGTCCGGCCGGTCGAGCCGCGTACCCCAGCGGTGCCGATTTCCGCGCCGGGCGCGTTGCGGCTTCCGAGCTAACGCTTGCCGAACCGCCGCAGCGTGCGGCGTCGCTCGGGCGTGACCCGGGACGCGAACCGGTGCCGAAGCAGGTCGCGATGGGTGATCCGTGACAGGTTCGGGTGCCGGGCGCGGCGACGTGGCGCTGGTGGTCGCAGCATGCGGTCCTCCGCCCGTGCGCGCGGCGGCGTCCAGTCGATCTTGCTGCCACGCATTCGGGCGGCGAGCGCCACCCCTGTCAGCAGCGGATCGCCCAGCCGCTCGGCAGGCGTTGCGCGGCGCGGGTCGTAGCCGAGGAACGTCGCCAGCTCGCCGGTGCGAGCGACGACGCGGTCGAGCTCTGCCGGCCGCAGCTCGCCCTCCCACTCGGCGAGCGACCTGGTGTCCACCGCCCGGTCGGTCCGGGTGAAGCCCGTCGACTCGCTTCTCGGCTGGACCTCGTGGTGGGCAAGCACGTCGTCGGACCACGGTTCGCCGATCGCCGTGAGCAGCGCGCGCATCGTCGGCTCCGGCTGCGTCACGAGGTCCTCGTAGCGGACCAACATGAAGCGATCGCCGAGTCGCGCACCGGCGTGCACCAGCTGTCGCGTTGAGCGGCGCCAGTGCTTCAGGCTCCCGCCCAACGGCCGCCGGAAGCGACGTCGCACCGAGTTCACCACCGCCGCGGGATGCCGGACGATGCCGACGACGACCGCTTCGGGAAACAGCCGGGTCGCCAGGTCGAGATGCCAGACGTGGAACGGCGTCTTGTCGCCCCACCGCTGCTTGCCGCGCGAGCCGGCGTACGACGCGAACAGCCCGCCGTAGAACTTGGCGAGCTCCGCGTCCAGCTGTGATTCGGACAAGCCGATCTTGCGGTACCAGTCGCCGCCGAGCTTCCAGTACGGCACCCAGCGATGAAGCGCCGCCAGCCGCAGAAAGCCGGTCTCCTCGGGGATCGCGATGTGCGGGTGGCTGTCGAGCATGAGCCGCAACAGAGTGCTCCCGGAGCCGTTCGAGCCGACGATGAAGATCGGCCCCCCTCCTGTGCTCACCACCGTTACCCTATGAGGTGATGACGGGATCGGCGGACGGCTTCGACACGGTCCTCGTCGTGGACTTCGGGGCGCAGTACGCCCAGCTCATCGCGCGGCGGGTTCGCGAGTGCCGCGTGTACAGCGAGATCGTGCCGTCCTCGATGCCTCTCGGCGACCTGCTGGCGAAGCGCCCGAAGGCCGTGATCCTCTCCGGCGGCCCGTCGTCGGTCTACGCGGACGGCGCGCCGCAGGTCGATTCCGCGCTGTTCGACGCCGGCATCCCGACGTTCGGGATCTGCTACGGCTTCCAGGCGATGGCGCTCGCGCTCGGCGGCGAGGTGCGGCGTACCGGGCTCTCCGAGTTCGGCGCCACCCAGCTCACGGTCACGGGCGACGGTGGCACCGTTCTCGCGGGCCTGCCGGCGGCCCAGCAGGTCTGGATGTCGCACGGCGACGCCGTGTTCGCCGCGCCGCCCGGATTCACGACGACCGCATCGACAGAGGGGGCGCCGGTCGCGGGGTTCGAGGATCTGAGTCGCCGCCTTGCAGGTGTGCAGTTCCACCCCGAGGTGCTGCACACGACCCACGGCCAGACCGTCCTCGAGCACTTCCTGTACGACGTGGCCGGTTGCCGGCCGACGTGGACGATGGTCAACATCGTCGACGAGCAGGTCGACCGGATCCGGTTGCAGGTCGGTGGCAAGCGGGCGATCTGCGGGCTGTCCGGTGGAGTCGACTCCGCCGTCGCCGCGGCTCTCGTGCAGCGCGCGATCGGTGATCGCCTCACGTGCGTGTTCGTCGACCACGGTCTGCTGCGCAAGGGCGAGCCGGAGCAGGTCGAGCGCGACTTCGTCGCATCGACCGGCGTCAAGCTGAAGGTCGTCGACGCGACGGACCGGTTCCTCGACGCGCTCGCCGGGGTTACCGACCCGGAGGACAAGCGCAAGATCATCGGGCGCGAGTTCATCCGCGTCTTCGAGGCGGCGGCGCGCGAGATCGTCGCGGAGTCCGAGGCTCATGGCGAGACCGTCGACTTCCTCGTGCAGGGCACGCTGTATCCCGACGTCGTCGAGTCCGGGGGTGGCGAGGGTGCGGCGAACATCAAGAGCCATCACAACGTCGGCGGCTTGCCGGACGACCTGCAGTTCGCGCTCGTCGAGCCGCTGCGCGCGCTGTTCAAGGACGAGGTCCGCAAGGTCGGCGAGCAGCTCGGCCTCCCGGCTGAGATCGTGTGGCGCCAGCCGTTCCCGGGTCCGGGTCTCGGGATCCGCATCGTCGGCGAGGTCACCCGGGACCGCCTCGACGTGCTCCGCGACGCCGACGCGATCGCGCGCGAAGAGCTCTCAGCCGCAGGGCTCGACCGAGACATCTGGCAGTGCCCGGTGGTGCTCCTCGCCGATGTCCGTTCGGTCGGTGTGCAGGGCGACGGCCGCACCTACGGCCACCCCGTCGTGCTTCGTCCCGTGTCGAGCGAGGACGCGATGACAGCTGACTGGACCCGGATCCCGTACGACGTGCTCGCCCGCATCTCGACGCGGATCACCAACGAGGTCCGAGAGATCAACCGCGTCGTCTTGGACGTGACGAGCAAGCCGCCCGGCACCATCGAGTGGGAGTAGCGCCCACACTTCCGCTCGCGGTGCTCGACTTCGTCGGGATCGAGTACGGCGAGACGGCCACCGCCTCGATCGCCGGCGCGGTGGAGATCGCGAAGGCGGTAGAGAGTGCCGGCTATCGGCGCTACTGGGTCTCCGAACACCACAACATGCGCAGCCTCGCCTGCAGCGCCCCGGAGATCCTGATCGCTCACATCGGCGCGAAGACCGAGCGGATTCGCATCGGGGCTGCGGGCATCATGCTGCCTAATCACTCCGCGCTCAAGGTGGCCGAGGTCTTTCGGACGCTTCTGGCGATGTACCCGGGCCGGATCGATCTGGCACTCGGCCGCGCACCTGGAACCGACCCGTTGACGGCTCACGTGCTCCGGCGCGGGATGGTCGCCGACCCGGGCGCGGAGTTTCCGGGCCAGGTCGGGCAGCTGCTCGGTTTCCTCGGCGACGCCTTCCCCGACGACCATCCCTACCGCGCCCTCGTCGCGGCGCCCGTCGTGGACGAGCTGCCGGAGATCTTTGTTCTCGGGTCCAGCGGCTACGGCACGAAGTTCGCCGCGGTGAACGGGATGAGTGCGGTGTTCGCCCACCACATGAGCCCGGATATCGCCGTCGAGTCGCTGCTGGCCTACCGGCGTGACTTCGAGCCGCGAATCCCGGGGACGGAGCCGTACTCGGCGATGTCGGTCCTGGCGTTCGCGAGCGACGACGACGACGCGGTGGCGGAGTTCGAAGCAGGTTGGACGCTCACCATCCAGAACATCCGAGCCGGCATCCGCGAGCCGTTGCGGCCGGAGCAGGTTCGCGAGTACGCGCGGTCGGCGCCATTCGCCAAAAATCGGGCTGCTGACGGTCGGATGGTGACGGGCACAGCGGACGCGGTGGTCGAGCGACTCGGTGTGCTGAAGGCGCAGGCTCAGGTCGACGAGATCGTGGTCGTCACGCCGGGCACCGACCGTTCGCGGCGTACCGCAAGTTTCGTCGCCATCGCCGAGGCATGGCGCGACCGCAGCTGACCGAGGCCCGGAACGCTTCGGTTAGAAGCTGTGATCCGGGATCGGTACCCCGAGCGCGCCGCAGTCGCGTCGCACTGCATCGGCGGTAGCCACCGCGCCGTTCAGCCCAGCGGTGACGGTCTTCGCGTCGGCACCCGTCTCGCTCTTCAGCAGTCCGACCGCCTCGCGTTGCGCCGTCCAGTCTCTGGCAAGCCGGGAATAGGCGGTGTTCGCCCGCGCTGCTTGCAGCGCCTTGTTGTAGCCCTTGGTGCGCTGCGCGTCGCCGCCACCGGATGGGGGACCTGACTCCGCCAGGTTCGTACACGCCGCGACGGCCGAGGAATGACCGGCGCCGGAAGCCGGAAACGTCGGTGCCGGAGTCACTCGGGGCGCCGAGCCCGACGACCCTCCCGAGCATCCGGCGACCGCGAGGCCCACCGCGAGCAGCAAACCCGAAAGTCGGCAGGGGTGAGCGGTCACCACAGCAGTATCACCCGCGGCGATATGTCAGATCGGTGATCGAACGTCCCGCGGCGATGGCCCGGCGCTCGAAACGAGTCAGCGGGCGCTCGTCGTACCGCGCGCTCACGCCGCCGGACAGCAGCGGCTCGGCGTCGAGCACGTCTTGCATCTGCTCCGCGTAGTGCGGCCAGTCCGTCGCGAGGCGCCACACGCCGTCCGGTGTGAGCCGCGAGGCGACCACCGCGGCGAAGCGAGAGCTGACCAACCGGCGCTTGTGGTGGCGGGCCTTCGGCCACGGGTCAGGGAAGAACGTCCAGATCTCATGGATGGTGGCCGGGTCAGCGAGGTGCTCCAGACACCACGCGGCGTCCCACGTCGACAGCCGGATGTTGGGGATGTCGCGGCCGCCGATCCCGGCCAGGCAGTCCGCGACACCCGGCTGCCACACCTCGAAGCCGAGGACGTTCCAGTCCGGACGGGCGACGGCAAGCGGTACGACCGCCTCGCCGACTCCGAAGCCGATCTCGACGGCAACCGGCGCCACTCGGTCGAAGGCGGCGGTGAGCCGAAAGCCTGGCGCGGCGTACGCCGCGGACGGCAGTACGAATCGCTCGGCGTAGGCGTCCCATGCCTCATGCTGGCCGGCGTTGAGCCGGGTCCCCCGTCGCGCGTAGCTACGGATCCGGTGCGCGTCGTGTTCTGGTCGGGTCGTCCTCGTAGCGATGAGCTCCATCGGTCTATCCGCGCGGGCGCGGGGAGCGGCTGACCATGCCGGCCCAGGTGAAGTCGGTCAGGTAGCTCACGAAGTCGTCCCGTGACATCGTCTGCTGTCGCAGCCATTGGTCGGTCGCGGACCGGACCATGCCCACGATTCCGAAGCCCCATGGATCCGCGGCCCCCGAGTCCAGCCCGGCGGCGCGGAGGATCTCGCCGATGACCCGCGACGCGTGAGCGCCGACCGTCGAGGCGTAGTCGTCGAGCAGATCGGGCTTGGAGCTTCGACGCGCCTGGTGCGCCGAGACGAAGCGATACAGCTCGGGACGGGCCTCGACGTTAACGACGTATGCCTCGATCCCGGCCTGCAACTTGCGGCGCGGCTTGTCCTGCGCGTCGATCGCGGTCATGACCTCGGTGATGAGGTCTTCGGCAACCGCGTGACCCACTGCGAGGAATAGGTCTGCCTTGTCGTGGAAGTAGCGATAGAAGACAGGCTTTGCGACCCCAGAAGCGGCGGAGATGTCGTCCAATCCGATCTCGGCACCGCGGTCCTCGACCGCAGCGATCACGTGCTGGATCAGCTCGGCCCGGCGCGCCTCCCGGTGCACCCGCCAGCGCTCCTTGCGGCCGTCGGGCAGGGGCGGGCTTGACGTATCGAGTGCCACAGACTTATCGTAACAGTTACTTAGAGTAACACTTAACTCACCGAGCGGGGTCACGGAACAGGGAGTGCCGAATGAGTCCCACCACCGATCTGGTGCGCAGGGTCGCTTCCCGGATCACGACGCCGTTGCTGCCCGACGACTACCTCAAGCTGCTGAACCCGCTGTGGACCGCCCGCGAGCTGCGCGGCAAGGTCGTCGAGGTCATCCCCGAAACCGACGACGCCGCCACGATCGTGATCAAGCCGGGCTGGGGCTTCCACACCGACTACCAACCCGGCCAGTACGTCGGCATCGGGGTCGACCGCGACGGCAAGTGGCACTGGCGTTCGTACTCGATCTCATCCACCCCCGACGCCAGTGATGACACCTTGGCGATCACGGTCAAGGCGATGCCGGAAGGCTTCGTCTCCGACCATCTGGTCCGCGGCCTCGAGCCGGGAACGATCGTGCGGCTCGCGCTGCCGCAGGGCGAGTTCGTCCTCCCTGACCCGCCGCCGGCCAAGGTCTTGTTCTGGACCGGGGGCAGCGGCATCACGCCGGTGATGTCGATGCTGCGCACCTTCGATCGACGCGGCACGATGCCCGACGTCGTACACGTCCACTCCGCGCCGTCTCGCGCTCAGGCGATCTTCCGCGATGAGCGCGTTGCGCTGACCGAGAAGTACGACGGGCGGCTGCGAAGCGTCGAGAACTTCGACGACGAGCACGGAATCCTCGACGTCACCAAGCTCGAGGCCGCTTGCCCCGACTGGCGCGACCGGCAGGCTTGGGTGTGCGGTCCACCGCCGATGCTCGAGGCCGCGGAGAAGCACTGGGCCGCTGCCGGGCTGGCGAAGGCGCTGCACATCGAGCGCTTCTCCGCCAACCTCGTTGCCTCCGCGACCGGCGGCCACGTCACGTTTGCGGCATCCGGCAAGGAGGCCGACCTCGACGGCGCGACGACCTTGCTCGAAGCCGGCGAGGCAGTCGGCGTGCAGATGCCGTTCGGCTGCCGGATGGGGATCTGTCACACCTGCGTCCTTCCGCTGAAGAAGGGCGTCGTGAAAGACCTTCGCAACGGTGCGGAGTACCAGGAGAACCAGAACATCCAGACCTGCGTCACGGCTGCCGCCGGTGACTGCGTGATCGAGATCTGAGGACTGACACTCACATGGCTATCTCTGACGTCGCCAGCTTTGCCCACCTGACCCCGGAGGAGGTTGCGGAGCTCGGTCGCGAGTTCGACCAGATCCGCCGGGACATCGAGGCGTCCCGCGGTGCCGACGACGCGGCGTACATCCGGAGGCTCATCGGCATCCACCGCAAGCTCGTCGTCGGTGGCCGCGTCGCGCTCTTCGCGAGCGCCTTCCCGCCGGCGTGGGCCGCGGGTACGGCGTTGCTCGCTGCCGGCAAGATCCTCGAGAACATGGAGATCGGGCACAACGTGATGCACGGCCAGTGGGACTGGATGAACGATCCCGAGATCCACTCCGGCACCTGGGAGTGGGACACGACCTGCCCGGCCGAGCAGTGGAAGCACTCGCACAACTACGTGCACCACACGTACACGAACGTCATCGGCAAGGACAACGACGTCGGGTACGGCATCCTGCGGGTCACCCGCGACCAGAAGTGGCACCCGGCGAACCTCGGCCAGCCCGTCTACAACGCCCTGCTCGCGCTGCTGTTCGAGTGGGGGGTCGCGTTGCACGACCTCGACATCGTCGCGATTCGGCGGCGCGAGAAGGACCCGGTCGAGATGAAGCGTCAGCTGAGGGGGATCTGGCGCAAGGTGCGCAAGCAGGTCGCCAAGGACTACCTGATCTTCCCGGCTCTCACCGGTCCCCAGTTCGTCTCGACGCTGACCGCGAACGCGACTGCGAACGTCGTTCGCAATCTCTGGTCGTACGCGATCATCTTCTGCGGCCACTTCCCGGACGGCGCGGAGAAGTTCACCGAGGAGGAGCTCGAGAACGAGACGCAGGCCGAGTGGTACCTGCGCCAGCTGCTCGGCTCCGCGAACTTCACCGGGAATCGCTTCATGCACATCGCATCGGGAAGCCTCGGATACCAGATCGAGCACCACCTGTTCCCGGACCTGCCGAGCAACCGCTACCCCGAGATCGCGGAACGGGTGAAGGCGTTGTGCGAGAAGTACGACCTGCCGTACACGATTGGTCCGATGTACCGCCAGTACGGGCAGGTGTTCCGCACCCTCATGAAGCTGAGCCTGCCGGGCAAGCGCGGTGAGACGCAGCCGGAGCCGCCGCCGAGGAGCAACCGCCGAGCGACGCCGGCCGAGCTGCGCGACTATGCGGGGCCGAAGGCACCGCAGGCCTCGGCCGCCTAGCCTTCGTTATCACCGTCTTACCGGCTCGCCAGCCTTCCCGCCGCCGTTGGCCGTGGGTGCTGCTCGCCGCGATCGTCGGCTTTCTCGCCGTGGTCGTCGGCGGGCTGCTCTGGCTGACGCGGCCGGTTCATCACTACGCGGCGCACGTCCGTCGGCAGGGCTGGCTGTCCGGGGTGTACGCCGGGCACGGCCCGGCTCCTGACGAGAGCTTTGCGAAATGGCGGGGCACCGCCATCCAGACCGCGACCGACTTCATGGGCAGTGGAACGTGGCAGCAGATCGGGCACCCGTTCCTGCTGTCCCTCGCTTGGCGGACTGATCACGCGCTTCGGCTCGTGCTCAGCGTGCCGGAGTGGCCATCCTCTGGCGGCAGTCTCAGCGAGGTCGCGTCCGGGACCGACGACCGCTACTTCCACGCCCTCGGGACGACACTCGTCGACGAGGGCCGAGCCGACACCTTCATCCGGCTGGGTTGGGAGTTCAACACTCCGTTCTTCCGCTGGCAGGTCAAGACGCCGGCTGACGCCGCGGACTACGCCGAGGCCTGGCGCCACGTCGTCAACGCGATGCGTTCCGTCCCTGGCCAGCACTTCCAGTTCGTGTGGAACCCGGACCTCGCCGACGGTGGAGTCGACCCGGCTCTCGGTTATCCCGGCGACTCCTATGTCGACGACATCGGGCTCGACGTGTACGACCGCAGCCAGAGGCCGGACGAAACCCCGGCGCAACGGTGGGACGGCCTCGTTCATGCGAAATACGGCTTGCAGTGGGTCACGCAACTGGCGTCGGCGCACCACAAGTCGCTTGCCTTCCCGGAGTGGGGTCTCGTCCACGACTCGGACGTTCAGACCGCGGGCGAGGACGATCCGCTGTTCATTCGCAACATGCACTCGTGGTTCGAATCGCACAACACGGCGTTCGAGGATTACTTCGACGCGACATCGGCACACGGCGCGGAGTTCGATCTCGAAGGTGATGCGTTCCCGAAGGCGGCAGCCACGTATCGCCAGCTGTTCGGAACGGGCTAGCTGAACCCTCTGCTTCGGCTAGCGTCGGCGCGTGCCGAGGGCCCCGAAGCTGGACCTGACCGCGTTACGTTCGATCCGCCGTACGCCGGCTCAGGCGCGGGTTCTGTCGGCAGCAATGGAGCTGTTCGCCGACCATGGCGTCAGCGGAACCTCGCTTCAAATGATCGCCGACCGCATGGGCGTGACCAAGGCCGCGGTCTACCACCAGTTCCACACCAAGGACGAAATCGTCCTGGCAGTTGCCGAGGCCGAGTTCTGCGAGCTCGAGGCGGCGTTGGAGCTTGCCGAAGCCGAGTCCTCTCGTGAGCACGCGCGGCAGGTCCTGTTGGACGAGGTCATCGGGGTGGCGGTGCGCCGGCGCCGCTGGGTCCGCGCGCTGCAGAACGACCCGGTGATGATCCGGTTGCTCGCTGCGCACGAGCCGTTGCAGCGGTTGGTGGTGCGCCTCTACGAGGTCCTGCTGGGCGAGGGCGCGGGCCCGCGCGCCGACGTCAGGGTCGCATTGCTGTCCTCCGCCATCGCCGCCTCCGTCGTGCATCCCGCGGTGGCGAGCCTCGGCGACGACGAGCTCCGGGAGGAGCTGCTCGAGGTGGCGCGGCGGGTGTTCGCGGTCTAACCCGCAAAATGCTTGCGGCGGCGTCCTTGTGGCTGGCTAGCCGATCGGCTAGCGTGCCGCCGATGAAGGCCACCGCGCAGTGGATCAGCCTGTGGCTCGCGGCATTCTTCGGTGCAGTGATGCTCGTCGCGTTCCTGATCTTTCCTGGCTTCTTCCCGCCGATGTCGCCGGACTGGTCAGCCCAGCATGTTGCTGACTTCTACGCACACCACGCGACCCTGATCCGCGCGAGCATGGTGATCTTCAACTTGTGCGGGCTCATGTTGGTCCCGTTCTTCATGGTGATCGTCTACCAGATGAAGCGAATGGCGACGCCGACACAGGTCCTCGCGTACTGCTACCTGAGCGCAGCGGTGAGCGGCTTCACCTTGTTCGCGATCGCCGATCTCATGTGGCTGATCGCGGCGTTCCGGCCGCTGCGTGACCCGCAGCTCGTGATGCTGCTCAACGACCTGGCGTGGATCATCTTCACCGCACCCGTCGGCGCGATCGTCGCGCAGAACATCTGCCTCGCAATCGCCGTGCGGCTCGACGCTCGCCCAGTCCCGGTCTTCCCGAAGTGGGTCGGACCGTTCAGTCTGCTGATCGGGGCGGCCATCGTGCCGGCCTGCTGCGGGGCAATCTTTCGCAGCGGCCCGCTGGCGTGGAACGGCCTGATCTCGTTCTGGCTGCGGATCTTCGCCTATGGCGTGTACTTCGTGGTCATGTTCGTCGTACTGAGCAAGGCGATTCGCCGAGAAGCGGCCGAAGCATGAGTGAAGCCGCGATCGCCGACAAGCGAGACCTCTGGTTCTGCTGGTGGGTGCTGCCGTTCTTCTACTCGTTCTTCGGCCTGATCTTCGTGTTGCTCACCCGAGTCATGCCGCCGCCGTCGCCACACAAGACCGACGCGCAGATTGCGACGTTCTTCCACTCACACACCACGACGATCCAGATCGGCTTTGCGATCCTGATGGTCGTCATCGGCGGCAGCGGCATTCTCAACGGCTTCGTCGCCTACGAGATGAAACGAATGTCGGTGAACCCGGCATTCGCCTACACCTACATCGCGACGCTCGCGGTTGGTGCCATCCCCGGCTGTCTGATGTGCGCGTTCTCGTTCCTGGCGGCCACCTTCCGGCCGGACCGCAACGTGCACATCATCGCCATGCTGTACGACGTCGCTCTGCTCACGTTCGTCGGCTCCTTAGGGTGCTTCGCCACGCAGTACCTCGTGCTCGGGATCGCGGTGCTGCTCGACAAGAACCAGATCTTCCCGAAGTGGTTCGCCTACGTGTCCTTCTGGAACGTCATCACCGAGCTTCTGGCGGCACCGGTGTTCGTGTTCAAGAAGGGGCCGTTCTCATGGAACGGCGCGATCAGCTTCTGGGAGGGCACGGTCATCTTCGTCATCTACCTGAACTGCTTCATCCTGCTGTTACGCAAAGCGGTTCAAAGCCAGGGCGCCACTGAAGTGGTTGCGGACTGACGATGGCGGCCGAGACTTCCACGGCTTCGCGCGCCGACGGCCGGACGCTTCCCGGCGACATCAACATGTGGGTCTTCGTCCTCGGCGACATGGTCTTCTTCGGCGCCTACTGCGTGATCTTCATGTTCTACCGAACCCGCGAGCAGGACATGTTCCTGCAGTCGCAACGCCATCTCAGCCTTGCCACCGGCGTCATCAACACGCTCTTCCTGCTTACGAGCTCGCGTTTCGTCGCGCTGGCCGTCCAAGCCGTGCGTGACGGCAAGCACGAGCGAGCGACTCGCCTCGTCGGCGTCGGCGGCTTGTTCGGGATCGCGTTCGTAGCGTTGAAGATCCATGAGTGGTACGTGTTGTCCCACCACGGGTTCGCGCTGTCGACCAACGACTTCTTCATGTTCTATTTCGCGCTCACCGCCATTCACGTGTTCCACGTCCTGCTTGGGATGTTCGTGCTCGGTCTCGTGGTCCGGGAGCTTCGCCGCGACGATCTGCAACGCACCTGGGTGGTCGAGGCCGGCGCGACGTACTGGCACATGGTCGACCTCATCTGGGTGTTGCTCTTCGCGATCCTGTACGTGATGCGATGAGCAGCTCGGCCCGCACCTCTGTTGTGTGGTTGGCCCTGTCGGCGCTCACGCTCGCCTCGTGGTGGCTGCGTGTCGTCCATGATCACGGCGCGCTCTCGGCGAGCACGGCGGCAACCGTCGGTGTGCTCGCGGTCGCGCTGGTCAAGGGCCGACTGATCATTCGCGAGTTCATGGAGGTGCGGTCGGCGCCGGTCTGGCTCGGGTGGGCCACCGACGGTTGGCTGTCCGTGGTGTGGGTGACGATCCTGGTGATGTACCTCGTCTGAGAGCGGTGATCGACGGCGCGGGCTGGTCGGATCTGGCGAGTGATCCGACGCACCCGACGCCTTCACCCCTGGATCGCTGCGCGACTCCAAAGCGTTACAGCATGTCGGCGCAAGGCCGCTAGTCCGGTCGGGTGCGAGGCGCGCACCGTAGTCCGCAGGATGACGAATTGCAACATTCCGGGGTTTTGTCTGTCGGCGTGTTGGGAAGTCCCTGCGCAGATCAGCATGGGGCGCCTGGGCGAGCAGGCGGCGAGCGCTGATCGAGTCAACGGATTGGGGGCCTGACTTCGGAGGCAGGGCATGAACCCCGCGGGCGTGTCAGATCGTCTGTGTAAGCGGTTGGTCTCGTCTTGAAAGGACGATGCCGCAATGACTACACAGGTAGACGTGAACGAAGACCCGCAGCAGTCGGGTCGCGAGGTCCTTGATGAGCTCCGCGAGGCCGGTGCGCTGGATGCGCTGTTTGCCAAGATCGACGCCGGTGAGGTGCAACTCACTGGCCAGGACGGGTTCGTGCCGGGGCTGATCAAGGCCACGCTCGAACGTGGCTTGCAGGCCGAGCTGAGTGATCATCTGGGCTATGAGAAGGGCGATCCAGACGCCCGGTTCTTCCCGAACTCCCGCAACGGCACGACACCGAAGACAGTCGCGAGCGAGGTCGGCGATATCGACCTGGACGTGCCACGCGACCGTGCCGGCAGCTTCGAACCCCAGCTCGTGCCCAAGGGTGCGCGCCGTCTTGGCGGTCTCGATGACGTGATCATCTCGCTGTTCGCCGGTGGTATGACGGTCCGTGACATCCAGCATCATCTGGTCTCGACCATCGGCACCGACCTGTCGCACGAGACGATCTCCAAGATCACCGACGCGGTGCTCGAGGAGATCACCGTCTGGCAGAGCCGCCCGCTCGAACCGCTCTACCCGGTGATCTACCTCGACGCGCTGGTCGTGAAGGTTCGCGACGGCGCGCACGTGCGCAACAAGGCCGCTCACATCGCCGTCGGCGTCGACATGGATGGCGTCAAGCACGTGCTGGGAATCTGGGTTCAGCAGACCGAGGGCGCGAAGTTCTGGGCTGCGGTCTGCTCGGAACTGGCCAACCGTGGCGTCAAGGACGTGCTGATCGTGTGCTGCGACGGGCTGACCGGCTTCCCCGAAGCGGTCGCGGCCACCTGGCCCGAAGCCACCGTCCAGACCTGCGTGGTGCATCTGATCCGGGCCGCGATGCGGTTCGTGAACTACAAGGACCGCAAGCCCGTCGCCGCCGCGCTCAAGCCGATCTACACCGCCGTCAACGAGGAGGCTGCGCTCGCGGCGCTGCACGAGTTCAAAGCATCACCACTGGGTGTCAAATACCCGACGACCGTGCGGACCTTCGAAGACGCCTGGGAGCGGTTCACCCCGTTCCTGGCGTTCCCGCCGATGCTGCGCCGCGTGATCTACACGACCAACAGCATCGAGTCGCTGAACTACCAACTCCGCAAGATCATCAAAAATCGCGGGCACTTCCCGAACGACACCGCCGTCGTCAAGCTCCTCTGGCTCGCGATCTGCAACATCGAAGACAAGCGAGCCCGCGACCGGGCGAAAGAACGCGGCGGCAGCAGAGCCACCAAACGCAAGGCCGAAGGACGACTCGTTGAAGGCCAGATCACCACCAACTGGAAGGAAGCACTCGCGCAACTGACCCTGGTATATCCCGACCGAATCAACCACTACCTCTAACGATTTCCGGCCGGCTTACACAGAAAATTTGACACGCTCAACCCCGCACCTACTCGCCAACTCGCAACGACTCTTGGCATCGCAGCAATAGCCGGCGCAGTCGCCGTCGGCACCGCGGCTCCGGCGTTCGCCGACCCGCGTCCTGGCCACGGCAATGGCAGCGCGCCGAGCAGCCCGCCCGGTCAGGCGAAGAAATCCCCGGCGCCGCAGGCGGTCGCCACACCGCCGGCTACTGCTTCATCGACTCCGACGCACGTCCCGCCCGGTCAGGCGAAGAAGTCAGCCGGTGCGCCGAAGGGCAACGCCAAGTCCCATGCCGGCGGCAACGGCAAGGCGAAGGGCGCGAGCAACGGCAAGGGAAGCGGCAACACCGGCAAGGGTGCCGGCGCGGGTCACAACCCGCCGGGGAACAACTGCACGGTCAAGATCCACGCCGTCCCGGGTGACACCGGGCACCACAACGTCGCGCACCCGGGATGCAGCTTCGTCGTCGACTTCTGGAACTTCGACCAGGGTCAGACGGTGACCGTGTCCTTCGCCGGCCAGGCTCCGACCGGGCAGGGTGTCCCCGTGAGCTTCGTCGCCCCGGACGGCACGTCGATCACCTCCCCGGACCCTGCCGGCGGCGGCAACGACTTCGACGGCGAGCTCACGTTCACCGCGACCCCCGACGCGCTTGCTGTTCTCGGCGCTCCGGCCCACAACGGCTACCACGTGCGCCTGACGGCGGACACGGGCCAGGGCGGCGGCCACAAGTACAAGGTGTTCTGGATCTCGGCATGCGCACCGGCCACCCCGTCGACGTCGGCATCCACTCCGACCCCGGCCCTCACGCCGCAGCTGTCGGTCGACACCCCGACCGTGCGCAGCGACAGCATCATCGGCAGCAGGCCCTCGGTGACGACGCCGCAGCTCGACACCGCTGAGGCAACCCGCACCACCGCCAGGCTCCAGGAGGCCAGCCCGCCAGTGACCAGCTTGCCGTTCACGGGTGCCGACCTCGGCTGGCTGATCCTGTCCGGGATCGTCGCCTTCGTCGGCGGCGTCGTACTGACTGTCCTGTCGCGGCTCCGCCGCAGGATGGGGTAGCTCGCCGCTGATAGGAAAGTCCGGTGATCAACCAGGAGTTCATCGGACTGGCTGCCCCCGGAGGCCATCGTGCCGGCGCCGGGGGCTGGCCGTGTCAGGGCGTGTATTACACCCCGAGCGGGAACCGACCGGCGGTCGCGATGATCGCCACTCACTACAACGTCGACTTCTCCCAGCACTACCTCGCCGAGTACATCGCCAGCCGAGGCATCGGGTTCCTCGGCTGGAACACCCGGTTCCGAGGCGCGGAGGCCTACTTCCTGCTCGACCACGCGCTGGTCGACATCGGGGTGGGAGTTCGGTGGCTCAAAGAGGTCGCCGGCGTCGAGACCGTGATCCTGCTCGGCAACTCCGGCGGCGGCTCGTTGATGTCGGCGTACCAGTCGCAGGCGGTCGAGCCCAACGTAGCGCCCGCCTTCGGCATGAAGCCCGCGGTCGGTGTCGAGGACCTGGTCCCGGCCGACGGGTACGTCGCACTTGCCGCACATCCCGGTCGGCCGGACGTCTTGACGGGCTGGCTCGACGCGGCGGTAGTCGACGAGTTCGACCCGACGCGGACCGACGCCGAGCTCGATCTGTGGAACCCCGACAACGGCCCGCCGTACTCCGCTGAGTTCGTCGAGCGCTACCGCGCGGCGCAGGTCGCCCGCAACCAGCGGATCACGGACTGGTGCAAGACGGAGCTGGAACGCGTCACCGCCGCCGGCTTCGTCGACCGGATCTTTCCCTTGGCGCGCACGTGGGCCGACCCGCGGATGGTCGATCCGACGCTCGATCCGAGCGACCGTCCGGCGAACCTCTGTTACGGCGGTGTTCCGGAGCGGGCCAACAAGTCGGTGTGGGGGCTCGGGGTGGCCAACACGCTTCGCACGTGGCTGTCGATGTGGAGCCTCGAGACCTCGCAGTGCCGAGGTGAGCCGCATCTCGCGCGGGTGACCGTGCCGGCGCTGGTGATCAACGCCGCTGCGGACGTCGGCGTCTTCCCTAGTGACGCGGCGCGGATCGTCGATGCGATCGCCTCCGAGGACAAGTCGCTGCACTCGCTGCCGGGCGCGCACTACTTCGAGACGCCTGACGGTGCGCGCGACGACGTCGCTGACCTGATCGTCGAGTGGGCCGGCAAGCACTGGTGAGCGAGGTCCCGACAGGGCCGCTGGCCGGTACTACGGTTCTCGAGCTCGGGTCACTGATCGCCGGCCCGTTCGCGGGCCAGCTGCTCGGCGACTACGGCGCCGACGTGATCAAGGTCGAGCCGCTGCGGACCGGGGACCCGATGCGCCGATGGGGCGTGCTGCACGAGGGCGACAGCCTGTGGTGGCCGACCATCGGGCGCAACAAGCGGTCGGTGTGCATCGATGTGCGGACCGCCGAAGGCCAGGAGCTGATCCGTCGACTTGCCGCGAACGTCGACATCCTCACCGAGAACTTCCGGCCCGGCCGGATGGCCGAGTGGGGCCTCGGCTACGACCGGCTGTCCGCTGCGAACCCTGCGTTGATCCTTGCCCACGTTTCCGGCTTCGGGCAGACGGGCCCCCGGGCGGGTGATGCCGGCTTCGGCAGCATCGGCGAGGCGATGGGCGGGATTCGCTACACGACAGGCAGCCCGGATCGTCCACCGAGCCGGTTCGGCGTGAGCCTCGGCGACGCCCTCACCTCGCTGTTCACCGTCATCGGGGTGCTCGCTGCTCTCAACGAGGTCCGTCGGACCGGGCGCGGCCAGGAAGTGGACGTCGCGATCTACGAGGCGGTCGCCGCGCTGATGGAGTCGACGATGGCCGACTACGAGGTCGGAAAGGTGGTTCGCGAGCGGGCCGGCAGCGTGCTGCCCGGGGTCGCGCCGTCGAACGTCTACGCCGCGGCCGACGGTGCCGAGCTGGTGATCGCCGCTAACGCCGATGCGGTCTTCGTGCGGCTCTGCCACGTGATGGGCCGACCCGAGCTGGGCAGCGACGAGCGCTACGCGACGCATCGTGCTCGTGCCGAGCGACAGGCTGAGCTCGACGCGTTGATAGGTGAGTGGACGGCCACGCTTGGCGGCAATGAGCTGCTCGAACGCCTCAACGCCGGGGGAGTGCCGGCCGGTCGGATCTTCACCGCGGCTGACATGGTCGGCGATCCCCACTACGCGGCGCGCGACATGGTGCTGCGGCTGGCCTCTCACCAGGGGTGGACGGTGCCGATGACCGGCGTCGTCCCGAAGTTCTCCGAGACGCCCGGCGCTGTCCGGACCACCGGCGCGCCGCTGGGCGCTCACACCGAGGCGGTTCTCACCGAGCTTGCGAACGTGGGTCCCGCAGAGCTCGCAGACCTCGAGGCGAAAGGTGTTATCGGCTGCCTCACGCCGTGACGGCGGCAGCCGGCGCATGCTTCACGTCGTCGGGCCGAAGCGCGCGCAGCCAGCTGGCGAACTCGAGGCTGAGCCCGTCCGGATCGAAGAAGTAGACCGAGCGCATGAACACGCCGTCGTGCATCTCCATCGACCAGCCCTCGGGGCTGTCGTCGTGGTTGACCGGGCCGATGCAGTACACGCCGCGCTCCCGCAGCCGCTTGGCGTAGGAGTCGATCTTTTCCGGCGCGACGTCGAACGCGACATGGTTCATCGTCGACACCGCCGTCGTGATGTCGCCGAGTCCCGGAAGTGCCGCTGGCGCGGTGACGCCGGGCTCGCGGGCCGGCGCCCCCGGGAACCAGAAGAAGGCGAGTGAGTCGCCGTTGCCGATGTCGAAGAAGAAGTGCTGGCCCATCCCGTCGGGCAGCTGGATCGTCTTGGTCAGTGGCAGCCCGAGGACCTCGGTGTAGAACTCGACAGTCTTCGCCATGTCGCTGCACACGAGCGCCAGGTGGTTGATTCCGCGGACTTCGAAGGCAGCATCGGCCATGTCCGGATCGTATGCCGCCTTAGAGCTTTCGGTAGCGGCACTGGCCGCCACCGGACGCGTGCAGTGCTCCGCTCTGCGACCACACGCGGGCGTTCCAGCCGAACAGCCCACCGGTCGACACGGGTGCCGCGCTGTCGCACAGCAGCCAGTCCTCGCCGAGGGCGGCCCGGTGGAAGGCGACGTTGAGATCCAGAGTCGGCGCGACGTACGGCACGTCGTCGTTCGAGCGGCCGCGTACGGCGGGCCAGCTGCTGACGTCGATCAGCACCACGGATCGCGCGGCGTCCACCCACGGATCGTCATCACCCGTTGATGGGACGAAACGCAGCCAGGACTGCCACACGGCGACACCGGGGACTCGCGCCGGCCAGTCCGGCCCGTTGGCCAGCTTGTAGTCGAGGTTGCGCCAGAACGGGAACGGTGGCCAGACGCCCTCGGGCAGCAGCTCCTGGATGAGCTTGAGGTCATCGGGTAGCGGCACGTCGGGCATGACCGCCTCGTCGTACTCGAGTCCCTCGTCCTGGTTATCGGTCCACGCCATCGCGTCGAGGATGCGGCGGTCGCCCTGCGTCATCTCGACGCGGTAGGCGCTGGCGCCGCGGCCCTCCTTGCGCGCGTCGACCCGAAGCTCGACCTCACCCCACGCGGCGACGCTGAGGTAGTGGCACGAGAACGCCACCGGGCGCTGATGGGTGCTCGCGGCGCCGATGGCTCGAAGCCCACAGGCCGCGACGTAGCCGCCTTGCGGGCCCCAGATCTCCCATTCGGGGTTGAGCATGGCGACGTACGTGCCCTCACCGGTCCGCGTGACGGCGGTGTCTGCGGCGAGCTCCCCCATGATCACCGCATCGTACGATCAAAGCGTGTCCGTGTACGACATCCCGTTGACGACGCTCGATGGCAGGCCGGCGTCGCTGGCTGAGCACGAGGGCGAGGTGATGCTCGCGGTGAACGTTGCCTCGAAATGTGGCTTCACCCCGCAGTACGAGGCGCTGCAGAAGCTGCAAGAGACCTACGCGGATCGGGGATTCACGATCCTGGGCTTCCCGTGCAACCAGTTCCTGTTCCAGGAGAGCGACGACGCGGAGAAGATTGCGACGTTCTGCAGTACGACGTACGGCGTGACCTTCCCGATGTTCGCCAAGCTCAAGGTCAGGGGCGGCGGGCAGCACCCCCTCTACGCAGAGCTGACCAAGACCGCGGACAGCAACGGCAAGGCCGGCAACGTGAAGTGGAACTTCGAGAAGTTCCTGATCAGCCGCCAGGGCGAGGTCGTCGGCCGCTTCCGCAGCAAGGTCAAGCCTGACGATCCCGAGGTCGTCACCGCGATCGAGGCTGCGCTCGGGTAGTCAGCACTTCTCGCAATCCGACACGGCGCCCGGTCCGAAGCGCCGCCCGCCGGTACACCGTGCCCGCGAGTCGCGCCATCCCGAGAGTCGCGGCAATGCTGATGAGCGCCGACAGCAGGAACTGCCACCACGCGACGGCATGGAGTGCGACGAGCACCGGCATCGCGAACGGCGACGTCAGGGGGATGTAGGCGAGCACGGTCACGTAGAGCGAAGCGTGTGACGAGCTGACCGCGGCGACCGACGAGACGTATCCGACAAGCAGCGGGATCGTGATCGGGAACGCGATCGCCTGAACTTGGTCCTGGCGCTCCACGGTCGAGCCGGCGGCGGCGAACACCCAGCTGTAGAAGGCGTAGCCGAGCACGAGCCAGCCGAGGATCGCGAACAGCACGGTTGGCGCTGTCCCCTTGAGAATGTCGGAGCCGACGGCCGACCCGAGACCGAGGGCCCACCCGACGAGGATCGCCGCCTGGGTGAAGACGAGCGCACCGATGCCGAGCACCTTGCCGGTCAGCAGCTGGGTGGGGCGAATCGCGGCGAGCAGAACCTCGACGACCCGGCTCGCCTTCTCCTCCATCACGCCGATGAGCGTCCAGGTCCCGTACTGGCTGAGAAGGACGAACAGCAGGATCAGCCCGACGACCGCGGTGCCCTGCTCGACCGAGCTGCTCGTGCGGTTCGACACGCCGCGAATCGGGATCGGGCGCAGGTGACCGATCGCGACGGCTTGGGCAGAGGTGAGTCCGGCGGCCGCGAACGCACGTTGCTCGCCCAGGATCACGGCGAGGGCGCGCGCGAGCTGCGCCTTGGTTGTCCCGTCGCTCTCGGCGAGCGTGTGCCGGACGAGGATCTGGCTCGCATCGACCACCGCGATGTCGACCTTGCCGTGGCTGATGTCGGCGGACGCCGCCTGCGCATCTGGTTCGGGGACGATCTCGACAGTCGCGTTGACCTGCTTGGCGCTTGCCCGCGCCGCCGCGGCAACGGCGGACGAGCTCGCCCCAACGATGCCGACGCGCTCCCGCGCCGGGCCGTTGCTCTTGAGCGCCGGGATGACGATGACGGCGGTGATCGCGAGCAGGGTCACCCCCGTCGCCACCCAGAACGTCCGGCTGCGGACCCGCTGGGTGATCTCGCGAGAGGCTGCCAGCGCGATCGGCGACGAGGCGTTCGGCAGCCACGGAGCCGAGACGCGACGCCGCGCCACTGGCGCAGTGCCGACCCTGCGTCGAAGCCGGCGGACGATGAACGCGATCGCGATGACGGCGATGGCGATCGGAAGGCCGGTCATCCGAGCGCCTCCCGGAAGACCTCGGAGAGCCGCCGGCGTTCGAAGTGGAACTCGGTGACCCGTCCAGCCTTTCGCGCGGCGTCGAGAATCACGTCGCTGTCGGCGCCGTCCTCGACCGCCAGCCGAACCGCTCCGCCGTCGACCTCCGACAACCGGGCGCCGCGCAGCCGCTTCGCCCAACGTCCGGTGCGATCGCCTTCGACCCGTACGACCAGGCGCCGGTCCCCGTGGGTCGTCAGGTCGTCGACATCGCCTGCGACGACCAGCCGGCCGTGGTCGATGATCGCAACGGACTCGCAGAGGTCTTCGACGAGATCGAGCTGATGGCTCGACAGAAGCACGCAGCACCCGCGTCGTGCCTCCTCCCGCAAGACCTCGCCGATCGCGTCGATCCCACCGGGGTCGAGGCCGGCAAGCGGCTCGTCCAGCACAAGCAGGTCGGGACGATGGACCAGCGCCACGGCAAGCTGGACGCGCTGCTGGTTGCCGTGCGAGAGCGCCTCGACCTTCGAGCCGGCGCGTTCGTGGATCCCCAGCCGCTCGAGGCACTCGCCGGCCGCAGCCGCGGCAGCGCCGACCCCGAGTCCGTGCAGCCGTGCGAAGTACTCGACCTGGTCGCGCACGACCATCGAGGGGTAGAGCCCTCGCTCCTCCGGCATGTAGCCGAACCTGCCGCGCGCGGTCGCGCCCACCGGCCGCCCGGCCCAGTGCACCGTGCCCTCGTCCAGATCGGTGAGACCGAAGATCGCACGCATCGTGGTCGTCTTGCCCGCGCCGTTCGGGCCGAGGAAGCCGAACACCCGGCCTGCGGGGACCTCGAAGCTCAGACCATCGAGTGCGGTCACCTCACCGAAGCGCCGGCTCAGTCGCTCGAGCTCCAGCGTCACAGGTCAGCCCTCCCGAACCGCCAACTGGCGAGCAGTCCGACCACCTCGCCGGCTGCGATCTCGATGTCCACGTCACGCAGCGCGACGGTCGTGTGACGCGCCTTCGTCAACCCGCGCGTTTGCAGGATTGGCGCCTCGACAGTTGAGCTCATCGCGACCGACCGTAGCGGGCAGTGGTGAGAGCCTGTGCGGGTGCGGTGGCGTCGATCCCTTACGTTGCTGTTGCGCCGCGTTCGCATGTGACATGCGTGTCGTGAAATGCAACCTCTGTGTGACATGCGCGTCGCAAATCACAACACGTATGTGACATGCGATCACGAGCCCGTGCCGTCAACGACCGCCCGGGTCACGACACCTAGAGCTCGATCCCGAGCCGCTGGCCGGCTCGGCGCATGACGGTCGCGACCACCCGCTGGTAGCGGGCGCCCGAGACCCGGGCCGTCACGTCGAACATGCGGGCATCCGCGCCGATCAGGATGCGCGGGCTCTTGCGATCCACACCGCGCAGGATGACCTGCGCCGCTCGTTCGGGCGTCGTGCGCGCGGCCTTTTCGAACCTTGTCGTCCGCTCCTCGAGTGGGATCAGGTCGCGGGCCGCCCGCGCATCGCGCGCGATGTTCGTCTTGATGCCGCCGGGGTGGACACAGCTGACTGCCACAGGGTGCTGCGCGATGAGCATCTCCTGCCGCAATGCCTCGGTGAAGCCGCGTACGCCGAACTTGGCCGCGTTGTATGCGCTCTGGGACGGTACGCCGACGAAGCCGAACACGCTCGAGATGTTCACGAGGTGACCGTCGCCGGACGCGATGAGGTGAGGCAGAAACGCCTTAGTCCCGTGGATCACCCCCCAGAAGTTGATGCCCATCAGCCAGTCGAGGTCCTCCCAGGCCATCTCCTCGACGGTCGCCATGAGCGCGACGCCGGCGTTGTTGATGACGAGGTTCGCCTCGCCGAGGTCCTTTGTGACGGCTTCGGCATGCGCGAGCACGGCGGCGCGGTCTGCCACGTCGAGGTGGTAGCCGTGCACCTCCGCGCCCGCCTTCTCACACATCGAGACCGTCTCGCCGAGCCCGGTGTCGTTGACGTCGGAGAGGGCGAGCCGGGTGCCTCGGGAGGCGAGCTCGGTGGCGAGCGCTCGGCCGATGCCCGATCCGGCGCCGGTGATGACTGCGACCTTTCCGCGGTACAGCATCCGCCAACTCTGTCACGCGTGCGACCCTTGCGGCATGACGGCCACCGAGGAGGCCACGCGCGAGCTGGCCCCGCCCCCCACGAGCGGGCACGGACCCCGTTCCTGGCTCTATGCGCTGACCACGACGAACCCGCCGCCGGCAGCCGGCAACGACATCGACGGGATCACTCGCTGGATCGTCGTGACGCGGGCCGCGGTCCTGCCCATGACGCTGTTCGCCGGACTGGTCGGCGGGCTGCTCGCGGTGCGCCACGATGGCTTCAACACGCTCGACCTGGTGCTCGCCATCGTCGGCATCGTTCTGGCGCACCTGAACAACAACCTGACCAACGACCTCTTCGACACCAACGTCGGCACCGACGCCGCGTCGTACCCGCGCGCGCTGTATGCACCCCACCCGCTGCTGTCGAACCTCGTGACCTCACGCCAGCTGTACGGCGCGATCGCCGCAACGACCGTCGGCGACCTCGTGATCGCCGCGATCCTGCTCGACCGCCGCGGCTGGGGTGTCGTCGCGTTCGCGACCGCTGGCATCGTCCTGTCCGTTGCCTACACCGCGCCGCCGCTGCGGCTGAAGAAGCGCGGCCTCGGTGAGCCCGACGTCCTCGTCGTGTGGGGACCACTGATGGTTGGCGGCACGTATCTGTCGGCGACCGGGCACCTGACGTGGCAGGTCATCGTCGCGAGCATCCCGTACGGCCTGCTCTGCACCACCGTGCTGATGGGCAAGCACGTCGACAAGATCCCCTACGACGAGCCGGCCGGAACGAGAACCCTCCCGGTGATCCTGGGGGAGCGGCGCGCGAAGCGAGTGACGCTCGCCCTGCTGGCGGCGTTCTACCTGACCGCCGGACTCGGAATCGGCCTACGCGCGTTGCCGTGGATGACCGCGATCGTCGTGCTCGCGCTGCCGCGGCTGGGCCAGGTCTGGAAGGCGATCCTGGCGCCGCCGCCGGCCGAGCCGCCGAAGCACTATCCGATCTGGCCGCTGTGGTACGCCGCGGCCGCGTTCCTGCACGTGCGACGTGCCGGCGGGTTGCTCGTGCTCGGGCTGATCGTCAGCGCCGTGTTCAACCTGGGGTGGAGGTAACCGGGGGCGCGAGCGCCTGCGTCAACGCGCCGGTAAGGGTCGAGGAGAAGCCGACCGGACCGTTGCCCCACAGCGCCGCGATGTGCTGCAACGTCGGGAACGGACTGCTGCCGGTGGACTGCGTGTAGATCGGCTCGACGTACAGGATCTGGCCGCCGAGTGGCACCGACAGCAGGTTGCCCAGCACCACCTTCGAGCTGCCGGTGCGCTCGAGGCTGAGGATCCTGGCGATCCGCGGCGTCGACTCGATGTCGTTCTGCACCTGTGCGGGGGCGTCGATGACGCTGGTCGACGGAACTTCGAGCAACGTGAACTGGCCGTAGCTCGGCGAACCGGCCTGCGAGTTCACTGACAGGAATGCTGCGACGTTGCGACGGTTGAGCGTCACCAACGTCGTGGACAGCGAGTACGTCGGGGATCCGTTGAGCGCGTTGGCGGATGCCGGGGCGGTCATCGTGAAGTACGCCGACGGCTGCGGCGGCGGCGGGGTGCCGACCGTCTTTCCGGTTGCGGTCGTGCGTGTGCCACCGGAGACCGTGGGATCGTTCGGGATCTTCCAGAAGTCGCTGCCGGCGTAGAACTGGCTCGGGTTCGTGACGTGGTAGCGAGCGAGCAGGGTTCGCTGCACGTTGAAGAGGTCGGTCGGGTAGCGCAGGTGCGGAAGCAGGTCGGCGGGGATCTCGGACTGTGGCTTGATCAGGCCGGGGAACGACTTCTCCCACGCTTGAAGCACCGGGTCAGACGATCCGTTCCACGCGTAGAGCGTCACGGCGCCGCTGTAGGCGTTCACCACGGCCTTGACCGAGTTGCGCATGTAGTTGACGGAGGTGCTCGGCTGGATCACCGACGAGCCCTGCTTCGTCAGTGTCGTCGAGGTCGCCGACCGCAGGTTGACCTGCTGCGAGTACGGATAGCTGTTCGATGTCGTGTAGCCGTCGACCACCCAGTCGACCTGACCGTCGACAACCACCGGATAGGTGTCACCGTCGAGGGTCAGCCACGGCGCGACCGCGGCGACTCGTGCTCGCGGGTTGCGGTTGTACAGAAGCTGCGAGTACTGGTTGATCTCGCTGGAGAACAGGACGCTCGCGCTGCGTAGCTTCCAGGCGTAGAGCACGCGGTGGAAGAAGCCGCCGATCGGCACTCCGCCGCCACCGGTGTGAGTCGTCGTGACGTCTCCCGAGCCTGTGGTGCTCGGCCGGTCGTACTCGCGGCCGGGCTTGCCGGGGGCATTGCCGACGATCGAGTACGACGGCGAGCTCTGCCCGTAGTAGATCTGCGGATGCGTGACCGCCAGCGCACCGCGTTGCGGGATGTCGCCGGCGATGAACTGCGGCTCGCCACCAGACGTCGCGTCGGTGGGTGCGGCGACCACGCCGTAGCCGTGGGTGTAGACGATGTGCTGCGTCGTCCACGACTGCTTCGGCAGCGCGGCCATGTTGAGCTCTCGGAGGGCGAGCTCGACGTCCCGGTCGTGGCCGTCCACGGTGTAGTGGTCGACGTCGATGGTCGACTTGAAGCCGTAGAACGAGCGCTGCTGCTGCAGGACGGTATAGGTCGGCGACACCCGGTTCGGGTCGAGCAGTCGGAACTGCGTGTCGTTCTGTGCCTGCTTGAGCAGGGCCGGGCTCGGGGCGCTTTGACCGGTGTCCAGATTCGAGACGTTGACGTTGCCGGTGAGATCGAACGCGTTGCGCGTCGCGGCGATGTTGCGGCCGATGGAGGTCTGCTCGACGAGCGCCGCACTCGGCTTCTCCCAGAACTGCTGCACGACGCGGGGCAGGGCGACGCCGATGACCAGGGCGGATCCGGCCATGGCGCCGATCGTCCAGAGCATCAGCTTGTTGCTCTGCGCGGCGACATTCATGAACATCAGTGCCGCGCAGATCGCGGCGATCACGAGCAGCGCGATCTTGCCTGGCAGGACTGCATGGATGTCGGTGTAGCTGGGGCCGGTGACGACGCCGCGGTTCGACGTCGCCGTCGCCATGCGGTCCAGCCAGTAGGCGAAGGCCTTCAGCACGAGATAGGCCGACAGCAGCACCGATAGGTGGATCTGCAGCGCACGAGTGAGACGAGGGCCCTTGCCGCGAACCCGAACCGCGCCGTACGCGTAGCCCACGACGAGCAGCGCCACGATTGCGGTTCCGACGATCCGGAACAGCAGCGTCAGCACCATCCGGTGCAACGGGTAGGTGAAGACGAAGTAGGAGATGTCGCGGTGGAACTGCGGGTCCTTCGATCCGAAGCTGACCTTGTTGCGCCACAGCAGCCACGTCTGCCAGCCGCTTGCTGCTGCAGACCCGGTCTGTACGGCGAGCACGAACACGATGACGACGAAGAGCAGCTTGCGAAGTCGTCGCTCGATTCGGCTGAAGAGGTAGCGCCAGCGCTGTCGGGTCGGGTCCGGGTTGAAGTCCGGTCGCTGACGCACTGCGACGACCAGGGTGTGGCCGATCGCCGCGGCCATCAGCGCGCCGAAGGCTCCGAAGAGCAGCGCCTGCGTCCAGAACCGGCGGGTGTACGCCGACTCGTGGCCGATCGCGCGGAACCACAGCAGGTTCGTGTCGATGCCGACGAGCGCGTTCAGCACCCACAACAGCGCCGCGAGGCCGAGCAGGACGCTGATCCCGACAAGGACCTGACGTCGCCGGCTCATGGCGCGCGGAGCGCGATGAGACATTCGCGCCGCTGACACCCGACAAAACTATCGGAAGAGCCCTAGGCATCATTGACACATGACCGACCCCGAGGTACCGGCGCGCCGCGTCGTACGGCGTGGGATGAGCGCGATCGACAAGAACGAGGCGTTGCTCGCCTTCGTCCGGCGGTTGCGTGAGCGGCTGCCGGGCGATGAGGACTTCGGCGACCCGCTGTCGACAGCGCGGTTCAACCACCTGGAGGCCGCCAACCGGCAGTGGACCGACATCACCGAGAACCGGCCCGGGGTGGTGCGCGAGATCGGCCGTGGCGCGCTGCAGGTCTGGCAGTCCGTCCTCGAGGCGCGCGGTCACGACCACGGCGACGTGCAGCTCACGATCGTCTTCACCGATCTCGTGGACTTCTCGACGTGGGCGCTGAGCGCCGGCGACGACGAGGCGCTTCGGCTGTTGCGGGATGTCGCAGTCGCCATCGAGCCGCCCGTGAAGCGCAGGGGCGGCGAGGTCGTGAAGCGACTGGGCGACGGGATGATGGCCGTCTTCGCCTCCCCGACCGACGCGTTCGACGCCATCGTCGAAGCCAACGAGAATCTGAAGGGGATCCGGGTGGGCAAGTACCGGCCGCGGATCCGCGCCGGCATGCACACCGGCAGTCCTCGCCGCCTCGGCGGGGACTACCTCGGGATCGACGTCAACATTGCGGCGCGCGTCGCGGAGAAGGCGACGGCCGGCGAGATCCTCGCCTCGCAGTCGACCGTCGCGCTGCTCGACCCCGACAGTGTCAGCTCGAAGAAGCGGCGCGCCTTCGCCTTGCTGAAGGTAAAGGGCGTCCCCGACGAGCTAGAGGTGTACGCCGTCAGTCCGAAGACTTTGAGCGCCGGACGCTCTTAGGTCAGGGCCGATGTGCCGGGAACTGGACCACCTGCTGGAAGGTGGGCCGGTTCTGCCAGTCGATCAGCGGCTGTGTGACGATGCCGAGCGGCCGGAAGCTGATGGCGTCGTACAACGGCAAGGTCTCGCCGGCCTTGCCTGTCGAGGCGCGATCGGCGATCAGCTCGCTGTTGATCTTCCATGACTTCACCTTCGGCGAGCCGTTC
This sequence comes from Mycobacteriales bacterium, assembly GCA_035547035.1. Taxonomy (GTDB): domain Bacteria; phylum Actinomycetota; class Actinomycetes; order JAFAQI01; family JAFAQI01; genus DASZTV01. The sequence goes on along the minus strand of DASZVL010000014.1, from coordinate 6,213 downwards.
TCGCCCCTCAGCGTCCGGTAGACGTGCAGCAGCACCGCGTTGATCGCCTTGTGGCAGTCGGCGGGTCCGCCGCCGCACCACTTGTCGGTGACGACCGACGTGAACGGGTCGACCGGGTGTTGGCCGCGCAGCTGCTGCAGCGTCTTCTGCATGTAACCCTCCCAGCCGCCGTCGTAGGCGCTGCCGAGGTGGGCGTCTCCGCTGTTGGGGGTGTTGGTGAACTGCATCGGCAGGATGCTGAAGCCGCTCGTGGTCGCGCCGCCGGTGCTGCTCTGGCCGCCGATCCCGCCGCCGCCGAGCAGCTTGTCGTACACCGCTTCGATCAGCTCGGGCTCGACCTCGTCCATGATCGCGACCGCTGCATGGTCCTTGTACTGACCGTCCCCCTGATGGGCCCGTAGCCGATGCGCGCCGGTCGCCTGCCAGGCGGCAAGAACGCCGAGCATCTTCTCGACGCCGGCCGGAAGACGCTGGCCGTGCTCGTAGGCGAGCAGCTGCGGCAGCACCGTGAGACCGTCGAGGTCCTGGCTGGCGGCGGTCTCCATCGCACGCACCACGTCGGCGCGGGTCAGCTTGTGGTGCGTCATCCGGATCTGGTGCTTGAGCTGGGCAACGAGCATCTGTGACCGGTACGTCGGGCCGTAGCCGTACTGGTCGTCAGCGGCCGAGAAGCCTGGCGCCGGCTTGTTGTTCCAGCTGACGAAGAAGCCCTGCTTCGGGTCGGTCTCGTGCACGTGGTTCTTCGACGCGAGGAACCCTCGCCACTCCGCGTCGCCGGTTCCCCACGTCGGCAGGTTGGGGTTCGCGCCTTTCGCGCGGATCGGGTCCTTGCCGCTCACGAAGTACGCGTCGTGCCGGTCGTCGACGTAGAACCAGTTGAACGTGTACTGGATCTGCGCCGCGCCCTTCTCCCAGCTCTTCACGCTGTGGGTCAGCTTCGGGTTGCCCCAGCGCAGGAACCCGGCCACCGAGTCGACATCGTGGTTGTAGGTGCTGCGCTGGTTGACGATCGCGACCGGCTTGCCGTTGACCGTCGTCCAGCCCTGCACGACGCCGTGGCGGGTCAGGTAGATGTCGTGGTTGATGGTGACCGGTGCGCCCAGCCCGCCCGGCTTGGTGAACGCGCTCTCGGTGAAGACCTCGTGCTTCATCGCGACGCACTTGCCCCGGAAGCGGTACGACGTGCCCGTGGCCGCGGGCTTGCCGCCCCCTGGCTTGCAGATCCTCTCCACGCGCTGGTCGATCAGGTCGCTGCCGGCCGAGGTCGCAGACCACGCGTAGTCGACGCCACGGCCGAGCTCGACCAGTCCGGTACCCGGGAACGAGGCGCCTTCGGCGTGGTAGTCCGGTGCGCTGATCTCCTCCTCGGACAGGATCTGTGGCGCGAAGTAGGAGACCTGCGGCCCGAACACCGCGATCGGGTGGTGCGCCTTCGTCTCCTTGGCATCGACGACGAGCGCGTTGCTCATGTGCTGCGGCATGGTCTGCAGCGATGCAATCGTGGCGAGCGCCGTCGGGTTGACCGACGTCAGGTTGCAGTTGGGAGTGGTGTCCGTCGGACCGCCTACCAGTGATGTGCTGTCGGGAAGCGCGGTGAGCTTCGGGTTCGGGTGCTTCACGATCTCGTACGGGAAGCGCTTGTCGACGACCGTCATCTGCGCGCCGGGGTCGTTCTGCTCCTTGAACTCGGTGAAGGCCTTCGCGCCCGCGCTGTTGCCGAGCTTCTCTCGCAGGTACTTGTAGAGGGCGGCGTTGGCTACCTCTCCGCCGCCGCCCTTGCCGAAGATGCCACCGATCAGGCCCGCGACATCGACGACGTCGGCAGGTGTCCACGGCTGCGGCAGACCAACCGCGGCGGCGTAGTCGCCGTCGAGCGACGTCGGGTCGGTCTGGACCTTCGCGACCCACGCGTTCACGCCGGCGACGTACGCCGTCAGCATGTTCTTCGCAAGCAGGCCTTCCTTGCCGTACTCCTGCGGAAGCCGGTCGATCTGCGCTTGCGCCTGCGCTTGGGTGTACGGCGCGAGGAGCAGCTCGTCGTGATCCATCTCCTCGTCGGCGCACGACGGACCGATGAACTCGCTCAGCGTGCCCGCGCCGTAGTGGCGCAGCACGTCCATGAGGAACAGGCGATCCTCGGCCTGCGCATAACCGGCACCGAACGCCGCGGCTTCGTCGGTCGCGCCGTAGATGTGCGGCACGTCGTGGGAGTCGCGCACGATCTTCACGTCGCCTGCCGGGTACTGAGAGCTGCTCGGCTCCTCGGTCCGGATCACGTCCGCCGGCCGCACTCCGAACGACTCGTCGTCGTAGTACTTGCCGAGCGTGCCGTCGGTCACGGTCCGGTAGCCGTAGAGGAGGTTCTCGTACTTGCCGAGCTGGTCCTGGCTGTACGGCGCCCGCGCCTTGGTGAGCTCGAACTGTGCGATCTGCGCTGCCGTCACGGTGCCGTTCTCACCGGGGGGCAGGATGCTCATCGCCTGGCCGTGCGCGTAGTCGCCCGCCCGGTAAGCCTGGCTCGGCAGCTGCACATGGTCGGTGTGCGTCTGGGCAACCGCCGGAACGGCGGCAAGCGAAAGTGCGACGGCGGGCGAGGCGACCAGCGCGACGAGGACGCGCGGCGAGAAAGCAGGCATCCCGCGAGCCTATTGGGGGGTGATCTTCTCCGCCCGCCAGCCCTCGCAGATCCACGACATGAAGAAGTCTCCCTCCGGCACTGCGCTGGTCGCGGCGTCGAGGATCCTTTCGCGCTCCGGTGGAGCGGCGTTGATCGTCACGCTCACCGACGAGATCAACGCCGTCACTCGATTGCGGTTGTAAGGCAAGGCGTAAGAGACGATCAATCGCTCCGGCGGCGTGAACAGGCCCGCGGGATCGAACGGAGCCGGCGCCTCGTCGCCGACCATGTCGCGACTGCACTCGTCCGGCGCTGCGACCTCAGCGAGCCGAAGACTCACCGGGTCGTTCGCGTCGAGCAGGTTCCACATCAGTGCGAGGACACCGCCGGGACGAAGCACGCGGTGGATCTCGGCGACCGCACGCGGGACATCGAACCAGTGCCAGGCCTGGCCGACGAAGACGGCGTCGACGCTCTCGTCCGGGAGCGGGATCGCTTCGGCGGTGCCGGCCAGCGTTCGTGCATCGGCGGGGATGAGGGCGCGCATCTCCTCGAGCGGTTCGACAGCGACGACGGACAGACCGATGTCGAGGAGGTTCGCGGTGAGCGGACCAGTCCCGGCGGCGAGGTCGAGAACCTCCTGCGCCGAGTCGGGCAGGCACTGCAGCAGGATCTCGCGCGGATATCCGGGACGACCGGCCTTGTAATGCTCGGCCGCCGCTCCGAACGAGGTGCGGCGTGCGTGCCACTCGTCCTGCGTGATGCCCGTCATGCCGCCGCTCCGTGTCGACGTGACTCATGTCCACCGGGCTGATCGGAGCGAGCCGCCTTCGCTCCGCTTCGGCACTCGCTCATGGAAAGACCACCGTCCTGGTTCCGTCGAGCAGCACCCTGTGCTCGAGATGCCATCTCACCGCACGGGCGAGCGCGATGCACTCGAGATCGCGGCCGACCGCGGCAAGCGCGGCCGGATCCTGCTGGTGGCCGACCCGGGAGATCTCCTGCTCGATGATCGGGCCCTCGTCGAGGTCCGCGGTGACGTAGTGCGCGGTCGCGCCGATCAGCTTCACGCCTCGCTGGTAGGCCTGCTCGTACGGCCGGCCGCCACGGAAGCTCGGCAGGAACGAGTGGTGGATGTTGATGATCCGACCGGGCAACGCGGCGCACAGCTTGGGCGTGAGGATCTGCATGTAACGGGCAAGGACAACGAGCTCGGCGCCGGTCTGCTCGACCAGCTCGAGGATGCGGCCCTCTTGCGCGTCGCGAGTGTCTGCGCTCACCGGCAGGTGGTGGAAAGGGACGTCGTACGACGTCGACAGCGGTTGGAGATCCGGGTGGTTCGAAGCCACCGCTGCAAGCTGCCCGGGGAGGTATCCGCTGCGCCACCGGTAGAGCAGGTCGGCGAGACAGTGGCCTTCCTTCGACACCATCACGAGCACGTTCGGGCGATCGGTCTCCTCGTGCAGCTCCCACGTCATGCGGAAGGGCTCGGCGACCGTCGCAAAGTCAGCCCGAACGGCTGACGAGGAGATGGGGGCGTCGATGTGCACCCGCATGAAGAAGGTCGACGTGACGGGGCTTCCGTACTGCTGCGAGTCGAGAATGTTGCAGTCGCGCTCGGCCAAGAACCCGGAGACCGCATGCACGATCCCCGGTCTGTCCGGACAGGCGAGTGTGAGGACCAGCTCAGCCACTCACAAAGCCTTGCATGGTTGAAGCGAGAGGTTGAGATCGCTCAGTGCCAGACAATGCGAATGCCGCCCGTCGGTCGCGACGGGCGGCATTCGCGGCTGCCTACTTGCGCCGTACAGAGGCGATGTCGAACTCGAGGGTCACCTTGTCGCTGACGAGGATCCCGCCGGCCTCGAGCGCAACGTTCCAGTTGACGCCCCAGTCCTTGCGGTTGATCACGGTCTTGCCTTCGAAGCCCACGCGGAAGCTGCCCCACGGGTCATCGGCCGCACCGGTCTTCTCGAAGTTCACGGTCACCGGCTTCGAGATGCCCTTGATGGTGAGGTCGCCGGTCACCGCGTAGGTCTCGTCACCGGTCTGCTCGACCTTGGTCGAGACGAAGCTGATGGTCGGGTGGGCCTCGACCTCGAGGAAGTCGCCGTTGCGCAGGTGCTCGTCACGCTGGGCGTTGCCGGTGTCGATGCTGGCCGTCTGGATCTCGACCCGGACGGAGCTGTTCGCCACGTTCTCCTCGTCGAGGTGCGCCTCGGCGGTGAAGTCCTTGAAGCCGCCGCGGACGGTCGTGACCATCGCGTGCTTGGCGGCGAAGCCGACTCGGCTGTGGCTCGGGTCGACGTCGTAGTCGCCGGTCAGGGTCGGGGTGGACAAGGTCGGAGCAGTCATCGGGTCCTCCTAGATGGCGTGTACTTGCATCTACAACAAAGCCTAGAGGCATTTTATTGCATTCACAAATACCTGCTGCGAGGCCCTACGCTTAGCCCATGGCAACACAGCTGCCTCGACCGCTGGACGAGCGGGAGATGAGCGCGTGGCATGCCTTGATTCGTTCCCACAACCGGGTGATGAGACGACTCGAGGCAGAGCTCGAGTCCGAGCAGCGGCTGAGCCTGCCGGCGTACGAGGTTCTCGCGCACCTGTCCGAGGCGCCGGATCAGCGACTGCGGATGAGCGAGCTCGCGGTCCACGCGGTGCTGAGCCCGAGTGGTCTGACCCGTCTCGTCGACAAGCTCGCGCGCGAGGGCCTGGTCAGCCGGGCGCGGTGCGATGCCGACGCGCGGGTGATCTACGCCGTGCTGACGCCGGAGGGTCTCGCGCGGCTCGAGGCGGCGTACCCGGTCCACCTTCGCGGCGTTCGCGAGCACTTCCTGGACCACCTCAGCGAGCAGCAGTGCGAGGCGATCGCGGATGCGCTCGGCGAGCTGTCGGGCGTCGGACCGGCGGACTGTGCCGCGGCAGCGGAGGTCGAGGCGGTGGCGGCAGCAGACTGCGACGCAGCCGAGGTGCTGCGCGACGCTGCAGGAGCCCAGTTCGTCGAAGCTCCGTGAGCATCACCGTCCGGGCCGCGAGGACGAGCGACGTCACCGCGATCCGCCGCTTCATCGACTTCTACGCGCCCAAGCGAATCCTGCTCGACAAGGCGACGGTCACGCTCTACGAGGACGTACAGGAGTTCGTCGTCGCCGAGGTTGACGGCGCCGTCGTCGGGTGTGGCGCGCTACACGTGTTGTGGGCTGACCTCGCCGAGGTGCGCACCCTCGCCGTCGATCCTGGCTGTCAGCGGTCCGGCGTGGGCCATGCGCTGCTGGCGGCGTTGCTCGATCGTGCGCGGTCGCTCGGGGTCCAGCGGGTCTACTGCCTGACCTTCGAGGTCGACTTCTTCGCATCTCACGGCTTTGTGGCGTTCGATGCGACGCCGGTCGAGCCCGAGGTCTACGAGGAGCTGCTTCGTTCGTACGACGAAGGTGTCGCCGAGTTCCTCGGCCTCGAGCGGGTGAAGCCGAACATCCTCGGCAACACGAGGATGCTGCTCGAGCTCTAGCGTCCCCGGGACACTAGGGAACGCCTACGTCCTGCATCCCACCCGCCTGACAGCGGAGTGACCTGACGCTTTGCGTCAGGTCACG